>DASYKY010000081.1:0-28673 GCA_035995025.1 Actinophytocola sp.
CCCCGGGCTACCAGTACAGCGACCCGGCGATGGCCTCCGGTGGTTCGACCACCTCGACCCAGACCGCGGCCACCAACGCCGCCTACCGCACCCAGGACCTGGCCACCGGTAGTTCGACCACCTCCACCCAGCACACCACCACCAACGGCCCCATCGCCGCCACACCCGTCGCCGGCACCGACGGCGTGCAGACGACCCAGGCGCAGGCCGTGAACCCGGTCGCTCCGGTCGCGGCCCCGCCAGCCCAGGCCGGCGGCGCGGTGACGAACGGCCCGGTGTCGCAGAACGGCTGGCCGGTCAACCCGGCGCGCGGCGTGCGGACGATCCCGGGCACGGACACCCGGGTCAACGTGGTCGACGGCCCCGGCGGCGACGTGCTCATGCACGTGCTCGGCCAGGTGAACTCGCGTGTGGAGAACGTCGACATGAACTCCGACGCGGGCGAGCACGACGACTGGGGCTACGCGAACCGCAACGTGCGTGGCAGCCACGACATCTCCAACCACGCCAGCGCCACCGCGGTGGACGTCAACGCCACGCGGCACGTGCTCGGCGCGACGAACACGTTCACCCCGGCCCAGGTCAACGAGATCCACAGCATCCTGGGCGAGGTGGACGACGTGGTCCGCTGGGGCGGCGACTACACGGGCCGCCACGACGAGATGCACTTCGAGATCGTGGGTACGCCGGACGAGGTCGCGCGCGTGGCCGAACGCCTGCGCGCGGCCCAAGCTCCGCAACAGTAGGAAATGTCGGGGGCGGGCCGGTCACCGGGTTTCCGGTGGCCGGCCCGTTCCTATGTCCGCGCGGGCCCGGTTGTCCACAGGCCGCCGAGTTGTCCACAGCAGACGCACAAACCCCGGCTCCGCAACCCCTCCCCCGATAGAATGGCCATGAGGGGTGCCCCCGGAGAGGGTGGGGGCAGCGTGTTGTTGTATGCGCGCGTTACGTCGCTGCGCGGGGTTCTTGGCTGGGCATGTTGATTGGTGCCTGCGTTCCGGCTGGCGCATGTGATGTTGCCGGTGCCCGCGTCATGGGCGGCGGGATTGGCGTGGCGGCGGCATCGCGTTCGCCGGGCGCGGTCACGTGGTGGCGCGTCACCGGGCCTGGCGTTGTCGCGTGGCTGGGCGCGCCGTGGGGGCCAGGCTCCGTTGCGCGCCAGGCGCGTCATGTCGCCGGTGCTGCTCAGTGGCCGGTGAAAGCGGCTACGTGGCTGGTGCGAGGCCGGCCAGCGTGCGGTTCACCAGGTCGGTCACCCGCTCGCGCGCCGCTTCCTCGTGCCGGGGCACGAGGCCGATCCGCGTGCGGCGGTGCAGTACGTCGTCGGCGTCCAGGGCGCCCTCGTGGCGTACCGCCCACACCACCTCGGCGCCGGTGACCTCCGTGTCGGCGGACACCGGGGCGCCGAGGTCCGGGTCGAAGGAAGCCAGCGCCGCAACCCGCGGCGCCTCCGTGCCGTACGTGGCGACCAACCTGGCCGAAGCGTCCACAGTAGACAGATGCGGCCGGGAGCCGGCGCCGGTCAGTGGCAGGTTTCGCGTCCTGGCCGGGCCCGCGGTCAGCGACGCGGCCGCCACCGCCGCGTCCACGGCGTCCTCGGCCATCTTCCGGTACGTGGTCAGCTTGCCGCCGACGATCGTCAGCACGCCGGACGGCGCGCGCAGCACCGCGTGCCGGCGGGACAAGTCGGCGCTGCGGCCCGTGCCCTCGAGCAACGGGCGCAGGCCCGCGTAGCTGCCGAGCACGTCCGCGCCGGTCAGCGGGCGGTCCAGCACCGAAGACGCCACCCGCAGCAGGAACTCCACGTCGGCCTGCGGTGCGACCGGCTCGTCGGGCACCGGGCCGTCGAACGGCTCGTCGGTCAGTCCGATGTAGACCAAGCCGGTCCGTTGCGGCAGCACGATCACGAAGCGGGACCGCTCACCCGGCACCGGCACGGTCAGCGCCGTGCTGCCGATGCCGAGCCGCCCGCCGTCGACCACCACGTGCGAGCCCAGCGACGGGCGCAGGCGCACCGAGTCGACGAGCGTGCCCGCCCACACGCCGGCCGCGTTCACCACGCTCCGTGCCCTCAGCGAGACCGAGCGCCCGGACAGCACATCCGTCGCCTCGACGCCGTCGCCCGCCACGGCGGTGACCCGCAGCCGCGTCAGGATCCGCGCGCCCAGGCCGGCCGCCGTGCGGGCCAGCGCCACCACCAGCCGCGCGTCGTCGGTCAGCTGGCCGTCGAACGACAGCAGGCCGCCGCGCAGGCCCCGGGCACGCAGGCCCGGCGCGAGCGCCAGCGCCTCGGGCGCGGACACCCGCCGCGGCGTCGGCAGCAGCGCCGACGGCGTGCGCGCGGCCCGGCGCAGCGCGTCGCCCGCGCGCAGGCCGGACATCACGATCGCCGCGCCGCCGCGGGAGACCTGCTCGTGCAGCGGGAAGAGCTGCGGCAGCGCGCGGGTCAGGTGCGGCGCCGTCCTGGTCATCAGGATGCCGCGTTCCACGGCGCTCTCGTGCGCCAGCCCGACCTCGCCCTTCGCCAGGTAGCGCAGGCCGCCGTGCACGAGCTTGCTCGACCAGCGCGACGTGCCGGCCGCCAGGTCGCGCGCCTCGACCAGCGCGACCGACAGGCCCCGCGCGGCCGCGTCCAGCGCGATGCCCGCGCCGGTCACGCCGCCGCCGACGACCAGCAGGTCCACGACCTCGCCGCCCGCCAGGGCGTCGAGCTCCGCCGCGCGGCGCGTCGCGTTCAGCGAGGTGCCCGTCATGGGCGCAGCGCCACGTCGAGCAGGTGGGTCAGCTCCGCGAGCAGGTCGTCGAGCGACAGGTCGGACGTCGACGGCCGGATGGCGAACACGTAGGGCTGCACCAGCAGGAAGATCGTCCGCGCCTGCACCGCCGGGTCGGCCACCCGGATCGAGCCGTCCCGCTGCCCGGCCGCCAGCTGCGCGCGCAGGAACTCCTCGGTCATCCGCTGGCTCGTGCCTATCCGCTCCGTGATGTAGGGCAGCAGCATCTCCGCGTCGCGCTCGATCACCGCGTGCATCAGCGGGTTCGCGGCGAGGCTGCGGATCGCCTGCACGGCCGCGACCACGAGCTGCCCGCGGGCGGTCGGCTCCGGCTGTGCGATGCGGGTGGCCTCGTCGAGGATCTTGCCGAACTCGCGGGTGATGAGCGCCGACAGCATGCCGCGTACGTCCGGGAACCGCCGGTAGAGAGTCATCCGGCTGACACCCGCGGTCCGGCCAACGTCGCTCAGCGTGGTGCGCCGCACGCCCACCGCCAGCACGCATTCCATCGCCGCGTCGAGCAGCACGTCGTCCGCGACGCGGTTGGATGACGGAGTGTGACGGATAGACGTCATGTGTCACACTATAGCGGTGACCGAACCCAGGGACCACCTCGACCATCTCGTGCGTCGCAGTTGGACGCCGGCGGGCGGGCAGGACGCCATCCTGCCTCCTCATGCGGCCCGCTGGCTAGCCTCGAAGACCGGGCTGACCCCGCGCAGCACCCCCGCGGCGCCCGACTCCGCGCTCGCGGTGGCCGAGTCGGCGCTGCCGGACGTGGCGCGCAAGGCGCTCGAGAACGTGGCCGGCGCCGGCCACGTACTGCGCGGCCGGGACGACCGGCTCGGCCGGACGGGCGGTCTGTCCTATCTGGACCTGTTGCGGCACAGGGGAACCGGCGAGCTTACCGTGCCCGACGCGGTCGTGCTGCCGGCCGACCCGGACGAGGTGCAGCGGGTCGTCGAGGTGTGCGCCGAGCACGGCGTCGGCGTCGTGCCGTTCGGCGGCGGCACGTCGGTGGTCGGCGGCGTGGCCGCGCTGCGCGGGGACAAGGAGTCGGTGGTCGTGCTGGACCTGTGCCGGCTCGACAAGCTGGTCTCGGTGGACCCGGTGTCGCGGCTGGCGGTCCTGCAGGCCGGGGTGGTGGCGCCGGAGGCGGAGCGGCTGCTCGCCGCGCACGGGTTCACGCTCGGCCACGTACCGCAGTCGTTCGAGCGCGCCACGATCGGCGGGTTCGCGGTCACCCGGTCGTCGGGCCAGGCGTCGGCGGGGTACGGCCGGTTCGAGGACATGGTCGAGGGCGTGCGCGTGGCCACCCCGCGCGGCGAGTGGCGGCTGGGCGTGGCGCCCGCGTCGGCGGCCGGGCCGGACCTGCGCCAGCTGGTGCTGGGCAGCGAGGGCACGCTCGGCGTGCTCACCGAGGTGACCGTGCGGGTGCGGCCGCTGCCGACCGTGCGCCGCTACGAGGGCTTCGTGTTCGACGGCTGGTCGCGCGGCGCGGACGTGGTGCGCGAGCTGGCGCAGCACCGGGTGCTCGCGGACGTGACGCGGCTGTCGGATCCGCAGGAGACGGAGATGGCGTTCGCGATGTCCGGTGGCTGGAAGACCGCGCTGGTGCAGCGCTACCTGCGGCTGCGCGGCATGGTGAACCCGTGCCTGCTGGTCCTGGGCTGGGAGGGCGCGTCGAAGGCGGAGGTCGCCGCCCGGCGCAAGGCCACGCTGCGGGTGCTGCGCGGGCTCAAGCCGGTCTCGCTCGGCACGGCGGCCGGGGAGAAGTGGCGCCACGGGCGCTTCGCCGGGCCGCGGCAGCGCGACGCCCTGATGGACCTCGGTGTCTGCGTGGAGACCCTGGAGACCGCCACCTTCTGGTCCACTGTGGACACACTGCGGTCGGTGGTGCGGGCCGCGCTGCAGGAGTCGCTGGCCGCGCGGGGCGCGGTGCCGCTGGTGGCCTGCCACATCTCGCACGCCTACGAGACGGGCGCCTCGCTGTACTTCACGACGATCGTGCCGCGCGACACCGACGACCCGATCGGCCAGTGGCAACGCGCGAAAGCGGCTGCCTGCACGGCGATCTCGTCCGACGGTCCACTGGGGACGATCTCGCACCACCACGCGGTCGGCGTCGACCACGCCCCCTACCTGCCGGCGGAGATCGGCGCGCTGGGCGTGGACGTGCTGGCGGCCGTCAAGCGCGAGCTGGACCCCGAGGGCGTGCTGAACCCGGGCAAGCTCGTGCCTCCTCAGGCGAGCTGACGGGGCGGGTCGCGGCGGACCACGCCGAGCCACACGATGCCGAGCGCACCCGCGACGAACAGCGGCCAGGACACCAGCAGGCGCGTGCTGATCGCCTGCTGGCAGGTGCCGACGTAGGTGGCGAGGACCTCGTCGCCCGCGTTGCGCAGGTCCTCGCCGACCAGCGGCGTCTCCACCCCGCCGATCGTGTTGCCGCAGCTCACGGAGGTCGGCTCGGTCGTGTCCAGGCCGGCGACGTGCACGGGGACCAGTGCCAGGATCAGGCCGAGCAGCATCCCGGCCACGGCCAGCACCGCCGCGAACGTGCGCGGGGTCAGCGTGATGCTCGCCAGGGGGTCGACCGGCGCGGGCGGCGGTTCCTCGGCGGTCGGGCCGAGGGGAGCGGGGTGCGTGACCATCGGCTCACGCACCGTTGGCTGCGTCGCGATCTCCGTCTCCTGGTTCATGCCGCCAGCCTGCCTCGCCGCCCGGCCCGGACACCAGAGCATCGTGCAAATTGTGTTCAGGCGCGGCCGAGGTGCTCGGCGAAGAACGACATCACCCGGCGCCACGCGTCCTCGCTCGACTCGTGGTGGTAGGCCATGCCGCCCACGCGCAGCAGGGCGTTGAGCGGGCCGGCCATCCGGTTGGCGAACGAGTGGCCGGCGTCGGCGTACTCCTTGACGTCGTGGGGCACGCCGTACCCGGTGAGCACCTGGTCGAGACGGCCGGCGGCGCCCTTCATGTCGGGCACCCGGTCGCGCCCGCCGAAGCTGGCCACGATCGGGCACGCACCGTCCAGGATGGACGTGTCGGCCGGGAGCTGGCCGTAGTACGGCGCGCTCGCGTCGAAGTCGCGGGTGGCGGCGAGCAGGGCGAAGCCGCCGCCCATGCAGAAGCCCGCGATGCCGGCCTTGCCGGTGCAGTCGTCGCGCCCGGTGAGCGCGCCGCGGGCGGCGTCGATGTCGTCGTGCGCGCGGCCCGAGCCGGCGAGCAGCTCGCGGAACGTCGTGCGCACGCAGCGGGCGAACCCGCCGCGCGAGTACAGGTTGGGCACCATCGCCACGTACCCGGCGGTCGCGAACCGCTCGGCGATGGTGCGCACGTCGTCGGACATGCCCAGCATGTCGTGCACGACGACGACGCCCGGCCACGGTGGCGGGCCCGAGACCTCGGGCTGCGGCACCGCGAGGTAGCCGTCGATCGTGCCGTCGCTGGTGGTGATCGTCGTGTCCACGCACCCGAGGCTAGCGGTTCGCCCACGGAGAGGGGAGCGGGCGCATGCCGTCGACCGGGCCGGTCCACACGTAGGTCCACGCCTGCGTGCCGCCGTCCACCGTGACGCGCACCCGGCGGAACCCGGCGCCCTCGTACTCGTCCACAGTGGACAGTATGGCGGCGGGGGCGGCCAGCTCGACCAGCCAGCCGGGCACGCCGCTCGCCGCGGCGAGGCGCAGCGCCGGGTAGCCGAAGCCGGTGTCGTACAGCGTGCCGGGCAGCCGCGTGCGCCGCGGCTCGCCGGTGACGTGCGGGGCGATCAGGTGCCAGTGGGACGCGCCCGGCCGCAGCGTGCCGTAGACGAACAGCCGCGGCGGCAGGTCCGCGGGCACCGGCACGCCGTCGACGACCAGGACCGCGAGGCCGTCGCCGGTGGCGGGCTCGCCGGCCAGCGCCGCGACGGCGGCCTGCGGGACGTCCGCGCAGCGCACCGGGCGGCCGTCGACCAGCAGCGGGTGCCGGTTGGTCCGGGCGCCGTCGGGGCGCTCGTTCGCGACGTAGGCGAGCGGACGTTCGACGAGCGTGCCGTCCTCGAGCCGGACCTCGCCGGTGGTGACGTGCGCGAGCCGGTAGCGGTTGCCCCGGCCCTCGCAGCGGTCCAGCACGGCGAGCTGGTCTGGGGTGGCGAGCCAGACGGCGTGCACCTCCTCGCCGGGGACGGCGGCGAGGGTGGCCGGCCGCTGGTCGTCGACCACGCGCAGCCCGGCCGCCCACACCGCGGCGAGGCCGGTGCACCGCGCGCGCAGCAGCACGGCCGGCCCGGTCAGCCCGAGGGTGTCGCGCAGCCAGGTGAGCTTGGCGGGGCAGGCGTTGGAGCCGTAGCAGAGCAGCGGCACCCGCTCGGCCAGCGGCGCCGCGCCGCGGGCGGCGAGCCAGTCGTCGAGGTCCCGGCCGTCGGTTCGCCAGCCGGACAGTGCCGCGCGGTCGGGCGTCAGCGGCTGCCCGGTCCCGTCCACGTGCACGAACGAGCACGGTGGCCGCGCCCCGGGGTAGGGCACGGCCGGATAGTCCGCGTCCGCGAAGGTCACCCGCGTCAGGCTAACGCGGGCAGGATGTCGGCATGGACGTGTCGAGCGTGACGGTCGGCCTGCCCGTCGCAGATCTCCATCGGGCCATGGAGTGGTATCGCCGCGTGTTCGGCTTCGGCCCGCCGGACGTCGTGCCGGCGTCGACGGTCGTGGAGTTCCGGCTGGGCCCGGTGTGGCTGCAGCTCGGCGAGGCGCCGCCGGCGCACCGGGGCGCGGGGACCGTCGCGCGCTTCGGCGTCGCCGACGCGGCCGCCGAACGGGAGCGGCTGGCCGGCCTCGGCATCGAGGTGGGCGCGCTGGAGCACGTCCCCGGCGCCGTCGACTACTTCGACTTCGCCGACCCCGACGGCAACCTGCTGAGCTTCTACACGGTCCTCGCCTAGCCACGACCCACAAACCCCGCGAGTCCAACGCCGCGGCCTGGCGAGTCCAACGGCCACGCGTTGGACTCGCGGGTGGCGAGTGTTGGACTCGCGGGTGCAGCGGGTGTTGGACTCGCGGGTGCAGCTAGTGCGGCAGCTTCTTGCCCGGCGGCGTGATGATGTAGGCGACGCCGCCCGAGCCGCTGGAGATGCCGCCCGAGTCGTTGTGCCGCTTGGTGCGCAGCCAGATCGTCTCGAACTGGTCCCGCTTGTAGACGTTGCGCACCGCCGTGTCGCTGCTCGAGGCCGGGTCGTTGGCGATCACGTCGCCGTTCTCCGTGAAGCCGATGATCACCATCAGGTGACCGGCCGTGCCGTAGCCCGCGCCGTCCAGCTCCGAGGCGAGGAACGACTGCGACGTGATCACGGGGATGCCGGCGAGGATGTAGCGCTCCAGCTCGGCCAGCGATCCCAGCCTGGTCACGTGGGCGGCCAGCCCCTGGCTCGCCGCGTACGCGGTGTTGAACGGCCAGTTCCCCGTGCCGTCGTAGTCCTTGTCGTAGGTGAACCGCGCCGCGTGGTCGACCTGCGGGTCGGCGTAGGACGGGTCGACCCAGGACATGTCCTCCCGGCTCGGCCCGTGGCCCCAGTACGACACGACCATCGCCGTGGAGGTCGGGCTGCACCACGCCTCGCCGCCCCCGCCGTACTGCGGGTACTGGCCCTCGTGGATGTTCTGCGAGTACGGCGGTACCGGCAGCTCCTTGCCCCACGCGCCGGCCGGCGGGCTCGTCGGCACCGTGAACCGGTCCGGGATGGCCGAGGTCATCGCGCCGACCGCGGCGAGCCGCGGGGTCGCCCGGGTGCCCGCCTCGCGGTAGAGCGTCACGCGCAGCTGGTAGGACCGCAGCGTCATGCCGGTCTCGGCGACGAACGTGTCCACGTCGACGTAGCCGTTCGCGTCCGCCTGGTCGGGCACCGAGGTGCGGACGACGTCCTGGTCGCCGAGCGCCCAGCGGCCCATCGTGTACCAGATCGTCCTGGCACCGCTGCCGGTGCGGCCCTGCATCTCGACCTGCAGCCAGGTGTCGTCCGGCGTGGTGGCGTTCCACGACGACACGAGCTGCGTCGCGTCGAAGCCCTGCCGGTAGGACGGCGAGGTCCAGCGGCCGTACTCGTAGGTGCGCGTGGTGCCCAGATCGGGCTCGGTGTGCTCGACCGTGCCCGCCGGGCGGCCGATCACCAGCGTGCCGCCGGGGCCGGGGCGCAGGCCCTCGGCGTGGCCGGCGCGCAGGTCGTGCCCGCGCCACTGGTGGAAGTCGACCGGGGCGTCGTCGTTCGGCTGAGGCTCGGCCGCGGCAGCCGCCGGCATGGCGGAGAGGGTCAGCGCGATCGCGGCCAGCAGGGTGAGGGCCTTGAGCTGCATGGTGAGGATTTTCACCCTTGGCAGCCGGTATGTAAACAGCTTACGACTGCTCCTCGGGGTCGATCTCGCTGTCCAGCTCGGCGATGAAGTCCGCCCAGAACTGCTCGACGCACCGCTCGTAGCGGATGCCCAGCTCGATCGTCTTGAGCTGCCAGCGGTCCGCGTAGTCCGCGATCTCCTCGCGCTGCTCGGTGTAGCTGTCCGCGCGTGCCTGGTGCGACTCGTGCCGGTCGCGCGCGATCCGCAGCAGGTCCGCCTGCTCGCCGTGGTTGGCGAAGAACAGCTTCAGCAGGCCGAGGTCGCGCACCTCGGTCTGCTCGGTCGTCGGGCTCGCCAGCCACTCCCGCAGCGCCTCCCGGCCGGCCGGGAGGATCTCGTAGGTGCGCTTGCGCCTGCCGCCCTCCTCGACCGACTCGCTGACGAGCCCGTCGGCGACCAGGCGGGTGGGCTCGTCGTAGAGCTGCGAGTGCGCGAACGCCCAGAAGTTGCCGATCGTGTTCGCGACCCACTGCTTGAGGTCGTAGCTCGTGGCCGGCCGGGTCGCGAGCATGCCAAGGACGACATACGACGTCGCGGTGAGCTTTCGCCTCTTCCCGCGCAGGGTCCCTCGGTCCGGCACGGGCGCGACAATACCGATCTAGGTTGGTACTTGTCGCCCGTTTGGTCTAGTCCCTTCGGGTCTCTTCGGCCTCACCCCGCCCGGTTCTCCCACGTGGCCGCGGGCCGTGCTCAGAGCACCGCCTGCGTCTGCGTCACGCGCGCCACCAGCCGTTCGGCGTCGTCGAGCACGTCGGTCTCGACGACCACGAAGCGCTTCCCGACGTGCATCGGCCGGGACACCGCCGTCGCGTGCCCCTCGCGGACCGCACGCAGGAAGTTGGTCTTCGACTCGATCGTCGTCGTGCCGCCCGCGCCGTCCGGCAGGTTCAGGAACGCGCACAGCGCACCCGTGTTGTCCGCGAGCGACATGAGCACGCCGCCGTTCAGCGCGCCGCCGACCGTGCACAGCGACTCCGCCCACGCGATCCGCCCGCGCACCTCCGCGGGCGCGGAGGACAGCATCTCGATGCCGAGCGTGCCGGCGAACGGCACCATCTCGTGCAGCGACGCGGTTGCGTCCGGGCTGGCGTCCGGGCTGGCGTCCGTCACGACAGGTGCGCGATGTCGAGCCTGCCCTCGGCCGCCGCGGCACGCAGCCGCTTCTTGTCGAACTTGCCCACGCTCGTCTTCGGCACCTCCTCGACGAAGGCCCAGTGCTCCGGCAGCTGCCACTTCGCGACCCGGTCGGCGAGGAACGTCCGCAGCTCGTCCGGCGTGGCCGACTGGCCCTCGGCCAGCACCACGGCCACCAGCGGGCGCTCGGACCACTTCTCGTCCGGCACGCCGATCACCGCGGCCTCGGCCACCGCCGGGTGCGCCATCACCTGGTTCTCCAGGTCGACCGAGGAGATCCACTCGCCGCCGGACTTGATGATGTCCTTCGAGCGGTCCGTCAGCCGCAGGAAGCCGTCCGGCGTGATCGCGCCGACGTCTCCGGTCCGCAGCCAGCCGTCCGGGGAGAACTTCTCCGCGCCCTCCTCGCCCGCGCCGACCCGGTAGTACGCCGCGGCGACCCAGGGCCCGGCGACCTCGAGCTCGCCGACCGCCTCGTTGTCCCACGGCAGCTCGTGGCCGTCGTCGTCGATGAGCCGCGCGCGGACCGACGCGGGGAAGCGGCCCTGCAGGATCCGGTACTCCCACTCCTCGTCGGGCGCGAGCCCCGCTGGCGGGCGGGACACGCTGCCCAGCGGCGAGGTCTCGGTCATGCCCCACGCGTGGATGATCGTCACGCCGAGCTCGTCGAACGCGGACATCAGCGACGGCGGGCAGGCCGACCCGCCGACCACGGCCCGGCGCAGCGGCGTGAGGTCCTGCGGCTGCTGCTTGAGCAGCGCGAGCAGGCCCTGCCAGATCGTCGGCACCGCGCCCGCCATGGTCGGCTTCTCCGCGGCGATCATCGCGGCCAGCGGCTCGGGCTGGAGGAACCGGTCGGGCATGATCAGCGAGGCGCCGACCATCAGCGCCGCGTACGGCAGGCCCCACGACATGGCGTGGAACTGCGGCACGATCACCAGCGCCCGGTCGGACTGCGCGAGCGCCATCGAGTCGGTCATGCAGACCTGCATGGAGTGCAGCCAGATCGACCGGTGCGTGTAGACGACGCCCTTCGGTTCGCCGGTGGTCCCCGACGTGTAGCACATCGCGGCCGCCGAGTTCTCGTCCACGGCGGGCCAGTCGAACTCGTCGGGCTGGTCGGCGAGCAGGTCGGCGTAGGAGTGCACGGTGACGCCGTCCGGGGCGCTCAGCGCGGTCGCGTCGCCGTTGACCACGACCACGTGCTTGACCGTCTCGAACGTCGGCAGCACCTTCGCGAGCAGCGGCACGAGCGTGGCGTCGACCAGCACCACGTGGTCCTCGGCGTGGTTGGCCACGTAGGTCAGCTGCTCGGGGAACAGCCGGATGTTGAGCGTGTGCAGCACCGCGCCCATGGCGGGCACCGCCAGGTAGGCGACGAGGTGCTCGTTGTTGTTCCACATGAACGTGCCGACGCGTTGGTCGGACGTCACACCCAGGCCGCGCAGCGCGTGCGCGAGCCGGGCGGCCTCGCGCGCGACCTCGGCATAGGTGGCGCGCCGCGAACCCTCTCCCGTCCAGGTCACGACCTCGGCGTTCGCGTGCACGCGGCTGCCGTGGCGCAACAGGTTGGCGATGGACAGTTGTCCGTCCTGCATGGTGCCCAACATCGCTGTTCAAGCTCCCTGGTGACGAGTGGCCTCTTGGACCGAACATTAGTGCCGCCACGTCACATCTGGACACGCGTGACTGAGCGTGTCAGTTACCCACAACGTGGGTTACCTGCGGTTTCGCCAAGACGAATGCGCGTGTCGCGCGTATGTTCGTGCGCGTTGATGTGTTTACTGGTCCGCGGCACCGCGGGGGAGCGCTCCGGGTCTGACCTGGGCGTTGTCGGTCGCGGAACAGCCAGTAGTCGAACAAGGAAGGATCACCACGGTGGCTCTGCCCACGTTGACTCCAGAGCAGCGCGCGGATGCGCTGGCCAAGGCTGCGGAGGCGCGTAAGGCGCGCTCCGAGCTGTTGGCGTCGATCAAGTCCGGCGAGCGGACCATTTCGTCGGTGCTCGGGAAGGCGAAGGAAGACAAGACCATCGGCAAGACGAAGGTCGCCGCGCTGCTGAAGGCCGTACCCGGCCTCGGCGCCGTGAAGGTGGCCGCCTTGCTGGAGCAGACCGGCATCGACCCCGACCGGCGTGCGGCCGGCCTGGGCGACCGCCAGCGGACGGCGCTTATCGACGCGCTCAACTAGTTCTGCGAGGTCAGGGCCCGCCGGCAGCCGGTCAACCCGGCCGACGGCGGGCCCTTGTGCGCTCCGGGCCGCGCGCTGAACGTGTTCAAAATCTCCCGGCGCCCGAGGGTTTGGCGGTCCGGGGCGTGGGCATGATGGAGACGTGACCCCTGGGCTGCTAGCGGACTACGAACCCGGCTCGTTCCTCCTCGCCGCCCCCGAGCGCACGCTGCTCGCGACCGGCGTCCGGCACGTCATCGCCGAGCCGGACCCGGACGAGCTGGCCGCCCGCGTCACCAAGCACCTGGTCGACTCCGACGCCCCGGTCGCGGTCGGCGCCCTCCCGTTCGACGACGCCGCCGCACCGCACATGGTGCTGCCGCGGTCGGTGCGCTGGGGTGGTCCGGTCCGCCCGGGGGCCATCGAGCCGCCCGCGCTGCCGGAGCTGCTGGAGACCGTGCCCGTGCCGACGCCGGAGGAGCACGAGCGCGGCGTCGCGGCGGCCGTGCGGCTGCTGCGGGCCGGCAAGCTGGACAAGGTCGTGCTGGCCCGGTCGCTGCGGCTGCGCCTGGCCGGCCGGCTGGACACGGCCGCGCTGCTGGCCAACCTCGCCGCCGACAACGCCACGGGCTACACCTACGCCGTCGACCTGCCCGCGTCCGGGGCGCGGCGCACGCTCGTCGGCGCCACCCCGGAGATGCTGCTGTCCCGGACCGGCCAGACGGTCGTCGCGAACCCGTTCGCCGGCTCCATGCCGCGCGACCCGGACCCGGAGCGGGACCGGCGCAACGGCGAGGCGCTCGTGGCGTCGGAGAAGGACCGGGCGGAGCACCGGGTGGTGATCGACGGGGTGGTGGACGCGCTGCGCCCGTTCTGCCGGACGCTGACCGTGCCGGCGGGCCCGTCGCTGGTCGGCACGTCGGCGGTGTGGCACCTGGCCACCCGGATCACCGGCGAGCTGGCCGACCAGGGCATCTCGTCGCTGCGCCTGGCGGCCGCGCTGCACCCGACCCCGGCGGTGTGCGGCAGGCCGGTCCGCCTGGCGCGGGAGACGATCGCCCGCATCGAGCCGTTCGACCGCGGCTTCTACGCGGGCGCGATCGGCTGGTGCGACGCGACGGGCGACGGCCAGTGGGTGGTGGGCATCCGCTGCGCGGAGATCACCGAGCCGGCCAGCGGCCCGGGCTCGACGGTGACCCTGTACGCGGGCGGCGGCATCATGCCCGCCTCGGAGCCGCACCTGGAGCTGGAGGAGACGTCGGCGAAGTTCCGCACCCTGCTGCGCGCGATGGGCCTGACCCTCCCAGCTTGACCCTCCCAGCTTGACCCTCCAGCTTGGCCCGCCCGGCCTGTCGTTCCCGGCCTGACCGCCTTTGTCCACAACCGGTGCACTTGTCCACAAGTCGATCTTGTGACCTCCGATCGTCGCTGGTCACCGGTAGACTGGCGCTGAGGGGTGCCCCCGGAGAGGGTGGGGGCACCGTATGACTTGGCGGCGATTTCGGTGGAGTCGTGGCGTGGGTTTCCGCAGGTTGCGCGGCTTGGATTGTCCTAATGGGACACTTCAGCCGAGGGCGGTGATGAGGTCGTCCGCCTCCTGTTCGGTGATCTCCAGGGGGGTCTCGCCGATCGCGGCCACGCTCGCGCGGTAGTCGTGGCCCGGGTGCAGGTCCGCCATGTGCAGCCGCGCCGGGTCTACTTCGGACGACTCGGAGGCGAGGAGCCGGGGCGGGGCGTCGTGCGCGGACAGGGTCAGCTTCGTCATCGGGATCGACATGCCCTTGCCGGTGGCCTTCACCACGGCCTCCTTGCGCGACCAGTACGTGAAGAACGCGCCCTGCCGGTCGTTCGCGGGCAGCGCCTCGAACGCCGTGCGCTCCGCCGGGGAGAACGCGATCCGGGCCAGCTCGCCGACCTCCGCGTCGCGGATCTGCTCCACGTCGATGCCGATCGGACGGCCGTCGGCCACCGCCAGGGCGACCAGCGAACCCGAGTGCGAGATCGACACCTCGGGCGCGCCGCCGGCCACCACCCGCGGCTTGCCGTGCGGCTTGCCGCAGTCGTAGCAGCTCGCGTCGAGCACCACCCGTTCCGGCTCGACGCCGAGCCGTCGGCCCGCGACCGCCCTGATCAGGGTGCGGCCGGTGAGGAAGCGCAGCTTGTCGATCTCCTGGCGGTAACCGGCGTACCGCGTACGTTCGACGTCGTCCAGCATCGCCAGCAGCCGCTCGGTCGCCGGCGCCGGCCGCGCCCACCACACGTCGCATCGCATACCCTGATCATCGCCCGTCCGCGACGGCGCCGGGGAATCGACCTCCGGTTTCCGCCATCTGGCGCAAGCATTTCCGTCATGCGGCGGACTACTCGCGTTAGGGCTTGCGCACAGGTTACCGTCGGGTAATTTATCGGCCTAACTGTGACTGCCGTGTGACTGCCGTCGCAACACCACCAAGGAGGCCAGTTGCGTCGTATCGTCAGCTTCATCCTGCTGGGGCTGGGCGTGTTCGCCGTGGCGCTCGGCCTGCTGCTGCGCTTCTACGCCTACCCGCAACTGGCGAAGATCCCGCTGGACAACGAGTCCACGTCGGTCTCCGAAGGAGACGGCATCACCGCGCTCGTCATCCGCACGGTCAACGGCGCCCCCCTGCCGGAGGTCCGGCACAACCTCAGCCTCACGTCCACGACGTACGTCACCGGCGACCTCACCCAGCCCGAGGTGAAGGAGGACGGCGACGTCGCCGTCTACGTCGAGGCGATCAAGACCGTGGACGACGCCACCGACGCCGTGGTGGACGCGTCGGTGCGTGAGCTGTGCATCGACCGCCACACCACCGAGGCCGTGGCGCCCTGCGAGGGCCAGTACATCGAGACCGAACAGGGCCAGAAGGTCAAGGCGGACCGCAACACGGTCCAGCAGCCGGGCCTGTCGTTCAAGTTCCCGTTCGGCACCGAGCAGCGCGACTACCCGTTCTACGACCTGTCCGTGCGCAAGTCGGTCAACGCCCGCTTCGACGGCGAGGAGACCATCCAGGGTCTCAGCACCTACCGGTTCGTGACGACCGTGCCGCCGACGAAGATCGGCGACCAGGAGGTGCCGGGCTCGCTCGTCGGCCGCAACAACGAGCCGAGCGTCAACACCGAGCTGTACTACCAGGTCAAGCGGACCGTCTGGGTCGAGCCGGAGACCGGGATCGTCGTGGTCGGCCAGCAGGAGGGCAAGCAGGAGCTGGTCGCCGAGGGGCAGCAGCCGGGCGAGGGCACCACGGTGTTCGACGGCACGCTGCGCTTCAACGACGCGACGATCAACGACAACGTCACCAAGGCGGAGGACAACAAGTCCAAGCTCAGCCTGCTGACGTCCTGGCCGATCGCCATGTGGGTCGTCGGCGGCATCCTGATCGTGGTCGGTGGTGCCATGCTGCTCGCCGCCATCGGCCGGCGGGGCGGCCGCTACGGGTTCGACCCGCCGCTGCGCCGCCAGCCGGCCGACGTCGACGCGAACAGATAAACGTCACTCACAGTTTTCGTAGCACAAGCACCAGGTTCCAGGAGGCGAATTCCCGCAGTACGGGGACGTGCGCGATCCAGGTCGCCCACCACGGATGGTAACGGGGTAGGGCGCGCACGAGCGTGGCGTTTTCGCAATGGCGCGCCCAGCGAATTGCCGCGCCCACACGGAATGCGAACAGGCTTTCCCCGAAACGGTTTTTCGGTTCGTGTCCGTTGTGCTTGATGAATCGGCGTCGCGCATAGTGACCGCCGAGGAAATGCCATGGCGCGGTCTCGTGCCCGCCCCACGGCGAGAACCACGGCGTGAACGACGCGAAAATGGTTCCGCCCGGCCGGGTCACCCGCACCATCTCGGCCAGCATGGTGTCCGGCTCGGCCACGTGCTCCAGCACGTTCGACGAGTAGCAGACGTCCACACTGCCGCTCTGAACAGGCAGTTCGGTGCCGCTGGCGCGAACCATGCCGTCCGCGGGCTCGCCGCGCGCGGACAGCTCGCCGACGTCCGGGTCGATGCCGAGGTAGCGCGCCCCGGCCGACCGGAAACTGTCCGCGAAATAGCCCGGACCGCCGCCGACATCGAGGACCAGTCGGTCCTGGAGTGGAGCGAAACCGGATATCTGGTGCACCGAGTCGGTGGCCAGGATCTGATAGAAGTGATCCGGGTCGGACTGCTCCTTGAGAAATGCGCGGAACAGCCGAACGGATCTGCTGAATGTGGCTGTATGCGCGTTTACTGAATCGGTTCGCGTTCCGCTACCTACCATCGGGGGTATCGCTTCCATGGTTATTTTGATCCACTGTACCGGCCGGTAACCTATCATCTGCGATGCGGAGATTTCATGGGCCGCGAACGCGACACCCGTCCGGCGGTGCTGTTCGTCAACTGGCGAGACACCAAGCACCCAGAAGGCGGAGGCTCGGAGCGCTACGTCGAGCGAATGGCCGAAGGCCTCGCCAGACGCGGCTACCGGGTGACCGTCCAGTGCGCGGCGCACGCGAACGGCCCGGCCGACGAGATCGTCGACGGCGTCCGCTTCCGCCGCCGCGGCGGGCGGTGGGGCGTGTACCTGTACGCGCTGCTCGCGGTGTTGCGGCTGCGGCCCGACGTGATCGTCGACGTCCAGGCGGGCATGCCGTTCTTCTCCCGGCTGGTGGCCCGCTGCCCGGTGCTGGTACTCGTGCACCACGTGCACCGCGAGCAGTGGTCGGCCGTCGTGGGCCCGGTCTTCGCGCGGATCGGCTGGTGGCTGGAGTCACGCTTCGCGCCGCTGCTGTACCGGGGCTGCCGCTACCTCACGGTGTCCGAGGAGACCCGGCGCGAGCTCGCCGGCCTCGGCGTGGCGACCTCGCGGACCACGGTGGTGCGCAACGGTCTCGACGAGGCGCCGCCGGTGCGCGCCGAGCGGGACAAGGACCCGACGCTGGTCGTGGTCGGCCGGGTGGTGCCGCACAAGCGCGTCGAGCACGCGGTGGACGTGGTGGCGCGCCTCGCGCGCCGGTGGCCGAAGCTGCGGCTGGAGGTCGTCGGGCACGGCTGGTGGGTGGAGAAGCTGCGCGAGCACGTGGCGCTGCGCGATGTCGGCGACCGGGTCACGCTGCACGGCTTCGTCGACGAGCAGGACAAACACGAGATCCTCGCCCGTTCGTGGGTGCACCTGTGTCCCTCGGTCAAGGAAGGCTGGGGCATCGTGATCATGGAGGCGGCCGGGCACGGCGTGCCGTCGGTGGCCTACCGCCGCGCGGGCGGGGTCGCGGAGTCCATTGTGAACAACGAGACGGGCCTGCTGGCGGACGACTTCGACGACTTCGCCCAGCATGTCGACCAGCTGCTCACCGACGACGAGCTGCGCACCGCCATGGGTGACGCGGGCCGCGACCGGGCCGGCACGTTCGCGTGGGAGCGCAGCGTCGCCGAGTTCGAGGCGGTGCTCGTCGCGACCGCCGGCCTGTAGTCGCGTTTAATGCCACGGGTGAGCTACGACGACAGCTTCGACGGTGTACGCCGGGACTGGGTGCGGCTCGGCGAGGAGGACCCGCTGTGGGCGGTGTACGTCGCCGCCGACAAGCGGGGCGGCCGCTGGGATCCCGGGCAGTTCCTGGAGACCGGGCGCGCTGATGTCGCGGCCTCGGTCACCTGGCTGACCGAGGTGGACGCCGGGCCGCGCTGGGACCGGGTGCTGGACTTCGGCTGCGGCGCGGGCCGGCTGTCACAGGCGCTCGCCGAGCACGCGGACGCGGTGGTCGGGGTCGACGTGTCGCCGCCGATGCTGGAGGTGGCGCGCAAGCTCGACGCCTCGGGCCGCTGCACGTTCGTGCTCAACGAACGCCAGGACCTCTCGCAGTTCGAGGACTCGACGTTCGACCTGGTGTACTCCGAGCTCGTGTTGCAGCACCTGCCCGAGACGGCCATCGACGCGTACCTGGCGGAGTTCGTGCGGGTGCTGCGACCGGGCGGCGTGGCGCTGCTGCAGTGCACGACGCGTCCACTGTGGACGTTCAAGGGGACGGTGTGGCGGCTGGCGCCCGGCCCGGTGATCAGGCTGGCGCAGAAGGTGTTCCTGCGGTACCCGGCGCCGATGCGGATGACCCGCTACGCGCCGGCGCGGCTGCGCTCGGTGGTGGAGGTCGCGGGCGGCTCGGTGGTCGCGACCAGCGTGGTGGACGACCGCGCCACGCACTGGCGCTCGACGCGGTACGTGATCAGGGCTTCGTGATCAAGTAACGGTGATCAAGTGACGGTGATCGAACGGCCGTGATCGAGCGGCCGTGAGCAAGGTTTGGTGACCAGGCGGCCGTGACCGGCCGTTGACTTCCGGCGTGGCGATCAGGGGTTGGTCGAGCCGTAGTTGACCGACGAGTCTCCGCCGCCGCCGGACAGCGTGCCGGAACCGGAACCGTTTGGCGCGGCCGGATCCTGGAGGTTGACGCCCTTGTCCGGCGCGGAGGCCGACGACACCGCGACCGCGACCCCCGTCGCGAGTGCGAGCCCGACCAGTACTGATGCGATTGCGCCGACCAGCTTTCCCACGTCTTTACTCCCGAGTTCGACGGCTGGACCGCCCCAGGCTACCGGCCGGTAACACAAGCCACAACAAACTGAGCGTCACCGTCGCAAGTGCTAATACGTCGGCGATGATCACCGGGGCCTTCGGTGGCCTCCCGGTCGCGTCCGGTTGTAGCGGTCCACCCAATTGATACAGGTCGAGCCAGCGGCCCCGGTAGATCCTTTCGTCGGTTTTCAGTGGATTCCCGTCGATCCGGCCAGGTGTGCCGTGCTCGACGAGGACCCAGCCGATGCCGAGTTCCGCCAGGTCACGGTGCTCGGCGAGGGCGCGCCGGACGGCCGCCGCGCGCGCGTCCTCGCCGGGCACCGCGCGGCCGTCGACGACGAGGGTGTCGTCGACGACGGTGGTGCGCGGCAGGTACTGGGCCGCGGGGTCGTACTGGGTGCGGTCGCCGTTCCAGCCGAACTGCCGGAACGAGCCGAGGGGGAGCGCGACGACGTCGCCGGGGTGGTCGCTGGTCTCGAGGATCTGCCGGACCGCCGCCCAGTCCGGCGGGTAGTCGACGCTCGCGAGCCGTCCCCAGCCGCCCCAGGCGAGGTCGGGCATGACCGCGACGGGGATGATCGCGGCCGCGGCGAGCAGTGCCGTGCGCCCCCGCCGTGACGCGGTCGCGATCTTTCCCACGCCGAGTGCGAACCCGAGCGCGAACGGCAGCGCCCACCAGGCGACCCACTTCTGCGAGTCGCGCAGCAGCCCGCCGCCGGGCACGTGCTCGACGACCCAGCCGAGCACCGGCGTGCCGCCGACGAACGCGAGCGCGAGCCCGGCGACACCGAGCCCGACCATCGGTTTGGGCAGCCGCCGCATACCCACGACGGCGACGGCCGTCATGACGAGGACGATCACGGGCACGACGGGGTTGGTGCGGCTGGCGGGGACGGCCTCGGCGTTCCAGATGCCGCCGAGCCCGAGCAGGCTGGTGAACGCGCCGCCCCAGCTCTCGCCACGCGCGCCGAACGCCTCGACGCCGGCCGCGTCCGACAGCGCGCCGCCGGGGTGCAGGACCGCGGGGACCCACCAGGGCGCGTTGAGCAGCACGGCGATCGTCGCGGTCAGCCAGAGTTTTCGCGGGCCGCCGCCGACCATGGCCAGGCCGGCGGCGAGGATCCCGCCGGTCGGGGTGAGCACGGCGGGCGCGCTGACGAGGACGAGCCGTGCGGCGTCGCGGGGCGTGCGCAGCGTGGCGGCGGCGCGGGCGATCCAGGGCAGGCAGGCGTAGGTGAGCAGGTAGGGCCAGTGCCCGATGAACAACCGCTCGGCGACGAACCCGCTCCACCCGTAGACCACCGCGCCGACGAGCCGCACCCCGGTGGTTTCGTCGTCGAGGTACCGCGCGACCCCGTACGGCCCGGCGAACAGGGCGGCGGCGAGCAGGATCTGCTGCAGCAGGTCCCCCGGCACGACGTGCGTGAGCAGGGCGACGACCGCGTCGGCCGGCACGGACCGGGGGAGCGCGGGCCCGAGGCCGAGCGTGGCGGGCAGGAGGTCCTGGCGGGGGACGAACACCATGTCGTAGGCGAGCGTGAACCCCCGCCCGAACAGGGGTGCGAGCACGACGAGCGCCATGGCCGCACACACCCCGGGCACCAGGAAGCGCCGAGTTGTCCCCAACCCGCCTCCTTGTCCACAGCCGGCGCCGACGCCCCGGTTTTGTCGGTGGGTACCGGTAGACTGGCATCGAGGGACGCCCCCGGGACAGGGTGGGGGTCTGCGTTTCTCGCGTTCTGCACGCGCGTGCGTGCGCGGGGGTAGTCGGGCTTCGGGTCAGGCCGCGTAGGTCCAGAAGTCGCGCATCCACTTCGGGGGGATCGGGTCCTCGGTCCCGACCTGGGTCAGCAGGATCGTCACCGTGCCCGTCGACGGGACGATGTGCGCCGTCGTGCCCGTGCCGCCCACCCAGCCGTACCGGCCCGGCACGCACCACGGCTCGCTCGGCGCGATGTCGACCCCGCCGCCGAAGCCCCAGCCCTGGCCCTCCAGGAACAGCGCGCCGATCTCCCGGTGCGCGGCCGTCGTGTGGTCCGTCGTCATCAGGCGCACCGACGACTCCGACAGCAGCCGGCCCGACGGCCCGACGCCGCCGGCCAGCAGCATCCGGCAGAACGCCAGGTAGTCCGGCGCCGTGCCGACCATGCCGCCGCTGCCCAGGGGAAACGCCGGCATCGTGCTCCACTGCCCGGACGGCGGGTCCGCGAGTGTCAGGTCCGCGCGGTAGTACGACGTGAACCGGTCGAGCGAGCCCGCCGGCACCACGTACCCCGAGTCCGCCATGCCCAGCGGCGCCAGCAGCCGCGACGCCACGAAGTCCGGCAGCGACCTCCCCGACACGCGCGCGATCAGCACCCCCTGCACCGCCGAGCACGTGTCGTACAGCCACGACTCGCCCGGCTGGTACAGCAGTGGCACCGCCGCCAGCGCCGCCATCCACTCGTCCGGCGGCGGGAAGCTCTGCGGCTCGCGGCCGTCGCGCTGCACCGCGAACAGCTGCCGCACGGCCGGCAGCGAGAAGTCCGACGCGAAGCCGAACCCGGCCTGCCCGCTCAGCAGGTCGAACACCGTGATCGGCCGCCGGGCCGGCACGACGTCGTCGACCGGCGCGGCCGGGGTGCGGACCACCACCGGGTTCGCCAGCTCGGGCAGCCATTCGCGCACCGGGTCGTCGAGCGCGAGGCGGCCCTCGTCGACCAGCGTCAGCAGGGCCGCGGCGGTGACCGGCTTGGTGATCGACGCGATGCGGAAGATCGAGTCCGCCGCCATCGGCGCGCCGTCGAACGCGGCCGACCCGACGGCCGCCACCTCGACCCGGTCGCCGCGGGCCACCAGGCCCACCGCGCCGGGCAGGGTTCCGGCCCGGACGTGGGAATCCAGAATCTCGTGCAGCATCGCGTCACCCTTCCGCCGTGCGGTCGGAAAGGTAGACCACCAGCGCCGCGAAAACTCACCGCCGGCAGCAGCCAAACCACCGACAAGAAACCCGTTCACGCGCGCGTGCAGAACGCCAGAAACGTAGCCCCCACCCTGTCCCGGGGGCACCCCTCAGCGCCAGCCTACCGGTGGGCACCGACGAAAAGGCTGGTCACGTGGTTGGTGTGGACAACTCGCGTGGTTGTGGACAACTGGTGGGTCACTGCGTCGACAGCACGCCGTCCGCCAGGTGCAGGTGGCGCGTCAGGCCGAGCGAGGACAGGAACCGGTCGTCGTGGCTGACCACCACCAACGCGCCCTCGTACGCGGTCAGCGCGGACTCCAGGCGCGCCACGCTCTCCAGGTCCAGGTTGTTCGTCGGCTCGTCCAGCAGGAGCAGCTGCGGGGCGGGCTCCGCCGACAGCACGCACAGCAGCGTCGCCCGCAGGCGTTCGCCGCCCGAGAGCGCCGCCACCGGGAGGGCGGCGCGCGACGCCGGGAACAGGAACCGGGCCAGCAGGTGCATCGTCCGCGTCTGCGACAGGGCCGGCGCGAACGCCCGCAGGTTCGCGAGCGTGCCGAGTGACGGGTCCAGCAGGTCCAGCCGCTGCGAGAGGTACGCGGCCCGGCCGTCGAACCGCCGCACCGAACCCTCGTCCGGCTCAAGCAGGCCGCCGACCACGCGCAGCAGCGTCGACTTGCCCGCGCCGTTCGCGCCGGTCAGCGCGATCCGCTCCGGGCCGCGGATCGTCAGGCGCACCCCGTCGCCCGCGAACAGCGACCGCACGCGCAGCCCCGACCCGCGGAACAGCGTGCGGCCGGCCGGGACCGCGGTGTCCGGTAGCGCCAGCGCCAGCGCCGGATCCTCGCGCACCGCCTCCGCGGCCGAGGCCAGGCGCGCCCGCGCGGCGCCCACCCGCGACCCGTGCACGTCGTCCTCCCGGGCCGCGGACTCCTGCGCCCGCCGCTTCAGGGCACCGCGAACGATCCGCGGCAGGTCGGTGTTCGACCGCGCGCCGGCCGCCGCCCGCCGCGCCGCCCGCTCGCGGGCCTGCTGCTTCTCCCGCTTCTCCCGCCGCAGCTCCTGCTCCGCGCCCCGCATCTCCCGCTCCGCCGCCTCCCGCGCCACGGTGCGGGCCGCCTCGTAGGACGTGAAGTTCCCGCCGTGCACGGAGATCCCGTCCGGCTCGAGCTCCGCGATCCGGTCCATCCGGTCCAGCAGCTCCCGGTCGTGGCTGACGAGCAGCAGGCAGCCGGCGAAGTCGCCGAGCACCCCGGCCAGCCGGCGCCGCGCGTCCCGGTCGAGGTTGTTCGTCGGCTCGTCCAGCAGCAGCACGTCGGGGCGCTTCAGCAGCTGGGCGGCCAGCCCCAGCGACACGACCTGGCCCCCGGACAGCGTGTCCAGCCGCCGGTCCAGCGCCACGTCGCCCAGCCCGAGCCGGTCCAGCTCGGCGCGCGCCCGCTCCTCGATGTCCCAGTCGGCGCCGACCGCCGCGAAGTGCTCCTCGCGCGCGTCCCCCGCCTCGATGGCGGCGAGCGCGCGGACGGCCGGGGCTATCTCCAGCACCTCGGCCACGGTGAGCGAGGGCGACAGCGGCAGCGTCTGGGGCAGGTGGCCGACCACGCCGTCGGCCGTGACCGAGCCGGAGCGCGGGGTCAGCTCGCCCGCGACCAGCCGCAGCAGCGTGGACTTGCCGGCGCCGTTCGGCGCGACGAGGCCGCTGCGGCCCGGCCCGAACGCGGCGGTCAGGCCCTCGACGACGGGTGTGCCGTCGGGCCAGGAAAAGGTCAGGTTCGTGCAGACGATCGAAGACATCGAGGTGCTCTCATGTGACGCGGCGGACTGGTCCGGAATGCCGGGTCAGGTCACATGACGAGCGGGCTCCCTCGGCGAAAGGTCAACGTCGCTCACGAACATATCAGCCGATTTGCGGGTGTTCCGCTCATTTTCGCTGGGCTAAAGTCGCTGGCCTACCCGCCGGTAACCGGAGGTGCCCCGTGGCGGTCAAGGTCTCGGAGCGGGTACGGGTGGCGGCGCTCCTGGTCTCCGTCGGGGTCGCCGGAACGCAAGCCGCCTCATACCTGCTCAACGTCGTCGCGGCGCGGTTGCTCGCGCCCGCGACGTTCGGTGAGCTCGGTTCGCTGCTCGCGGTCCTGGTCGTCGGCGCGGTGCCGGCCATGGGGCTGCAGACCGCGGCCGCGCTGCGGGTCGCCCGGATCAGAGAACACGCCCCACTGTCCACACGCGACACCGGCCAGCTGTACTCGATGGGGCTCGCCACGAGCGGCACCGTGACCGCAGTGGCGCTCGCCGCCGCGCCGCTGCTGATGCTCCTGTTGCACGTCGAGGCCGTGTGGCCCGTGCTGTTCGTCGCGATCTCGCTGATGTCGATCACCATGATCGGCCTGTCCTACGGCGTGCTGCAGGGCAGTGAGCGGTTCCCGGCGCTGGCCGGGATGCTCGCCTTCGAGGCGGTCGGGCGGATCGGCGGCACGGTCGTCGGGCTCGTCGTGTTCCGCAACGCCACCGGCGCGCTCGCCGGCACCGCGATCGGCGCGGCACTGGTCGCCGCCGCGGGCTGGGTGGTCTGCGGGCGGCCGCGGCCCGCGCGGCACGACAAGGGCCACGTCGGCGAGGTGCTGCACGCGGTGCAGGCCATGCTCGCGCTCGTCCTGCTGGTGAACCTGGACCTGGTGCTCGCGCGGCACAACCTCCCGGCGCACGAAGCCGGCGAGTACGCCGTCGGCGCGATCGTCACCAAGATCGCGTACTGGCTGCCGCAGGCCGTCGCGATCCTCGTGCTGCCCCGGCTCGCGAGCGAGGACGGGCGGCGCCGGATGGTGCCGCGCGCGCTCGCCATCTGCGCCGCGCTCGACGCCGTCGTCGTGCTCGGCGCGGCCACCATGGGGCCGACGATCGTCTCGGTCATCGGCGGGCAGGACTACGCGAACGCGGCCATCCCGGTGTGGATGTTCGCGTTCGTCGGCTCGATGCTCTCGCTCGTGCAGATCCTGCTGTACTCCCGCATCGCGAGCGCGGACCGCAAGTCAGCGGTGCTGCTCTGGCTCGCCGTGGTGGTCGAGATCGTCCTGGTGACGGCGTGGCTGCACGACGAGCTGACTCAGGTGGTCACCGCCGCCGCCATCTCGACGAGCCTGCTGGTCATCGCCGGCGCGGTCGTCGAGATCCGGTCGCGGCGAGTCGAACCAGTCCACACAGGACGAGACGACGGCGGCCGCGGAAAGCAGTAGCGCCGACTGCGCCAGCCACCCGTAGGCCCACTGCTGCCCGTGGTCGAGCAGCCGCCCGGTCACCGCGACGACGCCGGCGAGTGCCGCGCCGCTGAACGCCAGCAGCCGCGGCGCGGGCGCCCACAGCGAGCGCAGCAGCAGGCACCCGATCAGCAGCACCACCGGCAGCATCCCGCCGAGCAGGGCGACGAGCGCGACCAGCACGAACGGCAGCCACCGCCGCGCCCCGGGGCGCACGTCGATCGGCCGCCGCCTGCGCACCGGGATGAGCACGGAGCCCACGAGCACGAGCGCGGCCAGCCCGCCGATCCCGATCCGCGAGCGGTACCCGCCGTCCGGCGCGAAGTCCAGCTCGACCGTGCCGCCCTTGCCGGCCGGGACGAGCCACGCCTGCTGCCAGCCGTCCACCCGGACCCGCTGCAGCGGCTGTCCGTCCAATGTGGCCACCCAGCCGTTGTTGGCGTTCTCCGGCACCGACAGCACCGCCTCCGGGCCGTCACCCACCCGGACCTCCCGGTCCGCGGTGTCCCAGCGGGTCACCGTGTGCCGGCGCTCCCGCGGTGCGGACCGCTCCGTGATGGCGCTGTCCGAAGTGGACGTCACGCGGACGTCCTGCACGACGAACGCGTCGGACGGCTCGGTGGTCAGCTCGTGCTCGCCCGGCTGCAGGTCGGCGCCGTCCCCGAGGTCGCGGCAGGTCTCGAACGGCAGCGGGCGGTGCGCCACGTAGTCGGCCAGCGTGCCGCGTACCGACGTGTTGTAGTGGAAGCCGTCCAGCTCGAGCACCGGGCCCTTGCCGCAAGGCACGGTGAACGGCGCGTCCTTGGTCAGCCGCGGCAGGTCCACCCCGTCGATCGACAGGTCGGTGATGCCGGCCGGGCGGCCCGGCTTCGCGTCGGTGGCCAGCACCGCGATCTGGATCGTGTTCGTGGTCAGCGTGAAGTCCGCGTTGCCCTCCGGCGTGACCGGCACCGCCTGGCTGCCGCGCGGCACGGTGATCAGCAGGTCCGTGGCCCGGGAGGCCCCCGAGTCGGCCGACGTGTTCAGGTGCAGCCCGGTGATCTTGCGCGGCCTGTCCCAGGTCAGTGTCAGCTCGGGCTTCTGGTCGGTGGTGTCGGCGATCCACGTGGTGTCCGCGTTGCTGTCCACTGCGGACAGTGGCCCCGCGGTCGGGTCGCCGGTCAGCTGGGTCGAGCCGACCACCCGGACGCCGGGCAGCGACACCGGGTTCGTGCCGCCGTCCGCGGGCAGCACGGTGCCGGTGACGCGGTAGGTCCCGCGCTGGTCGTTGCGGAACAGCCGGTGCACGCCCGACGGTTCCTCGCCGGTGCGGGCGCGGGAGCCGTCGCAGGTGCCGGACACGCAGGCGTAGCGCGGCTGCGAGCCGCGGGTGAACGCGAAGCTCGTGCGCTGGTCGGGCGCGGGCGCCACGTCCGCGGGCACCGACAGCGCGCGGGAGGCCGTCACGCCGGGGATGCGCAGCTCGGAGATCGCCGCGTTGCCCGTCTGCCGGCCGGCCGCCACCGCCACGACCGTCACCCGGACCGAGCCGGTCAGCCCGGGCGCGGTGGTGTACTTCTGCGGCGCGCCGCCGGGGGCCACCTCGTGCTCGACGCTGCCGTTGTCGGTCGTGACCCGGATCCTGGTCACCGGCCAGCCCACCCGCAGGCTGTCCACCATCGCCACCGAGACCTCGTCGACCTGCCGCGGCGTGTCCAGCTCCACCTCGAGCCACTGGCCGTCCGGGCCGTCGAAGCTCGACGAGCGCCACGCGGTCAGCAGGTCGCCGTCGATCGCCGCGAACGGCAGGCCGGACGGGTCGCTCGCGCTCGCCGCGTCGGCGTAGCTGATCGACGTCGACGCGCGCACGTCGCGGATCCCGCGGTAGTTGGCCACCGTCTGGTGGTCGCGGCCGCGGAAGGGCAGCACGTCGGTGGAGGGCCGCCGCTGCCTCGGTCTCTCGTCGGCGGTCAGCGTCTCGGACAGGTTGTCCCGCACCCGGCCGACGTTGCGTTCCTTGTACCGCAGCCCGTCGGTGACCAGCCACTCCTTCGACGCGGGCAGCGAGCCGTCGCCGGCGAGCATCGCCGGCGTCCTCGGGTCGAGCATGCCTGCCTCGATCAGCGGCAGCAGCGACTCCGGGCCGCCACTCACCGTCGGTATGTCCTCAGTGGACACGACGCTGGCGCGCGGCACCGGCGTCCGCACCTCGTACACCTCGAGCGCGGGCGCCTTGCCGTAGCCGTCGAGCGTCACCTGCTGGCCGAAGTCCTTGACCTTGCGCAGCCCGTCGGACCCGGCGAGCCCGGCCCGCAGCGCCGCCGGCGACGGGGCGTCGCTGCTCCGCTGGTCGAGGTCGTTGCGCAGCAACACGTACCGGTAGCCGCCGCGCGCGAGGAAGCCGGCGAGCGCGGGTGAGCCGCGGGCGTCGGCGAGCGCGTCCTCGACCGTGTCCATCAGCCGGGTGTTGCCCTCCGAGCCCAGCGGGATCTGGCTGCGCACCGCCCACGGCGAGCGGGCCAGCGCCTGCGCGGGCTCGTCCACCGTGCGGCCCCACGTGTAGTCGCCGAAGCCGGAACCGGGCAGCAGCAGCGTGCGCGCGTTCGCGTCCCGGTCGCCGAGCCAGGTCATCGCCTCGCGCCAGTGGTCGGGCACCTCGCCCCAGCCCGGCCCAGGCCGCAGCGTCAGCAGCCACGCGGGTGCGGCCATGATCGCCACGAGCAGCGCGGCGATCGTGAGCCGCGCCCGGGTCGCGCGCAGCACCGAGGTGCCGCGCGCCATGCCCATGAGCCGGCCGGTGATCGCGTGGGTGAACGCCAGCATCAGCGGCAGCCGCAGCACGGGCTCGAACTTGTGCACGTTGCGCAGCGGCGCGAGCGGGCCGTCGAGCAGGCCGCGGACGGTGTCGGCGAGCGGGCCGTCGAGGGTGCCGACGTAGCCGATGGTCAGCAGCGTGACGCCGGTCAGCACGCTGAGCACGAGGAACCGCCGCTCCGGCAGCCGCGGCCGGACCAGGCCGTACAGGCCGATCGCCGCGACGAGGCCGGTGACCAGCATCAGCGCCGGGTTGTCGACCAGCAGGAAGCCCGACGGCCACCACGGCGTGCCGGCCACGACGTAGGCGACCCACTGGTTGGTGCCGCGCAGCACCTCGAACAACGACATCGGCGCGGTCGTGTTCGTCGCCGACTCGATGTAGTCCAGGAACGGCAGGCTGTACTCGCCGAGCAGGAGCAGCGGCAGGATCCACCACAACGTCGCGAAGGCGACGAACACGACCCACCAGACGACGAGCCGGACGTGCTCCCGGGTCCATCGCCTGGTCAGCAGCCACAGTCCCGGCAGGACCAAGGCCATCACGACCATCGCGCCGTTGACCCCGCCCATGCACAGCACGGCCAGCGCGGACAGCCCGGCCGCGCGCCGCGGCGAGCCCGTCACCCCGGCCCGCACCAGCGGCACCAGCACCCACGGCAGCAGCACCGCGGGCAGCATTT
>DASYKY010000082.1:0-3390 GCA_035995025.1 Actinophytocola sp.
CGGGCACTGCCCGCCCAGGCACGGGGTCTCGGTGGCGCCGTACTCCTCCACCACCGGCACGCCCCACAGCTCGCTGATCCGCCGCCGCCGGTTCGGCGAGAGCGGCTCGCCGCCGACGAACAGCGCGCGCAGCGCCGGGAAGTCGGTCCGGGTGTCGTAGCCGTGCGCCCACGCCGCGGCCGCCCACATCAGGGGCTCGGTCGGCATCGACCAGCTCGTCGTCACGCCCAGGTCGTGCAGCACCCGCAGCACCCGGGAGTACGGCATCGCGAGCGAGCGGTTGTCGCCCGGCACGACCAGCGCGCCCCGCGACCGCGCGGCCGCGTGCGCCATGTTGCCGGTGATCATCAGCGCGTACGGGGTGCGCACCAGGAACACGTCGTCGCCGCGGATGCCGGTCCACTTGCGCGCGTAGTTGTCGTTGATGGTCTGCCAGTCGCGCTCGGTGTAGTACGAGGCGGTCGGCATGCCGGCGGTGCCGCTGGACTCGTGGTAGGTCGCCAGCTCGTTCTTGGGCACGGCCAGGAAGCCGAACGGGTAGCCGTCGCGCAGGTCCTGCTTGGTGGTCAGCGGCATCGTCTCGAGGTCGGCGCGGGTGCGCAGCTGCGCGGCCCGGGGGCCGAGCCGCTCGCGGTAGAACGGCGAGTCCGCCACGCCCCCCAGCAGCTCCGGCAACGCCTTGTCCTGTAACGCGGTCAGCTCGTCGATGTGCTGCCAGTCACCCAGGCTCATCGGGTACCTCCAAAGAGACGGTCTGCGTTTCCCCAGGCGATCCGGGCCCAGTCGGCGGGCGGCAGGTCGAGCGCGGCGAACTTGGCCAGCTCGACCGACGGGTGCTGGTGCGGCGACTCGCTGCCGAACAGCAGCCGGTCCGCGCCGAGCCGCTCGACGGCGATCCGCAGCAGCACGGTGTACCCGCCCGACGTCTCGACCATGATGTTGTCCACTTCGGACACCAGGTCGATCGCGTACGTGTCGATCAGGTCCACGCCGAGGTGCCCGAGGATGAACGTCGCCTCGGGGAACTTCCGTGCCAGCGCGACGAGATCGGCCACCGTGTCGCCAGGTCGATAAAGGCACACGGTGTACACCGGGTGCCCCGCCGACGCCGCGACCGAGACCAGCTCCACCGTCCGCGGGTCGCTCAGCGCCACGCCGTGCACGGCCGGCGAGATCTCCACACCGCGGAAGTCGGCGGCCCGGTCGGCGTAGGCGGCCGGGTCGGCGTGCGGGTTGGCGAAGAAGAACGGCACCAGCCGACCGCCGGTCGCCTCCTGCGCGGCGAGCGCGGCGTCGTTGTCCGCGTCGCCCGTGACCCCGCCGCCCTCGGCGAGCTGGCGGGCCAGCCGGTCCAGGTCGATCACACCGCCGGCCACCACCACGGCCCGCTCGATCCCGCACTCGTCCAATGTGGACAGCAAGCGGTCCCGGGCGGCCGGGGTGGGGCCCAGCCGCGCGTGCGCGTCGAAGATCCGCTGGCGCACCATGCCGGCTACTTCTCCAGGCAGAACTCGGCGATCGGGTAGCCGACGTGCCGGTCCTCGGTCGGCAGGTAGCCGAGCACCTTGTCGCCGGGCTTCAGCTCGGTGCTGTTGAGCACCGTGCCACCCGGGCCGAGCACCCGCACGTGCCAGTCGTCCTGCAGGATCAGGTTGACGGTCACCCCGTTGGGCGCGACCGCGTTGATGGACAGCAGCGGGCGGGACTCGATCTTCACCCGGCCGACGGTGACCACCCGGGTGTCGCCCTTGATGTCCACCGCGAGCACCTTGCTCCCCGACTTGAGCTCGGAGAGGTAGTTCGTGCGGCTGTTCTGCGACACCGTGTACGAGTGGATCGCGCCGGCGTTCACCCGGAACGGCCGGGTCGGCATGTACGGCAGCGGGTGGGTCTCGCTGACGCAGAGGATCATTCCCTTGGAGTGCGAGCCGACCAGGATGCCCTCGTCCTCGCGCAGGTGCGTGCAGGTGTCCACACAGGCCCGCTCGCCCATGCCGACATGCGCGGTCTCGGTGACGGTCAGCTCGACGAGCTCGAGGTTGCCGGGCTCGGCGGTGGCGGCCACCTTGAGCGCGGTGGCGTCGCCGACCGCGGCCGGCGCGAGCATCACGCCGTCCGAGCCGTGCTCGAGCACGCCGAAGATGATCTCCGCCTCCTCGACGTCGGCGGCCACCGTGATGTTGCTGCCGTCCGCGCTGTCCGCCGCGGCGAGCACGATCTCCAGCGGGATCTTGGTGGGGTCGCGGAAGAGCAGGACGCTCCAGCGCTCCTTCGCGGCCGCGTCACAGGCCACGTCGAGCGTGTCCTTGTCGACGATCTCCACGAACGTGCCGAACTCGACCTCCGGGTGGGCGATCGACAGCTCGGCGGTGCTCGGGTGCTCCTGCCCGACGATCACGACGTCCACGCCGGGGAACTCGGCCGGCAGCTCGCGCCCGGCGAGCAGCAGCACCTTGCGCACCGTGGGCGGCAGGCCCTCGAAGTCGGCGGCGTCGTCGCTGACGATCCCGTCGATGCGCTGGTGTACGGCCTCTTCGATGATCGCCCGCTTCGCGGCACCCGCGGCGCGCAGATCCAGCCAACACAGTTTCACGACAAACACGCTCCTTCTCAACTGGCCCGGGGCAAGGACTCGACCGTCCCCCCGGCACCGGCCGGGTGGATACCGTGCACCAGATCGGCGACCTCACGGGCCATCAGACCGGGATCCGGGGCCTGGAAGATGTTGCGCCCCATCGCGACGCCGGCCACGCCGCCGTCGAGCGCTTCCTCCACATAGGACAAGACGTCCGCGGACGTGCCCTTCGCCGGGCCACCCGCCACGATCAGCGGGATCGGGCACGCCTCGGTGATGTCGCGCATCTCCGCCGCGGTGCCGACGAACGGCGTCTTCACGATGTCCGCGCCGAGGTCCGCGGCCAGCGTGGCGGCGTGTGCCACCAGCTCGGGGTCGCGCGGGTTGGTGATCCGCGGGCCGCGCGGGTAGACCATGGCCATCAGCGGGACGTTCCACTGGTCGCACACGTCGGACACCGCACCGAGGTCGGCGATCTGCTGGCGTTCGTCCAGCGAGCCGAGGTTGACGTGCACGCTGACCGCGTCCGCGCCCAGGCGCAGCGACTCCTCCACGCGGCTCACCAGGTACTTGGCGTCCGGGTCGGCGGCGTGCATGGTGCTCGCGCTGAGGTGGATGATCAGCGACATGTGCGCGAAGCGCTTGTGCGAGACGTAACGCAGGCTGCCCTTGTGCAGCACCACCGCGTCGACGCCGTTGACGGCGAGCTGCCCGATGAGGCTGTCCATCGCCTTGCCGCGGATCACCGGCCCGTCGCTGATCGGGTGGTCCAGCGGGACCACCACCAGCCGCTGCCCACCGAAGCGGAACAGCCG
>DASYKY010000083.1:0-74132 GCA_035995025.1 Actinophytocola sp.
CACCGCCGGCCGCAACCGCATCCACCTCGTCGTCGACGACCTCGACGCCGAGGTCACCCGCCTCCGCGAAGCAGGCCTGTCGTTCCGCAGCGACGTGACCTCCGGCCCCGGCGGACGTCAGATCCTTCTTGCGGATCCCGCTGACAACCTCGTCGAACTGTTCCAGCCCGCCCAGCACGCCGCTCCAGCACGCTGACCAAACCAGAAATCCACACCTTGGTCGTAACCGTTCGTCGTCAGCCCCGCCAACGGCCAACCGGTCAAAGCCGGCGCCCACACCGAACGCATCGACCACCCGCGACACCCGCCCGACTGCCAGTCCGGTGTGGACGTCCGGTGTGTATGGTAGGTCATCCTGCTACCTCCACGACGACCGCGACGCGCCGTTCGATCTCAGCACCCTTAACCGGTTCCGTCGTTGAAGTCCACCTCATAGTCCTCAGTGGAGTGTCGTGAACAGGTTGCGCACCGCCGCGTCGCGGGTGCCCAGCGGAGCCAGGCGGAAGCGGGCCTCGATGGTGGCCATGATCGACGTGGTGTCGTACGAGGTGTGGTCCACGGCGAAGCGGTGCCGCAATTGCGGGGAGATCAGCAGCGCCGGGATCCGGGTGCCCGGACCCCATTGGTCGCTCACCCCGTGGCGGCCGGCCGGCGGAGCGACGTGGTCCCACTGGCCGCCGAACTCGTCGTAGGTCACCACGATCATCGTGCTGTCCGCGTCCGGGCCGTTCTCGACGGCCTTGATCAGGTCGACGAGGTGCCGGCTGCCCGTGTCCTCGCTGGCGTACCCGGGGTGCTCGTTCTCCTCGCCCACCGGCTTGATGATGCTCACCGGCTTGAGCCGGCCCGCCTTGGCCGCGGCCACGAACTCCACCTCGTCGCGCAGGTGCGCGGCACGCGCCGGGGTGCCCGGCGCGAAGCTGGCGTAGTAGTTGAGGGGCTGGTGGTGGTACTGGAACGTCGCATCCGGACAGTACGGGTACACCGAGTTCGCCGCCGTGCGCGGGTTCGTGCAGACACCCGGCGTGGCGCCGTTCGTCCAACCGGGACCGCCGACGTCGCCGTTCGCGTTGTCCCAGCCACCGGAGTACCAGGCCCAGTCCACACCCGCGCCGGAGAGCCGGTCGCCGATGGTCGGCGTCGTCTGCGCGGGCAGCCGCCGCGCCTGTGGCGTGCCGGGTGCGTAGGGCTGGTACGGCGGCTGGATCGTGTTGATCGCGTAGTCGCCGCACGCCGTGCCGGCCGGCGGCGGCGCCACACCCGCCGGTACCGCGCAGGAGCCGTCCGGGCTGGCGGCCTGTGTCAGCGCCTGGTCGCGGACGCCCGGTGACGCCGGGTGCAGAGGAACGGCCGCGGGGTAGCCGTCCGGGCCGACGACCGAGTGCAGGTCGTCCGCGCCGCCGTCGCGCACAGCGCCCGGCCAGGTCGGCGTGTGCGGCGTGATCAGCCACTGGTGGTTGAGGAACGAGCCGCCGAAGGCGCCCTGGAACAGGCGGTCCGCGACGACGTAGTGCGGCGCGTGGCGGCCGTGCAGGTACTCATAGATCGGCAGGCCGCGCGTGTCGTAGTACCCCATGACGAGCCCGGTCGCGTCGCTGCCGGCCACGTAGCGGTTCATCCGCCCGCCGTTGATCTGATACTGCTCCTGGTAGTAGCGGTGCACCAGGTCCCGCGTGCAACCGCCGGGCAGGCCCTGCCCCTTCGGGATCCCGTTGGCGGCGAACTGGCCCGGCGCCGGGCAGGTCGTGTCCTGCGGCGCGATGTAGCCGTCGATGAGGAACGGGCGATTGCGGAACGCGGAGCTGACCGGCTGGCCGGCGGCCGTTCCGGTGCATCTCACCGGGAGTGGCGGCGAGGTGAGGTTGACGTCGTTCTGTGGCAGACACTCCAGCGGCGTGTTGTCGGGCGCGACCTGCTGCTGTGGCCGGGCGCCGGCGAGTCCGTCGACGTGTTCCCAGCCGCCGAACAGGTTGTCGAAGCTGTGGTTCTCCTCGTAGATCACCACGATGTGATCGATGTTGTGTCCGCTATGTCCCGGAACACCCGATTGTGTGTTTGTCATCGCCGAGCAGGCGAGCACCATCGGCAGCGCGAATGCCACCACGCCGCCACGAATCCATGTCCGGGAACGCATTTCGCACCTCCGACGGATAGACCCCAGGAGCATCGTCCTCGGCAGACGCGAAGACAAGGGGCACGAACTGCGTGAGAACCGCGGCCCTTTGGTTTCCAGGGATCGCACCAGAAACTCACCGACCAACTCGGCGTCGGACCAGTACCCGCCGCCCAGGTCATCGTCAGCTTCTCCCCGAAAGCAAGACACCCCGAGGCCCGCCGCGGGCGATGCCGTAGTCGAAATGATGTTCTATCCACGCGTCAACGCCATGTGGCGCTACTGGAACGCTTCCGTAAGTAAGTCTAGATATGTAGAATTACGGGTTGTGATGGTGTCCCGGCGGCCCTCGCCGCAGACCAGGGCGGTTCTCGATGCGTTGGCCGTCCGATCGGATGTGTGGCGCTACGGCTATGAGCTCATTGGCGAGCTGGGGATGAAGTCCGGCTCGTTGTATCCGATCTTGATGCGGCTGGCCGATCGTGGTCTGTTGGAGACGGTCTGGGAGACCGAACCCCGGCCCGGTCGGCCGGCCCGACACCTCTACCGGCTGACCCGCGCTGGTCTGGCGTACGCCGCGGCGACGGTCGCCGAGGCGAGACCGGCTCCGCGTCGCGGGTCGCTCATCCAAGGGACATGACATGGTGATCAGTGTCGCGGTCGTGCTTGCGCTGCTTTGTACCTACGGGCTGGTTCGGACGGTCAGGGCCGTCGCCGAGGCCCGCCGCGGCAGTCCCGGTGACCCCGCCCGGGCACTGCTCACCCTTGCATGCCGCCGCCTGCCGGCCGACCGTGTCGACTGGGGTCGGGCCATGATCGCGGAGCTGGACAATCTCGACCACGCCGCAGCCCGGTGGCGATTCGCCCTCGGCGGGGTGCGAGCCGCGACCCTGGCCCGCCTCACCGGACGTGGCACCGGCCATCCCGGCGTGACGATGTTGATGCTGGGCATCCTGGCGTGCGCGGGGCTTGTGGTGACCGCGTTGGTCGCCTATCCCGCTCTGCGCGCGGACCGCAAGATCCCGCTGTTCCTCGCGGCAATGGTCGTCATCCTGGCCGGATACGCGGGGTTGGCCCGAGCACGGGCGCGGGACATGAGCGCCGAATCCGCTGCCGCCCGCCGCTACGGACTGATCGGCGGATCCATCCTCGCGATTGCCTGGGTAGTGGCCGCGACCGCGTGGTGGCACCTGCACAGCGCCCCCTTCGTTCTCGCGGTGTTGGCACCCATCGCCGCCGGCGGGTTCGTCGCCCGCTTCCACGGCCGCCGCGCGGGCATCGCCTCAGTCGTGTGGGCCGGCCTCACCGCCGGCCTCGCCGTGTTCATCACGCTCGCGATCGACGCGTTCGCCACCGCCGCCGGCCCCTACGACGCCAGCCAGCTCGCCGAGTACGCCCACAGCGACTCCACGACCATCGCCGCCTACTGGATGGGCGAAGATCTCGCTGTATCACTCGCGCTGTTGCTGCTCATTCCCTGCCTCACCGTCGTCGCCGGCGCCCTCGGCGCGGCTATGACTCCCCCGAGGCGGCCAGAGGCCACCTGACTCCTACGGCAGAGTGTGTCCGATGTGGACTCACGAACGATGGGGCCGACTGGCACGTGCGAGCCATTTCCAAGTTCGACGGCGGGCCGGGGCGCGATGCCGGCATCGGGCCGTCTGCCGGAGGCCGGATCAGTGGGTCGGGTGCGGTGAACCTCGCGGACTCGCCTTTGATCCGCGCCCGACGGATCTATCGGGATGCCTCGGTGAGCGCTGGAAGCAGACGCTCGCGCGCGAACTCGAAGAAGGGGTCCTGGTGCTCGCCGCCGATCTGAACCAGCGCGATGTGCGTGAACCCGGCCTTCCAGAACGGCTCCGCGGCTGCAACGATGCCGTCGACGTCCGGACCGCAGGGAATGTTCTCGGCCACGTCGTCCTCTGTGACGAACTGTGTCGCCGCCGCGAACCCCGCTGGACCGGGCAGCTCAGCGTTGACCTTCCAGCCACCCGCGAACCACCGGAACTGTTCGTGGGCACGTCGCACGGCTGCGCCCTGGTCGGGATCCCAGCACACTGGCAGCTGCGCAATCTTCCGCGAGTCCGCACCACGGATGGTTTCCCACTGTCGTACCAGCTCCGCCTTCGGCTCGACCGCGATCATCGCGTCGGACAGCGGTGCGAAGAGTTCGATCGACTGCGCTCCGGACACAGCGGTGGCGACCGGTACCCGCACGTCCGACAGGTCCCACAGCTTCGCGGAGTCGACCCGGAAGTGCTTGCCCACGAAATTGACGTAGCCACCGTCGAACAGTGCACCAATGATCTGTGCTGCCTCCACGAGCATCTCGTGCCGGACATTCACCGGCGGCCAGCCACGGCCGACGACGTGCTCATTGAGATTCTCTCCCGCACCTATCCCGAGCGTGAACCTGTTGCCGGACAACAACTGCACAGTCGCGGCCTGCTGGGCGACCACGGCTGGGTGGTAACGCATGATCGGGCAGGTCACGTAGGTCATCAGCTCGACCCGCTCGGTCACCTGGGTCACCGCACCGAGGACGCTCCACGCGTTCGGCGCATGCCCCTGCGAGTCCAGCCACGGAAAGTAGTGGTCACTCATCACCTCGAACGCGAAGCCCGCGCGTTCGGCTTCGGCCGCGTGGCGCACCAGCTCACGCGGCCCGGCCTGCTCGGTCATCAGCGTATATCCGAAGTCCACCATGAACGGACGTCCCTCTCGTCGACCCGGCTCGAGGGCTACCCGGCACCGCGGCGAGGAAACAACCACGCAACGCGCTGCATCGACCCGATGGACGAGTCAACATGCCACAGTGGACCAACTCACGCTCGCGATGTACGACGATGCGGTCTTTGCGCTGCTCGACGAGATAGCCGGGCGTCACCTGGGCAGTCCGTGCACGGCGAGTGCCGCGGCGACGCCGATCGACGCGCCCGCGGCGAGATCTGTCGGCCAGTGCACGCGGGTGCGCAGCCGACCGTAGGTCGCCGTCGCGGTCAGAGGGGTGACCAGCAGGCCGAGGCGGGGGTCGCGCAGCGCGAGGGCGGTGGTGAACGCCGCCGCGGTCGCGGCGTGTGAGGACGGGAACGACGGGGAGTCGGGGCGCTCGGGCAGGTTCCGGCGGGCCGGGCCGCCCGGTGCCTCCGGCCGGTGCCGGGCGGGGACGAGCCGCTTGACGAGCTGGCTCGCGACCAGTGCCGCACCGACAGCCGCGGCGGCGCGGGCCGCCCAACCCCCGTCACCACCCGGGCGGAGCGCCTCCACCGCGATCCACAGCAACCACAACACGCCACCACGGCCAGCCGTCGTCACCGCGATCACTGCCGCGTTCGGCTGCCGCGCTGGCAACCACCGTGTGTCCGCGATCAGCGCGGCCTCCGCCCGGTTCACCCGTTCCCACATCTCGCGCCACCTTTCACCGCCGGCACGACCGTAGATCAACACGTGTCGCCCGATGCGGATATCCCGAGCCGCACCGGGCAAACCGTTGCCCAGGGGAAGCACATGGACCTCTGACACGGCTGGACAACGACCCACACCACGTCGCGGTGAAGCGGGACGTCGACCAACGACATGTCACCGCAGCGGCGCGGTGGCAAGCGGTCGGGAAATCGCACCGGCCCGAAGGGGCCCGACTCGCGACCAGCTCTACAACCATGACCAAGGACCAGCTGCGCAAGGCACTCGGCAAGTAGCCGACGGCAAGTGACGGCCATCTCGAGCGAGGCGGCCGCTCCGTCCTTCCGGAGAGGTGCCAGCGGATCCGGCAATTCAAGGTTGAACCGGCCGCGGGCTGGGTACCGAACTTAATCGAGGCCGTCTTGGGTCGCCCCTCGCCCCTTGGTGCGGTCTCCACACCGGTGGTCCGCCGCGCGTCGCCCCAACGCTGCGCGGCGGACCACCTTTCGCAGCTCGTTCGTCGAGCAGTCCGAGTTCCTGGCCATCGGCTCGATGGCCGTGCTGAGCGTCTACCTGCGCCAGCGTGGCCAACCGGAGTCCAAACCCGGTCGGCGCTCCCCATGGCGCCACGCACACCTCCGGCTGAACTCGGGCCGCGCCGCTCTCGCGAGATCGGCGCGGCCCGCCAGGCGCGGTCAGCGACCGAGTCGCTGGGCAAGGATCTGCTTGCCCTGTTCCGCACCCTTCTGGCTTTCGCCCTGCGCGCGCCGGAAGAAGCCGGCGAGCTCGGCGTCGCCGGCGCGTTCGGCGTCCGCGACGTAGGTCTCCAGCCGCAGCGCGTTGCTCAGGCATGCCTCGACGAACCAGATGATGTTGTAGTCCTTGTCCTGCGTGCCGGTCACCTGACCGGACTCAGCGGTAGCCATCGTCGCCTCCTCGTTGTGATTGCAATCGTGTGCCGTACGGCAGTCGGCTACCCGCTAATCGGTCTTTGATGTCGTCACGGGAGAGGCGCGGTCAAACCGCCGCGCCAGGGCCGGCGGCGCACTCTCGAATCCGACCCCGCCCGCCCCCACAGCACCACCATGCGTCGCCGGCCGACCACGGGCACTCCCATCGAACGTGCCAGCACCGTGACCTCCACCGACACGTCCACGACCATCAGCGCGGTCTCCTCGATCCATCGATGCCGAGTCCGACGCCGATGACCAGCGCGGCGAGCAGGGCGCTGCCGAGGAACTCGGCGACGAGCTTGCGCGTCAGGTTCGTCACTGGGCCGGCACGCCGAGCTCGTCGAGGAGCCCGCGGACCCGCCGCTCGATCTCGTCGCGGACCGGGCGGACGTCCTCGACGCTCTTGCCGGCCGGGTCGTCGAGGGTCCAGTCGAGGTAGCGCTTGCCGGGGAACACCGGGCACGCGTCGCCACAGCCCATCGTGATCACCACGTCGGCCGCGCGGACGATCTCGTCAGTCCACGGCTTGGGGAACTCGCCGGAGATGTCGATGTCGCGTTCGGTCATCGCCGCGATCGCGGACGGGTTGATCTCGTAGCCCGGTTCCGAGCCGCCGGACCAGGCGACCGCGCGGTCGCCGGCGAGGTGCTGGAAGAACCCGAGTGCCATCTGCGAGCGGCCGGCGTTGTGGACGCAGAGGAACAGCACCGTCGGCTTGCCGTCCGAGTGGCCCTCGACCCGCGCCAGCGCGTGCAGCCGCTGCCGGGCGAACCGCTCGGCCAGCAACGGCAGGAACCGCGGAATGGTGGAGTGCGCGGCGAACTGGTCGTAGCTGGAGTGCAGGAACCGCTCGATCGTCTCGGTGCCGAACGCGCCGTCGAACTCGCCCCGCAGGCGGGTTGCGGCCGTCCGGAGTGCCAGTTGCTGGTCGATGCCCGGGACCGGGCGCGGATCAGTGTCCGTCATCTGCGTCCATCATCAGTGTCTCCCTCACTGTCTGCCCGGAGGTGGACCGCGGGCACCAGCCGGTCGACCCGGTCGGTGAGGTCACGCAGGGCTCGGTCGAACGCGTCGTCGGTGCCGATGCGAGCCGGGTCGGGCACCGACCAGTGCAGCCGGTCCGCCGCGCTGGCGCCGAGCTGGTCGCCGAGGTGTTCGTGCGCGTTGTCGCAGACCGCGACCACCAGGTCGTCCGGCCGCAGCACATCGCCGACCCGGTGGGTCCGGGCGCGGGTGAGGGATAGCCCGTGCTCGCGTGCGACGGCGACGGCCAGCGGGTGCACGCGCTCGGCGGGCTCGGTGCCGGCCGACGCCGCCGGCACCGGGCTGCGCCGCTTCCACAACGCGGCGGCCAGCTGCGAGCGCGCCGAGTTGTGCGTGCACACGAACACCACCCGCGGCACCCGCACCAGACCGGCCGGCAGCAGGCCGGTCAACACCTGCGGCCGCAGCCGCAGATAGGTCCGTCGGTGATCACCCTCCGACCGGGACCGCTCCAGCACACCCGCCTGTTCGAGCTGCTTCACATGGTGGGCCAGCAGGTTGCTCGCCAGCCCGAGCGCACGGCCGATCTCACTCGGCGACGCGTCGCCCAGCGTCAGCCGGTCGACGATCGCCAGCCGTGCGGGATCCCCGAGCGCGGCATGCACCCGCGCCCGCTCCACCACCGACGACAACCGCTCAACATTCATTGACTCAATGATTACTGAGCTAATGACGCGGCGTCAAGCTGGCACTTCCGGTCACGCGATTCATCGTCTATCGTCGATTTACGATGGAAGGAGTGCCATGCTGGACCGGGACACCGCCACCACCTACGCCGGGTGGTTCCGCGCGCTCGCGGACCCGACCCGGGTGCAGATCCTCAACCTGCTCGCCACCACCGGCCAGCCGATGACGGTCGGCGAGGTCGTCGACCGGATGGCGGTCGGGCAGTCCACCGTGTCGGCACACCTGAAGATCCTCACCGACGCCCGGTTCGTACTCGCCGAACCACGCGGCACCGCCCGCCTGTACCGGGTCAACCAGCGATGCCTGACGTGCTTCCCGACCGCCGCCGACGTCGTGATGGGACGCCCGGCGATCGCGTTCGCCGACGTGGCATGTGGGGAGGCGACAGCATGAGCACCGACAGCACAAGCACGGACACCACGGGTTCCGATGAGGTTCGCGAGCGCTACGCCGCCGCGGCGCGGCGAGCCATGGCCGGACAGACGCGGGTCCGCGCCGACGACGACCCCTTCGGCTCGGGCCACTACCGCGGGGACGAGACGGCCGGCCTGCCGGTAGCCACGAGCATGGGGTGTGGGAACCCGCTTGCTGTCGCCGAGTTGCGCGAGGGTGAGACGGTGCTCGACCTCGGCTCCGGCGGCGGCCTCGACGTGCTGCTCTCCGCGCGCCGCGTCGGCCCTGCCGGACGCGCGATCGGCCTGGACATGACCGACGACATGCTCACCCTCGCCCGCGGCCACGCCGCCGAGGCCGGCGTCACCAACGCCGAGTTCCACAAAGGACAGATGGAGGACATCCCGCTGCCCGACGCCTCCGTCGACGTGGTGATCTCCAACTGCGTGATCGCCCTGTCCACGGACACGCCCGCCGTGTTCGCCGAGATCGCCCGCGTCCTGCGCCCCGGCGGCAGGCTCGGCATCACCGACCTCATCGCCCACGACACCCTCACCGACGCCGAACGCACCGCGGGCACCGACATCGAATGCCTCGCCACCGCCCGCACCGCACACGACTACCGCTCTCTCCTCCACGAAGCGGGACTCCTCCGCGTCGAGGTCCGCGCGACCCACGAGGCAGGCGACAAACTGCACTCCGCGATCATCCGCGCCACCAAACCCGCCGTCCGCATCGCGCCCATGACCGAACAGCACGCCGCCGCGGTGCTCGACATCTACCAGGCAGGCATCGACACCGGCGACGCCACCTTCGAAACCACCGCACCTGACTGGCCGACCTGGCACGCCGCGCACCTCCCCGACCACCGCCTCGTCGCCCTCGACGACGCCGGGCGGGTCCTCGGCTGGGCCGCCGTCAGCCCCGTCTCCTCCCGCCGCGTGTACGCCGGCGTGGTCGAACACGGCGTCTACGTCGCCCCCGACGCCCGCCGCCGAGGCGTCGGCACCACCCTGCTCGACGCGCTCATCGCCGTCACCGAACAAGCCGGCATCTGGACACTCCAAAGTGGAATCTTCCCCGAGAACACCACCAGCCGCGTACTCCACCGGCGCGCCGGGTTCCGTGAGATCGGCATCCGCCACCACATCGGCCGGCACCACGGCCAGTGGCGCGACGTCATCGCCATCGAACGCCGCAGCCCCACCATCGGCACTTCTTAGCCCCGCCTACTTCTGATCAACTCAATCCGATCTTGTGTCGTCGCCCGCCCAGAAGTCGATCTCGCGGAGCGCGGCGCCGCCCGGGCGAAGGTAGCCGCGCTGCCAGTCGTCGCCGTCCTCGAGTCCGGCCCAGCGCTTGGCGGGTGGTTGGACCTGGCGGCGGAACCGCCAGCGGTACTGGTTGTAGACCGACATGATGTTGGTGGCATACGCGGCGGCGAGCGGGCCGGAGCGGCGCATGATCAGCAGGTTCTCGTCGTTGGTCCCGCTGGCCTTGGGGCCGAGGTTGTGCGAGCCGGTGATCACCGCGGGCTCCGCGCCGAACGGGTCCACGACGATCACCTTGCTGTGCACCATCGCGAACGCCTGGTCGAGCTTCTTCAGCTCCCGCACGAAGAACTTCGTCGGCGCGTCGATCGCCGCGGGGAGCACCACGTCGAAGTCGGCGCTCACCTTGTTCGCGTGGTCGAACAGCTGCACCGGGTTCTTGACGGTGCTCGGGTCCTGGTTGACCACACCCTTGATGTAGAGCCGGTGGCCGGTGGCCTCCTCGCGGGCGGCCGCGATGATCGCGTTGAGCAGCGAGTCACGCGGGCCGGGGTTGAACATCAGGAACAACAACGCCTGCCTGGCGCCGGCGACCACCGCGCGGGCGTCGACGAGGTCTGCCTGACCGTTGGTCGGGGTGAACCAGAGCGTCACCGGCCGCCGGTCCTTGGCCGACGAGCGGGGCACGGTGTTGGCGTCGCGCAGGGCGGCCGGGGTCTTCTCCTGTGCATCACGGAGGAGATCCCACTGCTTGCGGTACTCGGCGGCGAGCGTGCGGTCGTCGATGAGCACGGAGTTGTTGGCCTGGGTGCACAGTCCCGTGTCGGTCCAGTTCTGGCTGCCGGTCCACACCCGTTGGGGCCGGCGGCGGCTGTCGCAGACGACGAGGAACTTGTTGTGTCCCAGGGCGCGCGGGGCGGTCATCCGGTCGTGCAGATCGACCGCGGCGCGCAGCTTCTCGCGGGCGGCGGCGTTCTGGTCCTCGCCCTTCTTCTTGACGCTGCCGTTGGCGAGCACCACGTGCGCACGGTCGCCGAGCTTCACGAGGGCGTCGAGCAGCTGCGGGTCGTCCAGCTCGTAGAGCACCGCGTAGACGTGCAACTCCTTCTCGGCCGCCTCATCGAGCAGAGCGAACAGGCGGGCGCCGAGCGGGCCGGCCAGGTACTCGCGGAACGGGTCGCCCGGCGTGGCAATAATCTTCGTCAGCTTGGCGTTCTGCAGGTCGTGGCCGGACACACCGAGCCGCCGCGAGACCCATTGGGACGCGACGATGCCCCGATTGAAGTAGACCGCGGCCGAGGGTGCCACCTGGTGGCTCAGCTCGATCTCGTCGGTCCATTCGCCGCTGTTCGCCGGGTCGGGCCGCAGGTTGGCCTTGTCCGGGCCGACCATCGCGAGCACGCGGTACTGCAGCCGGTCGCCTGGATCGGCCATGTAGTCCGTCCACTGGTACTTCTGGATCGGCCAGTTCGTCGACGCACGCCGCTCCCCCTCGGTGGCCACGTCCCCGACGAAACCCACCCAGGTGCTCACGACCTCTTCCACGCCGTTGCGCCTGCGCTGGAGCGCGAAGCCACGACACCCGGCAATCACCCCGGCCGGCTTCCAGGCGATGAAAACGTCGTCGCCGTTGTGATAGACCCGGACCTTCACACGCACCTCCGCGAACGGAACCCGGCATGAGTTCCCGCGTGAGTACAGTCGCCGCTCGCCCGGTTGCCGTGACGCTCGCGGCGTTTTGAGTGCACCGGGGCACGCACTGGACGTAGCGCTCGGCTTTCCGGTCGGTGGCTACGACGTCGCTCGTCGCGAGCATCGGCTTCCGGAGTGGTTCTGCCTTCCCTTCGACCAAGCCGGGCTGCCCGCAGCGGTCGAGACGACGTGGAGCTGGGGTTTCTTCACGCTCTCTCGGTCACGCCGGGGCCGGTCGCGCTCGACGACGCGGCCTGCGGTCCGCAGCCGGGGCTGGCGCTCGCGGGCGCCCGCACGCTCACGGTCGGCCGCTCGAGCGCGGGTGTCGCCGTACGCGCGTCCGGGGTGGGGCCGCCGCCGGTGGTCGAGGTGATGGGCGGGCCGGACACCGTCCTGGGCCGCCGAACGGAGATCAGCGCTTCATCTCAGGCGAGCGGCAGGGCCGACCGGAGATCGGCTGCGCGCGAAGGGCACTGTTCCACTTGATGTTCAGGGCACAACCGCCCACGAAGCACAGGTTCCCACGGACCGTCTCCCCGCCATCGCTGTCCGACTGCGGATCCTGCCGGGCCCCGCGACGGCGGCAGCCACCTCGCCGACAGAAATCCGCAGCGCGCGGCCCACGCGGTTCCGTGTGGACGCTGTTCGAATCGCACCCATGAAGCCCCGCTCACCCTCACCGGCCCTGCCTGCCGAGAACCCGGTGAGATACTGGCGTGGTGAGGGTCTCGTTCGCGGATTTCGACCTCGACACCACGACGTTCGAGTTGCGCCGCGACGGGGTGCGGGTGCCGATGGAACCGCAGGTCTTCGACGTCCTCGCCTACCTCGTCCGGCACCGCGACCGGGTGGTGCACAAGACCGAGTTGCTCGATGTCGTCTGGGGCGACCGGTTCGTCAGCGACTCCGCGCTCACCAGCCGCATCAAGCGGGTCCGCCAGGCGCTCGGCGACGACGGCCGCAGCCAGCGCTGGGTCAAGACCGTGCACGGCCGGGGTTACCGGTTCGCGGCGGAGGCCAGCGAGACGGCGGCACCGGCCGTGGACGACCCCGCGGGCGGCATGCACAACCTGCCCACGGAGCGCACACCGCTGTTCGGCCGCACCGAGGCGATCGTCGAGGTGGGCACCCTGCTCGGCAGGCACCGGCTGGTGTCGCTGCTCGGGATGGGCGGCGCGGGGAAGACCCGGCTGGCCACCTCCGCGGGTCGCCGGGTGCTGGACCGCTTTCCGGACGGTGTGTGGTTCGTGGATCTCGTGTCCGCGAACGACCGGCGGTCCGTCGACACGGCCATCGCGCGCGTCGCCGGTGTGGCGCTGTCCCCGGGCGACGCCCGCCCGCAGCTCGCCCGCACGCTCGCCACCCGCGACGCGTTGTTCATCATGGACAACTGCGAGCACGTGCGCGACGACGTCGCCGCCACGCTCGACCACCTGCTGGAACACACCTCCGGGCCGCGCTTTCTGGTGACCAGCAGGGAACCGCTCAACCTCCCCGACGAGCGGCAGGTCCCGGTGCCGCCCCTGACTTTCGACGACCTGTCGGCGCCCGCCGTCGCGCTGTTCATCGCCTCGGCCGAGCGGTTCGGCGCGACCGTGCCGGAGCGCGACCATGTGATCGTGCAACGGATCTGCCGCCACCTGGACGGCCTGCCGCTGGCCATCGAGCTCGCCGCCGCGCAGCTGCGGCTGCTGCGTCCCGCCGAGGTGGCCGACCGCCTCGACCAGCGCTTCGAGCTGCTGCGCGCCCCACGGTCGGGCCGGGAACGCCACGAGAGCCTGATGTCGGTGCTGGAGAGCAGCCTGGCGATGCTCGACCCCGGGGAGCGGGAGCTGCTCGGGCGGCTCTCCGCGTTCCCCGGCCCGTTCGACCTGGCCGACGTGGAGCAGCTGTGCGACGACCTCGCGGCGGGCGAGCACGCGGTGCTGCTGGCCCACCTCGTCGATCGCAGTCTCGTCGTGAGCACCTCGGCCGACGAGCGGCGGTTCCGGCTGCTGGAGACGGTCCGGCTGTTCGCCCGCCGGCAGACCGGCGCCGAACGCCACGAGCGCGACCACGCCCGCTGGTGTCTCGGCCGGGTCGGCGACGCGCCGCGCGCCCACCTCTACGACTTCGATCTCGCGGAATGGTGCCTGCGCCACCACGACGACATCCGCGCGGCGCAGCGCCACCTGGTCGCGGCCGGCCGGGCGCCGGACGCGGCGCTGCTGATCGCGGGCACCGCGTTCGCCATGCACACCGACACGGGCGCGCGGGCGGCCGAGGTGCTGCAGTGGGTCGACGGGCTGCTCGACCTCGTCGACGAACCCGCGACCGCGGCCCGGCTGCGCTTCACCGGCGTGTTCGCCGGCATGGCCGTGCGGTCACCGGCGGCGATCGACGAGCATGGCCGCGAGGCGCTGCGGGCGGCGCGCGCCTCGGGCAGCCCGGAGCTGATCGCGGTGGCGCTGGTCCTCGCCTCCTGGACGACCGTGTTCACCGACCCGGCACGCGCGGTCGCGATGGTCGAGGAGGCGGCCGGCCTCGCCGATGTCGCCGGCGAGCCCGCCACCCGCAACTTCGCCGACTCCTACCGCGCGTTCCACCTGGCGATGATGCGCCGCTATGACGAGGCCGTGGCCCAGGCCGAGATCGTCGTCGCGAGGTCCGGAGCACCCGCCGGCTACGGCCACGACACCTTCGTCGCCGTGGTCGCGCTCGTGGCGTGCTGCTGCGTCTCCGAGCCCGAGCGGGTCCGCGGCGTCATCGAGTACCTGCTGACCCGGCTCGACCCCGAGCACGCGATGTGGGCGAACCAGGTGGTCGCCGCCGCCATGCACGCCGCGGCCGGCGAGAGCGCCAAGGCGGCCGCACTGGTCGTCGCCATCCGGGCTCGCCTGGACCGGGCGGGCCAGGCGAGCCTGCCGGACCTGCTGGTCCCGGCGGCGGCCCTAGCCCACCGGCTCGGCGAGCGGGATCGGGCCGACCGCTGGCTGCGCGCCATCCGGGCCGCCGGCCGGCCGACACAGAGCTTCCAGGTCACCTTTGTCTACCGACGCCTGCGGGAGGTCGTGGAGTCCGGCCCGGACGGCGCGCCGCCACGGGAGACGCTGGAGGAGATCGGGGACGAGGCGATCGGCTGGATGCGGGCCGCTGCCGGCCGCTGACCAGGGATCATGCGGTGGCCGATCGGGCGGTAGCCGCTACCGACGGTCGAACGGCACCGCGCCCGGCCAAGGACAAGCCGGCCGGTGGCGACGGTCCGGCCACCGTGGAGGTCCCGGCGCGAAACGTGGCGACGGGCGGCTGGTTTCCTGGCGATCGGCGGCGGGCGGACACCACGCGATCACCACGAGTTCGCCACGTATCGCGTCGCGGCCCGGCGCACCGTTGTGGGCATGACGACATCCAATCCGCACCGTCCGTCGTTGTTCGACGGATCCATTTCTCGCCGACGCCGGCGGGGCGCCGTGCTCGCCGTCCTCGCCGCCGGCGTCGTCGTGGCCGGCGCCACGCCGGCTGTCGCGGACGGCTACACCACCGAGTTCGTGAACGTGAACACCGCCGGCCAGAAAGCCGACGCCAAGACGAGCCGGTTCCCGTCGGTCAGCGAAACGGGGTTGATCGTCGCGTTCGACTCCGACGGCACGAACCTGGCCGGCGGCGACACCAACGGTCTGCGCGACGTGTTCGTCCGCTACCGCGGCGTACCGATGACGATCCGGGCCAGCGTCAGCACCAGCGGCACGCAGGGCAACGGGGACAGTGGCCATCCCGCGCTGAGCACCTTCGCCGAACGCGTGGCGTTCGAGTCCTCCGCGTCGAACCTCGTCAGCGGCGACACCAACGGTGTCGGCGACATCTTCGTCCGCAACCTCTACAGCCCGCAGAGCACCGACCGGGTGTCGGTCAGCAGCACGGGCGTCCAGGCCAACGGCGTCAGCGGCGCCGCGTCGATCAGTGCCGACGCCCGCGACGTGACCTTCAGCTCGGTCGCCTCGAACCTGGTACCAGGCGACACCAACGGTGAGGGCGACGTGTTCGTCCGCGATGTCATCGCCGGAACCACGACCAGGGTCAGCGTCAGCAGCACCGGCGCGCAGGGCAACGGTCAAAGCTTCCAGTCCTCGACCAACGGACGCTACGTCGCGTTCGTTTCCTCGGCCTCGAACCTCGTCCCAGGAGACACGAACGGTGTCAACGACGTCTTCGTCCGCGATCTCGTCGCCGGGACCACGATCCGCGTCAGCCTCACCGAGGCCGGCGGGCAAGCGAACGGGAACAGCGACGCGCCGTCGATGTCCCCCGACGGCATCCTGGTCGCGTTCGCCTCGGACGCGACAAACCTCGTCACCGGCGACACCAACCACGCCAAGGACGTCTTCACGCGCCAGCTGCCGTCCCACCTGACCACACGGGCCAGCGTGAGCAGCAGCGGCGAGCAGGCCAACGGTCCAAGCTTCTCCCCGTCGATGGGCAACGCGATCGACGCCGGCGGCATCGTCGCGTTCGTGTCGTCGGCCACCAACCTCGTCAGCGGCGACACCAACAGGATCGACGACGTGTTCCGGCGCGACACGTCAGAACCAGTGACCGGGCGGGCACCGACCGAACGGTGGAGCGTCGCCACAGGTGGCTCACAAGCCACCGGCGGCACCGTCACCGGCCAGCCGGCCATGGTCAACAACGGCCAGGCGATCGCCTTCGTCTCCAACGCCGCCAACCTCGCACCCGGCGACAGCCTCCTGACCCAGGACGTATTCCTTCGTTTCCCCTGACCCACCGCGGCGGTCGTCCCGAGGCACCCAACCTCGGGACGACCGCATGCGCGGAGGGGCCACCAGCTGGTTCACCATCACCGAGAGGCACGGCACATGAGCTTGCACACGATCGACCGGCGCGTGCGTCGCGCGCTCGTCTTCACCCCGATGGAAACGCGGCGCGACGTGCTGGTGTCGGCCGCGGTGCTCGCCGAGGAACTGGGCTACGAGGCCGTCGTCGTGCCGGAGGGCTGGGGGTTGGACGCGGGGATCGTCCTCGCCGAGATCGCGGTGCGGACCAGCCACATCCGGTTGGTGTCGGGAGTGTTCTCCGTGTGGGGCCGGTCCCCCGCGACGCTCGCGATGGCGGCCGCCACGCTCGACGACCTCTCCGGCGGCCGGTTCACGCTGGGGCTCGGCGCCAGCACGCCCGCTCTCGCCGAACGGTTCCACGGCGTCGAGTTCGCGGATCCGGCCGGGCGGCTGCGGTCCACGGCCCGGCAGGTCCGCGCGCTGCTGCGGGGTGAGCGGGTCGACGTCCCCGGCGCCGGAAGGAGGCTCGCCCTCGGGCAGCCCGCGCGGCCAGGGCTGCCGCTGTGGATCGCCGGCTTGGGACCGAGGACGACCGCGGTGGCCACCGAGTACGGCGACGGCTGGTTCCCGGCGTTCCTCCCGCGCGACCGGGTCGGCGAGATCCGCGCGCGGGTGCGGGAGTCGGCCACGGGCGACCCCGAGCTGATCTGCGGACCGGGCGTGGCGCTGGACGCCCCGGCCCTCCCCGCGCGACGGATCGCGGAGCAGATGGTCGGCTGGTACCTCACCGGCATGGGCCCGTTCTACGGCGACTTCGTAGCGGCCAACGGCTACACCGACGAGGTCGCCGCGCTCCGGGCGGCCAACCCGAAGCCCGTGCCGTCGAAACTCGTCTGGCCCCGGTCGGCCGACCCGCTGCTGTCACAGGTCGCGGTGTTCGGCGACGCCGCTGATGTCCACACCGGACTCGCCGCCTGGGACGGCCTCGTCGACGTCGTGGCGGTCTGCGTCGGACCCGGCCCGGCCGAGTCGGTCCTCGCCCAGGTCGCCGCCGGCGCACCGGCGACGGCCGGGAAGGCGATACCCGTAGCCCGATAGGTCCACACGCGGCGGTGCTCAGCCGGCGTTGCGGAGCATCGCGGACCGCGCGCTGCCTGCAGTGGAGCGAGCGGGACCGTGCCGGCGGCGGTCGTAGGCGAGGCCGAACTCCAGGCCGACCATCGCGGCGGCCACCACCGGCACCGAGAACCACGATGGGAACGCCACTCCGCGCGGCTGAAACCCGGGTTTGAACTTGGCGTTGAACAAGTACAACGACTCGACCCGGATGAACGGGTCGAGCAGGTGCAGCGCCCGGTACCCGGTCCGTTCCCACACACCGCGGTCATCTCCCGCGTCGATCAGCGCGCGGAACGCGGCGAAGTTGAGCGAGATCACCCGGACGCCGCGCGCCCGCGCGTGGGTCACCAGATCCACGATCATTCGCTCGTTCAGGCCGTTGGGTCCGTCGCGGTCGCGACGCATCGTGTCCAAGGACAGCGCGTCCCCGCAGGGCACGTACCGCTGGAATCCGACCGGCCGGCCGGTGCGGTCCCGGGCGATCACCAGCAGGCAGTCCGGATGCCGTCCGGTGAGCAGCCCGTCCAGGATCATCGAGAACCCACGTTCCGGCACCCGGCCCCGCCAGCGCGCGGACAGCCCGGTCAACTCGGCGCGAAGTGTGTCGGCGAGTTCGCCTTCTCGCACGACGGTCGTCGTCACGCCGAGATTGTGGGTGCGTTGCCTGGCCTGCCGGACGTTGCGCATGTCCCGCCCGTCCAGGCCGAAGCTCTCGACGTCGAGCAGCACCTCGTCCCCGATGCCGACGGTCCGCAAGCCGTGCCGCCGCCACAGCGGTGCCAGATCCTCCCGGACGGCGAGCACGGCGACCCGCCACCCGGCCCGACCGCACACCCGGACGAACTCGTCGACGACATCCCGGAACGCGGCGGGCTCCCCCACCGGGTCCCCGCCGACGACCGCGACACCCAGCAACACCCGGTACCCCAAGGCGGCCCGGCCATCCCGGCTGAACACGTACGACTTGTCGTGCCGCAGCACGAACGGCGCGAGCGTGTCCGCGGCCGGATGCCTCACCAGCTCGCGCACCCGCGCGCGGGTGCGCGCGTCGGCCGGTGCCGGCGCGGGTGCCGGCGCCAACAGCACGACAAAGGCTCCGCTCACGCTCAGCAACACCAGCGAGGCGAGATCCACCCGAAGACCCGCATGTCCCCGGACCGCGACGTCGAACAGGCCACCGGTCGTCATGACCGCGAGGCTGAACGCCCCGGCGGACCGAACCCGCGCCGGCCTCGGCACCGCCGGGAACCCCAAGCGCCGAACGGCCAGGGCGACGCCGCCCGCCACGAGCAGCACCGCCAGCGCGCTGCGCCCGGCGAGGAGCACCCCGCACCCGGCCACGGCGAGCGTGGCCCAGTACGCGATCCTGCGTCGACGCAGCAGCCCGTGGGCGAGCACGAACAGCGCCACCGCCCACAGCCCGCCGTGCAACCGGCCGTGCGACCCGCCGCTCACCATGCCCGTCATCGGATGGGCCCAGCCCGGCAGTGCCACCCGCAGCGCCGCGAGCGCGGTGACGACGGCGAACCCTGCCGTCACCAGGCCGAACGGCCACACGGCCCGGCGTTTTCCCTCAATCCGTCCCCCTGCAGGTGTGCCCACGACACAAGTCTGGCAACGCGACGTGCGGATTTCGACTTCAACCGACGTGGAGGGCCCGGGCGACCGGTTACACCGGCAGGCCGTTGTCGTCGGTGTTCAGCGACTGCGTCTTGAACTTGGTGAGGAACGCGTCGAGCCGGCCGGTGGCGGATTCGATGATGGTGCCGCCGTCCTGCCAGATGCCGTCGAGGCGCTGGAACTGACCTGGCGGGTCGCCCTGGTTCAGGTGGATGTCGTGGACTCCCAGGCCGGTGGTGTACGGGGCGCCGAACACGTACAGCCGCCGGCATCCGGTCAGGCGCTGCTCGAGCAGGTTCAACGCGTTGTCCGCGGTGCTCTCCACCCAGCCGAACCTGGGCGAGCGCAGGACCGAGTTGACCAGATCGATCAGCGGGCCGGCCACGACGCCCACACAGCCGGCGCGGCCGCGCAGCAGCGGGGAACGCAGGTAGTCCAGTGCGCCCGAGTCGGGCGTCCGGGCCAGCTGGTGCCACCCGGTGGTCAGCGCGCCGACCGGCGCGAAAACGGCCCTGTCGAGACTGCGCACCTCGCGATACTCCACCGGGACGCCGCTCGGGGTGGACACGTCCACCGCGCATTCGTACTCGCCCGTGGGGGCCGCCACGTACATTTTGCCGTGGTACCAGGACCCGAAATCGTTCGGATCCTCCCGGGCGAACCGGTCGAGGGTGCCGACCAGCACCCCGTAACTCGCGAGTGGCACGGACTCTCTCCTTACCTCTGTCGAACATATCGCCGGTCGTGGCATTTCGTTTCGATCGCTTGCCTCGGTAACAGTGGGCACCGCGGCGACGACGCGCAATGCGACTCGCTAGCAAGAGAAAGGAGCCGAACCGACGTGTCGACTCCATTTGCTTCCGCGCCGCCACAGGCGCCCTTCCCGGCGCCTCGGCGGCACCGATGGCTGCCATGGCTCATCATCGTCGCGGTGGTACTCGTCGCGGCCGCGACGACCATCACGGTTCTGCTGGCCGGTGGTGGTAAGCAGGACAACCGCGCCACGTTGCTGAGCCAGGACACACCGGAGGCCACGGCCCGCTCGTTCGCGCGCGCCGCAACCGCACACGACGCGGCCGCCATCCGAGCCCTGGTCTGCGCCGAACAGCAGGACGACGCCGCACGCTTCATCAACTACACCGACTACCCGGCACGAGCCGCCGACGGCCTGTCCGGAGTTCGGATGACCGTCGAATTCGGCGGCGTCGTGCCCGCGAAATTCGGCAAGACGACCATCGCACTCTCATTCAGCTACTCCGGTGTTCCGGCGAACCTCCGCGACGAGGACTCCCTGGTCAACCGCACGGAGGAATTCACAATGACCGAGTCAGGCGGTCGCTGGGTCCTCTGCGACGACCTGGTCTGAGACATCATGCGAGAACGAACCACGACATTCGCCTGGGTACTGCTGCCCGTGCTCGTGGCGTGCGGCGCCAACACGTCGGACGACCAGGCGAACTCGACCGGCCTGTCGCACGTGTTTGGTTCAGCCATTCGACAAGGGTGTCGCACGTCGTCGAGTCGCCCGTCCATGACCTGCCGTCCAAAGCGAACGTGCGAGACGGAGCACTTCTGCGACTGCTCTTTCTTTGTGGTCAGGCAGAACACGCCGAGGGATGCTCATTCACCTGTGTTTGTGCGGTTTCGCGCGTTGCGTACTTTGCGGTCGACGATGCGGCGCAGCAATGGTGCCGCGATGGGACCGAATCCCGCCAGCAGCGCGGTCGCGGTATCGGGGTAGATGGCGAAGCGTTCCCGCTCGATCGCGCGGACGGTCACCCGGGCGACCCGCTCTGCCGTCAGTGGCTTGATGGAGCCACCGATAGCTGTGGTCTCCGCGGGCTTCCACTGGTTCTCCTCGGCCAGCTGTGGAGTGTCCACGTCCGGGGGGAAGACGCAGCCGACGTGTACCCCGTGCGGCCGTAGCTCGTCGCGCAGTGCCTGGATCAGCCCGCGTACCGCGAACTTGGCCGGACTGTAGGCGGTGTAGCCGTAGATGCCCAACAGGCCGGCGGCGGAGGAGATCGCGACGATCGATCCACGACCGCGCTCGATCATCGTCGGCGCGACCGCGCGGATCGGGTACAGCGTGCCGAAGTAGTCGACTTCCATCATCCGGCGGAAGACCTCGTCGTCCAGGTCCAGGAAGTGGCCAGGCCGGGCTTGGCCGGCCGAGGTCACCAGGACGTCACACGGGCCCGCGTCGTCGGCCAGCCGGTGCAGCGCGTCGGTCACCGCCGCCTGATCGGCGACATCCGCGGCCGCCATGCGCACGGTGGCTCCGGCTGCCCCGACTCGACGCGTGGCGGCCGCCAGGCGGTCCGGGTCTCGCGCGATGAGTGACACCGCGGCACCGCGAGCAGCAAGCTGAACCGCGGTCGCCAGGCCGATGCCGCTCGACCCTCCAGTCACCACGGCATGGACGCCCTGCAGTTGGGTCATGAACGGTCCAACGTGCTCACGGCGCCAGCACGACCTTTCCCAGTGCGTGTCCCCGTTCGACGAGTGCGAGCGCCGCACCGGCCTCGCTCAGCGGCCGCACCTGCGTGACGTGCGGGTCCAACTTTCCCTCGGCCACCAGCCGGGCCAGTTCGGCCAGCACCCGGGTACTGCGGTCGCGCACCACGTCCCGCCCACCGAGCGTGCTGACCAGTGCCTTGTCCGCGACGGAGAACAAACGGTCCGCCGGGACCAGGGCTGCGACCGCACGCAAGGAATCCCCGCCGACAAGGTCGAATACGCCGTCGACCCCTTGCGGCGCCGCGGCCAGAACCCGGTCCACGACCCCGTCCCCGTACGCCACGGGAACCGCGCCGAGCGCGGCGACGAGCTCGTGCTTGGCCGGACTCGCGGTACCGACGACCAGGATCCCGCGCAGCCGGGCAAGCTGCGACAGCGGCACGCCGACACCACCGCCCGCCCCGTTCACCAGCAGGGTGGCCCCTTCCGGCAGGGCGAGCTGGGCCAGGGCGTCATACGCGGTGCCGGCCCCGACCGGCAGCACGGCGGCGGCCTCCGGCGACACCCCGTCCGGCCGGTGCGCGGCGAAACCGGCGGTGACCAGAGCCTGCTCGGCCCAACCGCCGACCATGCCGGGACAGCCGCCGAACACCTCGTCTCCCGGCGCGAACCCGGTCACGCCAGGACCGAGCCGCAGAACGGTCCCGGCGACCTCACGACCGAACACCGCGGAACCCACGTCCCCGTAGGAACCCTCCCGCAACCGCCAGTCACCCGGATTCACCCCTGCCGCCCGTACCCGCACGAGCAGCTCCCCCTGCCCCGGATCCGGGACCGGCACGTCCAGAAAGGACTCCTGCTCAGGGCCACCGACCCGCACGAACCCGTACGCCCGCACGCTCACCTCCACAGCCGACTCACGTGCAACCCTATGCCGTCAGCGTCGATGAAGGGTGCACACCGCTGGTGCGGTACCCACGTCGCGCGGCGATGAATACGGAATCCCGCTCTTCGCAGGTTTTTCGCGCTCACCGAACCAGGCCGGACGGTCGCCACCGCCACTGTGCACCCGTGCTCGACCGCCAACCGGACCCGGTGCGCGATCAGCCGTGACTGGGCGCCTCGGCCCCGGTGTTCCGGCACTGTGGACGCACCTCCGAGAACGGCGACGTCCCCGTGCATGGTCATCGCCGCCGCGGCGATCGGTATCCCACCCTCGGACAGCAGAAAGCGCCGTACGGCTGGATGTCCGTGCTCGGCGGCGATGAACCTCGCGAGTGGCCCGGTCACCTCGTAGCCGGCGAGCAGGACATCGAGAAACGCACCGGCATCCGTGGCCCTGCTTACCTCGGGAACCGGGCCGTCGTCGGGTGGCGCCAGCCGCCTGATCGCCAAGGCGCGATCGGGGCCCCGGTCCATCTCCGCGGCCAGGAACGCTGCCGCGACCTCGCGATCGTCGTCCATCGAGACGATGACGGTTGGTGCCACCCCGTTCCAGACCGGTGCGCCGGCCATGTCGATCGCCGCGGCGACGTTCTCCGGAGTCACGCCGGACACAGTGGACAGGAACGCCAGGTCCGGCCCGGTGGCCAACACCGCGAACAGGCCGGCGTGCTCCCAGGTCAAGAATCGGCCAGCAGTACTTTCGGCCGTCGCCGCCCTACACGCCAGCGTCATGCGCGCGAACAGCGCGCGTTCGGCCCTGCTCGCGTCGGCCTCGCCGGTACGGGCATTCTCAAGGCCGTGGGGCATCCGCGCCCTCCGCGCTTTCGAGGTGCTGGTTGATGCCCTCGCTCTTGATCTTCTCTGCCTCGTCCAGCACTCGGGCAACGGCTGTCTCCGCGTGCGCGACGGGTGGACTCAGCCGACCGGCAGGACCGCGATCGCGTCGATGGAGATGAGCAGGTTGCGCGGCAGGGCCACGTTCGCCGGTGCCGAGCGTGCCGGTGGCGGGTCGGGCATGAAGCGGGCATAGATTGCATTGATGGACGCGAAGTCGTCGACGTTCGCGTAGAAGACGGTGGTCTTGACCAAGGTCTCGAGGGACGCGCCAGCGGCGCTGAGGACGGCAGCGAGGTTGCGCAGCGCGAGTTCGGTCTGTTCGTCGATGTCGTCCGGCGCGATGCCGGTGGCTGGGTCGATCCCTGCCGTACCCGAGCAGAACACGAACCCGTTGGCAACGATCGCCTGGCTGTAGGGCCCGATCGCCTGCGGTGCGTTCTCCGTTGAGACTGCCTGCCGAGTCATGCTGAACCTCTTCACGCGCTCCTGTAGGCGCATCTCGCGCGGCACATTCCAGCTCAGCCTAGGTCCGACAGTCCCGCCGCAGGCGGTGCAAGCGTCGGCGGCGTCATCGCAGACGGCGGTGTGGGTGGTGACCCGCTCGGCCACACGGTAACCCAGATGTTACGGTAACCTATGCGTTACCGAAGGCGTCCGCGATGGGAGACCAGATGAACAACACGGCAGTGGCCACCGGCAAGCGAGTGGTCGTCTTCGCGGGAAGCGGAAGCCTCGCCTCCAGCACGGCCCGCCACCTCGCTGCCGCCGGGGCCACCGTGCTCCTCAGCGGCCGAAGCCAGGAGAAGACCGAAAAGGTCGCCGAGCAGATCCGCGCCGACGGCGGCAACATCGAGACCGCGGCGGTCGACCCCACCGACCCGGACCAAGTGCGCGCTTACCTGAGCAAGGTCGCCGCGGACGGGCCGGTCGACTTTGCCTTCAATGGCATCGGCCTGCCGGGACCGGCCACCGGCTACGGCATCCCCTACGACGACCTCGACCCCAAGGTCATGACAGATGCCGTCGCCCTGGTGCTCGGCTCGCAGTTCCTCACCGCCCGCGAGGCCGCACGTGTCATGCAGAACCAGGGCTCCGGCTCGATCGCCACCATCGCCTCCACCAACGGCCGCAGCGGCCGGCCCCACACCGGCGGCATCGGCGTCATCGCCGGCGCCTTGGAGGCACTGGCCCGCAGCCTGGCCAGCGAATACGGCCCTCACGGCATCCCGAGTCAACCACCTACGCGCCACCCGAGTGGGCAACCAGCAGATCTACCCCGAGAACGCCTACAACCGCCCGATCCACCCGGACGAGGTCGCCGCCACCCTCGTCTGGCTCGCCTCCGACCTCTCCACCGGCATCGCCGGCCAGGTCATCGAGGTCAGCGGCGGCGAAAACGGCCTCGCCGAAAGGAACGCGGCATCCTGACATATACGTGGGCGCGTCGCGCACAGCATGCGCTCGTTCCCGCCCAGCAGAATCTGCTCGACCACAGCGACGCCGAACTGTTCGGGAACCAGGTCGGCTCGCTCAGCGCCGGTCTTGATCAGGTCGAGAATCGCCTCAGCGACTTGCTTGGCCCTCTGGGGCTGCGGTCCGTGGCTGGATTCCAAGCGCGCCGCGGCATCGTGGCCGGCTCGTACCGATCCGAGGAACTCCGTGGCCGTGATGAACCGATACATCGTGGAGACAACGATGCTTTGGCGCTGGCGTAGGCGCCGGTGCCGGTGCCGGGTATCACCGACAAGGTGATTCCCGAACTCACGTTGACGATGCTGCCGGCCGTCTGCTTCCGCATGACCGGGATCACCGCCCGCATGGTGACCAGGGGCGCGACCAGGTTGAGCTCGAGAACGGCGCGGAAGTCGTCGGGATCGATCTCCTCGATGGGAGCCTGCGGCCCCTGACCGGCGTTGTTCACCAGTACGTCGATCCGTCCGAACGCATCTGTCGCCGCGCGCACGGTCGCCGCGACCTGGGCGGGATCAGTGACGTCGCAGCGAACGGGCACGGCTTCGCCCAGCTCGTCGGCGAGTTGCCGGACGCGCTCCTCCCGGCGGGCTGCCAGCACCACTCGTGCGCCCGACGATGCTCCGGTCACAAGCACAACTGCTCCGTCGATGTCTCCTCGACCGTGCCGTCCGCGACCGGATAGACGCGCAGCACCGTGCCGAGGTTCTTCGGGTCCCGGCCTTCCTCCTCCGCGAGGTGCCGGAGGCGGGCGAGCGGGGCGGTGATCGTCTTCTCCGGGTCGAACGGGCTGGTACCGGGGCGGTAAACGGGTAGCCAGCCGTCCGCGCGGCGGGCGATCCGGCGTTGAGCGGCCGGCGCGTACCCGGCCAGGTAGATCGGCGGACCTGACTTCTGCGCCGGCTTGAGGTCGGTGTGGGTGGCCGGCACGGACCAGTGCTTGCCCTGGTACTCGGCCGGGTTGGCGGTCCACAGTGCCTCGAGTACGTCGAGGCACTCGCCGAGCCGGGCGCCGCGCTCGGTCATCGGGACACCCGCTGCCTGGTACTCCTCCGGTGACCAGCCGACGCCGAAGCCGAGCAGCAGGCGCCCCGCGCTCAGGACGTCGATGGTGGTGAGGGAGCGAGCGAGGATCGCGGGCGGGTACCAGGGGGCGTTGAGGACGTTCGTCCCGAGGGTGACCCGGCTGTCACCGTGGCGGCGACGGTTCACTGGCGGGTTTCAGCGGTCTCTGCCGTGCCGTCATCGCAAGTGCGGGAACGATAGACCAGCCCCTCTAGTTTGCCTTCGCCACCCGGATCAGCTTCGCCTTGGATGGCACGTCGTTCTCGTCCACGATGACCAGCATGTAGTCGCCTGGCGGTGCCGCGGCGGGGTTCACGGGGACGGTCGCGGTGGCATGGGTGCCGGCCTGTTTCCAGCTGGTCTTGAGCCATACGTAGCGCTGGTCCATGTTGTTGCCGTGGGTCATCGAGCCGAACCGGATGAGCGCGGCCCGGATCGTGGCGTCCTTCAGACTCGGCCCGGCGGTGGTGATCCCGAACTCGTCTCCATATCGGACAGTGGCCACACCGTCCAGGACGGTGGTGTCGGTCAGCGCTTCGATCGTCGGCCGGTCGTCGCGCCAGAAGTACGGCGGCAGGTACCGTTCGGCGTTCATGCGGGCGCGGAACCACTTCTTGGCCTTGAGGTCGTCAGGGGCGAAGCCGCCGGTGCTGCCCGCCTTCAGCACGCTTCCGTCGGGGAGCAGCAAGGCAACCGAGTGGTACCGGCGATCGACTTCGGCGGTGGCCGCGGGGGCGAACGTCTCGGAGGCCGGGTCGAACAGCTCCGACTGGTAGATCCAGCCGACGTTCTCGTCCGTCCAGCCCTGTTTCGAGCCGCCGCTGACCAGTACCGCGCCGTCGGCGAGCAGCGTGGCGTCGCAGAGGAAACGGGCTTGGTTCAACTCGCCCACGGATCGCCAGCCCGGCTGCTCGTTCAGGTGGCTCTCCATGTCGATGTCGAGTACCTCCGCGGTGGCCGTGGTCGACTGGTACGGCGCGAGCAGGCGCTGTTCGGCGACCGGGGTTGACTCGTACTGGCCACCGAGCGCCAGGATCCGTGCCTTCTTCCCGTCGGTGGTGAGCGGCAGCAGCACCATCGGACCGTAGTGTGGGTAGCTACGTGAGCCCGAGGTCTTCATGCGGTAGAAGGATCCCTTGCGCTCGAGAAACTTCTGAGGCGTGTACTCGTAGAACCAGGCACGGGTGGTCTCGACGAGAGCGAGAACGGTCTGGTCGTCTCGTTCTCCGGGGAGTACGTACAGGCCCGGGTAGGTCGACAGTCGGGCGTCGGGGCCGTCGCCCGTGCTCGAGTCCGTGATGGCGTCCACGTCGACGAGGGCGCTCTTGGCCGGATCGTTGAGCCGCACGCCCTTGTCCGGGTCGATCACCTCGTAGTTGTTGTTGATCGCATCCCAGTACGCGTCCTCCAGCAGGGACCGGTAGGCGCCACCGGCGATGAGCAGGTTGCCGTCGGGAAGCGTGATGACCACCGGGTACCAGCGACCCTGTTGCATGGTGAGGTCGATGGTCTTCCAGCCGCCGGCAGGTTTTTCCGCGACGTCGGGGTCGTAGAAGAACATGTGCGTGCCGTTGCTGGCGTGTTCGGTGATGTGCCCGCCCGCCACGAACAGGCGGCCGTCGGCGGTGTGTGCGTGACCGCTGCAGAAGATGTTGAACCTGTGCGGTTTCATCTCCCTGTCGTAGACCTGAAGTTTCTCGATATCGACGGCCCGCGATTCGAGGTCGTTGAGTGTCCGGGCGTTCCACAGCCACTGGTTCGTGTCGTTCGGGTGCTTCGGGTTCCACTTCGGGTTCCGGCGCGGCTGGTGCTTGGCGTCCCTGAGCCGGGGTGGGGAGAACATGAGGACCTCGACGCCGTCGGTTCCCTTGCGCATCAGCGCGGCGTGGACGGCGCAGATCTGCAGATCGAGGTAGTTGCCGTTGGGGCCGAACGGAACCCACTCGCCACCGGTCGGTTCGATCCACACGTCGACGGTCATCTCGCCGTCGGGTCCCCGCACCAGTAGCCGATCTCCGGGCATCGAGGGCGGGCCGTAGTCCGTCGGTGTCACGAAGACGACGGCTTCGCTGCCTTTCGAGGCGTGCACGGTGACCGAGCTGTCGCCGCGCGCTCGTGCCGAACCGGTGCCGAGGGTGGTGCGCCCGGTGGTGCTGGTGACCGTCAACGGCGTCGCGCCGGCCCGCGAAGTGCCCAGTGACAGCGGCACGGGCACGGCACCTTCGACGTCGACCCGGGAGCCGGCCTTGGTGTTGTCGATCTTGAGCCGGATGCGGTGCCCCCTCGCGCGCACTTCGGGATCCGACACATCGAGGAGTAGTCCCGACCCGCCCGCGGGCCGCCGTTCGCCGGCCCGCGCCGAGCCGGTGAGGACGAGCCCGCCCGCGGTGGCGAGCGCGCCGGTGATCACGGTGCGGCGCGCGAGTCGACCGTCCTCGGCCACGTCCTTCCCGGACATCAGGAAGCCTCGGGGTGCAACGAGCGGAGGAAGCTCAGGCTCGGCACGAAGAAGTACTCGGCGCCACGGAGGGTCACCCACGGGCCGATCGAGAAGTCCTTGATGCCGTTGTCCTTTGTGTCCTCACCGTACTTGCGCGGCCACGTCTGAAAGTGTTTCTCGTCGTCCTTCGAGTGGCCGATGGTGGGGTCCATGCCCGTGCCGACCAGCGGGAAATCCTTTTGGTCGCACCAGATGTGCCGCATGAACTCGAACTGCTTCTCGATGCTGCTCTGGGCACACAGGAACAACAGGCCGACGTCGTCGCCGGGCTTCGGCGTGAGGGTGTGCGGGCCGTAGTTGATCGCGCGCCGGACGATCCGCCGGGATCGTTCGTCGGACAGGCTGGCCTGTTTGATGTTCTTCATGTCTCCGCGCGGGTTCGTCTTGCGCGCATGCGACACGAACGGGCACCTGGTGCCGTTGGTGTCGCTCCCGTAGTCGAACTTGTTGACCGCGCCGAGGCCCGGGAACGACTGCTCGGTCACCGGTGTGCCGTCCGCGAACCGGCCGAAGATGTAGGCGCCGGCCAGGTCCCGGTAGTAGTCGAGCGACTCCCTGGGGATCTCGGCCGCCGCCCGCAGCCGCTTCGCCAGAACCTCCAGGTCCCGCTTGAAGGCGATGACGTCCTGCTGGAGCTTCCGGTAGACGAAGTAGGAGCCACAGCCACCCTCCGTGGCGCCTGGATCCGGCAGCAAGGCCAGGTTCAACGAGGCGAAGGGATCGCTGTAGCGGGGGTCGGTGACGCCACCCCGTACCTTTTCCTTGTCCGCCGCGGCGATGTCCTTCTGGAAGAACAATGGATTGCTGACGCCGTCACGGAACCCGAAATGTTCGATTACCGGACCCTTGGCCTCACCCCTACGCGCCGCACCCCGCATGACGTGGCCGATCTCCTCGTGCACGACGGTGCCCGCGTCGAATTCGCGCACGCTGTCCACTACCTGTCGAGCCGCGTTCTTGAGTGCGACCTCGTTGTCGTGGGCGACGATGACCAGGACATGGAAATCCTGGTTGAAGTTCTCGTCCCACTCCTCGAGCGGCGGATCGTTCAGCTTGTACCGTGTCTTCTCGTGCCGGGCACCGAGCTGGAAACTACGGTCACCCTTCGGCATGGACTTCTTGACGCCCAGTGCCTCGTAGGCCTTGGCGGACAGCATCACGTTGACGAACAGCTTGGAGTTCTGGTCGATCGCGTCCAGTGTCTCCGCTTCGCCGCGAGGTTCGGGAATAGTCCTCGCGGCGGCGATCTCCGCGGCACGGGCCCTGGACTGCTCCCACTGCTCCATGGCCGAGGTGACCCACAGCCTGCCCGCCGCGGCCAGCCATTTCTTCGCGCCGGTGATATTCGAACCAAACCGCACGAAGAGATGCCTGCTCCGGTCCCTCCCATGTGCACGGATGATGTTCCCCTGAGTGTCGTTCATGAGTACAGCTATCCACTCCGGGGAGCGAGAATCCGGATCTACCGGATTCTCGTTGTCGAGCTCGATTTTGCTGTCGACAATCGCGGTCACCTGAATAGCTCCCATCTACTCACGCGGGCACCGGGCAGTCGCACAAATTTCGTACCACGCGAGCCACAGACGGGGAGAAAACAGCAAGGAGGTTCAACCGCAGGGTCAGCCCGTTCACCGCAGCGAGGTACCGCCCGTAGTGAGGCGACTACCCAAGGTAAGGCGGCGTGGTCCATGACTCCGAGACGATCAGGACAGCGACGTCGCTCTTCCGACGTAGCCACGTGCCGGGGCCGGCCACGCGACGTCGTCGATCGCGAGCCACGGTGCCACCGCGACGGCCGTCGGCGTCAGGCCGGTGATCGCCTTGGTCTCGCGGTGCAGGTGGGACTGGTCGACGTAGCCGCTCTCGGCGGCGGCCCACGCGGCTGCGTGGCCCGCGGCAAGAAGATGGGCGGCGTGGTCGAAACGCACCAGCTGCGCGGCTCGTTTCGGTGTCACGCCGAGCTGGGACCGGCACCGGGACCACAGGCGCTTGCGGCTCCAGCCGACCTCGTCCGCCAGGCCGTCGACCCGCACCCGCCCGCGGCCGGCGACCGTTCGCCGCCAGATGTGGGCGACCTCCGGGTCCACCGGCGGGTGGGCGCCAAGCCGGCGACGCAGCAGGTCCAGCGCGATGGCGAACCGGTCGTCCCACGACGCCGTGGCCCGCAGCCGGTCCTCGGCTCGCGCGGCGTCGCGGCCCAGGACGTCCGAAAGGGACACAACCGCTCCGGTGAGCTCGGTCGACGCGTCTAGAACCGCCGCCGCCACGATCGGTGACAACCGGATCTGGAGGCACTCACCGCACCATCCGCCAGCCCGCAGCCCGCCGGGGAGGAGCCCCGCCACCAGGCTGCCCCGAAGGTTCCGCCCCTCGGCGTCGTAAACGATCAGCCCTTGCTCGCTCAGGTCGACGAGGATCGTGACGGCCGGATGAGCCACCATCGCGATGTCGACGAGCACCGGGCCACGATGGGCGAATCCGGCCATGCGCACCCCCGGCAGCCCACCGGACGAGCGCGGGACGGCGACATCCACCCACGCCCAGTCGAACCCGGTCGGCGGCACGTAACCAGACTAGGCTCGCCGCTCGGCGGTCGTTGCGGCGAAATCCAGCAGCAGCCGGCTCGTCGGCTCCGGCGCCTCGAACATCGCCAGGTGCCCGACGTCGGGCAGCTGCTCGATGTGGACGTCCGGCACGACGTCGTACCGGTGCACCGACGACGGGTCCCAACGGGGATCGGCGGTACCGAAGATCACCATCACCGGCACGCCGAGGACGGCGAGGCGCTCGGGCAGGCTGCGCTCGGCGATGTACTCGCCGTTGCGGCGCAGCACCGTCCGGAACGTGCGGTAGCCGATGCGCCGCACGTCGGCGACGACGTCGTCCGGGACGTCCACCGGGAGGTTGCACGTCAGGCTCAACCCCTTGCGGATCGTCGCGTCCGAACGCGCCAACCAGAGCAGCGGGCCGAGCGGCGGGGCCAGCAGCGCCCGGAGAAGGGCCTGCTGCGGAAGGAGCGCGTCGGGACGCGGTCCGCTGCTGATCAGTGCGAGCGAACCCACCAGGTCGCGACGCCGTTCCGCGAGCGCGGTCGCGACGTAGCCGCCGCTGGAGTGCCCGACCACCATGACGTGTCGAAGCCCGAGGTCGTCGAGCACCCCGGCCACCCGGCCCGCCTGCGCCGGCACGTCGTACGACGGCGCGGGCGGAGACTGGCCGCACCCGGGAAGGTCGACCCGGACGACGTGATGCCGGGCGGCGAGCGCCGGCACCACCGGGCGCCACGTGGTTCCCGCGGCCCCCGACCCGTGAACCAGCAACAGCGGCGGCGCCTCCCGCGGGCCGTCGTGCACCACGTACATCCCATGCGCATGCTCACTCATGAAGCCGACGATGCCCGGCCACCGGCCCGCAGGTCTTGGACAAATGTCCTCCCGGAACCGAGGCCGGCACCGACACGCAACCCGAGGGCCTCCCTCACCTCTCACGGTCGACGGCCATGCCGAAGCCAGGTGACGGCACCGTCAGGACGGGGCGCGGAGGACGTTTCGGTGCAGCACTGACGCGAGCTGGAAGGGTGCCTCGAGTCCGATCATGTGGGCCACGCCGGGGATGTCATGGAATGTCGCGCCGGGGATGTGCGCCGCGACCCGGGCTAGATCCGCCGGCGGAAAGCCCGCGTCGTGCCGGCCGGCGACGACTGCCGTCGGTACCCGGATCATGCTGAGATCGTCCAGCAGGTCGGTGTCGCTCAGCACCCGCCACCCGGCGGCCCAGTGGCTCACCGGTGTCGCCCGCAGGTGGGTTGCCACGTACTCGATGGTCATGGGCCGCAGCGCCACGGTCTCGGGCCGGAACCAGCGTTCGATCGTAGGTGCCATGTAACTGTCGTGGCCGCCCTGCTCGGCCTGCTCGGCGCGGGCGAGGAACAGGTCACGATTCGCGGACGTCGGCGCGGCCACGATGGCCAGGGACTCGACCTGACCTGGGTACCGGCAGGCGAACGTGGCGGCCACCGAGCCGCCGTACGACAAGCCGGCCACGTGCACCCGGGCCAGCCCCAGGTCGGCGAGGAGCGCGGCGAGGTCGCGGGCGTGGCCCGCCAGCGATTCCGGCGGGCCGGAGCCGGAGCCGCCGAAGCCGCGCAGGTCTACGGCGAGTACGCGCAGGCCGGCGGGAAACCAGAGCATGGCAGGCAGCCAGCTGTGCCAGTCGAGTCCGATCGGATGCAGCAGGACCAGCGTGCGCTTGCCCTCGCCGTGGTCGGCATAGCAAATGCGCTCCCCCGCCACGTGGCGGACCGTCGGCGCCGGGAGGTTCCCGAACTCACGCACCGGCCTGGTCCCACTGACCGTCCTCGGCCAGCGGCCCGAGCGCGGCCTGCGCGACTCGGAATGCGTGTAACGCCGCGGGCACGCCGCAGTAGATGGCGCTCTGCAGGATGGTCTCCTGGATCTCGGGCACGGTGCAGCCGTTGCGGATGGCCCCTTGGACGTGGAGGTCGAGTTCTTCGGACTGGCGAAGCGCCGTGAGCATCGCGATGTTGAGCAGGCTGCGGGTCTTCTTGTCGAGTCCGGGCCGGGCCCAGACCGCGCCCCAGCAGTACTCGGTGACGAGTTCCTGCATGGGTCTGGTGAATTCGGTGCTGCTCGCCAGCGAGCGTTGCACGTGGTCGTGTCCCAGCACCTCCTCACGAATCTTCCGGCCGGCTTCGAGGCGTGTCATGTGGGTCGTCATGGAGGGCACCTTTGCGGGAGGTCGCGCTAGTGGGCGTGGACTTCTTCGAGATCGGATGCCGCGAGTGCGGCGCGGACGTCGTCCAGGTCCGGCCCGTCCAGCGCGAGATATGGGAGACGCGGGTGCCCGCCCGGTCGCCCCAGGAGGTTGATCGCGGACTTGATGCCCTGCACACCGAAGCGGTGCAGGGATCGGCCCAGCCGCGAGATCTGGTGGCTGACGCGCGCTGCCCCGGCGTGGTCGCCGTCGGCCATCAACGTGAACATGTGCTGGTAGGACGCGGGTACCACGTTCACCATCGGGTTCATCTCGCCGTTGATCGGGTTGAGGAGATGGGCCATGAACCCGTTCCAGCCGCCGGAGAGCACCGGACGGCGGCCGTCGATGGCGTGGAGGAACTCGGCCACGCTGTCGATGCTCGGGTGGTGTTTGGTGTACCCGATTACGTGCGGGTACGTGTCGGCGAACTCGGCGTGCATCGCCGGCGGTGCCTCGTACCCGCTGAGGAAGTTGCTGGAGAGGATGACCGGCTGGTCCAATGAGGACAGAACCTGATCGTAGAACGCGCGCAGTGAGTTGGTGTCGAGCGGAACCGTGGCGCGCAGACCGGGCGGGTAGATCTGGAGGGCGTCCATCCCGGTCTCCCGAGCGACACCGGCGATCGCGAGCACGCCGTCGGCCGACGGGTACTCGATGTTGGCCGCGTACAGGGGAACCTGGTCGCCGAGAGCGTCCCGGGCGATCTCGAAGATCCGCCGGTGTTCGGACAGCTCGAGCAGCGGGCCCTCGCCGGTGTGTGAGGCGCCGAGAAAGAGACCGGCGCCGTGTTTGGCCAGCTGCGCCATGTGCTCGCGCAGTGCCGCCTCGTCGAGGGAGCCGTCCTTGTTGAACGGCGTGATGCAGGCCGCGTACGGGCCGGCCGGCATGAGGTTCGCTGGCGTGGTCAACTGTGTCCTCTCGTACCGCGTACCTCGCGCAGAATCTCCGAGCGGTACGAGGCGAAGTCGGGTTCGGCCCGGGTGGTGATCTGGTCCCGGTCACGGCCGAACGGGATGGTCAGCCGGGCCGCGACGCCGGCCGGCTTGCCGTTGAGAACGACGATCTCGTCGGACAGGTAGACCGCTTCGTCGATGTCGTGGGTGACGAACAGGGTGGACATGCCGAAGCGGCGGTGGATGTCCAGCAGGAGGTCCTCGAGGTCGAACCGGGTCTGCGCGTCGACGGAGGCGAACGGCTCGTCCATCAGCATGACTTCGGGGCGGTACGCGATGGCCCGCGCGATGGCCACCCGTTGCTGCATCCCGCCCGACAGCTGCCAGGGAAACATGTTCTCGACGTCGGGCAGGCCCACCGCCTCCAGCGCGTCGCGCACGCGCTGAGCACGTTCGGCCCTGCCGACGCCGTTGCTGCGCAGCGGCAGGGCGACGTTGGCCCCGTTGCGCAGCCAGGGCATCAGCGACCGGCTGAAGTCCTGGAAGAGCAGCGCTATTTCGGGCGGTGGGCCGGTCACCACACGGTCGTGCAGCAGCACCCGGCCGCTGCTGGGCGAGGTGAGGCCGGCCAGGCAGCGAAGGAGCGTCGACTTGCCGACACCGGACGGCCCCACCAGAGAGATGAACTGGCCCTGCTGGAGGGTGAAGCCCAGGTCCTCGAGGACGGCGACCGTCTCCTGCCCGCGGTCGTAGTGCTTGCCCAGTCCTTCCACCGCGAGGACCACCGGCGGTGCCGCGACGGCAGGCGTCTCCTTCGACGTCGTCTCGTCGCTCGCCGGGCTGCCGACGTGCTCTTGGCTGCGAAGCATGTGCTGACTCCCTTGATCGCGGGCGGGCAACGGCGTCTCCCGGTTACTGGCCGACGATCATCGACGCGGCGTCGATCTTCAGGCCCGCGTTCTGGTACTTGTTCATGAGGTCGACCCAGTTCTGCAGCGACGAGGCCTCGACGTGGTCGACCCAGACCGGGTACCGGTTGTTCTTGACGAACGGCACGCTGGCCGCGGTCGCGGCGAGTTTCGCGGCATCGACGGGGTTCTTGTTGGCGTAGGCGACCGCGTCCTTCATCGCCGCCGCGTACTTCTTGACGATGTCCGGGTGCGCCTTCGCGTACGACGCCAGCACGAAGCAGGACGTCCAGAGCGTGTCCTCGGCGAGGTAGTTGGTCGGGTAGTCGACGACGGTCGCGCCGCCGTCCAGCGCCTGGCCCAGGTACGGCGACTGCACGACCGCGGCCTGGACGCGTCCCTGCTTGAGGGCCTGCAGCATGAGGTTGAAGGGGACCACCACGATCTTCACGCTGTTCGGGTCGACACCGTTGCGGTCCAGCATCTCCTGCGTGACGTCGGTGTAGGCGGTAGCGAGCGCGTTCACCGCGATGGTCTTGTCCTTCAGGTCGGCCGCCGACTTGATGCCCGTGGAGGCGACGGTGATCGCCGCGATGCTGGCGGTGTCCGGAGTGCGCTGCAGCTGCGACCCCATCGGACAGAACCTGACGTCCGTGCCCTTCTTGTAGGCGTTGAGGATGATCTGCTGGTTCATCTGTCCGAACTGGATCTGATCGCTGGCGACCAGGGCCAGGATCTGGGCGCCGGTCGTGGCGCTCTTCAGGGTGACGTTCAAACCGTTCTTCCTGAAGTAGCCACGGTCGACCGCGATCTTCGCGACCTGGTAGTCGATCGGCTGCGAGTAGGCGATCGCGATGTCCGTCGCCGAGCCACCGCTGCCCGCGTTCGTCGAGCCCGAACTGCTGCCGCAGGCGCTGAGGGCTAGCAGCATCGAGACGACGAGGATCGGGACGACCGCGGTGCGTCGTTTCCCAACGGATCTCCCAGGTAGCGTCGTTGCCATGGTGGGGCCTGCCTTACTTGTGACGAGGGTTGGCTGATGTGGTCTGGTCACGCCCGGGCGCGTGCGGTGTCGCGCATGCGGATGTGCCAGCCGAGGACGAGATGCTCCAGCGCGCGGACCGCCAGGCTGAGGACGTAGCCGATCAGTCCCAGCAGGACGGTTGTCGCGTAGGTGGCGGGGGAGTCGAAGCTCTGCATGGCCAGATGTACCTGGAATCCGACGCCCCGCGTGGAGGCGAAGTACTCGCTGGCGACCATGACCACGACGGCGTGCCCGGCCGCGACCCGCAGGCCGGTCATGATCTGTGGCAGTGCGGCGGGAATCATGACGAACAGGACGCGGTCCGGCCGGTTGAGCCGGTAGCTGCGGGCGACGTCGCGGACCACGGGATCGACCGACCGGACACCCTCGATGGTGTTGAGCAGGATCGGCCAGAGCGACGCGATCAGGATGATCCAGCGCTGGCCCCAGTCGGAGAACCCGAAGATCACGAAGATGATGGGGAAGATCACGATCATCGGAGTGGCGCGGGCCAGTTCGATCCCCGGTCGCAGCGCCGTCCACAGCACGTCGGACATCCCGATGAGTACTCCGGCGGCGATGCCCACGACGATCGCCAGGCCCCAGCCGGCCAGCAGGTTCACGACGCTGGGGACGAAGTCGGACTTGAGAAGGCTGCCCGGGCCCGGCAGCCAGAGCGTGGCGAAGCTGTGCCAGACCTTGTCCAGCGACGGGTAGTACGGCGACGTCGAGCGCGCCGCGGTCCACCACCACAGGCCGACCAGCACCGCGAGCAGCGGGAGCGTCAGCACGGCCGCGAGCAGGCGGCGGCCCATCAGGCGGCCCTCCGGTGCATCGGGTGCCAGCGCAGCAACCGGCGCTCGACGGCCAGCAGGGACGAGTTCAGGACGAGCGCGAGGACGACGATGACGATCCCGTACGCGTAGGTGCGGGACATGTCGCCGCCCAGCTGGGCGTTGTAGATGGCCAGGCCCATGCCGTCGACACCGCCGAGGAACTCGGTCGCGACGACCGTGCCGAGGGCCGCGATGGAGGCCAGGCGCAGGCCGGTCGAGAAGTACGCCGACACGCTCGGGATCACGATGTGGGTCAGCCGCAACATCGGTGAGATGTGGTAGCTGCGCGCGACGTCCTTCATCATCGGCTCGACGTCCCAGATGCCGTGGATGACCTGGATCAGCAGGAACCACAGTGCCGCGAACGTCGCCAGCGCGACCTTGAGCTGCAGGGCCGCGCCGAGCGTCAGCAGCCCGACCGGGAGCAGGGCGATCGGCGGCACCGAGCGCAGGAAGTCGACGACGAACCGGGCCATCCGGTAGGCGATCGCGGACGACCCCAGAAGGATTCCGAGAGCCAGTCCGATCAGGGACGCCACGACGAGCGACAGTGCCCAGCCCTCCAGGGTCTGCCCGATCTGGAGCCACGTCGCGGACTCGCCGAGCACCTCGACCAGTCGCCTGCCGATGTCGGCCGGCGGTGGCAGCACGCTCTCGATGTTCGAGCTGAACACGGTCAGCAGCTGCCAGACGACGAGGATCACCACGATCGGCACGCACTGGTAGAGCAGCGCGCGGCGAGGGGGGATAGCTCCCGTCGCGCTCTGTGCACGACGAGGACGCGTGCTCGGTGCGGCTTGCAGTACGCCTGTCATCGCCTCACTCGTTCTCTCGCTGGACCGTTCACGCAGGGCGAGAGCCGGGTACCCCGGCGGCCTCCCATAGGGAGGTGCGGTGCATCGGAGCTGGTCACAGCGCTCCGGTGACGGCAAGTGTCGACTCCGCCGACGGTAATGTCAACAGATTGACCGACAATTGGCAAAGCTGCTAACTTGCTCAACAAGTTAGCTGATTGTCAGACCAGTGAAGGGTCGTCATGCCGCTCACTCCCACTGCGCTCGAGGCTTCCCTGCTGCGCGACCAGGTCTGCAAGCGCCTGCGGGACGCCATCATCTCGATGGAGCTCAAACCGGGCGAACGGCTCGTGGAACGCGAGCTGAGCCTCAGTACCGGCGTCTCCCGGGCCACCATCCGCGAGGCGCTGCGCGAGCTGGCCAGCGAAGGTCTCGTCACGGTTCTGCCGCAGCGCGGCGTCGTGGTACGGGTGCCGACGCTGAAGGAGGCCGAGGAGCTCTACGAGCTGCGGGCGGTCATCGAGGGCCTGGCCGGCCGCCGCTTCGCCCAGCGCGCCACCGACGAGCAGGTGCGCAAGTTACGGAAGGCGCATAAGGCCCTGGCCGCGGCGCACCGCTCGCGTCAGGACATCGCCGAGATCCTCGCGCAGAAGACCGACTTCTACGACGTCCTGTTCGCCGGTGCCGACAGTCCCACGATGGAGGCGATCGCGGTCGGCCTGCGTGCGCGGGTCAACGTCCTGCGGCACCTCTCGCTCGGCGCCCCCGGCCGCGAGGAGGAGTCCGTGCGCGAGATCGAGGCGATCGCGGACGCCGTCGAGCGACGCGATGCGGAGGCGTCCGAGCGCGCCTGCGTCGCCCATGTCCGGCGCGCCTGCGAGGTGGCGCTGGAGGCCATGTCCCAGTGGGACGTGGGCCCCGGCGGGAGCATCCCCGGGACGGTCATCGCGGAGCTGGGGTCCCGGTCGAGCTGACCCGACGGGCGGCCGGTGCCGGACCGGATAGGAGAACAAAGTTGACCGTGTTCCGCAGCGACGTACACCTCCTGGGCAGCAGGACGGTCACGCCCGGTCTGCACGCCGTCGGCGGCGCGATCAGCGCCGACGAGCAGCAGAGCTGGGTACCGCCCGAGACCGGCCGGTGGCTCCCGATGCACCTGTTCGCCCTGCGCGACGGCGCCCGGGCGGTCATCGTCGACGGCGGCGTGCGGGCGTTCCGGGACGCGATCGAGACCGGTCTCGCCGACGTGCTGGCCGGTGCCGAACAGACCGACATCGTGCTGACGCGGTACAACTTCGACACGCTCATCAACATCCCGTGGCTGTGCCGGCGGTTCGATGTCCGGCACCTGCACGTCTACCTGCCGTCCAACTTCGTGCTCGGCACGACCCGGGTGATGAGCTTCATGGACGCGTTCGAGGACGCGAACATCGAGCTGCACGTGCGTTCGATCACCCCCGTCGAACCGACCTCGATCCTCCCGGGTGAGGACTTCACCGCCGCCGGCCGCCGGATGCGCTGCCTGCGCGGTCCGTTGCGGCTGCTGCAGAGCGAGTGGGTGTACGACTACGCGACGCGCACCCTCTTCTGTGGCGACGCGTTCGGCTGCGGCACCACCTCGCGGCCGGACGGCGACGTCGTCACGCGTGCCGGCCACGGCGAGGACGTGCTGACCCGGCTGCCCGACGCCCTGCTGTACCGGTTCGGCTTCCTCGCCGGCGCGGAGACGGCCGGACTCCGGTCGGATCTCGCCGGGATCTTCGACGCGCTGCCCGTGGAGCGGCTGTGCCCGGGCTTCGGCACGGTCATCGAGGGCAGTGACCTCGTCGCCGCGGTCCGGAACCTGACCGACCAGACGCTCGAACAGCTGTCGACCGCGAAGCCGGTGACGGAAGTGGTCGGCACCCCGGAGTACCCGACACGGGTCCGGACCCTCGATGAGGTGCCGTTCTGATGCGCGGCCCGTCGATCGCCCCGGAGGAACCGTCCGGTTCGCTGCCGCGGCTCCTGTCCCCCGACTTCCTGTGGTGCGGGGCGTGCCCCGAGGTCAGCTACCGCGGCGAGACCGTACACGGCCAATGGGGCGTGTACGTGGCCCGCACCCCGTCGGGCACGTACATGGTCGACACCGGCCACCCCATCACGGGAGACGAGGTCGAGCGACAGCTCGACGCGTTCCTCGGGGACGAACCTGTCCGGTTCATCTTCCCCACCCACCCGGAGATCCCCCACGCCGGACTGCTGTCGCGGTGGCTGCGGAAATATCCGGACGCGATCGTCATCGGCGACGCGCGCGACTACCAGCTCTACTACCCGGACGAAGTCGCCGCGGGCCGGTTCTGGCACTTCGCCGCCGGGGAGGCGCTCCAGCTCGCCGACCGCCGGCTGACGTTCGTCCCCGCGATCTGGCGCGACCTGCCCACCACCCTGTGGCTGCACGACGACCACCTCGAGACCTTGTTCGTCGCCGACGCGTTCGCCTTCCTGCACCCGCACAACGCCGGCGAGTGCGACAAGCTGACCTCGGAGCGGGACAGTCCCAGCCTCGTCATGGCGCAGTTCTTCAACAACGCCGCGCTGTTCTGGACCCGCGTCGCCGACGTGGAGGCCACGTTCCCGGACATCGACGAGTTGCTGCGACGGCTGGGCCCGCGCCTCATCGCGCCGGCCCACGGCGCGGTGTGCGACAGCGTCGACGAGCTCGTCCCCTTCTTCAAGCACAGCATGGTGTCGAAGACGCGTTAGCACCGCGGGTGAATGGAGTCCCAAATGGACGGTGTGCGGACCTTCTGGTCGACCTGGTGGCGCGTCGAGCGGTGGCTGGGCCGAACGCGGCTCATGCGCAAGCTCGTCGACGCCGGCGAGGCGGGCCGGCTGTACTGGATCCCCAGTCTGCCGAGGAAGGTGGCCGCCCGCTTCGGCACCGAGCCGGACCTCGGCCCGAAGAGCCTGGCCATCCCGGACGTGCCAGTGGCGCTGCGCTCCGGGCCGGGTGTCCGCCGCGACCCCGACCTGGAACAGCAGTCGTTCGACCGCGCCCCGGTTCCCCGCATCGACCAGTGGTTCCCGGCCGCCGACGAGCTGTCCCGCCGGTACATGTGGATGCCGCTGCTGATGAGCCGTCCCCGCATCGCCCGCGTCCGGCGCGCCTTCTACCCCGACGGCGTCCACCCTCGGTCCACTCCCGACCCGCGGCGCTCTCCCGAGGCGCTCAGCAAGCTGGTCAAGGCCAAGGCCGCGGAACTGGGCCTGAGCGCGATCGGCATCACGGCCTACAACGAGAAGTACGTGTGGGCAACGGATTCCTCGAAACGAGTCGGCGGCACCGTCATCGTGTGCGCCCTGGAGCAGAACTACCGGGCGACCCAGACGGCGCCGAGTGTCCGATCGGAACGCGCGGCGCTCGCCGCCTACGGGCCGCTGTACCAGCGGACGTCGATGCTCGCCACGTACCTGCGCGAGCTGGGCTACACCGCCCGCGAGGCCGCCGGCGCGGAGGTCGGCCCGGTGATCCACTACGCCGTCGAGTCCGGTCTCGGCCAGCTCGGCCTGAACGGTCAGCTGCTCACCCCGTTCGCCGGCTCGCGGTGCCGGCTGACGATGCTGAACACCGACGCGCCCCTGGCGCTGGACCAGCCGGTCGACTACGGCGTGCCCAAGCTGTGCGACGAGTGCCAGGTCTGCGTGCGCCGGTGCCCGACCGGGGCCATCCCGTCGGTGCGCCGGATGCACCGCGGCGTCGAGAAAGCCAAGATCAAGATCGAGCGGTGCGCGCCCATCGTGGCGCAGGCCCACGGCTGCGCGATCTGCATGAAGACCTGCCCGGTCCAGAAGTACGGGCTGCCGAACGTGCTCGACCACTACGCCGCCACCGGCGAGATCCTCGGCAAGGGCACCGACGAGCTGGAGGGCTACGCCTGGCCCGACGGCCGCTGGTACCCGCCCGGCAAGAAGCCACGGGCCGCCGTCTCCAAGGAGATGCTCGAGCCGGACGGCGTGCGACCCGAGCCCACCACTCCCTTCCCGGCGTGAAAGGAATGTCAGTGACGACGACCGCGGTACGGTCGGGCTACGTCGTGAACGACGGCAACCCGCTCAACTACCTCGAGTGGGGCCCCGCGGACGCGGACCCGATCTTCTTCCTCGCACCGGTCCGCCACCCGGCCTACATCTGGCGCGGGGTTGCCGAACTACTCGCCGGCCGGCACCACGTCTTCGCCGTCAACCTGCGCGGGCACGGCGACAGCGGCCCGTTCCCCGAACGCGTCTACGACCCGGACGGGTACGTCGACGACCTGAACACGTTCGCCACCGAGCTGAACCTGCCGCCGGTCACCATCATCGCGTTCTCCGTCGTCATGTCCGGCGCGTCGGTCGGCTTCGCCGCCGCCCACCCCGACCGCGCCCGCGGACTCGTCCTGCTCGACGGTGGTATGGGTTACACGGCCGAACAGGCCGAGGAAGCCAGCACCCGGCTCGGCTCCACCCAAGCGATCTTCAACGACTGGGACGCCGCACTCGCGTACTACGCCACAATGCCCGACCAGCGGTTCGCATCCGACGCCCTGCGACGGGAACGCGCACCATACGTCTTCCGGCGGCTCGAGGACGGAACCGTGACCTGGAAGCACGACGAACTCTTCCGCCGACTCTGGCCGGGCGAGGATTGGAAGCGCAACACCGGCTGGCAGCCACCCGAGACCTGGGCCAACGTGCGGTGCCCCATCCTCGTGGTCAAAGCCGCGTCCGAACACATCACCGTCGAGTCGTGCGAGGAAATCATCAAATACGGCCGAGACAGCCGGTGGCTCGAGGTTCCGGACGTCACGTCGCATTTCGTGCACGACGAGAACCCACAAGCATTCCTCAACGTCGTGCGGCCGTTTATCGAAGAGCTCTAATGTCTCGTGTCCACAAAGGACCACGCCGTGCCGCGCCATCACACGTGCCGATGATCTCGCAGCCCGCGGTCACCACGAGGCTGATCCTGAGGACGGCCCACGCCATCAGCTGACCATGCGCCGTGCGATGTCAGCACGTTGCCGGCGTGGGCACGTTGCATGGCAAGCTCGGACACGGAGCATCCGGCGAAGGGCATGTCGATGGTCGAGCCCGGCACGGGTGCCCTGCACCTGCTACGCACCATCCGCCCGTTGCGGGCGCTGTTCACCGCGCGGGTGGTGTCCTACGCCGGCGACTCGCTGAGCATGGTCGCGCTGATGCTCTTCGTGGCCGACTCGACCGGTCAGGGCCTGGCCGTGGCGCTGCTGCTGCTCGCGGGCGACTTCGTGCCCTCGCTGGTCGCGCCGCTCACCGGCGCGATCAGCGACCGGTTCGACCTCAAGCGGGTGATGATCACCTGTGAGGTCGTGCAGGGCGTGCTCGTGCTGCTCATCGCCCTGTCGCTGCCGCCGCTGCCCCTGCTGCTGGCGCTGGTGGCCGCGCGCGCGATCGCGTCGCAGGTCTTCATGCCGGCATCGCGGTCGGCGATCCCGGCAATGGTGCCCGACCGGCACCTGGAGACGGCGAACTCGACGATCGGCTTCGGCACGAACTGCGCCGAGGCGTTCGGCCCGCTCCTCGCCGCCGCCCTGCTGCCGTTCCTCGGCATACGCGGTGTGCTGCTGGTCGACGCGGTGTCGTTCCTGGCCTCCGCGCTGGTGCTGACCACCGTGCGGTCGATGCCGCCCGCGCCCGACGCCGACCGGGACTCGGCCTCGCTGCTGGTGCAGGCGAGGACGGGGCTGGGCTACATCCTGCGGCACCGGGCGATCCGCATCATCGCGCTCGGGTTCTGCGCGGTCGTGGCGTGCAACGGGGTCGACGACGTGGCGCTGGTGCTGCTCGCCACGCAGGACCTGCGCTCCGGCGACTCGTCGGTGGGTCTGCTGCTCGGCGCGGTCGGCATCGGCCTGCTGGTCGGGTACGCGCTGCTGACCCGCTACGGCAGCAAGGCGTCGATGGTGACGCTGCTGGTCGGCGGGTTCTTCGTCAGCAGCGCCGGCAACTTCCTGACCGGGTTCGCCTGGTCGGTCGTCGCGGCGTTCACCGTGCAGGCGGTCCGCGGCCTCGGCATCGCGGGCATGGACGTCGGCTCGAACACGCTGCTGCAGCGGCTCGTGCCCGCGGGGATGCTCGGCCGGGTGTTCGGCAACTTCTACGGCAGCATCGGCGTGGCGGCCGCGATGTCCTATGTGGGCGGCGGGTTGCTGCTCGACGCCACGAGCGCGCCCACCACCCTGATCGTGGCCGGTGCCGCCGGCATGTTGTGCACGTTGGTCGTCGCGCTGACGCTGCCGAGGGCACTGCGCGACACCCGCGGTTGAACCTCTCAGTGCAGCCAGGCGTAAACCCGTCGGGGGAACACCGACACCGAAGAAGTGATCAAGGGAGTTCCGATGGGAACCATCAGCGCAGGCGAAGGAAACTCGAGCTACCTCCAGGCGGGGCCGAGTGGGCTGCTCTCGCCGATCATCTGGCGGATCCTCAGCGCGCTTGCCCTCCTGGCCATGGGCGGGATCCATCTCTACCTCGTCTTCGACGGGGTGGGCGGCGTGCTGGGCGTCTTGTTCGTGCTCAACGCGATCGGCGGGCTGCTCCTGGCGGTCGCGGTGCTTGCCGCGCCACGGCGGTTCCTGCTGGTGGCGAGCGTGCTCGGCCTGTTGTTCCTCGTGGGCACGCTGCTCGCGTTGGTGCTGGCGCTGACCGTCGGGCTCTTCGGGATAACCGAGACGCTCGACTTCACGCTGGTCCCGACAACGCTCGTCGTCGAGTCGGTCGGCATCGTCGTGCTCGCCGTGACGACCGCCCTGGCCTTCCGCATGCAGCGCACGCGCCCCGCGCACAGCTGAGCAACGCCCGGAACGCTACGTCCGATCGAGCAGGGCGAGGTAGGCGTCGAGCTGGCCCGCGCCCGCGAGAAGGTTGCGGCTGCGCGTGGTCAGCCGGTCCTGCCAGGAGTCGAGAAAGGTGCTCAACGCGTCCGCCCCGCCCGCTTCGCGCAGCGACTCGACGAACTGCGCGACCTGGCGCAGCAGGTACCCGCCGCGGCGGAGCTGCCGCGCGATCTCGGCGTCGCGCACGCAGTCCGGTCCGTAGGCGCGGTGACCCGTTGCCCGGTCGCGTTCGGGGCGAAGGATGCCCCCGGTCTCCCAGGTGCGCAGCGTCGCCGGGTGCACGCCGACCCGGCGCGCGAGCTCGCCCACGGTCAGCGGTCGACCGTTGACCGGGCCGGGTGTCGTGGTGGACAGGCTGCCGAGGGCCGCCGCGACCTCGGTACGGGTGTCGCGTTCGGCGAGCAGCGCGGCGTGCGCGGCGTCGATGAGCCGGTAGGCGGACTCGGGGTCGCCCCGGTTGGTCGAGTGCATGATCTCCATTGCCTGCTGGTGCCCGTGGCCGCCGCGCAACGCGAGGAAGGCGCGCAGGGCCTGTGCGTGCAGAGGCGTGTAGCGCCGGTAGCCGGTCTCGCTGCGCTCGGCCGGCGGGAGGATGCCCGCGTCCTCGTAGTTGCGGATCGCCTGTGCGGACAACTCGTGTTCCCGGGCAAGGTCGATGGGCCGCAGCGCGCACCTCCGATTGAGGCTTCGAGCTATCCGACGCAGGTAGCCGTCGCGGAAGTTTCACTCGAAACTTCAACGATACGGTTGAGGGCAGTTCCTTACGAAAGGGGTGTCTGTGTCCACTGCCGCGTCCACTGCCGCGTCCACTGCCGCCGCACTGCGAGGGATCGGCCGCCAGCTCGACGACCCGGCAAGCCTGGGCCGTGCCCTCGACGAAGTGCTCGGCGCACGGACCGAGCCGCCGGCCCTGCTCGCCCTCGGCGAACCGACACACGGGATCAAGGCGTTCCCGTTACTGCGCAACGAGATTCTCGGCCACCTCGTCGAACGCGGGTACCGGTCGATCGTGCTGGAGACCGATGTCTTCGCCGCGTCCATCGTCGACGACTACGTGTGCGGGGCGGCGGCGGAGATCGACACGGTGCTCGCGACCGGGTTCAGCCACGGGTTCGGCGCCGTGCCGGGCAACCGGGAGCTCGTCGAATGGCTCCGCGCGCACAACGACGGCCGCGCGCTGCAGGATCGGGTTCGCTTCCACGGCTTCGACGCGCCAACGGAGTACTCCAGTGCGCCGAGTCCGCGACACGCGCTGACCTCGGCCAACGACCACCTGCCCGCCGCGCTGCGGCCGGAGTCGGTCCGCGACCTCGACGCGCTGCTCGGCGACGAGGCGGACTGGACGAACCAGGCGGCCATGTTCGACGCGGCGGCGTCCATCGGCGACTCCGACCGCGCTCGCGCCCTGCGCATCGTCGCCGACGACCTCGCCAGCACGCTGCGCCGCGCGGCGCCCGGCCTGCGCCCCGCCGACCCGGCCGGCTACGCCGACGCCGTCGCGCACGCGCGCACCGCCCAGAGCCTGCTGCGCTATCACGCGGCCATGGCCAGCCCCGCATCCGATCGCATCGCGACCATGCTCAGCCTGCGCACCGAGATGATGGCCGACAACCTGCTCGCGATCGTTGCCCGGGAGCAGGGACGCGGACCGAGTCTGGTGTTCGCGCACAACGCGCACCTCCAGCGTGCGCAGCCCCACCTGCCGTTCGGCGAGGACGAGGTGAGCTGGGGGAACGCCGGCGCGCTCGTCGGGCTCGCCCTCGGCGAGCGCTATGTGTTCCTGGCAACCGACGCCAACCCGGACAGCGATCCGGGCACCCTCCAGGGCGTGCTGGCCGGGGCGACCACCCGACGCGCCCTGTTCCCGGCACCGGCGCTGCGCGCCGCCCTTCCCCCGTCGATCGGCGCGGGCGAACCGATCGTGCGCGGCCACCTCCCGCTGAAACCGGCCGAGCTGGACGGCGCCGACGCGGTCATCTTCATCGCCGACACCGACGGAAAACGGCATCAGTACTGGTAGTGGGCGCCGGTCACGATGCCGGCCGGTTCCCCTCAGCCGATGGCGCCGCGAAGGTGTTCGTCTGCGTGTTGTGGTCACCGACCTGCACACCCAGCGCACCTCGAACGTCCACTTGGTACTTGCCGGACTGCGATCCGGCGGCATCGAGCAAGGTCATCAACTGCTGTGCCGCGACGACCACCGCCCGGTCGGAGCCGGCGTCGACCTCGGCCAGTTCGGCCTCGAGCGCGCCCTGCCATGCTTCCGGCTGAGTCTCGTGCCGCGCCAAGGCCGTCTCACCCGACTCCCGGCGGGCGAACAACCGCCGGACAGAAGCCTTCAACCCGTTGTAGGCGTCCTTCACCGCGTCCGTGGCGGTGTTCTGCGCTCCCGCCAACGCGCCGGCCGCCAGCGCCGTGACGATCAATGACACTGGATCCACGTCGTGACCTCCCACCACCGCCAAGGCCCCTGTCATGCTGTCCTGCAACTGTAAACCGGGTCGAGGAGCTTCGGATGGGATCGGACCGCTCCGGCGACGGCGAAGAGCGGCGTTGGTCCGTCGACGAGCGCGCGGCCGAGGGCGTCGACGGCATGAGACAGCGACTCGACGCGTGGACCGCGAGGCAGAGTCCCCTCCCCAAGTTCCGCGAACAGGTCCGCGCGCTGGCCCACACCCAGTGGGGCGAGCCGGTGGTCGTGCTCTACCTGGGCCACCGCGTCCGCCCCGGCTACGAGATCCCCGGCCGACGCGAAGACGGCACCGTGGAGGGCGAACGCCAGGCCGGCCGCTTCGCCTGGAACGTCCTGCGCGGCGCCGTCAACGGCGTGGCCAACATCTTCACGCTTCTCACCGCGGGCGGCACACACGACGTGTTCCAGCACGAGGGCCGGCTGACCGGCCCGGCGAACTCCCAGGCACTGGGCCTCGTCGACGCCGTGCGGTCGGCCACCAACGCGTGGCTGGTCTACTCGAGGAACCCGGCACGCGACGCCGGGCCGCGCTACTCCCCCACGCACATCGGCGTGATCACCTCGGCCTGGTCCAACCCCGGCGACAGCCCGCCACCGACGATGCTCTGGCAGGCACGCGAGCCCCACACCCCGCGGATCTCGCCCCGCCGCCACCGCCTCACCTGGCCCGACGACTCCGTGTTCACCTACCGACCCGACCCCGAGGACACCGCCGAAAGCCCCACGAACGACGACTGATCCCGTCCAGCCGCGCAGCGAACGCAGTGCACAGCAGTCATGGACCCACCACGACTGAAGGGAACACCTGCCATGACCGAAACCCCAGCCCCGATCGTCTCGGTGAAGCCGATCGTGCTGCCGGCGCCGGACCGCGGCGTGGACCTGCGCGTGCGCGTGTCCGCGCCGACGGTCGGCCACGACCTGCCGATCATTCTCTTCGCGCACGGCTTCGGCTCGTCGTTGGACGGCTACGGCCCACTGACCGACTTCTGGGCCGCGCACGGATTCGTGGTCATCCAGCCGACCCACCTCGACTCGAGGACGGTGGACCTCCCCCTCGACGACCCCCGCCGGGCCGCACTCTGGCGCTTCCGGGTCGAGGACATGAAGCGCGTCCTCGACCAGCTCGACGTCCTCGAGACCGCCGTTCCCGGGCTCGAAGGGCGCGCCGACCGGGGCCGCATCGCCGCGGCCGGACACTCTTTCGGCGGCCAGACGGCGGGCATCCTCCTCGGTCTGCGAGTCCTCGGCCCGGACGGGGAACCCGAGGCGGACATGTCCGACTCGCGGGTCAAAGCGGGGGTACTGCTGGCCACCGCGGGCCGTGGAGGTACCGATCTCAGCCCCGGGGTGATCGAGCAGTTCCCGTGGCTCAACCCGAGTTTCGACGAGATGACCACCCCGGCGCTCGTCGTCGCCGGCGACGCGGACGTGAGCCCGCTGACCACCCGGGGAGCGGACTGGTCGGCCGACCCGTACTGGCTGAGCCCGGCGGGCAAGAGCCTGCTCACCCTGTTCGGCGCCGAGCACTCGCTCGGCGGAATCCCCGGCTACGACGCCGCGGAGACGACCGACGACAACCCAGACCGCCTCGCCCTGATCCAGCAACTCACCGTCGCCTACCTCCGGCACGCACTCGACATCGAGGACTCCGGCTGGCCCGCGGCACAGAAGATCCTCGCGGAGAGCGCCGATCCACTGGGGCGGATCGAGTCCAGGTGAGGAATCGCCACCCCGCTCGTCGTCGGCAAGTCTTCGCGATCTCGGACAGCCCGGGACACTGGTCGCCATGAAAGCCGAGCACGAGTTCTTCGCGGTCGACCAGGTGCCGTGGCAGGTCGACGCACACGCGCCGACGATCACCGAGCGCGTCCTGAGCCGTGGCGAGGACGACGCCACCCTCACCAGGATCGCCCGCTGGGCGCCGGGCACCGACACGTCTGCCGCCGGCGTGATACGCCACGGCTACTACGAGGAGGTCTATCTCCTCGACGGTGACCTGCACGACCTGACTCTGGAGCGCACGTTCACCGCCGGCCACTACACCTCCCGGCCACCGGGCATGCCCCACGGTCCCTACCGCACCGAGACCGGCGCCACGATGCTGGAGGTCCGCTACCCGCCGGCGCGTTGACACTCACCGGCAGCACCGCGGACGATGCACCGCTACCGGCGCCGACTGTCCACTCGGGAGTGCGACGCGCACGACCTCCGCCGCGCCGGTGCGAAACGCCGACCGAGCAGCGGGCCTACGATGACCGAATGCCAGTGCTGGGCACCAAGCTGCACCTGCCCTTGCCGCGCCGGCGGCTGGTGCAGCGCGCCCGCCTCACCGACCAACTTCGCGTAGCCGGAGGCGAAGGGCCGCGGCTGGTCCTCGTCGCGGCACCGGCCGGGTTCGGCAAGACCACGCTGCTGGCGCAATGGCTGGCGGCAGCCGAGAAGTCGCAGTGCAGGGTGGCGTGGTTGGCACTCGACCCGGGCGACGCCGACGTCCGGCTGTTTCTGGCCCACCTCGTGGCCGCGATCCAGACCGCCGAACCCGGGGCCGGTGCCGACGCGCTCGCCCTGCTGGAGGCCGGCACCACCACGCCGACCGACGCCGTCCTGGTCAGCCTGATCAACGATCTCGACGCCCTCGCCGGTCCCACGGTGGTGGCGCTCGACGACTACCACGTCATCGACGGGGCCGCCGTCCATGAGGCGGTGAGCTTCCTCGTGGACAATCTGCCCCCGCAGGTCACGCTCGCGATGACCACCCGGGCCGACCCGCCGCTGTCGCTGTCGCGTCTGCGTGCGCGTGGTGAGCTCGCGGAGGTGCGGGCCGCGGACCTGCGGTTCACCGCCGACGAAGCGGAGGTGTTCCTCAACGAGGTGATGGGGCTGGCGCTGGAACCCGCACTCGTGGCCGCGCTCGAGGCGCGCACCGAGGGGTGGGCGGCCGGGCTGCAGCTGGCCGCGCTGTCGGCGCGGACCCATGGCGGCGCCGCCGACGGGTCCGGCGACGTCGCCGGGTTCGTCGAGGCCTTTTCCGGAAGCCATCGGTTCATCCTCGACTACCTCGTCGAGGAGGTTCTGGACCGGCAGCCCGACGAGGTACGCGCGTTCCTGCTCGACACCTCCGTGCTCGACCAGCTGACCGGCGGCCTCTGCGACGCGCTGACCGGTCGCTCCGACGCCGCGCCGATGCTGGAGACCCTTGAGCGCGAGAACCTGTTCGTCGTCCCGCTCGACGACGAGCGCCGGTGGTACCGCTACCACCACCTGTTCGCCGACGCCTTGCGTGCCCGGCTGGCGGCCCGGCATGCGGACCGGGTCGGTGAGCTGCATGCCGCGGCCGGCCGATGGCTCGCCGAGAACGGGCTGCTGGCCGATGCCGTACGGCACGCGATCGCGAGCGGCGACCACGAGCACACCGCCGACCTCATCGAGCTCACCCTGGCCGACATGCGCCGGCGACGCCAGGACCGCACTCTTCGCGAATGGCTGGTCGCGCTGCCCGACGACGTCGTACGTCGCCGACCGCTGCTCGCCACCTTCGTGGGGTGGAGCCGGCTCTCCGAGGGCGACTTCGACGGGGTGGAGGCGTGGCTGGACGCCGCCGAGGCCGGTCTCGACACGCCACCATCGACCGTGGAGCCGTCGACCATCCCCGCGGCGGCGGGCTCGCCGGCCGAGGCGGCCAGGGACCGGGAGGACGAATTCCGCACGCTCCCGGCCATGATCGCGGTCTACCGCGCCTCGGTCGCGCAGGCCCGGGGCGACGTCGACGGCACGGTCTCGCACGCCCGCCGGGCGCTCGCGCTGGCCGGGCCGGAGGACCACTTCCCGCGCGGTGCCGCCGCCGGCTTCGTCGGCCTGGCGGCATGGGCCACGGGCGACCTCGGCACCGCGGTGAACACGTTCACCGAGGCGGTCGCCAGCCTGCGCGCGGCCGGCATGGTCACGGACGAGCTGGGCGCGACCGTCGTGCTGGCGAACATGTGGCTGGCGCGCGGACGTCCGGTCGAGGCGCGCCGGCTCTACGAACGCGCGCTGGCCGCGGCGCGGAGCCACCCCGGCCCGATGCTCTCCTCCACCGGCGACCTGCACGTCGGCCTCGCCGACGTCCTCCGCGAGCAGGGCGACCTCGATGCGGCCGCGGCGCACCTCGAGGCCGCCCGCGAGCTCGGCGACCGGGCGGCGCTGCTGGAGAACCGGCACCGCTGGTTCACCGCGACGGCCGCACTGCTGCGGGCGAAGGGCGACCTCGACGGCGCGATCGCGATGCTCGACCAGGCCGAGCCGCTCTTCCTGCCGGGCTATTTCCCGGACGTGCGGCCGATCGCCGCGACCAGGGCGCGGGTGCGGATCGTCCAGGGCCGCCTCGATGACGCGCGGGCGTGGGCGCGCGAGCGCGGGGTCGCGCCGACGGATCCGCCGGCCTACCTGGCCGAGTACGACCAGCTCACCCTCGCCCGGCTGTTCGTCGCCGAGGGTGACCCGCGCGAGGCGCTGGACCTGCTCGGCCGCGTGCTGAACGTCGCGCACGCGGCCGGCCGCGACGGCAGCCTCGTCGAGGCGCGCCTGGTGCGGGCGCTCGCCCACCACGCCGACGGCGACGCGGACTCGGCGGCGGCCGACCTCGCCGCCGCCCTCACCGACGGGGTGCCGGCCGGCTACTGCCGGCTCTTCCTCGACGAGGGACAACCGATGGCGGAGCTGCTCGGGCAAGCCGCCCGCGCCCCGGCGCACGACGTACGGACACACGCCGAGCACCTGCTGGCCGCCGCACGAAGACCGTCGGCACCCGCATCCGCCGGACCCGCCTCCGAAGAAGGGCTCAGCGAGCGCGAGCTCGCGGTGCTGCACCTGCTCGCGACCGAGCTCAGCGGGCCGGAGATCGCGCGACGGCTCTTCGTCTCGGTGAACACGCTGCGCACGCACACCAAGCACATCTTCACCAAGCTGGACGTCAAAACCCGCCGCGCCGCGGTACGTCGAGGCGCGGACCTCGGCCTGCTCTGAGCGTCCCCGCGGCCGAATCACCAACCCGGTCACATCACTTGGTGATGTGGCCTCACCACGTCGATTCCTAACGTTCCGGACATCGCCGAACACCCCGCCCGGCACCGGACACCAAGGAACCCGACATGAGCATCACCGCCAACCGCCTCACCGCGGCCGCCGGCCTCTGCGCCGCAGCCGCCGGCGCCATCTTCATCGGCGTGCAGATCGGCCACCCCCACCTGGACGCCACCTCGATCCAGACCACCGAGATGGCCGTCCGCGACACCTTGAAGGTGCTGATGGCCGTGCTGGCGCTGGCTGGCATCACCGGCATGTACCTCAGCCAGGTCCGCCGCAACGGAGTCCTCGGGCTCGTCGGCTACCTCGTACTCAGCGCCGGCTACCTCATGGTCATGTGCACCGCCTTCCTCGCCGCGTTCGTGATACCGACCGTCGCGGCGGCCAACCCCGCGTACGCCAACGACGTCATCGCCGCGACCACCGGCGGCTCGCCCGCCGGCGACATCGGGGCGCTGGCGACCGTGATTCACGTACAGGAGATCGCCTACCTGGCCGGCGGCGTGCTCTTCGGCATCGCGCTCTTCCGCGCCCGCGTCCTTCCCCGCTGGGCCACCGCGCTTCTCGCGGTCGGCGGCGGCGTCAGCGCCGCACTCTCGTTGATGCCGGACGCCTTCTACCGGCTGCTCGCCTTCCCTAACGGCATCGCGATGATCGCGCTCGGCATCGCCCTCTGGCTCGGCCAGCGGAAAGCCTCGTCCGCCAAGACCAGCGCGCCGCGCACCGGCGTCGCCGCGGTCCGATGACCACCCGGGAGCGGAGCTGGCCGGTGCCGGTGGCGCTGGCCACGCTCAGCGCGATCCCGCTGACAGCCGGGGCACTGCGGCTGATCCAGCTCGCCGGCGGCCCGGCCGTCATCCCCGCCGACCAACGGTTCGCCGGCTTCCCGCTCCCGCTCGTGGTGCACATCGTCGGCGCGACGACGTACGCGCTCGTCGGAATCATGCAGCTCGTGCCGCGGTTCCGCCGCCGGCACCTGGCCTGGCACCGTCGTGCCGGCCGGGTGCTGGCCGTGGCCGGCCTGCTGGTGGCGATCTCGGCGCTCTGGATGACGCTGCGCTACGAGGCGCAGCCGGGCACCGGCGACCTGCTCTACGTGTTCCGCCTGGCCTTCTCCTCCGCGATGGCCGCCTGCCTGGTGCTCGGCTTCACCGCCGTCCGTCGCCGCGACATCGCGGCCCACCGGGCGTGGATGATCCGGGCGTACGCGATCGGCCTGGCCGCCGGCACGCAGGCCTTCACCGATGGCATCGGCGGCGCGATCTTCGGCACCGGCGTGCTCGCCGCCGATCTCCCCAAGGGCGCCGGCTGGGTGATCAACCTGGCCGTCGCCGAGTGGGCCATCCGCCGCGCCGCGCTCCCCACAGGTCGCCGGCTTGCTGGAGCACTCACATGAACACCACCCCCACGACGTACGCGATCCGCGTCGACGGCCACCTCGACGACCACTGGTCGGCCTGGCTCGGCGAGCTCGACATGACCCGCGACGACGACGGCACCACCACCGTCACCGTCTCGGTCGCCGACCAGGCGCAGCTACACGGTGTACTCGCCGGCCTGCGCGACATCGGCGCCGTCCTCACCGAGCTCCGCACCACCGGCGCACCGGCCCCGGGCTGCCGGCCGGTGCTCGAGCGCCCGCTGCACACCGAGCGCCTCACGCTCCGGCCCCCCACCGCCGACGACGCCGACCCGACCTGGAGACTCCGCCGGCTCGAGCCGATCGACGAGTGGCTCACCGGCTGCCCCGCCGACCTCGACGGCCACCGCGAGTCGTTCTCGGCGCCTGCCCGGCTGGCGGCCACCGTCATCGTCGCCCTCGGCCACGACCCGGCGGCCCCGATCATCGGTGACTTCACGCTCCGCCGCGAGGACGCCTGCGCCCAGCTCGACGTCGCCGACCAGGCCCGCGGCGCACAGGCAGAACTCGGCTGGGTCCTGGATCCCGCCCACACCGGCCACGGCTACGCCACCGAAGCCGTGCGTGAGCTCCTCCGCCACAGCTTTCAGGACCTCGGCGTGCACCGGGTCACCGCGAGCTGCTTCCTCGACGACGGCGCCTCCTGGCGCCTCATGGAGCGCGCCGGCATGCGCCGCGAACTGCACGCGGTCCGCGCGTCACTGCACCGATCCGGCCAATGGCTGGACACGGTCGGCTACGCCATCCTCGAAGAGGAGTGGTCGCCGAGGGACAATCCATAGACCCTTGGAGCCTTCGTGTGCCGCGGTCACCCGTCGGTCAGTGTGCGGGCGATCGTGGACGCGGGACGGTCCGTCATGACGATCGTGTAGTGGTTGGAGTTCGCGACGATCTCGGTGCGTAGCGCGGGGATCCGCGTCGTCCAGTGGTCCACGACGGGTTGCGGCAGCACGCCGGGTTCCTGACCGAACATCCCGCGCGGGGCGTGCGGCAGGACGGCCGGCATGGTGAGCTTCGCCAGGTCGTCGCCGAACGAGTCCGCGTTCGTGATCAGGTCGCGGCTGTCCGCACGGACGGCCGGAGCGCTGACCCGCGATCGGACCGCGCCCGGCTCGCCGATCGCGTCGTAGCGCACGTACTCCGCCATGTCGTCGTTCCATTCGGCGTGGAGCGCGGGGTGCTGCCGGAAGAAGTCGAGGTAGGCGGGCACGTCCGGGAACGTCTGCGTCAGCCGGGCGATCGCCGGGCCGAGGGTGAGCTCCAGCAGCTGGTCGGGGTCGGCCCCGGCGGGCACGGGCAGGGGCAGGCCGCCGTCGACGAGCACGAGCCGGGTGAACAGCTCCGGCCGGGTCGCCGCCGCCCGCAACGCCGCGTAGGCGCCCATCGAATGCCCGGTGAGCACGAGCGGGGCGCCGAGGTGTTCGGCCGCGGCGGCGAGGTCGGCGGCGTGCGCGGACATGCCGTAGGGCCCTGGCGCGGTCGCGCTGCCGCCCCGCCCGCGCAGGTCGAGCGCGACCAGGCACCAGCCGGCCGGCAGGTGGCGGGCGAGGGCACGGAAGGACATCGCCGACGCGGTGATGCCGTGCGCGGCGAGGACGATGCGTGGTCCGTCACCGAAGCGCAGTGCGTGTATGAGCCGTCGGCCACCGGGATCTCGATCATCCGCACGCGGTCAGCCTTTCTGGGCGTTGGCGGGGTGCTGGGCACCGGCGAGCTGCAGTGCGAAGCCGGTGAAGGCGTCGGCGACCTGCTCGCGGGTGTAGGGCTGGTCGGGCCCGAACCAGTTCGCGACCCGGATGCCCATGCCGCCGATCGCGATGGCGGTGAGACCGACGTCGGCGACGGCGAACACGCCGCTTCGGATGCCTGGGTCGAGCACCCGCAGTGCCATCTTCCGGGACTGCTCGCGCAGGGCGAGCGCGGGTGCTGCCCGCTCAACGGACAGCGCGTGCAGTTCCTCGTTGGCGACCAGGGCCAGCAGCGGGTAGTCGGTGTGCACCAGAACCTGGGCCCCGATGAGCGCCGCGAACTGCTCGACCGGACCCGGCCCGGCCTCGATCAGCGCCTGCTGCATGCGCTGGTGCAGTTCCTGGTGCCCGATCAGCACGAGCTCGGCCAGGATGTGTTCCTTGCCGGGTAGTGCGAGTACGGCGTCGCCGAGTTGATCGTGGCACCGGCGGCGATGTCGCGGATGGACGCGCTGTGGAAACCGCGCTCGGCGAACAGCCGCAACGCCGACAGCAGGATGCGGCCGCGCGTCCCCGCCGGCGTCACGTCCTCGGGCAGGCGTACCGCCACCGCGTTCAGCCGCCGCGGATCCCAGCTGAGACCCGGCACCTTCCTCCACCTCTTCACCAATCGATCGATTGGGTTGACAATGCGCTCCGGCGCCGGTGCGCGGTCGTCGTGGCCGTCGTGGCGCTCCTGACAGCCATCACCGCGCCCGCGTACGCGGCAGGCGGCGCCTACTTCTCCGGGGTGTACGCGAACCTCGCCGGGGTCCGCGACTATCACGGTTACGTGCCGTCCTCCTACCGGCCGGGCACGCCGATGCCCCTGCTGGTCGCGCTGCACGGCTGCACCGAGAACGACGTCGGCTTCGACCTGTTGTCCGGCTGGAGCGCGCTGGCCGAGGAGCGCGGGTTCATCGTGGTGTTCCCCGACCAGAGCAACCTCGCCAACCCTGCCGGCTGCTGGAACTGGCCCCTGCCGGTCAACCAGCACCGGGGTCAGGGCGAGCCGTCGATCATCGCCGGAATCACGAACAAGATCCGTTCTCAGTACAGTGTGGACAGTCGACGCGTCTTTACCACCGGCGTCTCCGCGGACCGCATCGCCGGGCAGTGGGCGGTCGTCGACGGCATCGACGCGGTACCCGACGAGGTAGCCCACGGCCAGGTCCCGGCGGGCCGCTCGTACACGCACCTGACCTACCGTTCCGCCGCCGGCCGGTCGCTCATCGAGCAGTACATGATCGACGGCGCCGGGCACGCCTACCCCGGTGGCTGCTCCTGCAGCCTCTACGGCGACCCCGCCGGACCCGACGCCAGCACCATCACCCGGGACTTCTTCCTCGCCAACCCGAAGACGTGAGCAGGTCCGGCTGAGTTCGCGGGCGCCAGCCGCTGCCTCATCCCCAACGGATGACCAAGCCCCGGGGCGAGGAGGCCACACTCGGCGCAAGGCGACGGGGCACCGGAAGGGCTCGCCATGGACATGACCGCCGGCCTGATCATCGCGGGGATGATCTTCCTGTGGGGTGCGGTATCGGCACGTCTCACGCGGGTCGACCTGACGGCACCGATCGTGTTCGTGGCGGTCGGCGCGCTGCTGGGCTCGACCGGGCTCATCGACGCACCGACGGCGCCGGAGACGTTCACTCCCCTGGTCGAGATCGCCCTGGTGTGGATCCTGTTCTCGGACGCCGCCCGGGTGCCGGTCCAGCAGCTCCGCCACGACCTCGGCCGGTACCTGCGGCTCCTTGGCCTCGGGCTGCCGCTGACGATGCTGGCCGGCTGGGGGCTGGCGGTCTGGCTGTTCCCCGGTCTCGGGATCTGGCCGGCGCTTCTCGTGGGTGCGGCCCTGGCTCCCACCGACGCCGCCCTGGGCGTCACCGTCGTGACCAACCCGGCCGTACCGTCCCGCGTCCGCCGGCTGATCACCGTGGAGAGCGGTCTCAACGACGGGATCGCCACCCCGGTCGTGATGGTCGCGATCGCCGGGGCCGCGTCCGCCGAAGGCCTCGCGGACGCGGCTGGGCTGGGTGCGGCGCTCGCCGAACTGGCCATCGGCGCGCTCGTCGGCGCCGTCGTGGGCTGCGGCGGCGGCTGGTTGCTGCGGCAGGCTCGCCGCCGCGAGTGGACCGCCGAGGAGTTCACCGGCATCGCGGTCCTCGCGCTGGCACTCGCCGCCTACGAGGCCGCGGTCACCTTGGGCGGCAACGGGTTCGTCGCCGCCTTCTGCGGCGGCATGGCCTTCGGCGCGGCCGCCGGCAAGCGGGCCCCGGCGGAGCTCGCGTTCCTCGAGCAGGCCGGCAGCCTGGTGTCCCTCCTCGTGTGGCTCGCCTTCGGCGCGGTCGCCGTCCCGATCATGTCCGACCGGATCGACCTCGCCACCGTGCTGTACGCGGCGCTCAGCCTCACCCTCGTGCGGATGGTCCCGGTCGCCCTCGCGTCCTGGGGCTCCGGTCTGGACCGCGACACGGTGTTGTTCGTGGGCTGGTTCGGCCCGCGCGGGCTCGCCTCGCTGCTGTTCGCACTGCTCGCGCTCGAGGCACTGGGACCCGATGCGGACGAGGCCGTCGCCGTCATCGGGCTGACGGTGCTGATGAGCGTCGTCGCACACGGGCTCTCCGCGGCCCCGCTCGCGGCCCGGTACGGCAAGGCGGCAACCGCCCGGGGGCCGGAGTCCGGTGGTCCGGTCGCCGACCTACCGGTCCGCGGCCTGTCACGCCGACGCAGCTGATCACGCCGGTCCGTGGCCACTCATCCTTGTCGGATGAGGACAGCGGCGGCCGGTGGGGCGAGTCTGACATCGGTCGGGGTCGGGCACAGTTCGTGGGAGGACGCCATGGCCGGAAGACCCACGGTGGACGAGGCGCTCGACGAGCGCATGCCCGCCTCCGACTGGACCGGCTGGATCGTCTTCGGGGCCGGGATGCTGATCCTGGGCGGCGCCATCCACATCATCCAGGGGCTCACCACCCTCCTTGACGACAAGCAGGCCACGGTCACCTCCGAGGGACTCGCGGTCCACATCCCCTTCACGGCCCTGGGCTGGCTGCACCTCGTCCTCGGCCTGCTCGCCGTGCTCGTCGGCGTCGGAGCGATGCGCGGCAACCGGGTCGCGCTCGTGGCCGCGGTGGTCGTCGCCGGTATCAGCGCGATCGCGAACGTCACGTTCATCGCCGCCTATCCGATCTGGTCGCTGGTCGTCATCGCGTTCGACATCATCGTCATCTACGCGATCGTCGTGTACGGCCGCGACATGAAACGGGTGTGGTGACCCGAAGAGGCCAGGTCCACTGAGGACTGGTGACCTCCGCGTTCGTTGCGACGGGACTGGCGGTTTTGGCGCAGCGACGCGCTCGCCGGGCTGCCGGGTGCGGTGGCGAGCGTGCCGGACGGTATGGCATCCGCCGTACTGGCCGGGGTGAACCCGGTACACGGCCTGTACGCGAGCTTCGTGGGACCCGCGGTCGGCGGACTGACCTCGAGTACCCGGCTGATGGTTGTCGGCACGACCAGCGCCGCCGCGCTCGCGGCCGGCTCAGCGGTCGCCGACATCGACCCGCAGCATCGAGCGGACGCCCTGTTCCTGCTGACGATCCTCGCCGGGGCGGTGGCGGTCGCCGCGGGGTCGGCGCGCCTCGGCCGCTACACCCGGTTCGTGTCGCACTCGGTCATGCTCGGTTTCCTGACCGGCGTCGCGGTCAACATCGTGGCCGGGCAGATCTCCGACCTGACCGGCGCGGCCGCGGCAGGCTCCTACCCGTTGGCCAAGGCGTTCTCGGTACTGACCCACCCCTCCCGGATGGACCTGCCGACGCTGCTCGTCGGACTCGTGGCGATCGCCATCCTGGTGGTGCTGGCGCGGACCCGTATCGCGGTGATCAGCGCGCTGGTGGCGCTGCTGGTGCCCACGCTCATCGTGGTGCTCGGCGGCCTCGACGAGGTCGCCCGCGTCTCGGACGCCGGCCCGATCCCGCGGGGCATCCCGCTACACGGCGCGCCGGCGAACATCAACCGCGACTTCCTGGCCCAGGGCGCCGCCAACCCCGCCTCAGGCCTGTTCCGCAGACAGCCGGTCGGCGGCTCGGTCGGGCAGACCGCGCTGAACGTGTCCGTCGGCGCCAGAACCAGGTGGGGCGCGATCTGGTCCGGCGTCTGGATGCTGATCATCCTGGCCGTCTTCTCCGGCGTGGTGGGCCTGGTGGCGATGCCGACCCTGGCCGCGATTCTCATCTTCGCCGCCGTGGGTTCGGTGCGGCCGCGGGAGATCATGAACATCCTGCGCACCGGGCGGGTCTCCCAGATCGCCGTCGTCACGACCTTCCTTGCCATCTTTGTTCCTGCCGGTGGCCATGGCTGTCGGCGTCGGCGTCGCGCTTTCCCAGGTCACGGTGCTCGACGTACGGCAGCCTGTTCTACGCCGGCGCCCGCACACTGCAGGCCAAACTCCCGATCCCGCCGAAACAACGTCCTGCCGCCGGCGGCGTCGAGTCGTTTGGCGTAGTCGGCGGCCGCCGGAAAGGTCACGCTCGCCGGACCAGTCCAGATCTTCCCGGCCACCGAGCTGATCGGCGAGTCCACCCAGACCGCCTACCGCGACGCCGAGGCCTGGATCGTCACCCACGAGCCGATCCCGGACCGCGACGAGGAGAAACACGACGGCTGAACACGGGCCAAGCCGTTCAGGCGCCACGTTCACCCGCTTGGGATGAGGACAGCGCGGGCCATCCGGCCAAGTGTCGCGGATGGCGCGCGCGTCGCCGCGATGCGCACACCACGTCCCTGCTGGAAGCAGTGAAGGAGACCAGCGATGACCGACGACGACGCATTGGGGCCGATCAGCTATCTGATCGTCGAGTTCCCGGGCGGCAAGATAGCCGGCGACGGCTTGCCGATCTTGGTGGATCTCGTCGCCCAGGGTTTGATCCGCGTCCTCGATCTGCTGTTCGTCACGCGGGACGACGACGGGTCGTTGCACGCGGTCGAGCTGCGGGACCTGGACCTTGACGGCCAGCTCGACGTGACGATCTTCGAAGGCGCGTCCTCGGGCCTGCTCGACGACAGCGACCTGGCCGACGCCGCGTCAGCGATCGAGCCCGGGTCCTCCGCGGCGATCCTGCTGTACGAGAACCGGTGGGCCAGGACGTTCACGCGGGCCCTGCGGCGCGGCGGGGCCGAGGTGGTGGCCGCGGGCTACGTCCCCCTCGACGCCCTCGCCGCATCGCTCGACGCCGCCGAAAAAGTCGACCACTGATCCGACCGAGAAGGGACGAGAACCATGCCAGGACTCCTCCGAGGTCTCGTACGAACCGCCGCGATCGCGGGGACGGCAACCGCCGTATCGAACCGTGTCTCCCGCAGGCAGAGCAGACGCTGGTCTTCGCAGGAGGAACAGCAGTACGCCGAGCAACAGGAGCAAGACGCGCCGCCGCCACATCCGGCTCCGGCACCCGCTCGCGACACGGCCGCACAGCTCAAGGACCTTGCCGAGCTCAAGACGCAGGGCATCCTCACCGACGCCGAGTTCGAGTCCCAGAAGGCGAAGATCCTCGCGTCGTGACACCGCGGATGTCCCCGGTGTTGCCCGGGCGACTCATCCTCCATGGATGATGCCGGGCCGCCCGGTCGGCGGTGACCATGGTTCCGACACGACTGGAGGCGGCATGGGTTGTCTGCTGGCGATCTTCGGCGGGGCGTTCCCCCGCCTGGCGGTGCTGATCCTCTGGGTGGCAAGACCAGAGCGCGTCGACATCGCATTCAGCACCTGGCTGTGGCCGCTCCTGGGAATCATCTTCCTTCCGTTCGCGACCCTCGTCTACCTGCTGTTGTACACAACCGGCGTGGGCCTGAGCGGCGGCGACTGGTTCTGGGTGGTGCTGGCCGGCCTCCTGGACATCGCGCACTGGGGCGCAAGCGCCACCCAGCGCAACAAGATCCCGGGCAGGCGTGCCCCCGCGGCTTGAGAGCGATCCGAGCTCGGGCCGTCGGGGTCGAGCCGAGGTGGAGGCAGCGATGACGTCGCCTGCTATGGGGCCGGACGCCCCGGCTGCGGACGTGCTGGTGGTTTTCGGCATCACCGGCAACCTGGCGAAGGTGATGACGTTCCGTTCGCTCTACCGGCTCGAGGCCCGCGGCCTGCTCGCGTGTCCCGTCGTCGGGGTCGCGGCCGACGACTGGGGGCTCGACCAGCTCATCGAGCATGCCCGGTCGTCGATCGAGGCGACCGGCGATCTCGACAAGACGGTCTTCGACCGGTTCGCCGCACGGCTGTCCTATGTCAGCGGCGACTTCACCGACCCCGCCACCTACGAGCGGGTGGGCGACGCCGTCAAAGGCGCCGAGACACCGGTGTTCTACCTGGAGATACCACCATTCCTGTTCGGACGGGTGGTCAAGGGACTCTCGGGGGCCGGTCTGACCACCGGCGCCCGGCTCGTCATCGAGAAGCCGTTCGGCCACGACCGGCAGTCCGCGCGCGACCTCGCCGACGAGCTGCACCAGTACGTCGACGAGTCGCAGCTGTTCCGGATCGACCACTACCTCGGGAAGATGGGGCTGGAGGAGATCCTGCACCTGCGCTTCGCGAATGCCATCCTCGAGCCGCTGTGGAGCCGCAACTACCTCGAGTGCGTGCAGATCACCATGGCGGAGAGCTTCGGGGTCGAGGACCGCGGCCACTTCTACGACCCGGTCGGCGCGTTGCGCGACGTCGTCGTCAACCACCTCATGCAGGTGGTCGCGGCCGCCGCGATGGAACCGCCGTCGCGGGGCGACCCGATGACGCTCAAGGACTCGCAGGTCGGTCTGTTCCGAGCGGTGGAGCAGGCCGACCCGGCGCACTACGTGCGCGGCCAGTACGACGGCTATCTCGACATCGACGACGTCGCGGGCGGCTCGACCACCGAGACCTACGCCGCATTGCGGCTCGACATCGAGAACTGGCGCTGGGCCGGCGTGCCGTTCTTCATCCGGACCGGAAAGCGGCTGCCGGTGACGCAGACCGAGCTGCGGCTGGTGTTCAAGCGGCCGCCACGCCTGGGTTTCGGCCTGATCGGGCACGCGGCGGAACCGAACCAGCTCGTCGTGCGGCTCGACCCGTCGACCGGGGTCCGGATCCAGGTCGACGCGCGCCGTGCCGACGTCGCCCGGATCGCGCCGATCGAGCTCGACATGGAGTTCGCGGACGAGGGTGGCGAGGGCCCGACGCCGTACGAGGTGCTGCTCCACGCGGCGATGACCGGGAAGAGCACCCGGTTCTCCCGGCAGGACAGCGTCGAGGAGACCTGGCGGATCATGCAGCCGTTGCTCGACGCCCCACCGCCCGCGCACACGTACCAGCCCGGCAGCTGGGGCCCGGCCGCGGCCGGCGAGATCGCGGCCGGGTTCGGCGGCTGGCGTGCGCCCTGGACGTCCCGCTGATCTCGGAACGCTCGTGGTTCGCAGCCGGATCAACGTCGGCGAACACCGGTCCGGCGAGGAACCGGCGGGAACGTCACGGCTGCGCCGAGTTCGCCTTGAGAGCGTCATCCACCGTCGAGAACACGGGTAGCACCTGGTCCAGCGCCATGATCTCGATCGCTCGACGAGCGGTGGCGGAAGGAGCGGCCACGCGCACCTCGCCGTCCCCAGCACGGTCGCGTGCCCCCACCAGCAGGCTGAGCCCGGCCGAACCGAGGAACGTCACCTGACTCAGGTCGATCACCAGGACCGCCGGCTGGTCCAGAAGGACATGCTCGAAGACGGCCCCGAGCTGTCGTGCGTTCGACAGGTCGATCTCCCCTGCCACCTCCAGAACCACACCGTTCTGACGGTCGATTCGACGGACATCGATGGCCGGGACCGACTCGGGATCAAACTCGGACTCGTGCATGGCGACGCCCTCCGAGTAGCCACATGACCTGCGCCAAGCATACTGAGCACGGACGGGCCCGAACAGCGCCCGAACGACCGACATCCGCCGCCCGGGCGGCGGGTCAGGCTTGCGCGCAGGTTTCCCAGCGCCGGCTCAACTCCCCCAGGAACCGGTCGGGGTCGCCGGCGAAACCCGCGTCGTGGACGCCGTGCCGAACCACCTCGACCCGCCGCCGCGGCCCGACCCGCACCATCGCCGCCGACCCGGAGGCGACGGACTGATCCCGTTCCGCGTCACCGTCGAGCACCAGGAGCCGATCGCCGAACGCGACGTCGGCGGTCGCGGCCGTGACCGCCACCTCGCCCCCGGTCCGGTTGGCGCTGCTGACGTAGAGATGCCCCCGCTCGTCCAGCAACGGTCGCAAGTGACCGAACCAGCCGAGCATGGCCGCCAGCCACCCCGCCGACGTCGACGGCCGCATCCACTCCGGGCGATCGTCCCCCGCCGGCAGCAGCACGTTCATCAGCTCGTGGGCCGACAACCACCGCGCGAACGCAAGCGTCTCCCGGTCAAGCTCGACAAACGGTGTCACCATCGCGAAATCCGCCACCACCACACCAACGGGCTGCCCCGCCGGCCGCCCCTTGACCACGTTGACCGCCCCGGCATCGGTCCCCGCGACAACATAGGGAGCACAACGGCCATTGCTCCCCTCCCTGCCGACCGACCGCAGCACGATCCTCGCGGTCTAGCTCCTGGCCCGCATCACGATGAAGTCGCCGTGGCCGCCGTAGCCGAGGACGGGCTCGGCGTACTGGGTACCGTCGAAGGTCAGTAGCCACCAGCCTGCGCCGTTGGGTGTGCGGACCGGGACCGTCATCGGGTGCGGGATGTTGGTGCCGTACGGGGCGTCGAGCGTGCCCAGCAAGCGCATCCGCAGGTCGTACACCTTGTACTGGCGGGCATCCCCGTCACTCGCCAGCACGTACCAGGTCGCGCCGAAGCGCTGCAGGATCGTGCCCTCGGTCTGGTCGACGGACGTGTCGGCACCGACCAGGGTCAGCCTCTCGGCGTAGTCGGCGCCGCGCGGGCCGGCCGCGAGCGCGGGGTGGAACACGAACGCCGGCTGCTGGGCCGGGCTCTCCACGAACGCGACATGCCAACGGCCGGCGATCTTCGTCAGCGCCGGGTCCCACGAGCTCACCGTCGTGGGCAAAGGCAGCTGCTCGGTCGTGAGCACGTGCACGCCCGCCAGCACGTTCGCCGACGTCGTCACGTGCCGCACGTGCACGCCCTCGAAGTCGAAGTCGCCCCACGAGCTCATCGCGAGGATGAACCGGCCGCGGTCGTGGACGATCTGGCCGGCGTGGTCGCCCAGCACGACGCCGTCGCGGGCGAAGAACAGCGTCGCCACCTGCTCCAGCCGGGTGGGATCGGCCAGGTCGAGCGTCCACACCGCCCAGTGCGCCTGCTGGAAGAAGCCCAGCCCGGCGTTGGTCATCGTCAGGTACAGCTTGCCGTTCACGATGTACGGGCGGCCGTCGGCGTGCTGCACGACGTGCGGGTCGCGCACGCCTGCCTGACCGAAGTAGCCGGCCCGCACCCGGCCGAGCAGCACGTCGCCACGCCCGCCGTAGCCGTAGTTCAGCCGGCCCAGCACGTCCGGCACGCGCAGGTCGATGCGCTCGCGAACCGGGTCGCGCGCGGTCAGCAGCGGCTGCCAGCCGGTCCCGGTCGCGGTCGGGTCGGCCAGCACGGTGACCGCGTTCTCGTTGACCACCACGGCGAACCCGAAAGGCGCCCGCAGCGACGCGGGCGCCGAGGCCACGACCACGCCGTCGACCTCGATGGTCACCTGCGACCCGTCGTAGGCGCCGAGCACGCTGCGGTCGCCGACAAGACCGGCGACCACGGCGCCGTCGAGCGAGCGGACCTCGGCGAGCACCGAGCCGTACGGCGCCCGCGGCCGCACGCCGGTGTCCACCAGCGTCGAGCGGACCCGGCCGACGGCGGTGTCGTACTGCACGAACCGCGGCGCGATCAGGTCGAAGGGCCGGAACTTCTCCCGAATGCGGAACTCGAGGTCAAACGGGCTGTCAGCGGTCTCGGCGGAAGCCAGACCGGGCGTGGCCAGCCCGGCGACCCCGAGTCCGGCGAGCCCCAATCCGGCGAACAGAGTGCGCCGGTCGATCTCCTGGACCATGTCGTCCCTCCTGGAAGCAGGGTGAGAGATCGACGATAAACGTGGGCGCTCGCGGCCGCGTCGCGAGGTTGTCCGGCTGGTCTTGGCCCTGACCGCTCAGCGGTGGAATTCAGCTTTTCTTGGACCGGGAACGACGCTTCGCCGCCCCAATGGCCGCCACGGCACCTTCTTTGGCGGTCTGCGCCTCACGGTAGGAGTCGACCACATGGCCCGGAATCCGGCCCCGAGCCGCCAACTCAATACCGTTGGCCAGCGCCCATTCCCGGATTTGCCCGGCTTCGCCATTGGCGGAACCGCCACTCCCTGCGGCAGGCCGACCGCCTCGCTTCACCCGGCCGCCGGTCCGCCGGGCGTTGGCTACGTAGTCGGCAACGGTGTCCCGGAGCCGATCTGCGTTGGACATGGACAGGTCAATCTCATATGTCACGCCGTCGAGCCCGAACTGGACCGTAGCAATGTCGTTGGATGCCGTTCCGTCCAGATCGTCGACGAGCTGGACAAGGACCTGCTGTGCCATCAGTTGCTCCCCTGGGGTACTGAGTCGCGAATGCCTACGAGCGGTTGGTTTCGCCAGCCTATCGGACAATTGACGACCACCGCAATTCGCGCATATGTTTCACATGTCACCGATCGTTTGTGCATTGCACGAAATTTGCCAAAGGGACCGTCAAGAGCGGTGGGATCCCCCCGCGGCGACCCGGAGGCCCCTGATCTTCGAAGACCGGGTAATTCCCTGATGTCCCCGGGGCCGCGAATAGACATCCTGTGTGACATGAGAACCGCCATTGTCGCAGTCGCCACAGTCGCTGCTGCCGCCGCTGCCTTCACCGTGATGCCCGCCGGCGCGGCGACCCCCATCCCGCCGCCCAACGACACCGCACTGAAAGGCGCGATCGCGGGCCTGCCCGACCAGGAGACGACCGGCGCACTCGTCCGGATCACCGGATCGGCCGGTGACTGGTCCGGCACCTCCGGCGTCTCCGACATCCGCACCGGCGCCCCCGTCCGGCCGGACGGATTCTTCCGGATAGGCAGTACCACCAAGGTCTACACAGCCGTGATGGTGCTGCAGCTCGCGCAGGAGCACCGGATCGACCTCGACCAGCCCGTGCAGCGCTACCTGCCCGGCCTGCTTCCGGCCGACTACCCGCGGGTCCCGGTGTACACACTGCTCGACCACACCTCCGGCCTGCCGTCGGTGGACATCCCGGGCCTCTACGACCCGCAGTGGATCCTCGACCACCGCTTCGAGCACTGGAGCCCTCGGCAGGTGGTGGACACCGCCGTGCGGCACCCGATCGACTTCCAGTCAGGCACCGCACAGAAGTACACGAACACCGCGTACGTCACCGCCGGCATGATCATCGAGAAGGTGACCGGCCGTTCCTACGCGCGCAACCTGCGCGACCGGATCACCGGTCCGCTGCACCTGGCCCACACCTACTACCCGGGCGATGACCCGCACCTGCCCAACCCCGCCTCCCGCGGCTATCTCGACGTGGACGGCGACCTCGTCGACGTGACCGAGATGAACCAGTCGATCCCGGGCACCGCGGGCGCGATCATCGCCACGGCGGCGGACCTGGACCGGTTCATCACCGGGCTGTTCCGCGGCCGCCTGCTGGGCACCGAGATGATGACGAGGCTCTTCACGATCCCGGACGTGCCCATGTTCGACGGCAGCGGCCCGGCGTACTACAGCCAGGGCCTGATGAAGATCGCGGTGAACGGCGTGACGGTCTGGGGCAAGACCGGCAGTCGCTACGGGTACGCGAGCGGCATCTTCGCGACTCGGGACCTGCAACGAAAGCTGGCCTACTCGGTGAACCCGACGACGAAGTCCCAGGACGGCCAACCACTGATAGTCCAGAAGATCGCCGCCGCGGCGGCGAGCTGACCTGCCGCCGACCGGGGAGATGCGGCGGGCGCTACCACGGCTGCACCTCCCCGGCCCGCGGTCCGGATTGACACCACCTGGTAACGGTCGGAGGATCACCCGATGACGATCTGCCGGCTGGGCGTCGTGGCGGTGTTCATCGTCATCTGCGCCGGCTGCGCGACGGGGCAGCGGGCGACCGACTCCCGAGCCGTCGCGGCGGACTTCCTCACCGCGATGGGCGATGGCGACAGGGGCGCGGCGTGCGCCCTGCTCGCGGTGGACACGCGGGAGCAGCTCGAGTATTCCGAGGGTGAACCCTGCGCCACCTCGCTCGAGTCGGTCGACATCGCCGGCGGAACCGTTGACACGGTGGATGTCTGGGGCGACCGCGCGCAGGCACGTGCGTCGACCGGCACCCTTTTCCTCGTCGAGCTGGACATCGGCTGGCGAGTCGCGGCCGCCGGCTGCACCCGCGGGACGGACGGTACCTACAACTGTCTGCTGGGGGCATGATGCGCGGAGCGCTTCGCTGGACGATCTTCGTGATCTATCTGGGCGTGGTCGTGGTGGGCCTGGCGTACTTCATCGTGGTCGGGCTACTCCGGTTGTGACGGGAGTGAGGTGGGGATGAAACGCTTTCTGCGGGACAACGGGCTCAGTGTCGCGTTCGGACTGTTGTTCCTCGCGGCACTCGTCGGGCAGGCGATCGCCGGGCATGCGGACTTCAACCACCGCCAGGTGCTCGGCGGCGGCCAGACGATCACGTTCTGGCACTTCCTCGTGACATCGGACTTCGCGGTCGACGTGGCGGAGAACTGGCAGTCGGAGTACCTGCAGTTCTTCCTCTACATCCTCGCCACCGTCTGGCTGGTGCAGCGCGGCTCGCCGGAGTCCAAGAAGATCGACGAGATCGGGTACGAGTCCGACGAGAAGCAGCGGGTCGGCCGGCACGCCGGCCCGGACTCACCGAAGTGGGCGCGGGCCGGCGGGTGGCGTACCGCGGTGTTCTCCCGTTCGTTGTGCATCGTGATGGGCGGTTTGTTCCTGCTGTCGTTGCTGACGCAGTCGATCGCGGGCCTCAGCGCGTTCAACGAGGAGCAGCTCAGCCAGCTCACCGACCCGATGTCCTGGCCCCAGTACGTCGCCAGCGCCGACTTCTGGAACCGGACGCTGCAGAACTGGCAGTCCGAGTTCCTCGCCATCGGGTCGATGGCCGTACTGAGTGTCTACCTGCGACAACGAGGCTCACCGGAGTCCAAACCGGTCGGCACGCCGCACAACGTCACCGAGAAGTCCGGCTGAGTCACGGGCAGGCGTGCCACGCCGGACAGCGGTTTCCCACTCAGCCCGCCAGCGGGAAGCGAGCGCCGGCCGTGGTCGTGGACGGAGTCACGTCCACGACCATCGCCGGGGCGATCAGGGCCAGCACGAGGTCGGGGCGGATCACCGCAACCCAGCGCTGGCCGGTCAGCGGGTCGTCGATCAGGTCGCCGGTTGCCACGGCGCGCTGGAACGGGGATGTGTTGTCGACGCGTAGATCGAGGTAGGTGACGATCTGGCCGAGTCGAGTCACCGGAATCACGGCAACCTCTGGTTCGCATTCAGAAAGTAGGAGACGGATCGGACCGGTACCCGCCCGGTCAGCACACAGGACATGTTCGGGTATACCCCGGCGCCCACCCGCGAAACCGAGCCAGCCCAGACAGCTCCATGTCGACCCGTGGCCGGGCTTGCCTGCCGGAAAGGCGGCACTCAGGTCTCGGTGTCGACCGACGCGAACAGCAGTTCGGTCAGCGCGGTGAGCAGTGCGCGGCGCGCCGCAGGGCCGGTGGGCAGGACACCCGGGGTGGTGTCGGCGAGCTGCGCGTGTCCGAGGTAGGCGGAATAGGCGAGCACGGCGCGCCGCCGGGCCACCGCGGCCGGCAGGCCGGCGGCGCGCAGCAGCCGGGCCACGTAGCCGATGCGGCGCCGGGCCGCCGTCTCGAGTGCGGCCCGCACGTCGGGATGATCCGCCGTGGCGAGCAGCCGCAGCTGACCGGGATTGTCCAGGCTGTGCTCGGTGACCATCCGGATCAGCAGCCGGGCTCGCTCGACCGGATCCTCGGTGGCGCCCTCGATCGTGTCGATCACGTCCTCGGTGCCCAGCTGCAGCCACCGCCGCAGCGCCGCGCGCAGGAGGTCGTCGCGGGAGGCGAAGTGCCAGTAGAACGAGCCCTTCGTCGTGCCGAGCCGGCGGGCCAGCGGCTGGACGGCCACGGCATCCGGCCCGTCGGTGAGCAGCACCCGCACCGCCGCCGTGATCCAGTCGTCCGCCGCCAGCCTGGCCACGATCCATACCCTAGCGTATGGTGCGTTCCATACGCTGGCGTACGGAAAGGGGCGACGTCATGTCGGGCGCCTACCAGTTGATGCCGAACCCGAACTGGGCGGCCACCACGACGATCGCCGTGCACGACGGCAACGCGCGCGACGCCGCCGGATGGGCCCGCGCGGTGTTCAACGAACGCTCGACGCCGGCGTGGGTCAAGGCCCTGTTCGTCGGCCGCATGGCGATCGCTTTTGTGCTCCGCCTTCCCCAGGGCACCCCGGACATGCTCGCGGTACGCGACGTCCGCGACGGCGAGGCGATCATCGACACCGACGACAAGCACCTGCGCTTCGTCGCGGGCGTCCGCGCGGACGATCACCTGCTGCACGTGACGACCGCGGTCACCTTCAAGGGGTGGCGCGGCAGGCTGTACTTCATCCCGGTGCGCTTCCTGCACGACCAGGTGACCCGGTCGATGATGCACTCCGCCGCCCGGCGCGACGAGCCCTCCTGAAGGTCGGTCGGTCAGCTGAGACGGTCGCCGCCTGGCCCGGACCAATACGGCCCGTCAGGGTATTCGTCGCGCGCCGCCGCGAGCCACCACTCGTGTGTCGCGGCAGCCGGGCTGTGTCGAACACCTAAGCGACTTCCCGCGGGCGATCAACGTGTTGTCGCAGCGGCGTCAGGGTGCTCAGCCGACGGGCAGGGTGACGGTGAGCCGGGCGCCGTCCTCGCCCTGCTGCACGGTCAGCTCGCCGCCGTGCCGTTTCGCGATGGCCTGGGCCAGGAGCATGCCGAGGCCGGCTCCGATCGAGTCGTCCGAGTCGTGTGGTGCGTCGCCGCCGCGGACGGCTGCGGAGAAGACATGGCCGGAGTCGCGGATCGGCAGGTCCGCTCCGACGACGGTCAGTGTCCAGAGTTCATCGCGGACCCCGCTGTGCACGAAGATCTGGGCGTCGTGCCCGGCGGTCGCGACCGCTCCGGAAATCACGTAGTGCACCATCCGCGCGAGCCAGTCCGGGTCGCCGACGACGATGCTGTCCGGCGTGTCGTCGAGGATTTCGGTGACCGACACGTCGTCCCGCCCGTCGCCGTTCGAGCGCAACCGCGCGACCCGGTCGGCGACCAGCCATCGCGTGTGGACCGGATGCTCGGCCAGCGAGATCCGGTTGGACTCGAGACGAGCCAGCGTCAGCAGGTACTCGACGATCACCATCAGCCGGTCGGTGTTGCGGCGCAGTGCGCCGACGATCTCGGTGTGCATCGGTCCGTCCGGGGGGCCGTCGGTGAGCGCCTCGAGCAGGCTGGACGCGGCGGTCAGCGGTGTGCGCAGCTCATGGGACACGGTCGCCAGGAACTCGTTCTTGAGCGTCCGGAGCTCGGCGAGCTCCCGATTGCGGGTCTCCAGCGCGTCGTGCGCGGCCACCCGGCCGGTGACGTCCTGGCCCATCAACAGGTGCCCGCGCACCCGGCCGTCCAAGTCGATCGGCAGGTAGCTCGCCTCGACCATGATGCCGCCCGGCAGCCGGATCTCCTCGCGGTGCACGGCCTTGCGGCCGGCGATGCTGCGCTGCGCGAAGTCGATGGCGATCTCGACCACCTTGCGCGCCGTTGGATCCACCTGCCTGGCCAGGTCGGTCAGCCGCAGGCCGATCACGACCTGGTTCTCGTCGGTGACCTGCATCAGGGCGAGGGCCGCGGTGTTCACCTCGGCGATCCGCAGCTGCTCGTCGACCACGAGGATGGCGAGGTGGACCGAGTTGACGAGGGTGCGCAGCCGCGCGGACTCGATGCGCAGCATGTCCTGCGCTTCACGCAGACTGGTCTTGTCGATCGCGTGGCGGACCGCCGAGCGGCGGGAACGGTGGTCGCCAAGGTGGGCTAGCCGGCCGTCGATCGCGCACGCGACGAGCCGGGCGGCCTGGACCACCGCCGGGAATGCCGCCGAGGGCCCGGACAGCCGCAGCTGGTGATCCGGCCCGACCGGTAGCCGGGGCTGCTCGGGCCGCTCCGCACCCGACTCCGCGATACCGGCCGGGACGAGCCGGGCGTCGGTGATCCCGGGCAACGCGGCGAGCTCGTGTACCGCGGCCTGGATGGCGGCGCTGTCCGGCCGCCCACGGTCGGCGAGCCGCTGGAGTGCCGCCCCGGTTCGTTCGATCAGCCATGCCGGCCATCCGGCGTCCGGTTCTGACGAGTACTCGGTGCGCACAGAATGTCGGTCCACTTGGGATCACCCCCCGATAGTCACTCGTTCCAGTATTTCTCGGCGTCTGTACCGACTTTTTCAGTACACATGGTTGTCAACTACTCGTATGAATGAACCTGAGTCGGAAACCCATGCCGAGGACTGCTACGCCGGCCCCTGGGTCGTACTGTGAACGTAAGACATATCGCGGGAATCCACGGAGGAGGTTCATCGGCGTGGCGGATTCCCCACAAGGTTCCACGGGGTTCGAGAGCACGGTCACTGACATCGTCGTGTCGGCGACCGACCTGATGTCCGGGCCCGTCCGGCCGACCGAGGCGGCGATCGAGCGCGTGTCCGGCACGCTGCGCGCGGCCGCCGGGGTCCGCGCGGTGCGCCGCGTGCTGGTCCAACGTGGACACTACGACGATTCGATCGGCCGCTACCGGGCCGGCAGCCGCATCCTGCACCGCATCCGCCTGCCCGCCACGGGTGAGGCGCTCGAGGTGGAGCTGGCCGGCGCGACGGATCCGGAGTGGGCGGGCGTCGACCAGGTCCGGCACCTGCACTCGGCGCTTGCACTGGTCGCCGCGGCCACCGCCCCGGCGCCCGGCACCGACGCGGTCGAGCACCTGCTCTGGCACGCACGCTCGGTCGTGGTCCAGCTGGAGCGGGACCGCTGGTCCTTCCGCTCGGCGGCGGTCGCGCGCGTCCTCGGCTACCCGCCGGACATCGCCCACCGGCACGAGCCGCTGTTCTTCGTGGACCCTCGGGATCGCGTCGCCGCGCTGCGGGCCTACGTCGAGACCCTGTCCGGCCGCCGCCAGAGCCGCACGATCGACCTGCGGGTGCTGGCCGCGGACGGCGGGTACCGGGTGCTCGAGTCGACATTCGTGAACGTGCCGAGCGGCGGCGGGCGGCGCATCGTCGCGATGTACGGGCTGGACATGACCGCGCAGCGCGCCGACGAGGCGCGGCTGCGCGAGCTCGTGCTGCGACTCAACGGGGCGGTCCTGGTCGTCGACGAGACCGGCCGGGTGTGCCTTGCCAACGACGTGTTCACCCGGATGTTCGGCACCGTGGCCGGCGGTTGGCCTGGCCAGCACCAGCGGGAGGCGCTGCGCGCCGTGGTCGCCGCGTGTCACGATCGGGTCGCCACCCGCCGACGGCTCGCCACCATCGTCCAGGCGCGCAAGCACCGTGTGGAGCGACTCGACCTCACCGACGGCCGCGTCGTCGACCTCGACCGCACTCCCCTCTTCGGGCAGGGCCTGGATCTCGGCGCGCTGTGGCAGTTCCGCGACGTGACCGCGGACGTCGCGACAGTGGCCACCGCGCACGACGCCCGGGCCGTCGAGGCGCTGGACAAGCAGAACAGCGTGCTGGCAACGGTGTCCCACGAGCTGCGCACGCCGCTGACCGCCGTCGTCAGCTTCGCCGACATGCTGTCCGACGCGAGCGCAGGCGACCTGAACGACGACCAGCGCGCGGCCACCGAGGTGATCGCCCGCAACACCCGCCGGCTGCTGACCCTCGTCGACGACCTGCTGCTGCTGTCCCGGCTGGCGAGCACCCGCGTTCCGCTTCGCCGCGGCGAGATCGACGTGGCCGCCCTGGTGTCGACCGCGGTCGCCGACCGCCGGCTCGAGGCCACCGACGCCGAGATCGAGCTGACCGCCGAGACGGCAGCCGGCCCGGCCCTCACCGGCGACGCGAGCCGGCTGAACCAGGTCCTCGGCAACCTCATCCGCAACGCCATGAAGTTCTCCGGCAAAGGCAGCACCGTCCGGGTGACCGCCGACCACGCCAGAACACAGTGGACGATCGCGGTCGTCGACAACGGCATGGGCATCCCCCCGTCCGACCTGGAACGCATCACCCGTGGCTTCGAGCGCGGGTCCAACGCGGTGGCAGCCGGGATCGCGGGCAGCGGGCTGGGGCTCGCGATCTGCCGCGAACTGGTGGAACTGCACAACGGCAGCATGACCATCGCGAGCGCGCTCAACGTGGGCACCGAGGTCCGGGTCACACTGCCCGTCGGCAAAGGAGAACCATGACGAAGATCCTGGCGGTCGAGGACGAACCGGACATCACGCTGGCCCTTCGACTGATCTTCGAACGCGCGGGCTACCACTTCATCTCCTGCCCGGACGGCCGTTCCGGCCTGCGCAAGGTGCACGAGGAGAAGCCCGACCTGGTGCTGCTGGACGTCGGACTGCCCGGAATGGACGGCTGGACGGTACTGGAGCGCATCCGCGACCTGGCCGACGTGCCGGTACTGATGCTCAGCGCACACGGGCAGGAGACCGACAAGGTCCGCGGGCTGCGCGCCGGCGCCGACGACTACGTCACCAAGCCCTTCACCAACAACGAGCTCCTCGCCCGCGCCGAAGCGCTGCTGCGCCGGGCCGGCAAGAAGGACGGCGCGAAGAACGACTTGAGCGAGGTGTACGACGACGGGCTCGTCCGGATCGATCGCCGGGCTCGTTCCGTGCACGTCACCACACCCGAAGGCGAGCAAGAAGCACGCCTCACCAGCATG
>DASYKY010000084.1:0-8636 GCA_035995025.1 Actinophytocola sp.
ACCAGTGGAAGTCGACGTTCTGGAACATCGAGTCGCTCTTGCCGGTCGCCGGGTTGATCGGCTTGCCGGACACCGCGGGCGAGAAGATGATCAGCACCAGGCACACGGTCAGGCCGCCGTAGATGCTCCACAGCGCGCCGCTGGTGTTGAACCTCTTCCAGAACAGCGAGTACAGGATCGTCGGCAGGTTCGCCGACGCCGCGATCGCGAAGGCCAGCGCCACGAGGAAGGCGATGTTCTGCCCGTTGGCGACGATGCCGCCGACGATCGCGATCGCGCCGATCACCAGGGCGGTGATGCGCGCGACCTTGACCTCCTGCGTCTTGTCGTCGACGGTGCCCTTCTTGATGACGTTGGCGTAGATGTCGTGCGCGAACGAGGCCGACGCGGTGATCGTCAGGCCGGCGACCACGGCGAGGATCGTCGCGAACGCCACCGCGGCGATGATGCCGAGCAGCACGGTCCCGCCCAGCGCGTACGCGAGCAGCGGCGCCGCCGAGTTCGTCTTCCCCGGCGCCGCGGTGATCGTCTCCGCACCGACGAGCGCGCCCGCGCCGTAGCCGAGCACCAGCGTGAACAGGTAGAAGATGCCGATCAGCCAGATCGCCCAGACGACCGACTTCCGCGCCTCCTTGGCCGTGGGCACCGTGTAGAACCGCATCAGCACGTGCGGCAGGCCTGCCGTGCCCAGCACGAGCGCGAGGGCCAGCGACACGAAGTCGAGCTGCGTGGTGCCGGTCTTGCCGTACTGCGCGCCCGGGTTGAGCAGCTTCTCGCCGCCCTCACCGACCTTCTCGACCGCGCTGCCGAGCAGGCTCGACAGGTTGAAGCCGTACTTGCCCAGCACCCACACGGTCATCGCGAAGGCGCCGATGATCAGCAGCGTCGCCTTGATGATCTGCACCCACGTGGTGCCGCGCATGCCGCCGATGATCACGTACAGGATCATGATGACGCCGACGACCGCGATCACGAGTGCCTGGCCGGCCTTGGCCTCGATGCCGAGCAGGAGCGCGACCAGTCCGCCCGCGCCGGCCATCTGGGCCAGCAGGTAGAAGATCGACACGACGAGCGTGGAGACCGCCGCGGCGGCGCGCACCGGACGCTGCCGCATCCGGAAGCTCAGCACGTCGCCCATCGTGTACTTGCCGGTGTTGCGCAGCAGCTCCGCGACCAGCAGCAGGGCGATGAGCCAGGCCACCAGGAAGCCGATGGAGTAGAGGAACCCGTCGTAGCCGTTGACCGCGATCGCGCCGGCGATGCCGAGGAACGACGCCGCCGACAGGTAGTCACCGGAGATCGCGATGCCGTTCTGCGCGCCGGTGAACGAGTGGCCGGCGGCGTAGTAGTCCACCGCCGTCTTGTTGTTGCGGCTGGCGCGGAACACGATCACCAGGGTGATCACGACGAAGACGGCGAAGATGGAGATGTTGAGGGCCGGGTTGCTGCCCTCGACGCCCGCGGCGAGGTTCATCGCGCACCGTCCTCTACGTCGGAGTCGGAGTCGGAGGCCGTGCCCTCGACGTCACCGCGGATCTTCTCCGAGAGCGGGTCGAGCTTCCGGTTGGCGAAGCGGACGTACACGCTCGTGATGGCGAACGTGGACACGAACTGCAGCAGGCCGAAGAGGAGTCCGACGTTGACGTTGCCGAAGACCTTGGTGTCCATGAAGCCGTGCGCGTAGTCGCTCATCAGCACGTACAGCAGGTACCAGACGAGGAATGCCACGGTCATCGGGAACACGAAGCGGCGCAGGCGGCGGCGCAGCTCGGTGAACTCCGCGCTCTGCTGGACGTCGGCCCAGTCAGGGCCCGGCGTCGGTGGCGAGCCCTGGTCGGTGCTACTCACGGTGCCTCCTGGAGGGGCCAAGAAGGGAGATTTGTGCAGATAACCCTAGAAAGAAGCCACTCTCCGCAACATCGTCCGTAGCCGGATCGCGCCAGGCAGCGACGAACGGCTGACGAACGGTTCGCGTAACGGGTCGAGTGGCCTACGTCACGTTCTCGTTGCGAAGGGCCCGCAGGCGATCCGCCGGCGTGGTGGGGCGGTCCTCGTCGAGGTGCAGGCGAAGCATGGCCGTCCGCGCCCAGGTCGGCGGGCGTCCGCGGGTCGAGACGACGATCATCGTGGCGAACGCGAGCGGGACCGTCCAGGGCGCGGGCTGGGCGACGAGGATCGCGAGCCAGCCGTGGACCGGCAGTCCCCAGAGCGTGCCGACGAACGCGCCGCTGGACGCGAACAGGCCGACGAGCACGCCGCTCATCGCGCCGGCGACGGTGAGGCGGGCCCACCAGATGCCGAGCACGAGCAGCGGGCAGAACGTGGACGCGGCGACGGTGAACGCCCAGGTGACGAGCACGCCCGCGTCGATGCGGATCGCCTGCAGGGCAAGGAGGACGACCACCGCGGCGACGGCCACCACGGTGAAGCGGAGCCGGCGGAGGCCGCCGGGGAGCAGGTCGTAGGAGATCGCGCCGGAGACGACGAGGACCAGGCCGAGCGAGGTGGCGAGGAACGCGGCGAACGCGCCGCCGGTGAGCAGCGCGGTGAAGGCGTCGCCGGGCCAGCCGGAGTCGACCTGGGCGGGGAGTGCGACGACGGCGATGTCGGTGGCGCCGGAGAGGTAGAGCTGCGGGACGAGGACGCGGCCGAGGACGCCGTAGATGCCCGGGAACAGGTAGAAGACGCTCAGCAGGGCGACCGTGAACGCGGCGGTGCGGCGGGCGGCGCGGCCGTCGGGGCTGGTGTGGAAGCGCATGATCACGTGCGGCAGGCCCATGGTGCCGAGCGCGAGGGCGACGACCAGGGCCCAGGTGCCGAGCAGCGGATGGCCGGCGTCCTGCAGGTCGAGCAGCGGGCGTTCCCAGCCGCGCCCGCCGGGGCGCGCCTCGCCGGTGACCTCCGGGACCTTCGCGCCTTCGGGGAAGGTCACGGTGCTGCCTTCGGGGACGTCCCAGTCGCCCTGCTTGACCTCGGTTGTGCGTCCGATGTGGACGGTGGTGGGCTCGGCGAAGGTCAGGGTGGTGCCGACGCGGAAGTCGACCCGGGTGTCGTGGTCGAACTCGGTGAACTCGACGGGGTGCACGGCCTCGTCGCGGACCTGCGGGCCGACCTCGATGAGCAGCCAGATGAGCGGGACGATGAAGAGGAAGAGCTTGAGGACGAACTGGAAGGCCTGGACGTAGGTGGCCGCGCGCATGCCTCCGAGGGCAAGCGTCACGGCGACGCCGGCGCCCGCGATGACGACGCCGACCCAGTAGGGGCTGTCGCTGACGGCGGACAGGACGAGGCCGGCGGTGCGGAACTGCGGGACGAGGTAGAGGCCGCCGATGACGAGGATGACGACGGCGGTGACGCGCCGCAGGGCCGGGGACGCGAGGCGGGCCTCGGCGAAGTCGGGGACGGTGAGGGCGCCACTTCGGCGCATGGGGGCGGCGACGAGGACGAGCATCGCGATGTAGCCGGCGGTGAAGCCGACCGGGTACCACAGGGAGCCGATGCCGTCCTTGACCACGAGGCCGGCGACGCCGAGGAAGGACGCGGCGGAGAGGTACTCGCCGGAGACGGCGGCGGAGTTGAGCAGCGGGCTCACCCGCCGGCTGGCGACGAGGAAGTCGGACGTGGTGCGCATGGCGGCCACGCCCCGAAGTCCGATGAGGATGGTGACGAGGACGACGGGCGCGACCGCGAAGGCGATGATCACGTGGCGCCTGCCTGTTGGCCTCCGGCCCCCGGAATCCAGCGTACGGGCGGGGTCTGACGGTTCCGGCCCGCACAGGCCGCCCCTGTGGACAACCCGTGCCACTTCCGCCAAAAGCCCCCGCGCGCACCCGCGCGTGTGTCACCCCGCTCTCGAGCGCCCCCACCCTCCCCGGGGGCACCCCATGGGTCCAGTCTATTGGCGGGGGGCGAGGAAAAGGGGGCGTGGCCGTCTGCTGTGGACAGCTGGGTGCCTTGTGGACAACTCATGGGGTGTCGTCCTCGGCCTGTTCGGCTCGGCGGAGTTGCCAGCCGGCCAGCAGGGTCAGCGCCGGGTACGGGAGGACGGCCAGCGCCAGCCAGGACACCGGGATGCCCAGCAGGCGCAGGTCGTCGAGGGCCGGGAACACGGCGAAGACCAGGGGCAGGCCCAGCACGCCGGCGAACAGCACGGCGAGCGGCACGATCGCCAGGCGGCGCTGGGCCTTGTACAGCTGCATCGCCCGCTCGGCGCCCGCCGGGTCCAGCTTCGGGACTCGCCAGCGGCCGCGCAGGCGTCTTCGGGAGTGGGCCAGGCGGGTCTGCGGGCTCATCACCGCGATCCGCTTGTGGCCCGTCATCAGACTCGCCGCTCGAAGCGGTCCAGCTGGCCGTTGCGCGCCGCTGACAGCAGGCGTTCGCGCAGGTCTCTGGCGTGGCGGCGGCTCACCGGGACGTCGCCGAGGTCGGTGTGCGCCAGCAGGCCACCGATCGAGTCGCTGCGCAGCTCGCGGACCCCGGCCAGCGCCACCAGGTAACCCCGGTGCACGCGGACGAACCCCGCCGGGCCCCAGTACTCCTCCAGCCGCGAGATCGGCATCCGCACCACGTGCACCCCGGAAGTCGCATGTAGACGGACGTAGTCGCCGTGGGCCTCGACGAACAGGACCTCGCCGCGGCGGACGTAGCGCGTGCGGCCCTCGCTCTCGACCGGCAGCGCGGCCATCGCGTCCGGGAGCTGCTCGGACGGCGGGCGTGCCGCCGGGACAACACGGTTGATCCGGACCAGCGCGTCGGCCAGGCGCTCGGCGCGGATCGGCTTCAGCAGGTAGTCCACCGCGCCGATGCCGAACGCCGCCACCGCGTGCTGCTCGTACGCCGTCACGAACACGATCGCCGGCGGCTCGGACAGCTTCGCCAGCAGGGACGCCAGCTCCAGACCGTCCAGGCCCGGCATCGAGATGTCCAGGAACACCGCGTCGAACCGGCCGTTCTGGATCGTGCGCAGCGCCGAGAGCGGGTCGCCGGCCGCGGACACGTCCGACACCGACGGCGACTCGCGCAACAGGCGGCACAGCTCGTCCAGGGCCGGCGGGACATCGTCCACGGCGAGTACCGAGAGCCCGGTCATCCCGGCATCACCCCAGGCTGGAACCGCGGGATGCGCACCACGACGCGCGTCCCCTCGCTCGGCGCGGTCTCCACCACCAGGCCGTACCACGAGCCGTAGACGTTGCGCAGCCGTCTGTCCACATTGGCCAGACCGACGCTGTCGGTGCCGCCGCGGCCGGCGAGGATCTCCTCCGCGAGCGCCGGGTCCATGCCGAGCCCGTCGTCCTCGACGCTGATCACGCAGTCGTTGCCCTCGGCCTCGCCGCGCACCAGCACGTGCCCCGTGGCCGCCCGCGGCTCGATGCCGTGCCGGATGGCGTTCTCCACCAGCGGTTGCAGCACCAGGTAGGGCAGCGCCACCGCGAGCACCTCGGGCGCCACCCGGACCTGCACCTGCAGCCGCTCGCCCAGCACCGCGCGCTGCAGCGCCAGGTACGTCTCGATGGCGTGGAACTCGTCGGCGACGGTCGTGTACTCGCCGTGCCGGGCCAGGCTGTACCGGATGTAGTCGGCGAAGTCGATCATCAGCTCGCGCGACCGGTCCGGCTCGGAACTCACCAGCGCGGCGATCACGGTCAGCGCGTTGTAGACGAAGTGCGGCGAGATCTCCGCGCGCAGCGCCCGCAGCTCCGCCTGCGCGGCCTGCTCGGCGGACGCCTCGAGCCGGCCGCGCTCCAGCGCCTCGACGACCCAGCCCGCCGCCTCCCGCACCGCCGAGCGGCGCACCGCTCCGGCCACCACCAGGACGCCGGCGAGCTCGTGGTGGACGTGCAGCGGCACCGCGACCAGCGGCGGGCGGCCGGCCTTCGTCTCGCTGTGCAGGGCCTCCTCGACCAGCTCGGTCGCCGCCCGCTCGTCCGCGGGCGGCGCGGGCGCCCAGATCGGCCGGCCCGACAGGTCGGCCAGACCCACCCGGTCGGCCTCCAGCAACCGCCGCATGCCGCGCGCGGCCGCCCGGGCGCCGGGACCGCCCAGGCCGCCCTTCAGCTCGTCGGCGATGTGCCGCGCGGCATTCAGCAGCGCGACCGGGTCGGACCGCGACCAGGGCCGAAGACGCGCCCGCGCCGGTGCCGGGTCAGGCGCTTGGTCGGCGGAGACCGCCATCAGCGCTCCCATCCTCGGCGACCGGGGCTCGGACAAATGGTAATGGCCGTGATGCCCGCCCTACGACCGCGACAGGAACGACGTCAACGCCGTGCGGAAGCCCGCCGGGTCCTCCAGCCACGGCAGATGACCCGCGTCCGGCAGGGTCACGCGCGTCACCGTCGGCAGCGCCGCCGCCAACGAGTCCACCGCCGAGCGCGGCCGGATGTCCTGCGCGCCATCGATGACCAAGGTCGGCACCGGCAGCTTCCGGCACTCCTCGACCAGCTCCGGCTCGCGCCACGCCCGCTTGTCCTCGGCGTTCTGCACCGCGTTGCACTCGTAGTTCACCTCGAGCCACGGGGTGGCCATCCGCTCGGCGTGACCGGCGGCCGTCGTCGGGTCGGCGAAGTCCGCCGACCACTGCAGGACCGCGAGCTCGCGGTCCTCCTCGACCGTGCGGCCGCGTTCGCGCAGCTCGGTCACCCGCGGCAGGTCGTCGCCGAGCCGGGCCGCGAGGTTCTTCTCGTACGCGGCGTGCCAGTCGAAGCCGAGCCCGGTGCCGGACACGTACACCAGCTTGCTGACCCGGTCGGGGTGGTCCAGCGCGTAGCGCAGCGCGAGCTGGGCGCCCCACGAGTGGCCGAGCACGGCGACCCGCTCCAGCCCGAAGTACGCGCGCACCGCGTCGAGATCCGCCACCGCGCGCGCCATCGAGTACGGCCCGCGCCGCTCGGAGCGCCCGCAGCCGCGTTGGTCCCAGCGGATCAGCCGGAGCCGGTCGCGCAGCATCGCGGCCGCGTCGCCGAACATGTCCCACAGCCCGGGCCCGCCGTGGCACAGCAGCAGCGGTTCGCCCGTGCCGGTCGCCACCGCCCACAGCCGACGTCCGTCGTCGGCGACCACCGGCCTCACTTGCGGTGCCGCCCGTCGGCCAGGCGCGCGCGTTCCTCGGCGGTGCCGAACCGGGCGACCGCGCGGTCGCGGATGAAACCGAGCCCGTCGGGGGCGTGCATGCGCAGCCGGATCTGCGCCACGTCCGCGGGCACCTTGTTCTGCGTAGCCTTGCTCACGAGGATCACCGTAAGGAATGCGATGGGGACCGTGATCAGCGCGGGCTGGCCGAGCACGCCGGGTGCCCAGTTCCCGGTGAACCCGCTGACCGTGTTCAGCACCAACGAGGACAGCACGAGACCTCCGCCCACGATCATGCCGGCGGCCGCGCCGACCCAGGTGAGCTTGCGCCACCACACGCCGAGCAGCAGCACCGGGCAGAACGTGGACGCGGCGAGCGCGAACGACATGCCGACCGACAGCGAGATGTCCGAGGGCCGCAGCACGATCGCGAGCGCGAGCGGCGCGCCGCCGGCGATCGCCGTGGCGAACCGGAAGTCCCGCACCCGGCCGCGCAGCACGTCGGTCGACAGCACGCCCGACACGCTCACCACGAGCCCCGACGACGTGGACAGGAAGGCCGCGAACGCGCCTGCCGTGGTGATCGCGCCGAGGATCTCGCCGAGCAGCCCGGGCGCGATCTTGGTGGGCAGCCGCAGCACGGCCGCGTCGGTCTTGCCGGTCACCAGCAGCTCCGGTACGTACAGCCGGGACAGTGCACCGAGCAGGATCGGGAACAGGTAGAACAACGACAGCAGGAGCAGCACGTGCAGCGTGGTCCGGCGGGCCGCGCGGCCGTCCGGGTTGGTGTAGAAGCGAACCAGCACGTGCGGCAGGCCCATCGTGCCGAGGAACAGGGCCAGCATCAGCGAGTACGTGGTGAACAGGTCACCGGGTGCGGCGACCGGGCGCAGCCAGCTCGTGTTCTCGATCGGCGCACCCACCACGACCGGAACCGTCGAGCCCGCCGAGAAGTGCAGGTCGGTGCCCGCGTCGGCGGTGTGCTCGCCGGGTGGCCAGTAGACGGTCCCCTTCGCCGGGTCGCCGTCGACCGTGCCCTCGGCGCTGAGCACCACCGCGTGGTCGACGCGGACCGTCACCGGGGTTGTGACGTGGACGGTGGTGGCGCTCGTGAACGCCGGCGGCAGGTCCTCGGTCAGGCCGGTGATCTGGCTGCCGCGCGGGCCGCCGTTGCCGATGAACAGGACGCACATGACGAACGTCGGCGCGGCGATCGCGAACAGCTTGAGCCAGTACTGGAACGCCTGCACCACGGTGATCGCGCGCATCCCGCCGCCGAACACGTTGACGATCACCACGACCGTCACGAGCAGCGCGCCGACCCAGGTGGGCACCGGCAGGATGTTCGCGATCGACAGGCCGGCGGCCTGCAGTTGCGGGACGACGTAGAGGATCCCGATGAACACGACGAACGCGGCGGCGAGGTGGCGCAGCGCGCGGGAGCCGAGCCGGGCCTCGCAGAAGTCGGGCAGCGTGTAGGCGCCGGACCGGCGCAGCGGCGCGGCGACGAACAGCATCAGCGCGAGGTAGCCGGCGGTGAAGCCGACCGGGTACCAGAGCGCGTCCGC
>DASYKY010000085.1:0-29111 GCA_035995025.1 Actinophytocola sp.
CCCGGTGTAGGTCGGGGGGCACGACCGACTCCAGGGAGGTAGTGACGTGGCTGCCGTCGGCTTAGGTCAGGCCGTTCGAACCACGCCAGCCGGCGTGTTGCCGGCGAACATGGTCCCGCACCCGCGGGAAGAGCTGTTCTCGGTGCTGGTGGTCGATGACCACCCGTTGTTGAGGGAGGCGATAGCTGCCCGGTTGACCCAGATGGGCGCGGGTACCGTCCACGAGGCTGCCACGGTGGCCGAGGCGAGAGCGAGGGCGCTGGCCACTGGGCCATGTGACCTGGCAATACTCGATCTTGGGTTGCCGGATGGCAGTGGAATTGAGCTGGTGACCGAGCTCCGAGGCCATGGCTGGCCGCGGATCGTGGTGCTGGCGTCGTCAGACGATCCGTACGCCGTGCGTTCGGCCTTCCAAGCAGGGGCTCAGGCCTATCTGCTGAAGTCGGCTTCGCCGGTGGTCGTGACCGACGGGGTCCGGCGGGTGCTCGAAGGCGGCGTATACGCCGACCCGAGTGTCGCGCCAATCCTCGCCACGGGCACGCGGGTCCCTGGCACCGACAACACCCCGCGCGAGCTTTCCGCTCGCGAGGTCGAAGTTCTCCAGCTGGTCGCGGACGGTCAGTCCAACAAAGAGATCGGAGAGGGGCTCAATCTGTCTGCACTGACAGTGAAGAGCCACCTCTCGCGGATCGGCCGGAAGTTGGGCACCGGCGACCGGGCACAGATGGTCGCACTGGCCATGAGGGCCGGTGTGATTCGTTGATCTGACACTCGGTGGATCGGGGCGCGGGGCACAATGCGCTCCCCGATCCACCGGTGTTCGACGCATAACTCCTTGTTAGGCGCACGACGTGTTCGCTCGTCCCGTATGGTCATCCGCCGTGGAGGAATCGGGGACGAGTACTGACGAGGAGGCACGACCAGAACCGGTGCTGCTGACGAAACCAGCAGAGGGCACACCGGACGTGGTCGCGACATTCGTAGCGCTCGAGGAGGCATCGGCGGCACTCGCCGCCGGCCACGGGCCGATCGCGGTCGACACCGAGAGAGCCTCCGGTTATCGCTACTCCCAGCGCGCTTACCTGGTGCAGGTGCGCCGCGAGGGTGCGGGCACGGTCCTGCTCGACCCCGTCGCCGTGAACGACCGCATCGACCCCTTCATCGCCGCGCTCGCGGACGCCGAGTGGGTGCTGCACGCCGCCTCCCAGGACCTCCCCTGCCTCGCCGAGCTGGGACTTCGCCCCGCGCGGCTCTTCGACACCGAGCTCGCCGGCCGCCTCGCCGGCTTCGAGCGGGTCGCGCTCGGCACACTCGTCGAGCTGCTGCTCGGCTACCGGCTGGAGAAGGGCCACGGCGCCGCCGACTGGTCGCGCCGGCCGCTGCCGCAGGACTGGCTGGACTACGCCGCCCTCGACGTCGAGCTGTTGGTGCCATTGCGCAACGTGCTCGAGGAGGAGCTGGCCACGCAGGGCAAGCTCGAGTGGGCGCTCGAGGAGTTCGAGGCACTGCGCGTCGCCCCGCCCCCGCCGCCGCGGGCCGAACCGTGGCGGCGCACGTCGGGCATCCACCGGGTCCGCTCGCCGCGCGGGCTGGCCGCGGTCCGCTCCCTGTGGGAGACCCGCGACGCGCTGGCTCGCCAGCGCGACATCGCGCCCGGCCGGGTGCTGCCGGACAGCTCGATAGTGCAGGCGGCCGTCGCGGCGCCGGAGGACGAGGTCGCCCTGCTGCAGCTGCCGGTGTTCCGCGGCCGCTCGCAGCGGCGGATCGCCGAGACGTGGGTGCGGGCGCTGCGCACGGCTGCCCAGCTGCCCAGGAGCGAGCTGCCCGACCCGTCGCCGCCGCACGACGGCCCGCCGCCGCCGAACCGGTGGGCCGACCGCGACCCGGCGGCCGCCGCGCGGCTGGCCGCGGTCCGCGCGCAGCTGGCGACGATCGCCGAGGAGAACCGGCTGCCGATCGAGAACCTGCTGCAGCCCGACCTGGTGCGTCGGACGTGCTGGCGCCCGCCCGACCCGCTGTCCGCCGACGCGGTCGCCGGCTCGCTGCGGGCCGGCGGCGCCCGCGAGTGGCAGATCTCGCTGACCGTCGACGCGCTGTCCATCGCGCTCGACGGCGCGCCGGCTGAGTGACCGGCCGGGTCCGGATCGGCACTTCGGGCTGGGTCTACCCGCCGTGGCGCGGTGAGTTCTACCCGCGCGGGCTCGCGCACCGCCGCGAGCTCGAGTACCTGTCGCGGCAGGTCAACTCCGTCGAGATCAACGGCTCGTTCTACGCGCTGCAACGCCCGTCGAGCTACGAGACCTGGCGCGACCAGACGCCGGACGACTTCGTGTTCGCGGTCAAGGGCGGCCGGTTCATCACGCACATGAAGCGGCTGCGCGACGTCGACGCGCCGCTCGCGAACTTCTTCGCCTCGGGCGTGCTCGCGCTGGGCGGCAAGCTCGGCCCGCTGCTCTGGCAGCTGCCGCCGACGCTCGCCTACGACGCGGAACTGCTCGCGGCGTTCTTCGACCGCCTGCCCCGCACCACGACCGCGGCCGCCGAGCTGGCCGCGCGGCACGACGAGCGGCTGGACGGCCGCGCCTGGACGACGACCGACGCGGACCGGCCGGTGCGCCACGCGCTGGAGGTGCGGCACGCGAGCTTCACCGACCCGGCATTTCCCGGCCTGCTGCGGGCGCACGGCGTCGGCCTGGTGATCGCGGACGCGGCGGCCGACTGGCCGTACCTGGAGGACGTGACGGCGGACTTCGCGTACGTCCGGTTGCACGGCGGCACGGAGCTCTACGTCAGCGGGTACACCGGCGAGGCACTCGACGGCTGGGCGCAGCGCATCCGCGGCTGGACGGCGCAAGGCGTTGATGCGTACGCGTACTTCGACAACGACGCCAAGGTGAAGGCACCCCGGGACGCGATGGCGCTGGCGCAGCGGCTGGAAACCCGTTCTTCCTGAGTCGTACCCCGGGCGGGTAACTTTCGAAAGGGGGGCGAGGGGAAGGGTGCGCCAGTGCTGCGACCGCTCGCTTCGGACGACCCGCGGGAGGTGGGTCCCTACACCCTCGACGGCCGTCTCGGCACCGCCGGCCGTGTCTACTTGGGACACACCGCGGACGGCGAAGCGGCGGCCGTCACCGTCGCACGCGATGGCGGCGAGGCATCTCCCGACCGGTTCGCCCGGGCCGTCGCGGCCGCGGGTGATCATCTGCGCGGCTCGGACCCCGGGGCGACCGAGCCCTGGCTGGCGGTGGCGTACGGTCCGTCGCTTCGGGAGACGGTCGACGAGCGGGGCGCGCTGCCGGTCCCCGAGGCGTTGCGGCTGACCGCGGACATCGCGGACGCGCTGGCGGCGCTGCATGGCGCGGGCCTGGTGCACGGCGCCCTCGACGCCGGCACCGTGCTGGCCGAAGGCCCGCGGCTGGTCGGCTTCGGCCCGGACGAGGGCCAACCCGAGGCGGACGTCCGCGCGCTGGGCGAGCTGGTCGCGTACCTGGCTACCGGGCAGGCCGGGCCGCCGGTGGACGAGATCCCCGAGCCGCTCCGCACGCTGGCCCGTCGATGCACGGCGAACGACCCGGCCGCCCGCCCGTCACCGGCGGAGATCGCGGACTTCTGCCGCACGCGCCCGGCCGGCGACCCGCTCGCCTACGTCGGCACCGAGCCGCCCGCAAACCCGCTGGACCTCTCCACCGGCATCCCGGCGGACGCGATCGTCGGCCCGGTGCCCGCGAGCCCGGTCGACGAGCCTGCCGGGGACCCGCTGGCCTATCCGTCGACCGACCCGCCGACAAACCCGCTCGACCTGTCCACCGGCATCCCCGGCGACGCCATCGTCGGACCCATCCCGGCCGACGCGGTGCCCGACGAGCCCAGGCGGCTGACCTACCGGGCGACCACCCCGCCGGCCAACCCGCTCGATCTGTCCACCGGCATCCCCGGCGACGCCATAGTCGGGCCGATCACGCCCGAGGCCGACACCGCCGACGCCGACCCGGTCGACGCGCCCGCCTACGCCGCGACGAACCCGCCGACCAACCCCCTCGACCTGTCGGCCGGCATTCCCGGCGACGCGATCGTCGGCCCGCTCACCGCCGAGCCGGAGACTGCCGAAGCGCCCGCGCCCAACCCGCTCGACCTGTCGACCCGCCTGCCCACCGACGTCGTCGGCAAGCCGCCGGGCGTTCCCGACTCGCCGCAGGTCAGCGTGCCCGAGCTGGCGGCGAGCATGGCAGGCGAAGGCGCGGCTGGCTCGCTCGAGGCACTCCCCGTCCCGGGTGAGGACGCCGCGGTCGCGACCGCGGAGCCGCAGGTCACTTTGACCGCGCCGCCCATCGACCCGCACGACCTCGCCGCTCTTCGCGCGGCCGCCGACGCCGTGGCCGCGGCGTCGGTGGGCGTCACGGCGGACCCGACCGCGGGCGACGCGCCCACGAGCCTGCTCGGCGGCGGTCCCCAAGGCGGCGGTCTCCACAGCGGCGATCCGCACAGTGATCCGCACAGTGATCCGCACAGCGGCGATCCCCACGGCGGGGGACACGTGATCGAGCCCGTCGGCTACGCCACCCCGGACCGCCCGTCCCGACCCGGGGCACCCGGCCGCGAACGAAGACGAAGACTCGTCGGGCTCGCCGCCGCGGTTCTGCTCGCCGCCGCGGTCATCGTGCCCCTTGTCCACCGCAACACCATCGCCGGAACGCCTGTCGCCGCCGAGGGCGCCACGCCCGCGGGCGGCGGCGCCACCACGACCGAGACCACTGCGCCCACCTGCGCCGGCTCCGAGCATCTCGCCGGCAGCGGGTCCGCCTTCCAGCGCGTCGCCGTCACGACCATCGCCGAGCAGTGGGGCATCCATTGTCCCGGCAGCACCCTCGACTACGTCCCCGCCGGCACCACGTTCGGCGTCCAGCAGTTCGCCACCGGGGAGGCCGACCTCGCGGTCGCCGACCACGTGCTCGGCAGCGACCAGGGGGAGATCGCCGCCGTCGCCGCGCGCTGCGCCGGGCTCGGCGCACCCGCCAACAAGGACCTCGTCGTGCAGGTGCCGATCGTGCTGACACCGGTGGCGCTCGCGTACAACCTGCCCGACATCGACGAGCTGCGCCTCGACCCGCCGGCCGTCGCCGCGATCCTCAGCGGCCGCATCGTGAAGTGGAACGACCGCGCGCTCGCCGAGCTGAACCCCGGCACCCGGCTGCCCGCCACCGCGATCACGGTGATCGCCCGCGCCGACGACGCGCAGAGCACCCAGACCATCCAGCAGTACCTGACCGCGGTCGGCGGCTGGCGGTCCGGCGAGGGGCCCGAGTTCACCGGCAAGGCGGCGATGAGAGAGCAGTCCGACGCCGACATGCTCACCGCGGTCCGGAGCGTCACGGGCGCGCTCGGCTACCTGCCCTACCCGCTGGTCAGCCCGACGCAGGAGCCCGTCGTCTCGCTCGTGGTCGGCGGCGGCAAGGCGACCCTGCCGGACGCGGACGCGGTCGATGCCGCGGCGGACTCCGCGGTGCGCACCACTGACGACTACACCCAGCTGTCGGCCGCCGTCTTCCACGCGAGCATCGACGAGGCGGGCGACGGCACGGTGCCCTACCCGCTGGTGCACGTCGGCTACGTCGTGGCGTGCGCGCAGTACCCGGACGACCGCACGACCGCCGCCGTCCGCGACTTCCTGCTCACGGCGCTGGGCCTGCAGGTGCCGTCGGCGAGCGGCTACCGGCTGCCGTTCGGCGATCTGCGGCTGCGCCTCGTCGATCTGGTGCAGCGCGTCTACTGAGGCCCGGTCGTCGGCAGGTGCGCGGACACCGTCAGGCCGCCGCCGGGCACCGCCTCCGCGGTGACCGTCCCGTGGTGGGCGAGCACCACGGCCCGCACGATCGCGAGTCCCAGCCCGGTGCCCTCGTGCGCGGTGCGGTCCACGCCGCCGCGCCGGAACGACTCGAACAGCTCCTCGACGCGCTCCGGGTCCACGACCGCGCCGGACGAGCTGACCCGCAGGCTCGCCCACTCCGGCACGACCGAGGTCCGCACCTCGATCCAGCCGCCGTCGACGTTGTGCCGCACGGCGTTCTCCAGCAGGTTCCCGGCGACGCGCTCGAGCAGCGCGGGGTCGCCCGCGGCCGGCGCGGGTCCGGTGTGGAACGTCGCGGTCAGCCCGCGCTTCTCCGCGTCGGCGGAGATCGGCTGCCATGCACTGTCCACAACGGACGCGAGGTCGACGGGCTCGACCAGCCCGATGCCCATGCCGTCGGTGCGCGCGAGCAGCAGCAGCGCCTCGACGAGGTGCCCGGCCCGCAACGTCGCGTCCCGCACCACACCGGCCATCCGGCGCAGCTCGGCGACGTCCGCGTCCGGATCGGACAGCGTGACGTCCAGCTCGGTGCGGATCACCGACAGCGGGGTGCGCAGCTCGTGCGAGGCGTTCGCGACGAACTGGCGCTGCGCGGAGAACGTGGCCTGCAGCCGGTCGAGCATCGCGTCGAACGTGTCGGCCAGCTCGGCGACCTCGTCGCGCGGGCCGCGCAGCGAGATCCGCTCGCCGAGCGACTCGGCGGACAGCCGGCGCGCGGTGCCGGTGACGTCGCGGAGCGGCTTGAGGACGCGGTCGGTGAACGTCCACGCGAGCAGCCCGGTCGCGAGCACGATGCACACGAACGCGATCGAGCCGGCCACGAGCACCCGCAGCCGCGCGTTGTCCCGCAGCACCTCGGCGAGCCGCTCGGCCTTCACCGGCACGCCGTCGACGATGATCGTGGTGCCGGCGGGCAGGGTCGGCGTGGTGACGGCGTTGCCGGCGAGCATCCACCCGAGCCACAGCAGCACGGCGGCGACGAGCGCGACCAGCGCGGTGGCGAGCAGCGTGATCCGGCCGCGCAGGCCGGGACCTTGCCGCGGGCCGCGCACGCTCACCCGGGCTCGGCGCTCGAGGCCGCCGAGCCGGCCGCGGGCACCCGGTAGCCGGACCCGACGACGGTGTCGATGATCCCGGGCTCGCCGAGCTTCTTGCGCAGCGTCATGACGGTGACCCGGACGGTCGTGGTGAACGGGTCGGCGTGCTCGTCCCAGACCCGCTCGAGCAGCTCCTCGCTGCTGACCACGGACCCGGACGCGGCGAGCAGCACCTCCAGCACGCCGAACTCCTTGCGGGTCAGGTCGACCGGTGCGCCGGAGCGGGTGACCGTGCGGCGGGCGGGGTCGAGCTCGAGGTCGCCCGCGCGCAGCACCGGCGGCGTGACGGGCGTGGAGCGGCGGGCGAGCGCCCGGACGCGCGCGACGAGCTCGTCGAAGGCGAACGGCTTGGCGAGGTAGTCGTCGGCGCCGAGCGAGAGGCCCTCGACGCGGTCGGCCACCGACCCGGAGGCGGTCAGCATGATCACCCGCGTCAGCTGCCCGGACGCGACGATCTCCCGGCACAGCTCGTCGCCGGACATGCCCGGCAGGTCCCGGTCGAGCACGACGACGTCGTAGCGCGTGACGGTGGCCTTCTCGTGCCCCTCGTCGCCGTCCAGCGCGACGTCCACGGCCATGCCCTCACGACGCAACCCCCTGGCGACGGCGTCGGCCAGGGGTTCCTCGTCCTCGACGATCAGAATCCGCACGGTACAAAGGTACCGACAACCGCGAGCGGCCCTCGCCCGCGTCACCGAGTGGCGCGGTACCGGAAGCGCATGATCACCGGCGGGACGAACAGCAGGAACAGCGCGTAGTAGCGCACGCCGGGGATGAACGCGATCCCGAACGCGGCGACCAGGCTCGCGGTCGTGGCGACGGAGCTGAAGATCTGCCGCTCGGGCAGGTCCTCGTCGCGCAGCTCCGGGTTCCGGTGCACGACCAGCACGAGAACGGTGAGGCACGCGCTGGCGACGAGAACGGTGCCGATGTAGAGCAGTGGCGTGAACGGGTCGTCGCCGAACCCGGCGGTCATCTCGGTCGGGAACGGCAGCACCACGATCGCGAACACCCAGGCAAGATGCCAGCGCAGCAGCGTCGAGTTGTACGCGGTGACCTGTTCGAACAGGTGGTGGTGGGCGGCCCAGAGCCGGGCGATGACGACGAAGCTGAGGAGGAAGGTATAGATCTGCCCCTGGAGGTGGGCGATCACGTCGAGGGAGCTGTGCTCCGTGACGATCGCCTCGGGGACGGCTTCGGTCAGCGGCAGCACGAGCAGGGTGATCGCGATGGCGACGGCGGCATCGCCGAAGAACACCATGCGCTCCGGTGACTTTGGTGCGCTCATCCGCGCGAGCGTAGAGGCGGCCCGGATCAGCCCTCCGGCCGCACGTGCTGCGCCGGGGCGGGCTCGCCGATCCGGTCGACCGTCCACTCCGTCACCTTGCGCGCCACCTGCTGCGCGGTCAGCCCCAGCCGCACGAGGACCTCCGCGCGCGTGCCCTGGCCGTGGAACTCCTGCGGGATCCCGAGATCGCGCAGCGGGGTGTCCACCTCGGCGTCCCGCAGCGCCGCCGCCAGCGACCAGCCGAAACCGCCGTGCCGGCCGCCGTCCTCGACGGTCACCACCAGGCGGTGCTCCGCGGCCATGCCGACGAGCTCCGGCGGCACCGGCGCGACCCACCGCGGGTCCACGACCGTGACGCCGATGCCCTGGTCCTCCAGCCGGTCCGCCGCCGCCAGGCCGAGCTCCGCGAACGCGCCCACCGCCACCAGCAGCACGTGCTTGTCCGTCACCGGCCGGCGCAGGACGTCGACCACGCCCAGCCGCTCGAGCGACGGGATGTCCGCGCCCACCGACGCCTTCGGGAAGCGCAGCACGCTCGGCCCGTCGGACACCGCGATCGCCTCGGCCAGCTCCTCCGACAGCGTGCCCGCGTCGCGCGGGGCGGCGATCCGGATGCCCGGCACCGCGCCCAGGATCGACATGTCCCACATCCCGTGGTGCGACGCCCCGTCCGGCCCGGTCACGCCGGCCCGGTCGAGCACCACCGTGACCGGCAGCCGGTGCAGCGCCACGTCCATCAGCAACTGGTCGAACGCCCGGTTCAGGAACGTCGAGTAGATCGCCACCACGGGGTGCAGGCCCGCCATCGCCATCCCCGCCGCCGACGTCACCGCGTGCTGCTCGGCGATGCCCACGTCGAACCAGCGGTCCGGGTACGCCGTCGCGAACGGCTCCAGCCCGGCCGACCGCAGCATCGCCGCGGTGACCGCGACGACGTCCGGCCGCGTCTCGCCGATCGCCACCATCTCCTTGGCGAACACCGACGTCCACGTCGCGCCCTTGGCCGACGTCGGCTTGCCGGTGACCGGGTCGATCGGGTCGGTCTGGTGCATCTGGTCGACCTCGTCGTTCTCGGCCAGCGGGAACCCGCGCCCCTTGCAGGTCGCGGCGTGCACGATGACCGGCCCGCCGAACTCCTTCGCCCGCCGCAGTGCCGCCTCGAGCGCGGCGATGTCGTGCCCGTCGACCGGGCCGAAGTACTTCAGGCCGAGATCCTCGAACATGATCTGCGGGCTCAGCGCGTCCTTGATGCCGCGCTTCGCCGCGTGCAGCGCCGCGTACAGCGGCTTGCCGACCACCGGCGTGCCCTGCAGCATCCGCTTGCCGCCCTCGAGCGCCCGCTCGTAGCTCGGCAGCAGCCGCAGCGACGCGAGGTGGTCGGCCAGCCCGCCGATCGTCGGCGAGTACGACCGCCCGTTGTCGTTCACCACGATGACCATCGGCCGGTTCGTGCCCGCGGCGATGTTGTTCAGCGCCTCCCAGCACATGCCGCCGGTCAGCGCGCCGTCACCGACGATCGCGACCACGTGCCGCCGCTCGCCCCGCAGCTCGAACCCCTTGGCCAGACCGTCCGCATAGGACAGGGCGGCCGAGGCGTGGCTGTTCTCGACGAGGTCGTGCTCGCTCTCCTGCCGGCTCGGGTAGCCGGACAGCCCGTTCTGCTGGCGCAGCGAGCCGAACTCGTCCTGCCGCCCGGTCAGCACCTTGTGGACGTACGCCTGGTGCCCGACGTCCCAGACGATCGCGTCCTTCGGGGAGTCGAACACCCGGTGCACGGCCATCGTCAGCTCGACGACGCCGAGGTTCGGGCCGAGGTGCCCGCCGGTCGTCGTCACCTTGTCGACCAGGAATTCGCGGATCTCCACCGCGAGCTTGGCCAGGTCCTCCGAAGACAGCCGCTTGAGGTCGGCAGGCCCGTGCAGGGACTCGAGCAGGCTCGGATGGTCGGTCACCGCTGGTCACCTCGGTTTCTGGCCGCCCAGACGGGCGGCGGGAACGTCTCGGCCGGTTGCGGCCAGTCTACGAGCGCACGCCGCGGAGGGGCCGCCCCTACACTCAGGGCGTGCCTGTCGCATTCGACACCTCCGGAATGGAGCAGTACGACGAGCGCACGTGGTTCTGCCCACGGACCGGTGACCAGGTCAGCCTGACCTACATCGACCTCGTGCCAGACCTGCCCGCGCCGCTCGCCGACCTGCCACTGCTCCGTCACCGTCTCGCGCTCGAGACGGCGGAGGTCGGCGCGCTCATCGAGGCACACGTCGTCATGATCGACTCCGTGCCCGCGCTGTACCAGCTGCTCAAGCTGCCGATCCCCAACCAGGACTCCGGGCAGGCGTTCATCGCCGCGTTCACCGTGCCGAGGGCCACCTGCTCGGTGGTGCTGCGCATCCAGTGCGCCGAGGGCGAGAACGCCGGTGCCCGCGAGTCGGCGGTGATCGCACAGGTCGGGCCGGAGGCGTTCGTGCGCCCGCACCCGTACGCGCCTGCGCTGGAGGGCCGGCTGCCGTGGCACGTCGGCGACGAGGAGCGCTGGGACGGCCGGTTCCCGGAACACCCGCTGAGCAGGGCCAGGACGTGGGCGAACCGGACGGTCAACACCGCGCGTATCGACCCGGCGTTCGCGCAGCTCCCGTCGTTCCGGCCGGACGGCCCCGGCCCGAACGACCACACCGACTTCCACGCGCCGGTCGAGCGCCCCGCGCTGCCGCCCGCGTCGTCGGAGTCGTCCGGCAAGCAGCCCAGTGGCTCGCACCACCGCCCGGACCCGGAGCCGCTGGACGTGCCCGTGCTCGAGGCGCCGTCGCTGGTGGAGAGCACCTCCCAACTGGCCGCCCAGTCCAGCGAGACGTCCGCATCCCGGCGCGCGAGCCGGCACGCCAAGGCCGAGGAGGACGCTTCGGCGCCGCCCGCGACGCGCCGGTCGAAGCTGGACTCGCAGTCGGCGTGGCAGCTCCCGCCGACCGATGGCGAGCCGCCCGCGGAGACCATCGGCGCCCGGGCATCGCGCACGAGGCGAGCCGCGGACGAGGCGGCGGTCGCCCAGAAGTCCACCCACCGGATGACCCAGTCCGACGACTTGAAGGCCGCGCCGGAGCCGTCCGGGGCCGGCCGGATCGTGTCGCCGAACAGCACGCCGCCGCCGTTCCCGCTGGGCTCCCCGGATACGACCGGCAGCAGGCGAGTCGTACCTGCCGGCGGCAACCCGAACGACGGTGCCCGCCAGGACGGCTTCTCCGGCGCAGGGCCGCCGCCGGCGGCCGATGGCGCTTTCCCAGGTGCGGGCAGGGTGGTGCCGACCCGCTCGGGCACCTTCCCCGCGGTCTCGCCCGGTGCGTCTCCTGGCTCGTACCCCGAGGTCTCTCCCGCGTCCGGCAGCGCCCAGCCCGGCGCCCACCCGGGTGGATCCCCCAACAGCGCAAACGCCCGCCCCGGCGGCCCGCCCAACCCGAACGGCGGACGGGCCGGTGGCTTCCCCGACGCTTCACCGGCCACCGCCGGCGCACGGCCAGGGGCGTTCCCGGACGTTTCGCCCGGCACGACCGGCGCCCGGCCCGGCGCATTCCCCGAGACTTCGCCCGGCACCACCGGCGCCCGCCCGGGCGCATTCCCCGAGGTCTCCGCAGCTTCCAACAACGTCCAGCCAGGCGCCTACCCCAACAACCCGGCAAACGCCCACCCCGGCACCCTCGCCAACAGCTCACCCGGCGCCGACGGCGCCCGCCCGGGCGCCTTCCCGCACGATTCGCCCGGCACCACCGGCGCCCGGCCCGGCGCATTGCCCGAGGTCTCTCCCGCCTCCAGCGGCGTCCAGCGACGCGGCTACCCCAACGACGCGAACGCCCGCCCCGGCGCGTTCCCGGACGGCTCGCCCAACGGCGCAAGCGGTCGCCCCGGCGCCTACCCGGACAGCTCACCCGGCGCCACGGGCGCCCGCCCCGGCGCATTCCCCGAGGTCTCCCCCGCCTCCAACAACATCCAGCCAGGCGCCTACCTCAACGGCGCGAACGCCCGCCCCGGCGCATTCCCGGACAGCTCACCCGGCACCGTCGGCGCCCGCCCTGGTGCCTTTCCCGACGCCTCAGGAATGGCCGGCTCTGGGGCATTCCCCGAGGTCTCGCCCGCCTCCAGCAGCGTCCAACCCGGCGCATTCCCTAACGGCGCAAACGCTCGCCCCGGTGGGTTCCCCAACGCTTCGCCCGGCACGGCTTCGCCCGGCACCGCGGGCGGATTCCCGGAAGTCTCGCCGGGCACCAGCAACGCACGGCCGGGCGGTTTTCCGGACTCACCATCCCAGGCCCACCCCGGCGCCGTTCCGAGCGCTCGGCCAGGCGGTTTTCCGGACTCACCGTCCCAGGCCCACCCCGGCGCCGTTCCGAGCGCTCGGCCGGGTGCGTTTCCGGAGGTCGCGCCGGCAACCGGCGGCGCATTCAGCGATGCCCCGACCGTCGGCGGGCCGGGTGCCTTCCGCGATCCCGGTCTCGGCACCACCGCCGCGCGCCCGGGCGGCTTTCCCGAGATCGCGGCCGGCAACAACGGCCGTCCCGACGCCGCCAGCACCCGCGAGATCACGCCCGGCGCCACCAACGGCCATCCCGGCGCGTTCCCCGAGATCTCGCCCAGCGCCATCAACGGCTACCCGGGCGCATACCCGCCGCCGGGCTTAGCCAACGGGCAGGACCGCCCCTTCCCCGGCGGCGCACCGAACGGGTTCCCCGATCCTGCCGCCGCGCGGTCCGGCGTCTTCCCCGCCGCGCGCCCGGGCGCCGCGCCGGATGGACGTCCCGCACTCCCGCCGGCCACCGGCGCCGCGAACGGGCACCCGGCCGCGTCCGGCACCTTCCCGGCCGTGTCGCCCGGGAACGGCGCCTTCCCCGGCGGCGCGCCGAACCGGTTCCCCGATCCCGCCGCCACACGGTCCGGCACGTTCCCGCCGGCACCGGACGGGCAGGGCTCGTTCATGGAGATCGCGCCCGAGTTTCCCACCGCGCGTGCCTTCCACGACAACGCTCTGGACGCCACGAATGCCCACCCGCCATCCGCCGTCGGCCGACCGGTCGCGTCACCGGGGGCCTATCCGTCAGGCATGGCTGACCCGATCGGCTCACCCCAGGCGATGGGAATTCAGCGGCCCGGGCAGCTGAGTCCGGCGATGCCGCGCACCGGCGAGCCGCCGGTGGGTGCCGGCGACGTCATGCACACCGTCCTCATCGGACTGCCGATCGGCGGGTACCTGCCGCTGTGGCATGAGAACGCCATCAGCTACTGGCGCCTGACCGATCCCGTCGCCGTACGCACCCGTCTCGGCATCGGCATCGAGTCGCGGACCGAGATCGACAACCGGCGGTTCCGCGAGGCCGCGTTGTTCACGCCGGAGCGCAACACGCTGTTCCTGACCGACCGTTTCCGTAACGGGCAAGGGAATCTGGGCGGCGCGAGCACTCAGCTCATCCCCGCGACCGAGGACGAGGCGTACCGCGCGGCCAACGACAAGGCGATGTCGGAGTTCTACAGCTGGCTCGGCGACGTCGTCGTCGCGGCCGGGCAGCGCGGGGAGTACGTGGCGATCGAGACGGGCGGCTGGCACGTGCCGGTGACACCCGTTGTGCTGATCATGTTGCGCGCGGACGGTCGCGAATGGCACTCCGTCGTCGAGACTTCTCCCGTCCCCCACGGCGCACCCGTGTGGCGAGACCAACAACCGGTTGGCGGCGACACACAGTTACTGGCTTCGCCGGCCACGGATCGGACGATGCGCGCGGCCGGGCTCCTGACCAGGTTCGCTGTCGCGACATGGCCGATGCACCCGTTCCAGCTCGGACTCTCGTTCGGTCCAAACCCGACGCTGGGTGATGTGGCCACCCGGTAAGGTCGTGCCCACCAAAGGGGAAAACAGAGGGTGGGGACGTGATCGAGCCGCAACCGGTGATGGATCAGGCGGAGCAGGACCAGTTGACCCGGCAGGTGGGCCGGGCGCTGCTGACCATGGCGGGGGACGGCTGGCAGCAGGTGCGCGCCGAGTACCGGTCGGTGGGCAAGCACATCGAAGTCGACGTTTTCGTCACCGGCCCGGACGGCGCGCCGCAGCCGGTGCGCCCGCCGGTGGACGTCGTCGAGGGACTCGGCAAGCTGCGGCAGGGCATGTACCGGCCGGGGCGCGGGACGTGGCTGTCGGCGCTGTACCTGCTGGAGCCGCCGAGCAGCTTCAGCGCGGAGTTCGAGCCCGACGTGGAGCCGCGCTGGCGCCGGCTGCCGCCGCCGATCGGCTTCGCGGACGAGCTGCGGTTCTACCCGCGGGCGGACGAGCACATCCCGGACTGGCTGCGGCAGCGCGCCGGCCTGCGAACGGCCGGCGAGCCGACGCCGCCCGGTGGGATGCCCGGCCCGGCGGGCGGCCCGGAGAGACCCGAGCGGGCGGGTGGACCACCGCCCGGACTTGCGGCCCAGCCCTATCCGCCCGGCCCGCGGCAGCAGCCGGGCGGCGGCCCGATGCCCTTCCAGCACGGCCAGGGACGGGCGCAGGAGCGGCCCGCCTGGTGAGTCAGCGGGTCAGCAGGGCCGCGCACTCCATGTGATGGGTCATCGGGAAGGCGTCGAAGGCCCGGAGATCCGCCAGCCGATAACCGTGGTCGGCGAAGGTCGCCACGTCGCGGGCCAGGGCGGCGGGGTCGCAGGCCACGTAGATGACCCGCTCGGGGCTCCGGCCGGCTACCGACTCCACGACCTTGCGGCCCGCGCCCGTGCGGGGCGGGTCGAGCACCACGACGGTGGGCGCGCGGCCGATGCCGGCCCGCAGCACCGCCTCCACCCGGCCCTCGAAGATCCGCACCTGTGGGAGGTCGGCCAGGTTGTCGGCGGCCGCCTCGGCCGACGGATGGGCCGACTCGACCGCGATGACCTCGCCGGCCGGGCCCACCTCGGTCGCGAGGACCGCCGCGAACAGGCCCACCCCGCAGTACAGGTCCCATGCCGCCTCGCCCGGCGACAGCTTCGCCCAGGACTCGACCACCTCGACGTACACGTCCGCCGCGTCCGGGTGGGCCTGCCAGAAGCCGTCCGCCGGGACCTGCCACGTCCGCCGTGCCGCGGTCTCGACAGCCGTCGACGGGCCGATGTGCGTCGTCGCCGAGGAGTCGACGGCCACGGTCACCGACGACGACGGGGGCCAGATGCGGCCCACCACCTGGTCGACCGTGCCGGGGGCCGCGATCGGGCAGCCGTCGATCGGGATCACCTCGTGGCTGCGGTGCGCGCGGAAGCCCGGGCGGCCCGACTCGTCGGTCGCCAGGCGGGCCCTCGTGCGCCACGACAGCGGGCCGCCGGGGAGTTCCTCCACCTCCACCGACACGTCCAGGCCGGCCAGCCGGGACATCTGCTCCGAGAGGACCGCCGCCTTCAACGCGCGCTGCGCCGCCGGCGCCACGTGCTGGAAGTCGCAGCCGCCGCAGCCGCCCGGCCGGGCCACCGGGCACGACGGAGCGACCCGGTCCGGGGACGGTGACTCGACCTTGACCGCGTCGCCGCGGCAGAACGAGCCGCCGCGATCCTCGGTGACCTCGACGACGACCGTCTCGCCCGGCAGGGCGTGGCGGACGAACACCACGCGACCCTCGTGCCGCGCCACGCAGTGGCCGCCGTGCGCGACGGGGCCGACCTCGACCGTGAACCGCCGGTCCTGCCAGCTCACCGTTTGTCCTTTCCGGACAGTCCACGTCGGACAGCGCCGGGCGCGGCCTCGTAGCGGTCGCGCAGCCGTTCCGACGATGCCAGCTGCCATGGCACGGATGTCACCATCACACCCGGCTGGAACAGCAGCCTTCCCTTGAGGCGCAGCGCGCTCTGGTTGTGCAGCAGCTGTTCCCACCATCGGCCGACGACGTACTCGGGGATGTAGACCGTGACCACGTCGCGCGGGTTGTCCGTACGCACGCGCTTCACGTAGTCCAGCACCGGTTTGGTGATCTCCCGGTACGGCGACTCGACCACCTTCAGCGGCACGGAGAAGTCCTCCTTCTCCCACGCCGCCACCAACGCCCGCGTGTCCGCCTCGTCGACGTTCACCGTCACCGCCTCCAGTGCGTCCGGGCGCGTCGCCCGCGCGTAGGCCAGCGCGCGCCGCGTCGGCAGGTGCAGCTTCGACACCAGCACGATCGCGTGGTTGCGCGACGGCAGCGTCGACGTCGGCCGGTTCAGCTCCACCTCGCGCAGCTCCGCCGCCACCCGGTCGTAGTGCCGCCGGATCGCGGTCATCAGCGCGTAGATGGCCGCCATCGCGGCGATCGCGATCCACGCGCCCTTCGTGAACTTGGTGATCAGCACGATCACGAGCACGGTCGCGGTCATGACCAGGCCGCAGGCGTTCACCACGCGGGACCGCTTCATCCGCCGCGCCGCCTCGGCGGGCGGGGACGCCCGGAGCAACCGGTTCCAGTGCCGGATCATGCCGCTCTGGCTCAGCACGAACGACACGAACACGCCGATGATGTACAGCTGGATCAGCCGCGTCACCTCGGCGTTGAACGCCACCACCAGGACGATCGCGAACGCCGCCAGCCCGATGATCCCGTTGGAGAACGCCAGCCGGTCGCCGCGGGTGTGCAGCTGGCGCGGCAGGTACCGGTCCTGCGCCAGGATCGAGCCAAGCACGGGGAAGCCGTTGAACGCCGTGTTGGCGGCCAGCACCAGGATCAGGCCGGTGAAGAAGATCACGTACCAGACGGCCGGGTCGAAACCGCCGAACACCGCGTTCGCCAGCTGGGCCACCAGCGTCTTCTGCTCGTAGCCCGCCGGCGCGTTCAGCAGCTGCCGCGCCGGGTCCTCGGCGAGCTTCGCGCGGGTCAGCGACGCCAGCATGACCAGGCCGAGGAACATCACGATCGCCAGCGTGCCCATCGCCAGCAGGGTCGTGGCCGCGTTGCGGGACTTGGGTTTACGGAACGCCGGCACGCCGTTCGAGATCGCCTCGACACCCGTCAGCGCGGCGCTGCCGGACGAGAACGCGCGCAGTACGAGGAACACGAGCGCGAACCCGGTGAGGTGGTCGCCCTCCTCCAGCATGTCGAAGTTGGCGCTCTCCGCCGACACGGTCTCGCCGAGCAGGAACACCCGCACCGCACCCCAGATCACCATCGCCAGGATGCCCACCACGAACGCGTACGTCGGGACCGCGAACAACACCCCGGCCTCGCGCACGCCACGCAGGTTCATCGCGGTCAGCACCACGATCGCACCGACCGCGAACTCGGCCTTGTGCGTCGCGACGAACGGCACGACGGACCCGATGTTCGCCGCCGCCGACGAGATCGACACCGACACGGTGAGCACGTAGTCGACGAGCAGCGCGCTCGCCACGACCAGGCCAAACTTCGGCCCGTGGTTCTCGGTCGCCACCTCGTAGTCGCCGCCGCCGGACGGGTAGGCGTGCACGTTCTGCCGGTAGGACGCGACGACCGCCGCCATCAGGAGGACCACGACGAGCGCGATCCATGGGCTGTACACGTATGCCCCGACGCCCGCCACCGACAGCGTCAGCAGGATCTCCTCGGGCGCGTACGCGACGCTGGACATCGCGTCGGAGGCGAACACCGGAAGCGCGATGCGCTTCGGGAGCAACGTGTGGCTGAGACGGTCGGTCCGAAAGGGCCGGCCGAGCAGCAGGCGCTTCGCCACGGATGCGAGCTTGGGCACGAGTCAAGAGGGTATGCGGTCGCGTCACCGGTTCGGACTAGCCACCGGTAGGTTCATGCTCACACCGCCCTAACGCGGTGGAGGCGAACCGGAGGAGGCCTGGTCGTGCACGTGGTGATCATGGGCTGCGGCCGCGTGGGGTCGTCGCTCGCGGCCGCGGTGGAACGCCTCGGCCACTCGATCGCCGTGATCGACAAGGACGCGCAGGCCTTCCGCAGACTGAGCACGGACTTCCACGGCCAGCAGATCGTCGGCGGCGGCTTCGACAGGAAAGTCCTGATCGAGGCCGGTATCGAGCGAGCAGGCGCGTTCGCGGCGGTGTCCAGCGGCGACAACTCCAACATCATCTCCGCGCGGGTGGCCCGCGAGACGTTCGGTGTCGAACAGGTGGTCGCGCGCATCTACGACGCCAAGCGCGCCGAGGTCTACGAGCGGCTCGGCATCCCGACCGTGGCCACCGTGTCGTGGACGACCGACCGGCTCATGCGCACGCTCCTGCCGGACGGCGTCGCCTCCGCGTGGCGCGACCCGACCGGCAAGGTCGCGATCGTGCAGCTACCGATCCACGAGGAGTGGGTCGGTCACACGGTCGCCGAGCTCGAGCAGGCCATCAGCGCGCGCGTCGCCTTCATCATGCGGTTCGGCACCGGCGTGCTGCCGAACCTGAAGACCGTCGTGCAGGCCGACGACCAGGTCTACGTCTCCGTCCTGTCCGGCACCATCAGCGACGTCAGCAACGCTGCCAGCCAGCCGCCCGAGGAGGCTTCCTAGATGCGCGTCGCGATCGCCGGGGCCGGCGCCGTCGGCCGGTCCATCGCCGCCGAGCTGATCGCCGGCGAGCACCAGGTGATGCTGATCGAGCGGCTGCAGAGCCAGTTCGAGCCGCACACGGTCGAGCAGGCCGAGTGGGTCCTCGCAGACGCCTGCGAGCTGGCCTCGCTCGAGGACGCCGGCATGCAGCTGTGCGACGTGGTCATCGCGGCCACCGGTGACGACAAGGTCAACCTCGTCGTCTCGCTGCTCGCCAAGACCGTGTTCGCCGTGCGCCGCGTGGTGTCCCGGGTGAACGACCCCGCCAACGAGTGGCTGTTCACCGAGGCCTGGGGCGTCGACGTGGCCGTGTCCACCCCGCGGATGCTGGCCGCGATGGTCGAGGAGGCCGTGTCGGTCGGTGACCTCGTGCGGCTGCTCACCCTGCGACAGGGGCAAGCCAACCTCGTCGAGCTGACGCTGCCCGACGACACCCCGCTCGCCGGCCGCGCGGTGCGCGACGTCGTGCTGCCCCGCGACGCGGCCCTGGTGACGATCCTGCGCGGCGGCCGCGTGATCGTGCCGCAGCCCGACGACCCGCTCGAGGCAGGCGACGAGTTGTTGTTCGTGGCCTCCGCGGACGTGGAAGGCGAGATCAGGAAGGCACTCGGCTACTGACCCGGACGTAGGGCACCGCCGTCATTCCCGAACCTCGCGATCAGCAAGCGCACGGTGCCCGCCGCGGTTCAGCCTGCGAACTACTCCGGTAACTCCTCCTCCAGCTCGAAGATGCCGGCCGGGCGATGCGCCCGTCTCTTCTTGCCCAGGCGAGTTGCGACGGTGGCAAGCCAGCTGCGTGATCGGTGCACGTCGAGGGCGATCTTGCCCAGCGCGGCGATGTCGCGGCGGTACGAGTCGATGGTGTCCTTCCGTTCGAGAAACAGGACCGAGGTGAGATTTTCGAGATGCAGCACCGGATTGTTCTCGGTGAACTCCATCAGCTGGAACGGATGCCGACCGGCGTGAAACCCCACGGCGTCCGGGACGACGCGGATCTCGATGCAGGGCCGCGCCGCCATCCGCAGTAAGTGCCGTACCTGTTCGTACATGATCTCCCGGCCCGGCCCGGTGCGGCTGATGGCGGCCTCATCGATGAAGAAGCGGAACCGTGCCGGAGACCGGCGATCGAAGATCCGCCCGCGCCGCCCGCGCGCGACCACCCTGTCTACGACCTCGACCTCGGGAACCGCCGGGGTGGCCTCGAGTAACGCCTTGGCGTAGCCGGGGGACTGGAGCAGACCGGGAACGACGGTCGTCTCGAAGCAGGTGACGGCGAGGGCGGACGCCTCGTGATCGTCGAGCGTGGGGAGCTCGACAGGCAGCCGGTCGCCGAAGTCCTGCCACCAGCCGCGTTCGGAAGCGCGCCGCGCCAGCTCGAGCAGCTCCTGGCGCTTCGGGCCGACGACGCCGCCTAGGGCGAGCACCGCGGACACGTCCTCGGGGCTGACGCAGCGCTTGCCGGAGATCATCCGGCTCACCTTGCTGGGCGACCACGCGAGCCGCTCGGCGAGATCGCTCTGGTTCAGTCCGGCGGTCCCGATGGCGCGCTGCAGCGCCAAGCCCAGCTCCCGGGACCGCACGGTGGGTTCTTGGTCGTACATATGTTCGAATGTACGCGGAGTTCCGCAGAGCTCCGCGGACGAAGCGCGAGGTTCACTCGAACGTATGGCGGATGCGGGAACGCCGCAGGTCAGCCGCTTTCGCCGCTGTACTTCGCCCGCAGGCGCTGCTCGATGGCGTGGTCGTCGTCCTCGGCGGCCTTCTCCATGTCGCGCTGCCGATGCCCCGCCGCGCGCACGGCCCAGACCGTGCCGAGCAGCGCGAGCGCGGTGAGCGGGTAGCCCATCGCGAGGCGGGCGAAGGCGAGCCAGCCGGTCTGGTCCTCGTCGTAGAGCCAGCGCTGCACGATGAAGCGGGCCGCGAACACGGCGACCCAGGTGAGCGTGGCGACCGAGTACACGCGGACCGCCTTGCGGTCCGCGCGCCAGAGCATGCCGTGGCCGTTGAGGAACGTCCAGATGACACCGACCAGCGGCCAGCGGACCAGGACGGACGCGAGGAACACGCTGCCGTAGATCAGGCTCGCCCAGATGCCGAACAGGAAGAAGCCCTTGGCCGAGCCGGTCCGGTAGGCGATGAACGCCGCGACCGCGACGCCGAAGAACCCGGACACGGCCGGCTGGAGGCCTTCCTTGCGCACGACCCGGAGCACCGTGATGGCCACCGCGACGCCGATGGAGCCCCAGATCGCGGGCATGAGCCCGAAGAGCGCGTTGACCAGGACGAACACGAGCACGGGAACCGAGGAGTAGACGAGGCCGCTGATGCCGCCCATCTGCTCGAGCAGCGTCTGCTGTTTCTCTTCCTCTTCGGCTGTCGAAGGGTCGGTCGCTTGCTCGTCGTTCTTATCCGTCATGTGGCCGTCTGCAACTCGTAGTAGGGGTTGTAGAGCACCTTCTGACCGTCCCGCATGGCGATGCGGCCCTGTGCCTTGATCGTCCGGCCGGGCTCGATGCCCGGGATACGCCGGCGACCGAGCCAGACTAGTGTCACGCCCTCGGTGCCGTCGAAGAGCTCGGCCTCGAGGGTGGCGACGGCGTCCCGCGGGCTCAGCTCCACTGTCCGCAGGCGTCCGAGGACCGTGACCTCCTCGCCGGATCGGCAGTCGCACGCGCGGCGCGCGTTCTCGGCATCGACGTTCTCGGACAGGTCATCGGCATCGAGTTCGTCGATGTCGGTGGTCAGACGCTTGACTAGGCGGCGTAGTGATCCTTTACCACGCTGCCCGGGTTTTCGGGCCTCGGTGCCCATTCCTACGCTCCAGTTGCTGGGGGCCGGCCCCGACGCCCGACCCGTACAAAGCCAGCGTAACCACGTGATGTGGAGCTGGTGTGGAGGAAGAGGCACATGACAGTTGCCGAATGCCGATTCGCCGAGGACGGCGCTCCCAAGACGGCGATTATGCTGCCCGGTACCGGTTCAGACGACGTATTCGTCAGATCTGTGTTCGAGGTCCCCCTGTCGGCCGCGGGCATCACACTGACGGCTCCGCCACCCGTTCCCGGATCGTCACTCGCGGTTTCGGCGCTGTCCGCTCTGTCGTCCTCGTCCGGTTCCGTGCTCGCCGGGGGCATCTCCTTCGGGGCGCACCTCGCGGCCGAGTGGGCGGTCGCCAACCCGTCCCGCTGCGCCGGGCTGATACTGGCGCTACCCGCCTGGCACGGGGCCCCGGGCGCGGCCCCGGCGTCGTTGTCCGCCTTGCACTCCGCGGCCCAGGTGCGGTCGCTGGGCCTCGCCGGGACGCTCGCGGTCTCCCCCATGCCGGAGTGGCTGTCGGCCGAGCTGTCGCGCGCCTGGGGCGGCTACGGGGACGCGCTCGCGGACTCGCTGGAGGTCGCCGCCACCCGGCCGTCGCCGACGCTCGCGGAGCTGGCGATGCTGGACGTCCCGGTGGGCATCGCGGCCTGCGTGGACGACCCGATCCATCCCGCGCCGGTGGCGCAGGAGTGGGCGGCGGCGCTGCCGAGGGCGGTCGTGTGCACGACGCGGCTGCCGGTCGTCGGGGCGGACCCGGAGGCGCTGGGACGCGCGGCGGTGCTGGCATTCCTGCGGGCCGCCGGCGAGGTCTGAGCTAGGGCTTCCGCCACACCGAGACGTGGGCCTCGCTGTCGCCGGTGAACGGCTCGCGGGTCCAGCTCGCCCAGCGCTCGTGCAGGGTCAGGCCGGCCAGGCGGGCCATGAGGTCGAGCTCCGCGGGCCAGACGTACCGGTGCGGCGTCGAGTAGGTCTCCAGCGTGCCGTCCACGACCCAGTAGTGGTGCGAGCGGGCGAGCTGCGCGGTGAAGTCGTACTCCTCGAAGCCGAGATGCCCGGGCGTCACGGTGAACGGGTGGACCGTCTGGCCGGGCGGCAGGCGACGCAGCCGCGGGACGTAGACCTCGACGACGAAGCGGCCGCCGGGCTCGAGGTGGGCCGCCGCGTTGCGGAAGCACGCCACCTGCTCGTCCTGCGCCGTCAGGTTCGTGATCGTGTTGCGCACCAGGTAGACGAGCCGGAAGGGGCCGGCGACGCGGGTGGTCGCGAAGTCGCCGATGATCACCTCGACGCCCTCGCCGGGCGGCACGCGAGCAGCCATCGGGCGGGACAGGTCGATGCCGTGCACCGGCACACCCCGGCGGCGCAGCGGCACCGCGATGCGGCCGGTGCCCACGCCGAACTCCAGCGCGGCGCCGTCGCCCACCTGGCCCGCGAGGAAGTCCACGACCGGTTCGATGGCGGCCGGTTCGAAGAGCTCCGGCCACTTGGCCTCGTAGGTGGCCGCGATGCGTTCGTCGAAGGTGTTCTGCGGCACGGGCCCCACTGTGGCCGCCCGGCCGCGCGACCACTACCGAATAAGCTCAGCCGTCCTGGGCCTGCTCGATGTGCTCCGCGATCGCCGGTGGCAGCTCGATGGGCAGCGGCGTGCGGACCGGCATCGGCTGCGTCCCGCGGATCACGACCGTGCCGCGGACGAGCTCGTACAGCGCCGCAGTGCTGTTCTCCAGGCGCTCCGGCGGGCCGGCCACCACGCCGCGCAGCATCCAGCGCGGGCCGTCCACGCCGACGAACCGCAGCTGCATCTCACCCAGGGCGGCCAGTATCTCCAGGCCCCACTCGCCGCGCGTCGAGCGCACGGTCGCGCCGTCCTTCTGCAGCTGCTGGGCGAGCTCCGTGCTGACCTCGTGCCACAGTCCGCCGGAGCGCGGGGCGGCGTACGCGGTCACCGTCAGCTGGCCGACCGGCGTGACCACGTGCACGGCCTTGACCGAGCCGGACGGGTCCATCTCCACCTGCAGCTGCGCGCCCTCGGGGACCGGCAGCCGGACCGAGCCGAGGTCGAGCCGGTGCAGGCCGTCCTCGGGGGCGTCCTCCTCGTCCCACGGGCCCGCGCCGTCGAAGAGGTCGCCACCGACCACCTCGTACTCGTCGTCGCCCCCGTGGCGCCCGTGGCGCCCGCCGTCGAAGTCCTCGTCGACGTCGTCCTGGCGGCGCCGCCGTCCGAACAGTCCCACTAGTCCTCCGCCCCGGTGACGCGGGCCAACATCGGATGCCCACCGGTGGACCCGTGACCACCGGCGCCGCGCTGCGACTCGGGCAAGTCGTTCACCTCTCGGAATACCGCGTGCTCGACGCGCTGCACCACCAGCTGCGCGATCCGGTCGCCCCGGCGCAGCTCGATCGCGTCCCGCAGGTCGTGGTTGACCAGACAGATCTTGATCTCGCCACGGTAGCCGGAGTCGATCGTGCCCGGCGTGTTCACCACGCTCAGCCCGACCCGGGCGGCCAGGCCGGACCGCGGGTGGACGAACGCCGCGAAGCCCTCCGGAAGGGCGATCGCGACGCCGGTACCGACGACCGTGCGCTCCCCCGGCGGGATCACGACGTCGGCCGTGGTGACGAGGTCGGCGCCGGCGTCTCCCGGCCGCGCGTACGACGGAACGGGAACTCCCGGATCGAGCCGGGACAGCAGGACCTCCACGCTGGGCACGACCGGCGAGACTACTCTGAGCCCGTGACCGACACCGAGGCCAGTACCGCCACCACCTACCGGGAACAGCTGTATGTCACCTGGTACTGGTGGCTCCTGCCACTGCTGGCGGCGGGCCTGCTCGCGGCGGAGGTGCACCTCGGTTACCCGGGCGTGCGGTCGTGGCTGCCCTACGTCGTGCTGCTGCCGATCACCGCGCTGCTGATCTGGCGCGCGGGATCGGCGAGCGTGCGGGTCCAGGACGGCGAGCTGTGGGTCGGCGACGCCCACCTGCCGCTGCGCCATGTCGGCGAGGTGCAGGTCGTGCACCCCAAGGACAAGCGCAGGGTGCTCGGTCCGCACCTGGATCCCGCCGCTTTCGTACTGCATCGGGGGTGGATCGGCCCGGTGGTGCGGTTGCGGCAGACCGACCCCGAGGATCCGACCCCCTACTGGGTGGTGAGCACGCGGCACCCCGACCGGCTGGTCGAGGCGCTGCGCTCGGGCGACTGAACGAGGCCCCCTCAGGCGGTTCGGTCAGGCACAGTCGCGACAGATGTACTGGCCGCTGCTCTCCTCGGCCAAGCGGCTCCGGTGGTGCACCAGGAAGCACTTGGAACAAGTGAACTCATCGGCCTGCTTGGGCACCACGCGAACCGTCAGGTCCTCACCGGACAGGCCGGAAAGGTCCGCACCCGGCAGCTCGAAGCTCTCTGCGGTCTCGGACTCGTCCACGTCGACGACCCCGGACTGGTTCTCGTTGCGACGCGCCTTGAGCTCCTCGAGAGAGTCCTCCGCGAGGTCGTCGGCCTCGCTACGGCGTGGCGCGTCGTAATCGGTGGCCATGGTCTAGCACCCCCACTTCCAAATGTGTGTGCCGCTGGTCAACGTTCCGGGGCTCCGGTTTGTGCCCACCAGCAGAAGTGACGCAGGTCTCAGCCCAACCCACGTCGGAATCGATTCGCTTGGAATGTTCTCCGACTGGAGCGCGGAGAGGGTAGCCCATGTAACGCCGCTCATCCAGTTCGTCACCCGTTTGGGTGCGTCCAGCGAACCGTGCCGATCTGACCTTGCCGTCCCCTGCGGTCCGTGGTGCGATGTTGATCGTTGAGAACATTACCCAACGCGCCGAGTCCGTCGCGGTGGGCGACCGGTTCTGATCCACGACACGATAGCGACACGATGCGTCTTCAGCCGACGCCCGGTCCGACCGAAGAATATTGAAACGAATAGGCTGATCAGCAACGAAACACTGGGTGTCAAGGGGTCTGGGGACCGGAGGGAGACGGCCGAGTGGCGTCGCGCAACACGTGGCAGAACAAGGGGCCACAGCGCTATCGGAAGCGCCGTCCGCTGCCTGCGCTGATCCTCATCGTCATCCTCGGCGTGGTGGCGACGATCGTGTGGCTGCGCGTCATGAACACGGACTCGGAGATCTCCACCGCCATTCACTGCGCGCCGCCCGTGGCCCGGCAGACCACGGCGCCGCCGAAGGGCAAGCCGGCGCCGCCCGCACCCACGCTGGGGCAGGCTCTGCAGAACGACTCGCTCGACCGGACCGTCCCGCAGCCGCCGTCCCAGTCGCTCGTCCGCGTGGTGAACGCGGGCTCGAAGCGCGGCGGCGCCCGGATCGTCACGGAGACTCTGCGGGAGCTCGGGTTCTCCCAGGTGGCCGAGCCGACCAACGACCCGCTCTACGACGACACGATGAGCTGCCGCGCGCAGATCCGCTTCGGCCCGCGCGGCACCTCGGCGGCCCGCACGCTGTCGCTCGTCGAGCCGTGCGCGGAGCTGATCCGCGACGACCGCAAGGACGCGACCGTCGACATCGCGATCGGCCAGCAGTTCGACGACCTGCGGCCCAACGCGCAGAGCAAAGAGGTGCTCGAGCAGCTCACCCAGTGGGCCACCACGCACCCGAAGGCCAAGGGCGGCCTGCAGGCGAACAGCCCCCAGCCGAAGATCGACGGCAAGCTGCTCACCGGCGCCCGCAAGGTCAACTGCTGAGCCGGCCGTCAGATGTCGGCGAGGCCGGTCTCCACCAGGACCTCGGTCAGCTCGTCCGCGATGCCCGGCGTGGCCACGAAGGTCATGTCGTCGACCGCCTCCGGCAGCCGGACCACCGCGCCCGCCTCCTCCGCGATCAGCGCGCCGCCCGCCCAGTCCCACCGGTGCAGGCCGTGCTCGAAGTACGCGTCCAGCCAGCCGGCCGCCACCGCACACAGGTCCAGCGACGCCGCGCCCGCCCGGCGGATGTCGCGCACCCGGGTCAGCAGCCCGGCGACGCCCGCCGCCTGCCGGGCACGCCGCTCCGCGCGGTAGGCGAAGCCGGTCGCGACGAGCGAGAGGTCCAGCCGGGACGCGGCGGACACCCGCAGCGGACGGCCGTCGAGGAACGCGCCGCCGCCACGCGACGCGGTCCACCGGCGGCCCGAGTCCGGCTCCACCACGGCCGCCGCCACCGACACGCCGTCCACCTGAGCCGCGAGCGAGACGGCGTACCAGGGGAAGCCGTAGAGATAGTTGACCGTGCCGTCGATCGGGTCGACGACCCAGCACACGCCAGTCCCCGCCGAACCGCCCGACTCCTCGCCAAGCACGGGCTCGCCGGGCCGCAGTTCGGCGAGGCGCTCGCGCACGAGTTTCTCCACCGCGAGGTCTCCCGCCGTGACGACGTCGGTCTCGCTGGACTTCGTGCCGACGTCGCGGATCGCGGCCTCGCGCGACGTCCGCGCCAGCGACGCCGCTTCGACGGCTACGCCGATCGCGATCTCAAGAAGGTCTGCACCCACGAGACCTATCAGACCACTCCCAGCTAATCTCCGTGGAACAGCTTGCTGAATCGAGTACGAAGGGATCCGTGGGGTATGGGTGCAACCCTCGGCTTCGGCGTCGACATCGGTGGATCGGGCATCAAGGGATGCACGGTCGACCTGGAGGCCGGAAAGCTGCACGGCGAACGGATCCGGATCCCGACCCCCGATCCGTCGAAGCCGGACGCGGTCGCGGACGTGGTGAAGCAGATCGTCGACGAGTTCGGCTGGGCGGGCCCGGTCGGCATCACGCTGCCCGCGGTGATCAAGCGGGGCGTGGCGCACACCGCGGCCAACATCGACAAGTCGTGGCTGGGCACCGACGCGGGTGCACTGTTCGCCGAGCGGCTGGGGTTGCCGGCGCGCGACGTGGTCGTGCTCAACGACGCGGACGCCGCCGGCATCGCGGAGATCTCCTACGGCTGGCCGGACGACCAGGAGGGCGTGGTCGTGCTGCTGACGTTCGGCACCGGCATCGGCAGCGCCGTGTTCGTGGACGGCAAACTCGTACCCAACACGGAGTTCGGTCACCTCGAGGTCGACGGGCACGACGCGGAGACCCGCGCGGCGGCGTCGGTCAAGGAGGACAAGGACCTGTCCTGGGCGGAATGGGCCGGGCGGGTCACCCGCTACGTCCGCGGGCTCGAGGACCTGATCTGGCCGGACCTCATCATCGCTGGTGGTGGCGTCAGCAAGAAGGCCGACAAGTGGCTGCCACTGCTGGACGTCCGCACCCGCGTGGTGGCCGCGGAACTGCGCAACGACGCGGGCATCGTGGGCGCCGCGGTGGCCGTGCGGAAGAACCTGCACGGCTGACCTGGACTCGATCATGGCTGGGTGAGCACCCGTTGCGGAGTATCGTCGTTACAATGGAACAGTGCCTGCGGCTCGAAGCCGGCAGGCCTTCCCCGAAATCCGGTTGACCAGGAGTTCCTGGTCGTCCGTGATCGATTGCAGCGAAAGGGCGTACGTGGCAGCCGCACGATCCGCAACCCGACGCTCCACCGCTTCGGCGAGCGCCGCGAAGCCGGCAACAGCTCAGCCGGATACCGACGAGTCGACTGAGAAGCCCACCACGTTGAAGACCGCGACGAAGAAGGCGCCCGCCGCCAAGCCCCGCGCGCCGCGCAAGACTACGGCCGCCGGCGCCAAGAAGACCAGCACCGGCAAGGCGAAGGCAGCGGAGACCAACAAGAAGGCCGACGGCACCGAGGGCGAGCCCGCCGAGGGCGACGACGCCGAACTCGAGTCGCCGAACCTCGAGGATCTCGAGGACGTCGAGATCGACGTCGTCGACGACACCGTCGAGGAGGAGCCGGCCGAGAAGGAACGCGGCAGCAGCAGCAGTACCAGCGTCGGCAGCAGCGGCAGCGGAAGCAAGGACTCCAAGGACGGCGACTTCGTCTGGGACGAGGAAGAGTCCGAGGCGCTCCGGCAGGCACGCAAGGACGCCGAGCTCACCGCGTCGGCGGACTCGGTCCGGGCCTACCTCAAGCAGATCGGCAAGGTGGCGCTGCTCAACGCCGAGGAGGAGGTCGAGCTCGCCAAGCGGATCGAGGCCGGCCTGTACGCGGCGGAGCGGGTGCGCAAGGCCGAGGACGAGCAGTCGGAGAAGCTCGTCCCGCAGATGCGCCGCGACCTGCGCTGGATCGTGCGCGACGGGGAGCGGGCGAAGAACCATCTGCTGGAGGCGAACCTGCGGCTCGTGGTGTCGCTGGCCAAGCGCTACACCGGCCGCGGCATGGCGTTCCTGGACCTCATCCAGGAGGGCAACCTCGGCCTGATCCGTGCGGTCGAGAAGTTCGACTACACCAAGGGCTACAAGTTCTCCACCTACGCCACGTGGTGGATCCGCCAGGCGATCACGCGGGCCATGGCCGACCAGGCGCGGACGATCCGCATCCCGGTCCACATGGTAGAGGTGATCAACAAGCTCGGCCGCATACAGCGCGAGCTGCTCCAGGACCTCGGCCGCGAGCCGACGCCCGAGGAGCTGGCGAAGGAAATGGACATCACCCCGGAGAAGGTGCTGGAGATCCAGCAGTACGCCCGGGAGCCCATCTCG
>DASYKY010000086.1:0-28991 GCA_035995025.1 Actinophytocola sp.
GGTGGGCCCGGGATCGGTCGGGGGTCGATCCCGGGCCCACCACGTACGGGCGACCTGGGGAGAAGCGGGGGGAGACAGGTCGCCCGTCACGAGCGTCGGGTTCTAGCAGAACCCCGTGCTCGTGGTCGGAGAAGAACTCAGCCGGGAGCGTTCAGCATCCCGAAACCGCCGCGCTCGGCCAGCACGATCGGCCTGCGCATCGACGTCGTCGCCTCGACGACAGGCGGCTCGTCCTCGGTCGCCACCAGGCAAAGGTGCGCGGACAGGTAGGCCCGGCAGGGCGCGGGCGTGCGGCCGAAGCGACCGTGCCGGCAGCTCGGGCAGCGGCCGAACTGGTCCGGCTCGTGCTCGTCGAGCACCGCCCGCAGCGCCTCCACCAATCTCGGCAGCTCGCAGCGGGCCACCGCGGCGGCCGTCCGGTCGTCGCCGTACTCCGCGCGCTGCACGACGTCGGCCAGGTAGCCGGCAAGAGACGTCTCGAGGTGACCGAAGATCGGACTACTCACCGTGACTCCTGTCGGGGAAGTCGATAACAGGTGGCTAACCTTGGCGTCCACGAGTTGCGAACTCGACACTCATGCGTCAATTTGCATCCCCAGGGCGCTTTGGTCGGTAGGGCCTTAGGCTCAACCCTTCAGCCGATTAGTAGCTTGCGACGGGACAGTCGCAAATTGCAAGTTGCATTACCCGATCGGGTGATGCGGATTCGGGGGTGCTGGAAATGATTACGCACAGCAGGCACGCGGTTCGCAGTTTCCATGATTTCGCGACGATTGCGCCGTGTCCGGATGCGAGCATCGGAGCCGACCCGGCACGCGAGCAAGGTGAGGTGAGGTGATCTGATGGCGCGAGGTCCAAGCCCGACGGTCCGCAAGCGTCGGCTCGCGGCCGAGCTCCGCCGGCTGCGCGAGAGCGCCGAGCTCACCATCGACGAGGTCGGCGAGAAGCTCGAGTGCTCCGCCTCGAAGATCAGCCGGATCGAGACCGGCCACGTGGGGGTTACCCCACGCGACGTCCGGGACATGCTCGAGGTGTACGGCATCGAGGACGATGAGCGCGAGGCACTGGTGCAGCTCGCCCGCGAGGCCCGCAAGAAGGGGTGGTGGCATTCCTACAACGAGGTGTTCACGGGTTCCTTCGTCGGCCTGGAGTCCGACGCGTCCTCGTTGCGCACCCACCAGGCGCTGCTCGTACCGGGCCTGCTGCAGACCGAGGGCTACATGCGAGCCGTGATCCGCGCGATCCGGCCGGACGCCACCGAGGCCGATGTGGAGCGTCGGGTGGCCGCCCGGGTGACCAGGCAGAAGCTGCTCACCGACCCGCGCCCGCCGGAGTACTGGGCGGTGATCGACGAGGCCGTGCTGCGCCGCACGGTCGGCGGCCCGGAGATCATGCGGGCCCAGCTGTTGCGCCTGGTCGAGCTGACCGCGCTGCCGCACGTCACGCTCCAGGTCGTCCCGTTCTCCTCCGGCGCACACGCCGGCATGGAGGCCCCCTTCCTCATCCTCGGCTTCCCCGAGCAGGCCGATCCGGACGTCGTCTATGTCGAGAACACGACATCTGGTGTCTACTTGGAACAGCCATCGGACGTGCATCGGTATACGTTGATGTTTGACCATTTGCGCGCGGCCGCGTTGAAACCTGACGATACCGTCGTAATGGTCGAGCAGGCGGCCGACCGGCTCGCCTAGCGGCGATTTCGAGAGGAGCAGAGTGTGACCCTTTCTGACCTGACAGGTGCGCAGTGGCGGAAGAGTAGCCGCAGCGGTGCGGGCAACGACTGTGTAGAGCTTGTCGTGGCCAGAATCGGAGCTGCGGTTCGTGACTCCAAGCACCCCGATGCGGGCCACCTCACGTTCGAGGGCACCGGATGGAACGCCTTCATGGACGTCGTGAAGGTGGGGCGTCTGCACTGACGCGACCCTCCTGGGTCGTGCCGGTCTGACTGCCCGGAACGACAAATGATCGTGGTCAGGTGCTCTCCGGACCCTGGAGCACCGTCCTTCGACAACCGGCCTTACGCGGGCCCTCATCCCCCGCGGGCCACCCCTTACCCCACCCCTTACGGTCCTGGCGGACCGCGTGAGGGCGACGTCGCGCCAGTGGTGCGTGACCTTCCGATGCCCGGCTCCGGGCCTCAGCACGAGTCTTGACCTCGTCAGCGAGAGAAGCGGACGAGGAGTCGAGATGATCGTGACACCGGAGATCGTCAGGGCCGAGATGGACTACCGGGTCGAGCAGGCGCTCGCGAGCGCCGCCCGCCGGCGCGCGCCGGCCCCGCGTACCCACCGCACGTGGTTGGGCCGGCTGCGTGAGCGGCTGGAGGCCGGCGGCCCGACCGCCGTAAACGGGGCGCCGCGGGCTGCCTGAGGTGTGCGAACATGCGTGCGTGGCACGTCTCGGATCCGGTATCCCGCTGGTAGCTCGTGACCGCGAGATGAGCCGGTTGCGCGCCGCGTTCGACCAGGCCGTCGCGGGCACCGCGGCGGCCATGCTCATCTCCGGGGACGCCGGGGTCGGCAAGACCCGGCTCACCGAGGAGCTGGCCTCGCTCGCCCGGGCCAAGGACGCCGTGGTGCTGACCGGCCGCTGCCTCGACGCGGGCGAGACCGGCCTGCCCTACCTGCCGTTCGTGGAGGCCATGGGCCAGGTGCCGGACCGGGAGGCAGCGGTGCGCACGCATCCGGCGCTGGCCCGGCTGCTGCCCGACGCGATCCTGCCGAGCGGCGAGCGCACCGGGGGCGCCATGCCCGGCATCGGCGCGGTGGTGCCCGGCGCGGGCGCGCGCACGACGGCGCGGGCCGAGCAGGACATCGGCCAGCTGCAGCTGTTCGACGCCGTGCACGCGCTGCTCACCGACCTCGCCGCCGCGTCGGCCGTCGTGCTGGTCATCGAGGACCTGCACTGGGCGGACGCCTCGACACGCGGGCTGTTCGCCTTTCTCGTCTCGCGGCTGCGGGACCAGCGGTTGCTGCTCGTCGGCACGTACCGCAGCGACGACCTGCACCGCCGCCACCCGCTGCGCCCGCTGCTCGCCGAGCTGGTCCGGCTGCAGGCGACCGAACGGCTCGAGCTCAGCCCGTTCGACGAGGCCGACTCGCGCACGTTCGTCACCGCGCTCGCCGAGGAGCTGCTGCCCGAGGACACCCTCCGCGCGGTGGCGGGACGCTCGGAGGGCAACGCGTTCTTCGCCGAGGAGCTGCTCGCCGCGTACACCGAGGACGGCGAGCGCCTGCCGGCGACGCTGGTCGACGTGCTGCTGTCCCGGGTCGAGCGGCTCTCCGAGCACGCCCAGCGGGTGATCCGGGTGGCGTCGGTGGCCGGCCGCCGGGTGCCCCACACCACGCTGGCCGAGGTCGCGGAGCTGTCCGAGGCCGAGCTGGAGGAGGCGCTGCGCGAGGCCGTCCAGCACCACGTCCTCGTCGCGACCGAGGACCGCGGCCGGGACGTGTACGCGTTCCGGCACGCGCTGCTGCGTGAGGCCGCCTACGGCGACCTCCTGCCGGGCGAACGGGTGCGGCTGCACAGCGCGTACGCGCGCCGCCTCGCCGGCCGGCACGGACGGCGGGGGATGGCCGCCGCGCTCGCGCACCACAGCATGGAGAGCCACCAGCTGCCGCAGGCGCTGGCCGCGTCGGTCGAGGCCGCCCAGGACGCCAAGCAGGCGGGCGCGCCGACCGAGTCGCTGCACCACCTCGAGCGCGCGCTCAAGCTGTGGGAGGCCGTGCCCGAGGAGGACCGGCCGCCCGGCATCGACGAGGCGACGCTGCTGCGCAAGGCGTCGCACGTGGCGGGCAGCTCCGGCGAGCCGGAGCGGGCGGTGGCGTTCGCCCGGCAGGCGGTCAAGCTCACCGACAAGTCGCCCGACCCGGAGGTCGCGGCCATGACCCGGCGGCGGCTCGCGTCCGCGTTGTTCGTGGTGGAGGGCCGCGAGGAGGAGGCGCTGCGCACGATCGAGCGTGCCTGGCAGCTCGTCGAGGACCTGCCGGCGACCTGCGAGAAGGCGTGGGTGCTCGCGGTGTACGCGGGGATCCTGCGCGGCATGCGGGAGCCTGCCGAGGCACGCACGTTCGCCGAGCTCGCGGTTCGCGACGCGCGGACGGCGGGCGAGCCGGGAGTGGAGGCGGACGCGCTGATCACCCTGGGCGCGCTGGACGAGACCGACGGCCGGGTCGAGCAGAGCCGCGAGCGGCTGAGCGAGGCCCAGCGGCTCGCGATGGCCGACGACGCGCCGACCGTCGAGCTGCGCGCCCGGCACTACCTCGCGATGAACTACTACGAGCACGGCGACCTCGACGAGTCAGTGCGCATCATCGACGAGGGCGTGGCGCGCGCCCGCAGCACCGGGCTGACCTGGGGCACCTTCGGCTTCGAGCTACGCGCCATGAAGGTCACCGTCTGCTACGCGCGCGGCGACTGGGACGAGAGCGAGGCGGCCGCCGAGCCGCCGGGCAGGCGGGTGTCGAGCACGGTGTCCGCCCGGCTCGCGGCCGTCGGCAGCCACGTGATGGTGGGCCGCGGCAGGCTCGCCGAGGCGGCCCGGCTCGCCGCGGACCTCAAGCCGGAGTGGAGCCGCGACTTCCAGATCGGCGCGGCGATGGGCCCGGCGTCCGCGGAGCTGGCGTTCTGGCAGGGGAGGCCCGAGGAGGGCATGGCCCACGTGCGCGACGCGCTGGACTGGGCCGAGCGGGTCGGCGGCCAGTGGACGCTGGTCGGCATCCGGCTGGGCGCGCTCGGCGTGTCGATGTGCGCGGACCTGGCCGAGCGGGCGGCGCGCCGACGCGAGGACGGTGAGCGGCGGTCGGCCATCGAGGAGGGCGAGCGGCTCGTCGCGCACGCGCGCGACACCGCGCGCTACGGCCGGCCGCGGACCGGCAGGCTGGGCCCGGAGGGCAAGGCGTGGGTGGCGCGTGCGGAGGCCGAGTTGTCCCGGCTGCACGGGGAGAGCTCGCCCGACCTGTGGCGGGCGGCGGCCGACGCGTTCGGCTACGGCGCGGTGTACGAGCAGGCGATCTGCCGCTGGCGGCTGGGCGAGGCGCTGCTGCGCGCGGACCAGCGGGTGGCGGCGGCCACCGAGCTGCGCTCGGCGGCCGAGGTGGCCGACCGGCTCGAGGCCCGGCCGCTGCACGACGTCGTCCGCAAGCTGGCCCGGCGGGGCCGGGTCGCGCTAGGCGACGGCCCCGCGCCCCGCGAGGCGCTGGACCCGTTCACCCCGCGCGAACGGTCGGTGCTGAGCCTCGTGGCGCTGGGCCGGACGAACCGGCAGGTCGGCGAGGAGCTGTACATCAGCGAGAAGACGGTCAGCGTGCACCTGTCGCGGATCATGGCGAAGCTCGGCGCCTCCCGGCGGGCCGAGGCCGTGGCGATCGCGTACGACAAGGGGTTGCTGGAGGAGACCGCCCCGTAGGCTGCCGCCCGTGGACGCGTGTGGCTGCTGGCTGTGTGCCGGACCGGACGGATTGGACCCGCGGGACCGCAACATGGCGTGGCAGGTGCAGGAGCACGGCTGGAGCGTCGTCGCCGTCGCGCCGGAGGACGAGCTGCCGGGGTGGGCGTACACGGTCGGCCTGCGGCACACGCTGGGCGCGCCGGAGGTGTGCATGTTCGGCCTGCGGGGGCGGGACATGCACGTGTGGCTCAACGCGATCGGACAGCAGGTGCGGGCCGGCCAGCCGCTGCGTGCGGACGAGGCGCGGCACGGCGTGCTCGACGGGTTCCCGCTGACGGTCCGCCCGGTGCACCCGTCGTGGGACCTCTTCGAGCTGGCACCGGACTTCTACCGCGGTGCGGCGCCGCCGATGATGCAGCTGATCTGGCCGGACCGGCACGGGGTGTTCCCGTGGCAGGCGGGTGCGGGGGAGCGGTGCCGGGCGCACCAGCCGTGGCTGTGGCTGCCGAAGGACGACCACCCGCCGGGCCCGTGGACGCGGCTGGCCGAGCTGGACACCTCGCCGTTCCCGGACGCGGCGATCGACGAGCTGGTGGCCGGCTCGCGGCGGGTGATCAGCGGCGCGGCGCCGATCGCCGGGATCGTGCACACCACCGACGGCCGCTGGGAGTTCCTGGACGGCCCGGCGCGCGACGATCTCGGCAAGGTCCACCTGCGGCACCTGGTGGCCGGTCACCCGCACATCCGCGACTTCGCGGACCTGCCGCGCGGGCACGGCGCCTGGCAGGAGCCGGACGGCAACTGGTCGCGGCGGGCGCTGCGGTGACCGCGGTCGAGCTGGGCCGGCGCACCACGTCCGGCTCGGGCGTGCCGGTGGTCCTGTTGCACGGGCTGGGCGACACGGCGTCGACCTGGGCCGCCTTCGCGGCGCTCGTCGACCGCCCGACCGTCGCGTTCGACCTGCGCGGCCACGGCACCAGCCCCCGGCCCGGCGAGTACACAGTGGACTCGATGGTGGCGGATGTCCTTGCGGCACTGGGAGACGAGCCCGTCGACCTCGTCGGCCACTCGATGGGCGGCCACGTGGCGTCCCAGGTGGCGCTGCGCGTGCCGGACCGGGTGCGCCGCCTGGTCCTCGAGGAGGCGCCGGTGCCGCCGCGGTCGGGCCGGCCGCGGCCCGACCCGGACCCGCCGGCCCGGCCGACGGGTCCGATCGACTTCGACTGGGCGGCGGTCGGCCCGATGCGCCGGGCCCTGCGCGCTCCGAACCCGTTGTGGTGGCAGGGAATCGAGCGCCTGCCGACCCCGACGCTGTGGCTGAGCGGCGGCCCGTCGAGCCAGCTCGACCCGGCCCGCGTCGCGGACGCCACCGCGGCGATGCCCGACGCGACGATGCGGGTGATCCCGGTGGGCCACCTGATCCACACCGACGCCCCGGGTCCTTCGCGGACGTCGTGGTGCCGTTCCTGACCTAGCGTTCCTCTTGCTCGGCGGCGAGTTCCGGGGCCGGGGGAGCGGCGGGGAGACCGGACAGGCCCGAGGCACCGGGCTCCGGCGCGGGCCGCTCCGCGCTCGGCTCGGCGGATTCCGCACTGCCGGCCGGCTCGCCGGTGGCAGGTGCCGTGTCGGTGGCCGGTTCCGGCGTCGCGTCCTGGGAGGTGACGTCGTCGGGTTCGGTCGAAGCCGCGGCCGAGTCGAGAGGGGCGGGCTCGGTGGCAGGCTCTGCCGCGGGCACCTCGGTGGGCGCGTCGGCCGCGTCCGAAGCCGGCTCCGGCAGGGTGTCGACGTCCGCGGCGGTCCACTCGGCCGAGTCGGCAGGCGGGATCTCCGTCGGGGCGTCCGGGGCCGGGGTGAGGGCGCTCGCGATCTCGTCGGCCGCCGGGGGTTCGGGGACCGCCGCCGCCGCGGCCGAGGCGCCGGGGGCCGCCGGGGCGGGCACCGCGGCCGGGGCCTCGGAGACCGTGGTCCGCAGGGTCTCGTCCGGGTCGTCCGATGTGGACGGTGCGACCGGCGCGGGCGGGGCCACCGGAGCGGCGGCGACCGGTGCCGCGGCAGGCGGCATGGCGACCGGTCCGGCGGCGGGCACTCCGGCGGGCGTCGTGGACGCGGCAGGCGCACCGCCAAGGGGCACGCCCATGGGAACCCCGGCCATCGGCATACCGGCGGGCATACCGGCGGGCACGGCGCCGGGCGGCGTGAGAGCGCCGGGCACCGCGGGCTGGGTGCCCGTCGGCGGCCCGTACGGCATCGGGAAGCCCATTCGCGGCGTGTTCGGCTCCACCCGCGCCGGACCACCCCGGTACGCCAGCACCACCGCGACCGCGCCGAAGACCACGGCGGCCAGCGGCAGCCACAGGCCCCAGCCGGCCGTGAACTTGACCGACTCGCCCGGCTCCAGCGGGACGTCGTTCCACAGGCTCAGGTCGTCGATCGTGTAGATCACCTGCAGCAGCACCGTTCCGGCCAACGAGGCGGTGCCCAGCGCCAGGAACAGCCGCGCGGCCGCCGTCACGCGCGTGAACGCCACGACCGCGCCCACCCCGAGCAGCAGGGTCGCCAGCACCAGCGTCAGGCCGGCGAGCGTGTCCGTGTTCGCGGCGACGTCCGGGCGGTCGATCCCCCACCACTTGATCACGTACCCGCTCTCACCGCTCTTCACCTCGCGGACGGGCGCGAACGAGCCGCCCAGCGTGAGGCCGGCGGCGATCATGCCGAACAGGCCGGCGACGAGCGGCACGGCGGACCGGCGCGGCGGGCGGGCGTAGCCCGGCAGGACCTGCGGGACCTGCGGCAGGGGAGGTGGGAACGGCGGACGCATCGACGGCTGAGTCACGGCTCGAATGATGCCAGTGATCACCTGCTCCGGTGCCCGGAAAGACCCAAGACACGAGGGTCTTTCGGGAATCGGGCACAAGCGGCCATTTCTGACGGGACACGCGCTAAACCCGGGAACGAGAAACAGTTGCAGTCGCAAACGTCACTTTCCGCGCTTGACACCCTCTTTATGCGTAGTGGCGGTTGGCCCGAGCGAGGGCCGGGCCAACCGCTACATACCGGAGCCGCTGGTCAGTACGAGATTTTTCCACTCCGCGAGCAGCGCGTTGCGACGTGCCGGGTCGCCGCCGATCATCGCGTCGAGGGCCAGGCCGCGGAACAGGTTCACGGTCAGCAGCAACACCGTCTGCAGCCGCGCCTCGTCCACCGAGCCGCCCGCGATCCGGCGGTAGAACTCCAGCGTCTGGTGACCCAGCTCCCGGTCGACCGGCAGCAGGCTCAGCCGCAGCTCCTCGTCCGTCCGCGCCGCCACCCACAGCTCGACCGCGGCCGTCGACAGCGTGCCGGAGTACGCCCGCCACAACAGGTCGATACCTGTCTCCAACCTGGTCGGGCCGGGTGGCAGGGACGACTCGATCTCCTCGCCGAGCCGCTTGAACAGGTGCTCCAGCGCGCTCGTCATCAGCTCGGCCTTCGTCGTGAAGTGGTGCTGCTGCGCGCCCCGCGACAGGCCCGCCCGCCGGCAGATCTCGTGCACCGTCGTGCGGGCGTAGCCCAGCTCGACCAGGCACGCGATCGTCGCGTCCAGCAACAGCTCCCGGGTCCGCTCGCTGCGTTCGGCCTGCGTGCGGTGTCGGGTCGGCGAAGCCGCCATGAGGGGCCTCCTCAACAGCTTTACGTGCAGTCCTGCACGCAGGTAGATTCGGCTGGGACTTTACATGCCAGCCGGATTGTTTTTGGAGCCCTCATGCCGCTCACCCAGCGTTCGTCGTGGCTCGATCGGGACCTCGACAGCTTCCGCGAGCTCGCGCACGCCTTCTGCCAGAAGGAGCTCGCCCCGAACATCGAACGCTGGTCGCAGGCCAAGCAGGTCGACCGCGAGCTGTGGCTCAAGGCGGGCGAGGTGGGCCTGCTGTGCCTGTCGATCCCCGAGGAGTACGGCGGGGGCGGCGGCACCTTCGCCCACGAGGCGGTCCTGCTGGAGGAGCAGGCGAAGGCGGGCGACGACGCGTGGGGCAACGCCGTGCACAGCGGCATCGTCGCCCACTACGTCGCGAGCTGCGGCACCGAGGACCAGAAGCGGCGCTGGCTGCCGAAGCTGGCGTCCGGCGAGCTCGTCGGCGCCATCGCCATGACCGAGCCCGGCACCGGCTCGGACCTGCAGAACGTGAAGACCAAGGCCATCCGCGACGGTGACCACTACGTCCTCAACGGCGCCAAGACGTTCATCACCAACGGCGCCCAGACCGGCCTGATCATCGTCGTCGCCAAGACGAACCCCGAGGAGTCCGCGAAGGGCGTGTCGCTGCTCGTCGTCGAGACCGACGAGGCCGACGGGTTCCGCCGCGGCCGCATCCTCGACAAGGTCGGGCTCAAGGGCCAGGACACCTCCGAGCTGTTCTTCGACGACGTCCGCGTGCCGGCGGAGAACCTGCTCGGCGGCGAGGAGGGCCTGGGCTTCGTCCAGCTGATGCGGCAGCTGCCGCAGGAACGGCTGATCATCGCCGTCTCCTCGGTCGCCGCGATGGAGTCCGCGGTCGAGCTGACCATCGCCTACACCAAGGAGCGGACGGCGTTCGGCCGCGAGATCTTCAAGTTCCAGAACACGAAGTTCAAGCTCGCCGAGTGCGCCACCGAGGTCGCCGTGTCCAAGGCGTACCTGGACCAGTGCATCGAGCGCCACCTCAAGGGCGAGCTGGACGTGGCGGGCGCCGCGATGGCGAAGTGGTGGACCACCGACCGGCTGTCCCGCGTCGCCGACGAGTGCCTGCAGCTGTTCGGCGGCTACGGCTACATGAACGAGTACCCGATCTCGCGTGCCTGGACGTCCGCGCGGGTGCAGCGGATCTTCGGTGGTACCAACGAGATCATGAAGGAGATCATCTCCCGTACTCTCTGACCTGCACCGTCTTACAAGGAGACTTGATGGCTGGTCCGCTCGCCGGGCTGATGGTCGTCGAGCTGGCCGGGCTCGCGCCCGCGCCGTTCGCTACCACCGTCCTCGCCGACCTCGGCGCCGACGTCGTCCGGGTCGACCGGGCCAAGCCCGGCTTCGACGTGTTGTCGTTCCCGCACGACCCACTCTCCCGTACGCGGAAATGGATCGGGGTGGACACCAAGGCGCCGGCCGGCCGGGACATCGTGCTGCGCCTGGTCGAGGACGTCGACGTGCTCATCGAGGGCTTCCGGCCGGGCGTCACCGAGCGGCTCGGCATCGGCCCGGACGTGTGCCTGCAACGCAACCCGCGCCTGGTCTACGGCCGCATCACCGGCTGGGGCCAGGACGGCCCGCTCGCCCAGGCGGCCGGGCACGACATCAACTACATCGGCCTGGCCGGCGCGCTCGAGCCGATCGGCCGGGCGGGGGAGCGGCCGGTGCCACCGCTGAACCTGCTCGGCGACTTCGGCGGCGGCGGGCTGCTGCTCGCGATGGGCGTGCTGGCCGCGCTGGTCGAGCGGTCGACGTCAGGTCGCGGCCAGGTCGTGGACGCCTCGATGGTCGACGGCGCCGCGCTGCTCACCGCCGGCCTGCACGGGCTGCGCAACATCGGCATGTGGAACGGCGGCCGCGGCGCCAACATGCTCGACGGCGGCGCCCCGTTCTACGACACCTACGAGACGTCCGACGGCAGGTACGTGGCGGTCGGCGCCATCGAGGAGCGCTTCTGGAACGACCTGCTCAAGGTCCTGGACATCGACGCGAGCGAGGTCGCCGGCCGGCTCGACCCCGGGCAGTGGCCCGCCGTGCGGGAGAAGCTCGCCGCCGTGCTGCGCACCCGGACCCGCGACGAGTGGGCGCGGCGGGCGGAGGGCACGGACGCCTGCCTGACCCCGGTGCTCAACCCGGAGGAGGCCGCCGGGCACCCGCACAACGCGGCGCGCGGGACGTTCGTCGACCTCGACGGACACCGCCAGCCGGCGCCGGCGCCCAAGTTCGGCCGCACGCCGCCGGGCGCACCTGGTGCGCCCCACGAGCCCCGGTCGGACACGACTGGTGTCCTACTGGCACTGGGATACTCTGCGGAAGATATAGACGAACTACGGGCTGACGGCGTGATTGCCTGACAGCTATCCTCCGGGCATGAGTACCGCGACGTCGCCGGTGACGATCTTCGTGAACGAAGGCACCGGCGTCAGCGTCACCGGCACGCTGGACGTGACCACGGTCGGCCACCTGAACAGGGCCGTCAGCGACTTCTTCCGGCACGAGCACGCCGCCGACCTCGACGTGCTGGAGCTGGACCTCAGCACCGTGACGATCTGCGACGAGGCCGCCCTGGCCGCGGTCCGCCACGCGCGGGCGGTCTGCACCGAGCGCGCGGTGGCGCTGCGGGTCGTGCCGAGCGAGGCCGTCCGCCACGCCATGTGCCCGCGCGTCTGACCTTCTCAATCCTCGAACGCCCCGTGCCGGCCCGCGCCGGCGGCGAACCGGGCCACCCCGCCCGCCGCCTCGGCGAGCACGTCCATGCCGTGCGCGAACTCGGTCCCCATCGGGTCCGCGGCGTCCCACTGGGCCAGCGCCGACGCCCGGTCCGAGCGCAGGCACGCCTGCGGGAGCCCGGCCAGGCCCGCGGCCAGCTCCTCGGCGGCGGCCCGCGCCTGACCGGCCGGCACCACGCGGTTCGCCAGCCCGATCGCCAGCGCCTCGTCCGCCTCGACCGCGCGGCCGGTGAGGATCATGTCCATCGCCCGGCTCTGCCCGACCAGCCGCGGCAGCCGCACGGTCCCGCCGTCGATCAGCGGCACGCCCCACCGGCGGCAGAAGACCCCGAACACCGCCGTCGTGTCCACCACCCGCAGATCGCACCACAGCGCCAGCTCCAGCCCGCCGGCCACCGCGTGCCCGCTCACCGCGGCGATGACCGGCTTCGACAGCACCATGCGCGTCGGGCCCATCGGGCCGTCGCCGTCCGCGACCGTCCGGTTCCCACGACCGGTACCGACCGCCTTGAGGTCCGCGCCCGCGCAGAACGCCGGCCCCACGCCGGCGAGCACCGCGACCGACGCCGAGTCGTCCGCGTCGAACGCCCGGAACGCGTCCGCGAGCGCCGCCGCGGTGGCCCCGTCGACCGCGTTGCGCGCCTCGGGCCGGTCGATGAGCACAGTGGTCACCGGCCCGACGCGTTCAACACGGACGGTTTCGATCATGGCGTGTCTCCTCGGAGATCGGGTGAACAGGACCTAGAGTTACTTGTCTGGTGCTCCACGCACCGTAAGCTGATAGCCGCCTACGGTGTGAAAGTCGCCTCCAGATCCGGCGATATGTAGGAACATGGCACCAGGGCACGGGTGCGGCCGGTGACGGCCGGCAGAGGGGTACGGCGGACGGAGCGAGCAGTGGACGCGAAAAAGGCCATGATGCTTGTGGGGGTGGCGCTCGTGTTGTTCTACGTGATCACCCAGCCCACCCAGGCCGCCGAAGCCGTGCAGAGCCTCCTCGGCTGGCTCCGGGACGGCGCCGAGGCGATCATCACGTTCATGCGCAACCTGTTCGCCTGATTCCATATCGGACTCGCCGCTGGTCAGGGGCCTAGCGGCGGGCTCGTATGCGCTCCCTCGCATGGGTTACCCGGTGTAACGAAAGCTGACCGGATCACGAGACACATTGGACCGTACGGGTGGATTCTCGGTCATACGGCCCAGCTAGCGGCCCTAAGGCTGGATCAGGTCTGGCGAACTGTCGGTGGTGGCCTCTACGGTTCCGGCATCGACTTTCGCGGGCTGGTCCGCAGTTCTCTCGAGGAGGCAGGATGCTCGACGATTCCGGCGTGGACGACCTGGTACGGCAGTGGACGGAGGACCACTCCAAGGCCGTCGAGTCGGACGAGATCAACCGCATCGCGTCGGAGTGGCTTGCGGACGTACCGGTACAGCCGAGCGCCGGGATACCGGGCCAGCGGGCCCGCGCGGGCAACGGCCCGTGGGCGGCGGTGGACTCCGTCGACCCCGAGTTCTTCTCCGCCATGCGCGAGCGGCTGCCCGAGGTGCCGGCGGACCTCCTGTCGGCGGCGGCCGGCTGGTGGCAGATGGTCGGTGGGCTGCCGGAGGCCAAGGAGTGGTGGGACGCCGGCATCAGCCCGCTCGACCAGCGCGCGCTGGACTACCGCGCGGCCGGCCTCGCGCCGTCGGACCTGAGCCGCAGGCTCGGCCCGCTCACCGTGCTGCAGCACCTGCGCAAGGGCAGCGCCCCCGCGTGGTGCGTGGCCCGGCTGCAGCGCCAGGCCGAGCGTCGCTCCGCCTGAGAAGCGAAACTCGTCAGTAACGTCGCCCAGCCCGCGTCGTTGACCTCGTGTGACCGACACCGAGCCCGACCCGAGTAGCCGCCCGCCCAGACGCGGGCTCAGCCTCCTCGTCCGGCTCGGTGTCGTCGTTCTCGTCGTGGCTGTCGCCGGCGGCGCCGTGCTGCTGCTCAAGGCGGCGGTCTGGCCGCACGAGCGGCAACCGGCGGCGGCCGAGGTGCCCGCCGACGAGATCCCCGCCGCCGACGTGCGGCCCGGTGCGCTCGCCCCCGCTCCTGTCGACAGTGCGGCGAACCCGCAGGCCAAGCAGCAGCCGCAGGCGGGCGAGGACCCGCTGCGCGCCTGGGCCGGGCGGCTCGCCGGCCCGACCGGCGTCCCCGCCCGTGCGCTGATGGCGTACGGCAACGCCGAGCTGGTCATGAGCGACACGGATCCCGGCTGCCACATGTCCTGGGCGACGCTCGCCGGCATCGGGCGCATCGAGTCGGACCACGGCCAATACGGCGGCGCTACGCTGCGTGACGACGGCCGCCCGTCGAAGCCCATCGTCGGCGTCCCGCTCAACGGTTCCACGGGCGTGAAGTCGGTGTCGGACACCGACGGCGGGCGGTTCGACGGCGACCCGCGGGTCGACCGGGCGGTCGGCCCGATGCAGTTCATCCCGTCCACCTGGGCGCGCTGGGCGGCCGACGCGAACCTCGACGGGATCGGCGACCCGCAGCAGATCGACGACGCCGCGGTGGCCGCCGCACGCTATCTCTGCGCGGGCGGGCGCGACCTCGCGAAGCCGGCCGACTGGTGGGCCGCGGTGTTCTCCTACAACAACTCCGTGCCCTACGGGCAGAAGGTCTTCGGCCTCGCCGACGGCTACGCCCGCGCGGCCATGACGCACGCCTGACGCGCACGCCTGACGCGCACGCCGGACACTGGCCGCCTGGCGGAAGCCGTGCCGGAGCTGGTGTTAGCGTCGTTCCCATGAACGGCAGGCTGGTGGCCCGGCGGGCGGGGATCGTGACCGTGTGCGTGGTGTCGCTGGCTGCCTGCGTCGGGCTGGCGTGGTGGCAGTGGCAGCGTTTCGAGTCCGTCTCCGGCACCTGGCAGAACCTCGGCTACGTCCTGCAGTGGCCGCTGTTCGGGCTGTTCCCGGCTTTCATGTTCTGGCGGCTGCGCAAGCTGCGGGCCCAGCAGCACGCGCCCGCGCGGCCCGTCCCGCCCGTCCTCACGCCCGCGCCCGAACCCTCCGCCGAACCGCGGCCCGCGCAACGGCGGGCCACCGCGGACGACGACGATCCCGAGCTGGCCGCGTACAACCGCTACCTCGCCCGGCTCGACGCCATGCACCAGGAGAGACAACGATGAGCGAGCCTGCGAGCGAACAATCGTCTCTGAGCGAGCCTGCGAGCGAACAATCGATACAGGGCGAGACTCCGTTGACCGACGAGGAGAACCCGGCGCAGGCCGTGGGGACGGCGGGCGTCCGGGGGGCGCTGGCGCGCTACCGGGTCATGGCCTACATCGTCGGCGTCGGGCTGCTCGCGCTGTGCGCGGCGATGGTGGCAAAGTACGCGTTCGACCAGGACCGGTACGTGGCGATCATCGGGCCGGTGCACGGGTTCCTGTACATCGTCTATCTGGTCGCGGTCGTCGACCTCGCGCTCAAGGTCCGCTGGACGCTCAAGGCCACGATCCTGGTGATGCTCGCCGGTGTCGTGCCGCTGGTGTCCTTCATCGCGGAACACCGGGTGACCGCCCGCGTCCGCGGGGGCATCGCGGACTGAGGCGGTCACCCGGCGAGTCAGGAGCCGATCCCGGTCAGCGAGCGGACCTCCATCTCCGCCTGCAGCCGCGGGTCGGCCTGCTCCCTGCTGAACACCGTGCCGAGGAAACCGGCCAGGAACGACACCGGGATCGACACGATGCCCGGGTTCGACAGCGGGAACAGGTGGAAGTCGGCGCCCGGGAAGATCGACGTCGGCGCGCCGGACACCACCGGCGAGAAGAACACCAGCAGCAGGCACGAGCCGAGCCCGCCGTACATCGCCCACAGCGTGCCGCGGGTGTTGAACCGCCGCCAGAACAGCGAGTACAGCAGTGTCGACAGGTTCGCCGACGCGGCGAACGCGAACGCGAGCGCCACCAGGAACGCGACGTTCTGCCCGTTCGCCAGGATGCCGCCGACGATCGCGAGCCCGCCGATGACCACCGCGGTCAGCCTCGCCACGCGGACCTCCGCCGCGGGCTCGGCCTTGCCGCGCCGCACGATGTTGGCGTACACGTCGTGCGCGAACGACGCCGACGCGGTGATCGTCAGGCCGGCGACCACCGCGAGGATCGTCGCGAAGGCGACCGCGGCGACGATGCCGAGCAGCACCGTGCCGCCGATCTCGAAGGCGAGCAGCGGGGCCGCGGAGTTCTCCTTGCCGGTGGACGACAGGATCGTGTCCGAGCCGACGAGTGCGGACGCGCCGTACCCGATCACGAGGGTGGCCAGGTAGAACACGGTCATCGCGCCTACTGCCCAGACCACCGAGCGGCGGGCCTGCTTGGCGTTGGGCACTGTGTAGAACCGCATGAGCACGTGCGGCAGGCCGGCCGCACCGAGGATCAGTGCGAGCGACAGCGAGATGAAGTCGAGCCTGCTGATCCCGGAGGTGCCGTACTGCGCGCCCGGCTCGAGCACGCCGCGGCCGCCGGAGTTGTGCGCGGCGGCCTCGTCGAGCAGCGCGGAGACGCTGAACCCGAACTTGCCGAGCAGGAACACGGTCATCAGCAGCACGCAGAGCAGCAGGATGGACGCCTTGATGATCTGCACCCACGTGGTGCCCTTCATGCCGCCGACGAGCACGTAGAAGATCATGATCAGCCCGACGATCGTGATCACCAGCGCCTGGCCGCCCTTGCCGTGCACGTTGAGCAGCAGGGCGACCAGGCCGCCCGCGCCGGCCATCTGGGCGAGCATGTAGAAGAAGGAGATCACCAGCGTCGAGGTGGCGGCCGCGGCGCGGACCGGGCGCTGGCGCATCCGGTAGGCGAGCACGTCGCCCATGGTGAACCGGCCGGTGTTGCGCACCAGCTCGGCGACCAGCAGCAGAGCCACGAGCCAGGCGACGAGGAAGCCGATGGAGTACAGGAAGCCGTCGTAGCCGTGCACGGCGATGGCGCCCGCGATGCCGAGGAAGGAGGCGGCGGACAGGTAGTCGCCGGTCAGCGCGACGCCGTTCTGCGTGCCGGTGAACGCGCTGCCCGCGGCGTAGTAGTCCGATGTGGACGAGTTGCGGTGGCTCATCCGGTACACGACGTACAGCGAGACCACCACGAACGCGCCGAACACGGTCATGTTGAGCGCCGGGCTGCCCAGCGACTCGGCGGCGACGGTCATGCGCCGACCTCCACGGGCATCCCGGCGGCGGCGCGGAGCTCCGCGACCCGCGGGTCGATCCGGCGGCGGGCGAAGCGCACGTAGCCGGCCGTGATGGCGACGGTCGTGACGAACTGCGCCAGCCCGAGCACCAGGCCGACGTTCACCGAGCCGAACAGCCGCTGGCTCATGAAGTCCCGCGCGTACGCGGCGAGCAGCACGTAGGTCAGGTACCAGACGAAGAACAGCGCGGTCATCGGGAACACGAATCGGCGGTAGCCGCGCCGCAGTGCGGCGAACTCGCGGCTGTTCCGGATGGACACGAAGTCGGGGGCGCCGGGTGGCGTGGGCGCCGGGGCCGGTTGCCGGGTGATTCCGCCGAAGCCGGCTTCCGGAGGGCCCGGAGAATCCTCGGCAATCGGGGTTCGAATCACCTGAGTCATATGTTCCTCCGCTGAACATGGGCGGACGATCGCCTAATTACACACAGGTTCGCAATGGAGTTCGACGGCGTAATGCCGGGGCGTCGCCCCGGATGCCGGAACGGGACTATACGTCTGCGCTCCCCGTGTTCGTCAAACCGGAGGAGTAGTGGGCCCCGATTCCGACGAGCGAACGCTGCGCAGGCATTCACACCTATCGGTGAACTACCGAGTCACGTTGCGTTGCGAAAGTTGCAGTAAGCAGGACTGTAGTCACCGATCGTGGTGCCTCGACCGGCGAACGATCACCCGTGTCAGCCGATCGGGCACCGTCCAGCCAGGTCGGGCGACGGTTTGCCGGCGGCACGATCGGGCCCGCTTTGCCCAGATGGGAGGCCGTCGCCAGGTCGGGACGGGCGCGCGGCCGGGCCGCGGCAGTCCCCGACCTTGATCGGTTGTGACGGTGTCACGCGTCAGTTGAGAACCAGGAGTACCCGATCGGGTCATTAAGTGCGGGTCATTCAGACGCAAAGTAGATCACCCATGATCAAGTACGCGCAGCGGACTGTCATGACCGTCCAAAATGATCTGACTAAGGACTGTCCACGCAGGTCAGAGCGCATTTTTCGCGAGCCTTTCCAGATCGGGTGATTCATGTACGATCGTTCATCGGTTCTCGTGGTTGTTGTGCATCTGGGGCGCACAACCGAGTGGAATTCACCTATTCCTCATTCCGAAATGAGGCTGCTGTCTTGACAGACAACGTGACACGGACCGGGCAACCGGGCCGGGCGTCGGCACTGTGGAGCGTGCTGGCCAACTGGCGGGACTGGAACCTGCCGGTGAAGCTCGCGGCCGTCACGCTGGTGCCGGTCGTCTTCGCCGTCGTGCTCGGCGCGATGCAGATCTCCGACCAGATCGACGAGGCCGGTGCCTACCGGCGGGTGGACCGGCTCGTGGTGGTCAACACCGAGCTGCGGTCGCTCATCGAGTCGCTGCAGCGCGAGCGGACCGCCGGCGTCGTACTGCTCGCCTCGCGTGCGGTCGACACCGACGCGCGGACCGTCGACCTGCGCACGGCGACCGACGCGGCCCGCGTCGACTTCCTGCGTGCCGCCGATCGGGTCACCCTCGACGAGGAGGTCACCGCCGCCAGCTTCGACGATGTGGGCAAGTGGCTGAACGAGCTGCCGTCCATCCGTATCCAGCTGCTCGGCGCGAAGGTCGACGCGTCCACCGCGCTCGGCCGCTACACCGACGTCATCGACGCGATGCTGCGGTTCGACCGGACCATGGCGGCCGAGGCGATCGACCCGCGGCTCTCGGCGACCTCGTCCGCGCTCTACGAGCTGGAGGTCGTCCGCGAGCAGGTGGCGTTCCAGCACGCGCTGATCGGCGCCGGCATCGTGCGCGGCGGCCTGGTCGGGCCCGACCTCGAGGCGCTGCGCAACTCCGCGCGCCGCCTCGCCGACAGCACCACCGACTTCTACGCGGTGGCCGGCGCCGACCGCAGGCGCGTGTACGACGACCAGGTGAGCGGCACCGGGATCGCCGGGCGGAACAACGTGGTGAGCGTCGTGCTCGCGACCCGCCCCGGCACCGACGTCCCGTCGAACGCCCGGGAGTGGGACGACTCGTCCGCGCTGACCGAGGACCGCATCGGCGACGTCTCGACGTTGCTCGGCCGCCAGCTGCGCGACCGGTCCGCGGCCCTGCAGGACGAGGCGAGCGACGGCGCCGGCCTCGCCGCGGTCATCCTGCTGGTCGCCCTCGTCGTGGCGATCGCGGTGATGTTCGTCGTCGGGCGTCACCTGTTGAGCTCACTGTCCGCGCTGCGTCGCAGCGCCCTCGAGGTGGCCGAGCACCGGCTACCGGATGCGGTCGCGCGGATCCGGGATCGGGGCGACGATGCCGGACCCATCGCGGTCGAGCCGGTGCCGGTCACCTCGATGGACGAGGTGGGCCAGGTGGCCCGCGCGTTCGACGCGGTGCAGCGGCAGGCGCTGCGGCTGGCCACCGAGCAGGCGGGCCTGCGCGCGAAGTTCTCGAGCGTGTTCGTCAACCTCTCCCGCCGCAGCCAGGGGCTGGTGCAGCGCCAGCTGCAGCTCCTGGAGCGGCTGGAGCGCGACGAGGAGGACGCCGACCAGCTGGCCACGCTGTTCCAGCTCGACCACCTGGCCACGCGGATGCGGCGCAACAACGAGAACCTGATGGTGCTGTCCGGCGGCGACGTCGGCAGGCGCAACCAGCGGCCGGCGAGCCTGGCCGACCTGCTGCGCGCGGCCGTGTCGGAGATCGAGCAGTACCAGCGGGTCGTGATGCTGCCGCCGCCGAACGTGCAGATCGTCGGGTACGCGGTCGGCGACCTGGTCCGGCTCACCGCCGAGCTACTCGACAACGCCACCGCGTTCTCCGCCCCGGACACGCAGGTGACGGTCGCGAGCCACGAGTTCGAGGACGGCTCGCTGTGCATCGCCGTGCTCGACGAGGGCATCGGCATGAGCCAGGAGGAGCTCGACGAGGCGAACGGCAAGCTCGCCAACTCCGGCCTCATCGACGTGTCCACCTCGCGGCGGATGGGCCTGTTCGTGATCGGCAGGCTGGCCAGCAGGCACGGCATCGAGGTGCGGCTCAACGGCGGCCACGAGGTCACCGGCGTGCGCGCCACCGTGACCGTGCCCGAGGAGCTCGTCTCCTCGACCGGCGCGGACACGCCGACCACCACGTCGCCCGTCGTCTCGCCGCCCGCCGCGTCCAGCGGCCTGACCTTGTTCGGTGCCAACAACGCAGCGAACAACAGCGCGCCGCAGGCCAACGGCCACCCGCATGCCAACGGCTCGGCCGCCAACGGTGCCGCGAACGGTGCCGCGAACGGTGCCGCGGCCAATGGCGGCACGAACGGGTCCAACGGAACCGCGAGCCTGCCGCCGGGTTTCAAGCCGTCACCGCTGCCGCGCCGCAGCCCGGCGAGCAAGGAACCGCCCAAGCCCGAACCGAAGCCGGAACCCACGGCGGAGTCCACATCGGACCCGAAACCGGACAGCACAGCCGAGCGCAAGCCCGGCTCGAAGGACGCCCCGGCGAACGGCTCGAAGGCGGACCCGAAGGCGGACAAGGGTGCGGCGACCGAGCGCGAGACGCTGCCCCGCCGCTCGCCCGGCACGCGGATGCCCGGCCCCGCAACGGGTTCGCCCACAACGGGTTCGACCACGGAGAACCGGCCGTTCACCCCGCCCGGCCGACAGGTGTCGCCGGCCACCGGCCTGTTCGCACCGTCCGCCGGGGACACCGGCTGGTGGACGACCACCGGCCCGGGCCGCCCGGTCGACCCGCGGGCGCTGGACGAGACCACGCCGATCTTCGACGAGATGGTCTCGGCCTGGTTCCGCACGGTGGCGAACGATCCCAACCACCGGCCGAAGGCCCCCGAGGCGCCGCGGGCGCCGACGGCCCCCGCGCCGCCGCGGTCCCACGCACCGAAACCCCAAGGACCAAAACCTCAGACACCGCAACCACAAGCATCGCAACCTCAGGCACCGCAACCACAAGCATCGCAACCTCAGGCACCGCGACCCCAAGCATCGCAACCTCAGGCACCGCGACCCCAGGCACCGCAACCGCAAGCCCGGCAACAGGGGCCGCAACCGCAGCGGCAGGCCGACGGCCAGGAGAACGACTGGCGGTTCGCGGCGGACTCCGGCTTCCACACGGCGCGCGCGGTGTCGCGGGCCGAGCCGGAGACCTTCACCGAGAACGGGCTGCCGCGGCGTGCCGCGGGCCAGCACCTGGTCCCGGGCAGTGCCGGCGGCACGGCGTCCGGGGCACCCCGGCCCGCGCAGTCGGCCGAGGACATGCGTGACCGGCTGAGCAACTACCGGCACGGTGTCCGCCGGGCCCGCGACCACCGGCAGGGGGTCGAGCCCGCCGCCCCGCCGGTGGCCCGGCCCCGGGATCCGGGCGGGCTCGACCTGAGCGGCGCCGGCTGGCGGTTCGCGGCCGACGTCGGGTGGCGCGCGGCCAACGCCGTGTCCACGTCCACCCCGGTGGACTTCACCTCCGGCGGCCTGCCCCGGCGCAGCGCCGGGCAGAACCTGGTGCCGGGCAGCGTGACGCCGTCCGGCAGCGGGCCGGTTCGGCCGGACCGCGCGGAGGAGCTGCGCGGGCGGCTCGGCAACTTCCAGATGGGGCTGACGCGCGGTCGGCGCAGCCTCGCCGAGCGCGGAACAGCGAACGGTCACCCCGACAACGAGCAACAGGAGAGTGAATGAACCCGCACACCCAACCGAGCCAGTTCGGGTGGTTGGTCAACGACTTCGCCGAGCGGGTCCCCGGAGTAGCGCACGCCGTCGTCGTCTCGGCGGACGGCCTCCTGCTCACCTCGTCGGCGCGGCTGCCCGTGGACCGGGCGGACCAGCTGGCGGCCGTCGCTTCCGGCCTCGTCAGTCTCACCCAGGGCGCCGCACGCTGCTTCGAGGCGGGCGAGGTCAAGGAGACGATCGTCGAGATGCAGGGCGGGATCATGCTGCTGATGGCCGTCAGCGACGGGTCCTGCCTCGCCGTGCTCGCCGCGCCCGTCAGTGACATCGGCCAGGTGGCGTACGAGATGACGCTGCTGGTCGACCGTGTCGGCCAGATCCTCACCCCGGAGCTTCGGGCCCAGCTCCAGGGCGCCGGCGGGAGGATGGTTGGGCAGCCGGCGTGACCGGTGATCCCGGCCCGCCCGACCCGGAGCAGACGTTCGCCGACGTGCTGAACGGGCTGACCATCGGCGGAAAGCGCCACCGGCGCCGGAAGCGGGCCGACGACCCCACATCGTCCACAGTGGACGTCCCAACCGGACGGATACCGAGTCAGGAGATCGTGCAGCGGATGGAACAGCCGCCCTGGTCACCCGGCCCGCGCTTGGAGACATCACTGGACGCCGTGGAGGCCGACCTCGCCGACGCGGCCGACGCCGCGATCGTGCGGCCGTACGCGTGGACGCGCGGGCGCACCAGGGCCGCGATGGACCTGCGGATCGAGGCCCTGGTCACCACCAGCGAGCTGGGTGAGGACATCCAGACGCTGACACACACCGAGCACCGCTCCGTCGCGGAGCTGTGCACCGAACCACGATCGGTCGCCGAGGTCGCCACCCTGCTGCACGTGCCGCTCGGCGTGGCCAAGGTGCTGCTGGGGGACATGGCGAACCTCGGCCTCGTCATCGTGCACAAGACCGCTACCGGTGGCGCCAACAAGGCTCACCTGATGTTGATGGAAAGGGTTTTGAGTGGACTCCGTCGGCTTTAACGCCTCTGGCGAGAGCCCGTCGATGACGTCGGTCAAGATCGTCGTCGGTGGCGGGTTCGGTGCGGGCAAGACCACTTTTGTCGGCTCGGTCTCCGAGATCATGCCGCTGACCACCGAGGCGGTGATGACCGAGGCGAGTGCCGGCATCGACAACCTCGAGGCGACCCCGCGCAAGCGGACGACCACCGTGGCGATGGACTTCGGGCGCGTCTCCCTCGACAAGGACCTCGTGCTGTACCTGTTCGGCACGCCGGGCCAGGAACGCTTCTGGTTCATGTGGGACGACCTGGTCCGCGGCGCGATCGGCGCGGTCGTGCTGACCGACACGCGCAGGCTCGCCGACTCGTTCTCGCCGATCGACTTCTTCGAGGATCGCGGGCTGCCCTACGTGATCGGCCTGAACCGCTTCGACGGCAAGGAGAGCCACGGCATCGAAGAGGTCCGCGACGCGCTCGCGATCTCCGACAAGGTGCCGATCATGTCGTGCGACGCCCGTGACCGGGAGTCGGTCAAGCAGACGCTGATCACCATGACCGAGTACTCGATGCAGCGCTGGGTCACGATGCACGGCGCGGGTGTCTCCTAAGCGCGCGCTTAGGTATCGTCGCCCGCATGGATCTGTCGCTGAGCGATGAGCAGGCCGCGCTGCGCGAGCTGGCGCGTGACTTCGTCGACCGTGAGGTCGGGCCGCACGTGCGCGACTGGGACCGGGCCGAGCAGGTCGACCGGTCGATCGTCGGCAAGCTCGGCGACGTCGGGTTCCTCGGCCTGACCGTGCCCGAGGAGTACGGCGGCTCGGGCGGGGACCACCTGACCTACTGCCTGATGATGGAGGAGATCGGCCGCGGCGACTCGGCCATCCGCGGCATCGTGTCGGTGACGTTGGGGCTCGTGGGCAAGACGATCCTGACGTTCGGCACCGAGGAGCAGAAGCGCGAGTGGCTGCCCCGGCTGTGCTCGGGCGCCTCGCTGTCCTGCTTCGGCCTCACCGAGCCCGACACCGGGTCCGACGCGGGCAACCTGGCCACCAAGGCGGTCCGGGACGGGCCGGACTGGGTGCTCTCCGGCTCGAAGATGTTCATCACCAACGGCACGTGGGCGGACCTTGCGCTGGTGTTCGCCCGCACCGGCGAACCGGGCCCGCGCGGCGTCACCGCGTTCCTCGTGCCGACGGACTCGGCCGGGTTCGAGCACCGGGAGATCAAGGGCAAGCTGGGGCTGCGCGGCCAGTCCACGGGGGAGCTCATCCTCGACGGCGTGCGCGTGCCGGACACCACCCGGCTCGGCGACGAGGGCCAGGGCTTCAAGATCGCGATGGCGGCGCTGGACAAGGGCCGCATGTCGGTCGCGGCCGGTTGCGTCGGGCTCGCGCGGTCCGCGCTCGAGGCGGCCACGCGGTACGCGGGGGAGCGCCACCAGTTCGGCAAGCCGATCGCGAGCTTCCAGCTGGTGCAGCAGATGCTGGCGGACATGGCGGTCGGCACGGACGCCGCGCGGCTGCTCGTCTGGCGGGTCGCCGACCTGATCGACCGCGGGCTGCCGTTCCGCACGGAGGCGTCGATGGCGAAGCTGCACGCGAGCGAGAACGCCGTATCGGCGGCAAACCTCGCCATCCAGGTGTACGGGGGCTACGGTTACCTCGACGAGTACCCCGTGGCGAAGATCCTGCGCGACGCCAGGGTCATGACGTTGTACGAGGGCACCAGCCAGGTGCAGAAGCTGCTGATCGGCCGTGCCTTGACCGGAGTGAACGCGTTCGTGTGACGGTATGAGAGACGACAACCCTGCCGAGCCGGCCAACCTCGACCTGCCGCGACCGCGACGACGCGTCGCGCTGATCGTCGTCGCGGTCGTGTGCGTGGTCGCCGCCGGCGTGGCGCTCGGCCTGCTCGTGGCCACCCCCGACTCGGGCGAGAACGGGGTCGGCCTGACGATCGCCGAGAGCCCCGAGGACCTGCCGACCGTGGCCCTGCCGGCCGGCTGCGACCTGCTCACCCCCGGCCAGCTCGAGGTGCTCGTGCCGGGCACGCCGACTCGCGCAGGCCGCGGCCCGGAGGTCGTCCTCGACGCCACGGAGTCCGCGTGCGACTGGGCCAACAAGGCGCCCGATCCCGACGACCCGCGCGTGCAGCCGGCGTCGCTGGAGGTGAAGGCCACCGCGGCGGTCGACGAGGAGTCCGCCCGCCGGACGATGGAGATCAGCCTGCCGTGCCAGGGCACCCACAGCACGAAGGCCATCGTCGAGGGCGCGGACGAGGCCTGCCTCAACCACAAGACCGCCGACAAGGGCGGCCCGGCCGACGTGGCCACGGTGTCGGCCAGGTACAGAACCCTCGTCGTCGAGGTCTCCTTCGAGCGCCGCAGCTGGCCGGCCTGGCGCGTCGACGACCAGTCCGCGGTCACCGCGGCGGCGTTGATCGGCCGGGTCGTCCAGGTGCAGTGACAGGTGCAGTGACAGGTGCAGTGAGCCGTCAGGGCTTGTAGGTGCCGAACGACCAGAGATTGCCCTCCGGGTCGCGGGCCGAGTACTCGTCGGAGCCGTAGTCCATGTGCTCGAGGTCGCGGACGATCTTCGCGCCCGCGGCCTTCGCGCGGTCGCGGTGGGCGGCCGGGTCGTCGACGACGAGGTACATGCTGATCGGGGACGCGAGCGGGTCGGCGGCGTGGCCACCCAGCCAGCCGGTGTCGCGGGCGCCGCTGACCATGATCATGCCGTCGCCGTAGGACAGCTCGGCGTGGCCCACGTGGCCCTCGTCGTCGCGGTAGACGGTGTGCTCGGTGAGGCCGAACGCCTTGACCAGCCAGGCCACGGCCGCGTCCGGGTCCTGGTAACGCATCGCTGCAATGAACATGCCGGCGACGCTAGTCCGCGGAAACCCAGGCGTATTGGACGGATGTGACCCGCCGGGCCAGGTAGTCCGTCGGCGTCGTGCCGGTGAACTCGCGGAAGTCGCGGTTCATGTGCGCCTGGTCGTAGTACCCGCACTCGGCCGCGATCCGCGACCACTGCCCGGCCTCCGCGCCCTCGGCCCGGCACAGCAGGCCGGAGAACCGGACGACCCGCGCGGCCGTCTTCGGCGGCAGGCCGACCTGCTGGTGGAACCGCGTGACCAGGTGCCGTCGGCTCCAGCCGACCTCGGCCGCCAGCTCGCCCACCGGCACCGCCCCGCGCGTGGCCACCAGCCGTTGCCACGCCCACGCCACCTCGCGCGCGGGCCGCGGCCCGGCCTCCGCGCGGGCCAGCAGGAACGCGTCGAGCACGGCGAACCGCGCCGCCCAGCCCTCGGTGTTCGCCAGGCGCTCGGTGAGCCGCGCGGCGTCCGGGCCGAGCACGTCGGCGAGGTTCACGACGTCGTTGGTCAGCTCGGCCATCGGCACGCCGAGCAGCCGGTACGCGCCGAGCGGGGTCACCTTCAGCTCGAGGCATTCGATCGCGCCGGACTGGTCGACGACGTCGGCCGCGTCGCTGAGTCCCGCGACGAACGCGCCCGGTAGTCCCCCGAACGCGGCACCGGTGTTCACGATCACGGTGACGATCGGCGCCGGCGTCGCGAGGAAGCGCATGCCGTCGCTCGCCGACTGCGCGAAGCCGACATAGTCCCTGGTCAGCAGCGCGCGCACCGGGTCGCTGGGCCGGTGCTCGGCCCAGGTCGACGCGCTGACCGCCGTGCTCACGCCACCGATGGTATGCGGCGTCACAAGGTCCCAGTTGTTGCAAGCCACTGGCGATAGGGCTCCGAATATATCTACTGTGAAGCCTGTGTCCATCTCGGTTGCCATGCACATGAGCGATGGTCTGATCAACGCGCCCACCTCGGTGATCTTCGGTGGCGTCGCGGTGACTGGCATCGCGGCGGCGCTGGTCGGCGCCCGCCGCGATCTGGACGACCGGACCGCGCCGATGGCGGGTCTGGTGGCGGCGTTCGTGTTCGCCACCCAAATGATCAACTTCCCGATCCTGCCCGGCGTGAGCGGCCACCTGCTCGGCGGCACGCTCGCCGCGATCCTCGTCGGCCCGTGGGTCGGCGCGCTGTGCGTGAGCATCGTGCTCGTCGTGCAGGGGCTGGTGTTCGCCGACGGCGGGCTCACCGCGCTCGGCGCGAACATCACCAACATGGCGCTCATCTGCACGGCCGCCGGGTTCCTGGTCGCCCTGGCACTGCGCCGGTTCGCCGTCAGCGGCCGCCTCGGGCTGGCCACCGTCGCGTTCGTGGCGGCGTTCTGCGGCACGGTGGTCGCCTCGCTCGGCTTCGTGCTGGAGTTCGCGATCGGCGGCGACGCGGCGTTCTCGCTCGGTGGCGTGGCCGCCACGATGGTCGGCCTGCACGCGCTGATCGGCATCGGCGAGGGCGTGATCACCGCGCTGACGGTGACCGCGGTGGCCGCCGCCCGGCCCGACCTCGTGTACCTGCTGCGCGGCACCGCGAAGCCGCTGGAGCTGCGTGACTCGCCGCTGGGGGCGTCGTGAAGCGCACCTGGGTGTTCCTCGCGGGCTTCGCCCTCGTGGCGCTGGTGATCGCGGGCGGGCTGTCCTACTTCGCCGACGCCGACCCGGACGGCCTGGACTCGGCCACGCGCGAGGGCTGCGACGTGGTGCGGACCGTCCACGGCGAGGAGCTGGCCGGCTCGTGCATCGCGCAGCGCGCGGGTGCGCACGACCTCGCGGACGGCCCGCTGGCCGGCTACTCGGTGGGCGGTGACTCGCGGTTCACCGGTGTCGCGGGCGTCGTCGGGGTGGTCGCCACGCTGGGGATCTCGTTCGGGCTGTTCCGGTTGCTGCGCCGGCGGACGAAGCAGAGGACATGAGCGGGGGGCACGGCGTCCACGTGCTGTACCGGCACGGGGCGTCGCCCGTGCACCGGCTGCCCGCGCAGGTCAAGATCGTCGCCGCGCTGCTCGCCGTGATCTGCGTGGTGGCCACGCCGCGCACGGAGTTCTGGGCGTTCGGGCTGTACCTGGTGCTGCTCGCGGGCGTCTGGGCGGTCGCCGCCGTGCCGGTCGGGCACTTCGCGCGGCGCGCGGTGATCGAGGTGCCGTTCGTCGCGATCGCGCTCGTGATGCCGTTCCTCGGCGGCGGACCGCGCTTCGCGTTCCTCGGGCTGAGCCTGTCCGAACCGGGCGCGCTGGCCGGGTGGAACATCCTCGCGAAGGGCACGGTCGGCGTGCTGGCCTCGCTCACCCTCGCGGCCACGACCACGCCGCGCGAGCTGATCGTCGGCCTGCAGCGGCTGCACGCCCCGGCCGTGCTCACCACGATCGCGACCCTGATGCTGCGCTACCTCGAGGTCATCGCCGCAGAGGCAAGGCGGATGCGGACCGCGCGGATCTCGCGGGGCCACAACCCGCGGTTCCTGTGGCAGGTGGGCGCGACCGCCCGCGGGATCGGCGCGCTGTTCGTGCGCAGCTACGAGCGGGGGGAGCGGGTGCACCTGGCGATGGTGTCCCGCGGCTGGACCGGCACGATGCCCGACCGCGGCGGGGCCGCGGCCGCGGGGTCGTGGGTCGCCGGCCTGGTGCCGGTGCTGCTGACCGCGTGCGTGCTGGGCGCGGCAGTATGGCTGCCGTGAAAGAAGAGCGCGTCGCCGGCGAGGTGGCGACGTCCACGCCCGCACTGCTGGTCGAGCGGCTCGCGTTCGCCTACCCCGACGGGCACCAGGCGCTGTACGGGATCGACCTGCGCGTCGAGCCGGGGGAGCGGGTGGCGGTGCTGGGCCCCAACGGGGCCGGCAAGACGACGCTGGTGCTGCACCTGAACGGCGTGCTGTCCGGCGGTTCCGGGCGGATCTCCGTGGCGGGGCTGGCGGTGGCGAAGTCCACGCTGCACGAGGTGCGGCGGCGGGTGGGCATCGTGTTCCAGGACCCGGACGACCAGCTGTTCATGCCGACGGTCGGCGAGGACGTGGCGTTCGGCCCGGCGAACTTCGGCCTCACCGGGCCCGCGCTCGACGCCCGCGTGCACGCCGCGCTGGCCGCCGTCGGGATGGCGCCGCACATCGACCGGTCGCCCATGCACCTGTCCGGCGGGCAGCGCCGCCGCGTCGCGCTGGCCACGGTCCTGGCCTGCGACCCGGAGATCCTGGTCCTCGACGAGCCGTCGTCGAACCTCGACCCCGTGGCCCGGCGGGAGCTGGCCGAGATCGTGCTCGGCCTCGACGTCACCACGATCATGGTCACCCACGACCTCCCGTACGCGCTCCAGCTGTGCGGCCGGGCGGTGATCCTCGACGGCGGGCGCATCGTCGCCGACGGCCCGACGGGCGACGTGATGGCCGACCGCGAGGTGATGGCGGCCCATCGCC
>DASYKY010000087.1:0-44161 GCA_035995025.1 Actinophytocola sp.
GGCCAGGTAACGCAGGAACGAGTCGAACACCGACGGCGACGACATGGCCGCCGCGATCCGGTCGCGCGCCGTGCCCTCCGGGTAGTGCTGGAACACCCGCTCGTCCCGCCTGCCGAGCATCGCTTCCAGCACCCGGAACTGGGCCGACTGGAACCCGCTCGACGCGTCCAGCCGGGCCCGGAAGCTGGTGAACTGGCGCGGCGTCATCGTCTCCAGCACATCGATCTGCGCGACGACAACCTTCAGAATGCTCAGCGCGCGCCGCAGCGTGTGCACCGAGCCCGGCGTGTCGCCGGCCACCAGCGTCTGTTGCAGGTGCGTCAGCTCGTGCAGCAGCTGTTTGAACCACAGCTCGTAGACCTGGTGGATGACGATGAACAACATCTCGTCGTGCTCGTCGGAACGTGGCCGCTGCGCGCTCAGGATCTCGTCGAGCGCCAGGTAGGACGTGTAGGTCAGCGCCGCGGACTGTCCACTGGGGAGCTCGTCGGTCATGGCACGGTCACCTCGTCGAAGTATCGCTGTGCCGCCGGGGCCAGCGCCGGGTACAGGTCGTGGAAGAGCCGCAACGCCTCGGCCCGGTGCTTCGGCGCCGGCACCAGGTCCTCGGGTAGCTCGGGGTCGAGAAACGGAAACTCGCGGAACGTGTGCACCAGCCTGGTCCGCAGCAGCAGGGCCTGCCGGTCGCTGATCGAGCTGCTGACGTCCTGGTCGCGGAAGTGCCCGGCGAACGCCCGGTACCGCTCGGCCAGCTCGTCGAGGTCCCACACGCGGGCGACGAACGTGCCGAAGTCGATCGCGGTGGCCGGCCTGCCGAGCAGCACGCCCGCGTGCGCGGCGACGTCCAGCTCGGTGAGCAGTGCCGCGACCTCGGCCTCCCGGTCGTGCGGGGCGAGCCACGTGCCGTCCTGGACCGAGCCGAAGCCGAGGAAACGCAGCCGCCGCACCAGCCGGGTGCGCGCGAGGCGGCGGTCCTCGGGGATCGAGTGCCACAGCACGGTCCACGTGGTTTCCCGCCGGGGCGACCCGCCGAGGGTGAAGATCCGCCGGTCGCCCTCCGCGAGGACGGCGACCGTGCGCGGGGTGAGCGCGTAGTGCACGTGCCGGCCGTCCTTGCTGCGGGCCAGCAGCTCGCGGCCGACGAGCCGGTTGAGGGCGACCCGGGCGGCGCCTGCGGAGAAGCCGAACTCGTCCAGCAACCGCACCAGCCCGCCGGACCACACCTCGCCGCGGTCGCGCGGGACGTGGTGGGCGCCGAGCAGGCTCAGCACCAGATCCTGCGGGGCAGGTTCGAACCCGCGCAGCACGCAGTCCGCCTCCCCGGAATTAACCCTGTTGGTCACCTCTGGTTGGTCCCGTCAGTTCGGCGCGTACTTGTGGCTCGGTTGCGTCCCGTTCCCCTTAGGTGCGGTTTCGGAGCACGTTTTCCTGCTCGGACAGCATAGTTGACACTTCAGCGCGGTCAACCGTAATGTGTCGCACGTGAAGGTCGGCATCGGGCTTCCGAACACGATCCCGGGCGCTTCGGGCGCGCTGCTCGTCGAGTGGGCACGGCGCGCCGACGCCGGCCCGTTCTCGACGGCCGCGGTGCTCGACCGGCTGGTCTACGACAGCATCGAGCCGTTCGCCGCGTTGTCCGCGGCGGCCGCGGTGACCTCCCGGGTGGGCCTGGCGACGAACATCGCGATCGGCCCGCTGCGCGGCACGGCGATGCTCGCGAAGCAGGCGGTGTCCGTCGACGCGCTGTCGGACGGCCGGTTCACGCTCGGGCTGGGCGTCGGCGCGCGGCGCGACGACTACGAGGCGGCCGGGGTGGACCGGCGCACCCGCGGCGCCACCTTGTCCGAGCAGCTCGCGTACATACGCGGCCGGCTCGACGGCTCCGGCATCGGGCCCGTGCGGCCGTCGATCGGGCTGCTGGTGGGCGGGACGAGCGGGGCGGCGCTGGGCAGGATGGCGCGCTACGCGGACGGCTACGCGCACGGCGGCGGCCCGCCGCGCGCGTTCGGCTCGGCGGCGAACCGGGCCCGCGCGGCGTGGCGCGACCTGGAGCGGCCGGGCGAGCCGGTGCTGTGGGGTCAGGGCTACTTCGCGCTCGGCGACCCGGACGGGGGCTGCGACTACCTGCGTGACTACTACGCGTTCACCGGCCCGTTCGCGGAGAAGATCGCGGCGGGCAACCTGACCTCGGCGCGTGCGGTGAAGGACTTCGTGCGCGGGTACGAGGCCGAGGGCTGCGACGAGCTGATCCTCTATCCCACGGTCGCCGACCTCGACGACCTGGACCGGCTCGCCGAAGTACTGGGATAGGCCGGATTCGTGGATCATCATGTGAAGTCTTGTGCTGACCAACGGAACCTCAGGGGTACCGTGACGGCACCCAGCCACAAGTACGTGGCTAACCGCACCATTCGCCGGAACGCGACCAACACTCTGAATTCCGGGGAGGCGGGCTAGTGCGGGTCACCGTGGTGGGCGCCGGACCGTCGGGCTTGTACCTGGCGATCCTGCTGAAGAAGGCCGACCCGGCGCACGAGATCACGGTCGTGGAGCGCAACGCACCGGACGCGACGTTCGGCTGGGGCGTGGTGTTCTCCGAGGAGACGCTGGGTGCGCTGCGGGACGCGGACTATGCCACGTACCTGGAGATCACCGACTCGTTCGCGCGGTGGACGTCGATCGACATCCACTACCGCGGGCGGGTGCTGCGCTCGTCGGGTCACACGTTCTCCGCGATCAAGCGCACGCACCTGCTGGACATCCTGCAGCGCCGCGCTCGGGCGTTGGGCGTGGCGCTGGAGTTCGGTGTCGAGGTCGCCGAGCCGGAACCCGCGGACCTGGTGGTGGCGGCGGACGGCTCGAACAGCACGCTGCGCCGGGCCGGTTCGTTCGGGACGACCGTGGAACCGCAGGGCTGCAAGTACGTGTGGTTCGGCACCGACCTCGTGCTCGACGCGTTCACCTTTATTTTCAAGGAGACCGAGCACGGGCTGTTCCAGGTGCACGCGTACCCGTTCGACGAGTACACGAGCACGTTCATCGTGGAGACGCGGCCGGAGACGTGGCGGCGGGCCGGGCTGGACACGATGTCGGAGCAGGACGGCATCGCCTTCTGCCAACGGCTCTTCGCCGCGGAGCTCGGCGAGCACCGGCTGCTGTCGAACAAGTCGATCTGGCTGGACTTCCCGTTGGTACGCAACAAGTCCTGGCACTCCCGAACCGGCGCTGGGAACACCGTGCTGATCGGCGACGCCGCGCACACCGCGCACTTCTCCATCGGGTCGGGCACGAAGCTCGCCATGGAGGACGCGATCGCGCTGGCCAACAGCTTCGTGCGGCATCCGGGGAACGTGGCGGCCGCGCTGACCGACTACGAGCTGGAGCGCCAGCCGGTCGTCGAGCGGTTCCAGCAGGCCGCAGGCGACAGCGCCGCGTACTTCGGCCGGGTCGGTCACTACACCGGCCTCGAACCGATCCAGTTCGCGGTCAACCTGCTCACGCGCAGCGGGCGGATCAGCCACGCGAACCTGACCCAGCGCGACCCGCAGCTGATGCGCGTGCTGGACGCGTCGTTCGCCGGCACGGCGGCGCCCGGTTCGGTGGCCCCGCCGCCGATGTTCGCGCCGCTGGCGGCGGGCGGGCTGACCCTGCGGAACCGGGTGGTGCGCGCGGGTGGCGACCTGGCGGACGTGGCCCGCACCGGCGCGGGCCTGGTGCTGACGGGGTTCGTGGCGGTGTCGCCGGACGGGCGGACCACGCCGTCCTGCCCGCTGCTGGACGACTCGTGGGCGCCGGTGGTGGCGAAGGTGCACGACGCGGGCGCGCTGGCGGGCGTGCGGCTCGGGCATGCCGGCCGGCGCGGCGCCGTGCGGGAGTCCGGTGTGGACGTTCCGCTGCTGGACGGGTGGCCGCTGCTGTCGGCGTCGCCGCTGCGGTACGCGCCGTTCGGGGCGGTGCCGCGGGAGATGACGCCGGCGGACATGGACCGCGTGCGCGAGGACTTCGTGGCGGCGGCGTCGGGTGCGGCGGGCCTGGGGTTCGACGTGCTGGAGCTGGACCTGGCGGACGGGTACCTGCTGGCGAGTTTCCTGTCGCCGCTGTCGAACCGCCGCACGGACTCCTTCGGCACGGACCGCTCGGCGTTCCCGCTGTCGGTGGTGGACGCGGTGCGGGCGGCGTGGCCGGGCATGCTGGTGGCGCGGCTGACCGTGACCGACTGGGCGCGCGGCGGGCTGACCGTCGAGGACGGCATCGCCCACGCGCGGGCGTGCGCGGAGCACGGCGTGGACGTGGTGCACGTGCGGGCGGGGTGGTCGTCGGCGGGGTGGTCGCCGGAGTACCGGCGCGGGTACCTGACCACGCTGTCCGACCGGGTGCGCAACGAGGCGGGCGTGCGCACGCTGGTCGGCGGGTATCTGACCACGCCGGACGAGGTGAACACGGTGGTGGCCGCGGGCCGCGCGGACCTGTGCCTGTTCGAGCCGCCACCGACTCCCTTGGAGGCGCCGTGAGCGGAGCGACGGAGCGTTCGCCGTCTGGACGTAGGAGAAGCGCAGGCGCGCCAGCGCCGAGCATCGCACGGAGGAAGACGGCGAGTAGCGCAGGAGCGAAGCGAACCAATGGGCACAGTGAGCGGAGCGACGGAGCGTTCGCCGTCTGGACTGACGCTCGCACGCAGGCGCGCCAGCGCCGAGCACGGAGGAGGGAAGACGGCGAGTAGCGCAGGAGCGAAGCGAACCATGGATACCGCCGCCTTCGCGGAGCTCACCTCCCCTCAGGTCGCCGCGTTGCTCGACGGGCCGCGCACGCCGGTGCTGCTCCTGCCGATCGGGGCGGTCGAGCCGCACGGGCCGCACGCGCCGCTGGACACCGACCGGCTGATCTCCGCGGGCATGTGCTCGCGGGCCGCCGAGCGGCTTGACGGCGACCCGGACGTGCGCGTGCTCGTGCTGCCCGCGCTGAACTACGGCGTGACCGACATGGGCGCCCCGTTCCCCGGCGGCGTCTCGGTCGGCGCGGACACGTTGCGTGCGCTGGTCGTCGACGTCTGCCGGTCCCTTGTGGCACAAGGGTTCTCGCGAATCGTGGTGGTCAACAACCATTTCGAGCCCGCGCACGTGGCCGCCCTGCGCGCCGCGGTCGGCGAGGCCGGGGTCGCCTACCTCGACCTCCTGCGGCGGGCCAACGTCGCGCGGCTCACCGACGAGTTCCGGTCCGGCTCCTGCCACGCGGGCCAGTACGAGACCTCGCTGGTGCTGGCCGACCGGCCCGACCTGGTCGACACCGCGGTCATGCGCGGGCTTCCACCGGTGCCCGTGGACATGCCGGCGGCCATGTCCGCCGGCCGCACGGACTTCGTCGAGATGGGCATGGACCGCGCGTACTGCGGCTCCCCCGCAGGCGCCACCGGCACCGAGGGACGGGCCACGTTCGGCACCCTGACCGACCTGCTGGTCGAGCTGATCCGGGAAGTGGGGCGCGGCTGATGCGGTACGAGGACGTTCCCGGGCGGCTCAACGTCGCCGACCACTTCGTCGACCGCAACCTCGCCGAGGGCCGCGGCGGGCGGACGGCCTTGTACACCGGCGACCGCGCGGTCACCTACGCCGAGCTGGCCGCCGAGGTGAACCGCATCGGCAACGTGCTGCTCGACCAGGGCGTCGAGCGCGGCGACCGGGTGCTGCTGGCGCTGTCGGACGGGCTGGAGTTCGTCGCCACCTGGTACGCGGCGCAGAAGATCGGCGCGGTCACCGCGGAGGTCTACACCTTCCTGCCCGCCAAGGACTACCGCTACTTCCTCGACTACACCGGCGCCACGGTCGTCGTGGTCGACATGGTCACCCTCGACCGGATGCGCGAGGCCGCCACCGCCCGGCACCGGCTGCTGGTGGTCGGCGCGGCGGACCTGCATGCGAACGAGCACGACCTGCGCGCGCTCGCCGCCCAGGCCCCTGACACGCTCGAGGCGGCGCCGACCACCAAGGACGACGTCGCGATCTGGAAGTTCACCACCGGCAGCACGGGCGCGCCCAAGGCGTGCGTGCACACGGCGGTGAGCCCGCTGCTCAGCCACGAGGGCTACGCGCGCGGCGTGCTCGACCTCGGACCCGACGACATCGTGCTGCCGGTGCCGAAGCTGTTCTTCGGCTACGCCCGCGACCTCGCCGCGCTCTACCCGTTCGGCGTCGGCGGCGCCGGCATCGCGTTTCCCGAGCGCACCACCGCGGACCGGATCTTCGAGTTGATCGCCCGGCACCGGCCGACGATCCTGGTGAACGTGCCGACGATGATGAGCGCGATGGTCGCCCACGCCGAAGCGTCCACACAGGACCTCAGCTCGCTGCGGCTGTGCACGTCGGCCGGGGAGGCGCTGCCGGCGGAACTGCACCGCAAGTGGGACGCGGCGTTCGGCGTCGAGGTCGTCGACGGCATCGGCTCCTCGGAGGCGTACCACATCTACATCTCCAACCGGCCCGGCGCGGGCCGGCGCGGCACGTGCGGGCAGGCCGTACCCGGCTACACCGCACGCGTCGTGTCCCCGGACGGCGCCGGCCTGGCGGACGGCGAGGTCGGCGTACTCGAGGTCACCGGCGGCACGGTCGCGAAGGAGTACTACCAGGACGCCGAGAAGACGGCGGCCACCTACCGCGGCGACACCGTCCACACGGGAGACCTGTTCAGCAGGGACGCGGACGGGTTCTTCACCTACCACGGCCGCGCCGACGACCTGCTGAAGGTCGGCGGGATCTGGGTGGCGCCGAGCGAGATCGAGCACTGCCTGATCGGCCACCCGGACGTCGTCGAGTGCGGCGTCGTCGGCCACGAGGCGGACGGGCTGGTGCGCACCCGGGCCTACGTGGTGCTGCGCGCGGGCGCGACCGACGACGCCGAGGCGCTGCGCGAGTACGTGGGTGCGCGGCTGTCCGGGCACAAGCGGCCGCACGAGGTCGTGTTCGTCGCCGAGCTGCCGCGTACGAGCAACGGCAAGCTCGACCGGCGCGCGCTTAGGAGCCTGACGTGACCAGGTTGGTCGTGGTCACGGGCGGCACCAAGGGAGTCGGCGCGGCGATCGCCCGCCGGTTCGCCGAGGCGGGCGACGAGGTCGTCGCGCTGGGCCACGGCGATCTCGACGTCACGGACGAGGACGCGGTGGCCGACGTGCTGGGCCCGCTCGCGGTCGACGTGCTGGTCAACAACGCGGGCGTGTCGTCGAGCACGCCCGTGCACCGGACCACGCTCGTGGACTGGCACCGGCAGCTGGAGGTCAACGCGACCGGCGCGTTCCTGTGCACTCGCGCGGTGCTGACCGGCATGCGGGAGCGCGACCGCGGCCGGATCGTCACGGTCGCGTCGACCGCCGCGCTCACCGGCCAGCGCTACACCGCCGGGTACGCGGCGTCGAAGCACGCGGCCGTCGGCCTGATGCGGACTGTCGCCACGGAGGTCGCCGGCTCCGGCGTCACCGCGAACGCCGTCTGCCCTGCGTTCGTGCGCACCGACATGACCGCCCGCACGATCCGCAACGTCGCGTCGCGAACCGGTCAGTCCGAAGTAGACAGCGAGGCGGCACTGGCCCGGCTGGCGCCGCTCGGGCGGCTGCTCGAGCCGGCGGAGGTCGCGTTCGCGGTGGCGTTCCTGGCCGCCCCGGAGGCGGGCGCGATCAACGGCCAGACGATCGTCCTTGACGGAGGAGGAGTTCAGGCATGAGCGAGCTTGCGAGCGAATCATCAGCTCAGGGTCCGCGCGAGCGGCAGTACCGAGCCTGCGAGGGGCTGTCGTGAGTCCCTTTCGGGCGTCCGCGGGTTTCACGAAGGACTGGGCGCATTTCGACTTCGCGGTGGCCGACGGCGTCGCCACGGTGACCTTCTCCCGGCCGGAGAAGCTGAACGCGCTCACCTTCGACGTCTACGCCGACCTGCGGGACATCCTCGCCGAGCTGCCGCACCGCGGCGACGTGCGGGTGGTCGTGCTGGCCGGGCAGGGCCGCGGGTTCTGCTCGGGCGGCGACGTCGAGGAGATCATCGGCGAGCTGCGGAAGATGGCGCCCGCGCAGCTGCTCGAGTTCACCCGGATGACCGGCGCGGTCGTGAAGGCGCTGCGCGAGTGCCCGCTGCCGGTGATCGCGGCGGTGAACGGGATCGCGGCGGGCGCGGGCTCGGTGATCGCGCTGGCGTCGGACTTCCGACTGCTGGCGTCGTCGGCGTCGTTCGCGTTCCTGTTCACCAAGGTCGGGCTGGCCGGCGCGGACATGGGCTCGGCGTACCTGCTGCCGCGGCTGGTCGGGCTGGGCCGGGCCACCGAGCTGCTGGTGCTGGGCGACAAGGTCTCCTCGGCACGGGCCGATCAGATCGGGCTGGCCACGTCGGTGGTGCCGGATGACGAGCTGGCCTCGGCCACCGACTCGCTGGCCCGGCGGCTGGCGGACGGGCCGGCGCTCGCGTACTCGACCACGAAGGTGCTGCTGACCCGGGAGCTGGACATGGACCTCGGCAGCGCCATCGAGCTGGAGGCGATGACACAGGCGCTGCTCATGAAGAGCGACGACCACGCCGAGTTCTACGCCGCCTGGTCCGCCGGCCGCCGTCCACAGTGGAGCGGCAAGTGAGCGAGCCATCGACACAGGGCGACCGTGAACGGCAGCACCGAGCCTGCGCGGGGCTGTCGTGAACGAGATCGTCAACGCTCCGGGCTTGGCGGAGCCCGTCGGGTTCGCGCACGCCGTGGTCGCCGGGCCGGGGCGGACCGTGTACCTGGGCGGGCAGACCGCGCAAGGCCCGTCCGGCGCGATCGTCGGAACATCCTTGGTCGAGCAGTTCGACGTGGCGGCCGCGAACGTGTCGACCGTGCTCGCGGCGGCCGGCGCGGCGCCGTCGGATCTCGTGTCGCTGATCATCTACACGACCGTGGTGCCGGAGTACCGCGCCGCACTCAAGGAGCTGGGACCGGTGTGGCGCAAGCACTTCGGGCGCCACTACCCGGCCGTCGCGCTGCTCGGGGTGGCCGCGTTGTTCGACGACGACGCGAAGGTGGAGCTGGTGGGGACGGCGGTGATCCCGGCATGAGCCTGCTGGAGCGCAGTGTCTCGGTCGCCCGGGAGCTGGTGCCGGTCGCGGCGTCCGGCGAGCCCGGGCGGGTCAACATCCCGCTGCTGAAGGCGCTGGCGGCGTCGGGGTTGCTGGCGGAGATCTTCCGGCGCGAGGGGTCCGGGTACGCGCCGACGTCGGCGATGGCGCTGTGCCTGATCCGCGAGGGGCTGGCGCGGCACTGCACGGAGGCGGAGACGGCGTTCGCGTTGCAGGGGCTGGGCGCGTACCCGATCCTGCTGGCCGGCGGTTCTTCCGTGGTCGCCGAGTGGATCCCGCGGATCGCGGCCGGCGAGGTGGCGGTCGGCTTCGCGCTGACCGAGCCGGGCGCCGGTTCGGACGCGGCGTCGCTCGCGCTGTCGGCAGTGCCGGCAGACGGCGGTTTCCGGCTCACGGGCGAGAAGGCGTTCATCTCGAACGCGCCGGACGCGGCGGTGTACTCGGTGTTCGCGCGCACGTCGAACGCGGGCTCGCGGGGCATCACCGCGTTCGCGGTCCCGGGCTCGGCCGTGTCCGGCACCCGGCAGACCCTGGTCTCGCCGCACCCGATCGGCCGCGTGGTCTTCGACGACGTGTTCGTGCCGTCGTCGTCGGTGCTCGGCTCGGTCGACGGCGGCTGGCAGGTGGCGATGCGGACGCTGGACATGTTCCGTCCCAGCGTGGGCGCGTTCGCGCTGGGCATGGGCCAGGCTGCGCTGGACGCGGCGGTGGCGCACACCGCTTCCCGCCACGCGTTCGGCCGCCCACTACGCGACTTCCAGGCGGTGTCCCATCAGCTTGCCGATGTGGCAACGCACCTGCACGCGGCCCGCCTCCTGGTCCACGACGCGGCGACGGCGTACGACACGGGGCAGGGCCGCACGGGCCACCTGTCCGCGATGGCCAAACTCTTCGCGACGGAGACCGCCCAGCAAGCCGTGGACGTGGCGATCCAGGTGCACGGGGCGCGCGCCCTGGAGCAGGGTCACCTGCTGGAGCACCTGTACCGCGAGGTACGCGCCCCCCGCATCTACGAAGGCGCCAGCGAGATCCAGCGCGAGATCATCGCCCGCCACCTGTACCGCTGACGCTCGCATACCCTCCCGCGAACGCATCACACGCCATCCAATGCATCGATGACCGGCCGCCAATCGAACTCGTCCCGAGCGGCTCCAACACGGATGACCTCGTTGGGCAGCACCGTCACGCCCCATTCGCTGAGCGCCCGCAGGCTCTGCCCGAATGCGGGGTGCGCGGCAAGACTCGACTTTGCGTAGGGCGCGACGACGATCGGCAGCCGCAGGCCGATCGCCTCGTTGAGCAACCCGAGCGCAAACGTGTCGCTGATCCCCGCCACCCACTTGTTCACGGTGTTGAAGGTCGCCGGCGCGACCGCGATGGCGTCGGCACGTGGCAACGGCTCGGGATTACCGGGGCTCCTGTACTCGTCGTGCACCGGGCGACCCGTCAGTTCGGTCACAGCCGCCCTGTCGATCCAGCCGGTCGCACGCGGCGTCGCGATGACGCACACTGCCCACTTCCTTGCCCGCAAGCGCTCGATCAACTCGCCGATCGCCCGAGCGGGCGGTGCCGCGCACACGACGAGGTACAGCACTCGCGCTGCCATCAAATGGCGCCAGCCCGAGCCGCGAGCGCTCGGAGGCCGGGCGTGGCGCTCTTCCGTTCACGAGCAAGCAAAGTGCCAAGCAACGCCCGAGCGGTCGCATTCCGCGATACGGCTTGCTTGGCCACGCGCTCCGCTTCGAGTAGATGCAACACGGCCAGGCTGTCATCGCCTTGCCCAACTGATGCCCAACCCAGCTCGAGATGAACCTGCGAGCGTCGACCCAGTAAAACCGTGGGAAGCGCGTCGGTATCGATACGCTCGCCAAGCTGGAGAGCAGAGCGCGAATCCTTGAGCGCCACATGCACTGCCAGTTGATGAATGGCGATATTTGTCGGACCGAACGCTGTCCACAGCACGTTGCCGTCCGGCCCAAGCTGATCGGAAAGTCGTGCGGCGCCACGCAAATTCCGCTTGGCCGCCTGCGCGTCTCCCCGCCGACCGGCCATGACCGCCAGCAGCAGTAAAAGAGCACCGCGAGCCGAAGTGACATCGCGAATGCTCGTTTTTGTCTGGCTTGCCAGCAGATCCGCGGCCTGCGTTGCAGTCTCCTCCGCGTCAGTCAGGTGACCATTTCCCAGCAGTGCACAGGCGACCTGATAACTCGCGATGCCGATCAAGCCGTGCCGAACCGTATTCTTGGCGAAACGCAGACCCCGGTCGGCCGTGACCCACGCCAGTCCAAAATCGCCCACCTTCGTCGCCAGCTTGGCCGCAGCCAGGTACGCGGCCGACTTCGTGTGTGCCGGAATGGTGCTGGCTGTCGAACATTCGAGACGGCCGATCAGTGAGGGCAGAATGCGGGCGGCGCCGTCATAGTCCGCCCGCTGGTACAGCCGGTGCGCCTCGACCACTCCGCTGTGAAAGTGAGACGGGTTGACCTCTCCGGAAGCCTCGTGGCTCTCCGCGTGGCCAAGAACTGATTGGCGCAGGCTCTCCAACGAAGGTGCGGCGGCACCCGGAACGTCGCTTGCCGTGTTGGCCGGGGCGGTCTGTCCCCGCAGCGCGGCAGCCTTGGCTCGCACTCTGGCCAGGCGCTGCTCGCGTTCACGGCGCTCGTACTCGGCCTTGGCCGCCTCAAGCTCCAGGTAGGCGGCGACAAGGGCGCCCTCGGCAGCACACGCGAGGTCAGCAGCGCGCCAGAAACGCTCATCCGCCCGTGCACGCCCCTTCTCGATGTGCACAATCCTCGTGCGGTCGCAGTACGTGAGCTTGGCAAGCCGGCCCTGCGTCAGATCAGCCGCGAGCCGGAACGTCGCGAGCTGAGAGCCCAAGGAACGACGTAGCTCCGCAATGGCTCCCGGTTCCCTTGCCATGTCTTCTTCCACGCTTCCCAGTGTCGGGCTTTCCTTCGTCGCAACGAGCATAACCGCAGGTGATTGCGGGTGTGACAGCCGTACACACAGGGTAACGCACATTCCCTGACACCTGATTTCGTGATCTTCAAGGCACCCGGCACCGGATGCCGACCACGATGACGGACGAGTACAGGGACCAGAAGACCGATGCAAGGCACCGCCCTCCCGCCACCCGATGACGCCGCCTATCAAGACAGCGTGCTCATGTCCGAACTGGCGGAAGTCAACACACTGATCGCGCGCTACATCGTGCGCTTCCTGGACGCCGACGCAGGCCGCGCCGAACCGATCAGCATCGAAGACGAGCGAGCGTTGGCCGACCGCGCGGCCAACGCGATCGACAGCCTGCGGGCTCGTACCCGGCGGAGGGAACCGGGGCAAGACGCCGTGCACTCCTCGGGGCGGTAGCTCAGTCGGTCAGAGCAGGGGACTCATAATCCCTCGGCCGCGGGTTCAAGTCCCGCCCGCCCCACTGTCTCCTTGCGACAGTCGTTTCAGATCTCACTCTGGTTCGAGAAGGAAGAAATGTCTGGCCGATATTGGCGACGTCCGCGAGACCGCATGATCGGAGCGAGGCTGCGGGCCGTCAGAACTGAAAGGGCAGGGCTCACGCTGGAGGATGCGGCACGGCTGCTGGGCTCATCCATGGCAACCCTGTCGCGAACCGAGAACGGCCTACGACACATCACCAGCGAAGAGGTCGCCACGCTCGTCACCGCCTACGGCATGCCAGCGGATGAGCGAGCTGAGTTCATCTCGGACGCGCGATGGGACAACCCCTCATGTGTATGGGAGCGACTGCTGCCGGGTCTCCCTCTCGATGCCGTGTTCGCCAGCTACCTCGACGAGGCGAACACCCTCACCGACTGGTCGGTCTCCCTCGTACCCAGACTCCTCCAAATCGAGGACTACGCACTCGCCGTCATGCGATCAACCGGCCTCTCACCGGAAGGCGCCCGGCGACGCTGGCGGGCAACGAAGAAGCAGCAAGCGCGTCTCGGCACTGTCGACTACACCGCCTACCTCGGCGAAACCGCCCTATACAGACCCTTCGGCGGACCAGCCGTTCACCGAGACCAACTCGCCCACCTCCACAGTCTCCACGATCGGGGCATCGGACTGCGAATCGTCCCCGAACACCTGCCGGTCGAGCTCGTCTCCCACAGCTGGCTCCACATGACCTTCCCCAACACGTCACCCATGGTCACCGTCACCGCCTTCGACAACAACTTCTATCTCCACAATGACCAAGCGCTGCTCTACGACCGGCAGCTCACCTTGCTGAACAAGATCGCTCTGCCTGCACCCAGCAGCCGCGACAAGATCGGAGCGATCATGGATTGCACGGTGTGACGGGCGGGCGGACTCAGCGGGACGGGACCGTCGACATCGCGACCGACAGTTCCTCGTCCGTGAGGTCGCGGTCGACCATGTCGCCGGCCAGGTAGCTCGCGTATGCCGGCAGGTCCAGGTGCGCGTGGCCGCACAGCGCCGTCAGGATGACCTTCTCCTCGCCGGACTCCTTGCAGCGCAACGCCTCCCGCACGCATTCGGCCAGCGCGTGCGTCGGCTCCGGCGCCGGGATGATGCCCTCAGCGCGGGCGAACCGCACACCCGCGGCGAAGCACTCGTTCTGCCCGATGGCCACCGCGTCCACCAGGCCCAGCTCCACGATGTGCGACAGCAGCGGCGACATCCCGTGGTACCGCAGCCCGCCCGCGTGAATCGGGTCCGGGATGAAATCGTGGCCGAGCGTGTGCATCTTCAGCAGCGGCGTCAGCCCGGCGGTGTCGCCGAAGTCGTACCGGTACTCACCGCGCGTCAGCGACGGGCAGGCCGCCGGCTCGACCGCGCGGATCGCCGGCGACATCCGGCCCGCCAGCTTCTCGCGCAGGAACGGGAACGCCAGGCCGCCGAAGTTCGACCCGCCGCCGGTGCAGCCGACGATCAGGTCCGGCGTGTCACCAGCCATCTCGAACTGGCGCAGCGCCTCCTCACCGATGACCGTCTGGTGCATCAGCACGTGGTTGAGGACACTGCCCAGCGCATACCGGGCATTCGGGTCGGCGGCGGCCATCTCGACCGCCTCGCTGATCGCGATGCCCAGCGAGCCCGTCGAGTCCGGGTGCTCCTTGAGCACCGCGCGCCCGGAGTTCGTCAGGTCCGACGGGCTCGGGTGCACCGTCGCGCCGAACGTCTCCATCATGATCTTGCGGTACGGCTTCTGGTCGTAGGACGCCCGCACCTGCCAGACCTCGCACTCGAGGCCGAACTGCGCGCACGCGAACGCCAGCGCGCTCCCCCACTGCCCCGCGCCGGTCTCGGTGGTGAGCTTCGTGACGCCCTCGGCCGCGTTGTAGAACGCCTGCGGCACCGCGGTGTTCGGCTTGTGCGACCCGACGGGGCTGACGCCCTCGTACTTGTAGTAGATCCGCGCCGGCGTGCCCAGCGCCTTCTCCAGCCGGTGCGCCCGGAACAGCGGCGACGGCCGCCACAGGCGGTAGACCTCCTGGACCTCGTCCGGGATCGGGATGTACCGCTCCCCGCTGACCTCCTGCATGATCAGCGCCATCGGGAACAGCGGTGCCAGGTCGTCCGGGCCCACGGGCTCCCCGGTGCCCGGGTGCAGCGGCGGCGGGGGCGGCTCCGGCAGATCGGCCACGATGTTGTACCACTGGGTGGGCATGTCGGCTTCATCGAGGACGAACTTGGTGCGACCGGCCATGACGGCTCCTTGATCGGGCAACTAGATCGAGACCACGTTAGGACCGCCCGGCCCGGGAAGAAAGCACGGGTACACACCGTTAACCTGTCGTGGTGAATGTCGAGGTGACGCCGCTGCCAGGGATCGGCACGCGCCAGGACTTCGTGTCCCGGGCGGGCCGGCGTATCGGGGTGATCACGTACCGGGACGGGCGCATGGAACTGATCGTGTCCCGGGAAGACGACCCCGACGCGTGCACCGCGTCGATCCCGCTGTCCGTCGAGGAGGCCAGCGCGCTCGCCGGCCTGCTCGGTGCGCCGCAGCTGGTCGCCGACCTGCGCAAGGAGAACGACGGCCTGACCGGCGTGCACACCAAGCAACTGTCTGTGCTGCACGGCTCCCCCTTCGACGGTCGCACGCTCGGCGACACCCAGCTGCGCAGCCGCACCGCGGTCTCCGTGGTGGCGGTCGTGCGCGCGGGCTCCGTGCATCCCTCACCGCGACCGGACTTCATGCTCGGCGGCGGTGACGCACTGATCACCGTCGGTACGGCCGAGGGGCTGGCCAAGGCGGCCGACGTCCTCGACCGGGGGTAACGACCCGTGCACGAGTCGTCGATCGCGCTGATCGAGCTGGGCGCGATCTTCTTCGGGCTCGGCATCCTGGGCCGGCTGGCGTGGAAGATCGGCATCTCCCCCATCCCGCTCTACCTGCTCGGCGGCCTCGCGTTCGGCAGCGGCGGGCTGGTCCCGCTCACCGGCGTCGGGGAGTTCACCTCGCTGGCCGGCGAGATCGGCGTCATCCTGCTGCTCCTCCTGCTCGGGCTGGAGTACTCGGCGGCCGAGCTGGTCACCGGGCTGCGCCGGTCCTGGCTGGCCGGGCTGGTCGACCTCGTGCTGAACGCGACGCCGGGCGCGATCGTCGCGCTGCTGCTGGGCTGGGGGCCGCTCGGCGCGCTCGCGATGGCCGGCGTCACCTACATCTCGTCGTCCGGGATCGTCGCGAAGGTGCTCGGCGACCTCGGCAGGCTGGGCAACCGGGAGACCCCGGTGGTGTTGTCGATCCTCGTGTTCGAGGACCTCGCGATGGCCGTCTACCTGCCGATCCTCACCGCGGTGCTGGCGGGCGCGACGCTGCTCGGCGGGTTGACCGCGACGGGCATCTCGCTCGTCGCCGTCACGCTGGTGCTGGTGCTCGCGCTGCGGTTCGGCCGCTACGTGTCGGCGATCGTGGACAGCAAGAGCCCCGAGGTGTTCCTGCTGCGCGTGCTCGGTGCGGCGCTGCTCGTCGCGGGTGTCGCGCAGCAGCTGCAGGTGTCGGCGGCGGTCGGCGCGTTCCTGCTCGGCATCGCGATCTCCGGGTCGACCGCGGAGAACGCCGTCCGGATGCTGGAGCCGCTGCGGGACCTGTTCGCCGCGCTGTTCTTCGTGGTGTTCGGGCTGAACACGGTGCCGTCGACGATCCCGCCGGTGCTCGGCGCGGCCGTGCTGCTGGCGCTCGTCACGACCGCCACGAAGGTCGTCACCGGCTGGTGGGCGGCGAAAAGGCAGGGCATCGGGCGGATGGGCCGCGCGCGGGCCGGGGCCGCGCTGGTAGCGCGCGGCGAGTTCTCGATCGTCATCGCCGGGCTCGCGGTGGCCGCGGCCGCGGTCGATGCCCAGCTGGCGGCGCTGACCACCGCGTACGTGCTGGTGATGGCGATCATCGGGCCGCTGGCCGCCCGGTTCGTCGAGCCCGCCATGCGGCTCGCGGACGTCATGCCCGGCGTCCGCCGAGGGCGGCGAGGAGCAGCCCGGAGCGAGGCTTCGGGGTGAAGTAGGTGCTCTTGCGGGGCATCCGGCCACCCTCGGCGTGCACGGCGAGGACGTCCCGCAGCGGCACCGGGGCGAGCAGCACCACGGCGTCCGCTGTGGACGGTGGGGTTCGGTCGCCGGCGAGCGGGCGGACGTGCGCCCCTTCCGGGTCGATGCCGAGCGCCTCGCGGATCAGCACCTCCTCGACGACGGCGTGGTCCATCCCGTCCGGCAGCCGGACCACGAGCGTCCCCTGTGGACAGCGGACGACGGCCGTGCCCGGGTGGGCCGGCGGCTCGGCGTGGTCGCGCCGCTCGACGTCGAGGCCCTGCGCGCGCCACGCCTGCTCGAGGTCGGCGGCGGTCAGGCCGGTGCCGGTGAGCACCCGGTGGAACGCGCCGATGCGCAGCGCCGGGCCGGCCGTGACGAGCGCGAGCATGCCGTCCAGCCCGGCCGCGGCCGCGGCGGCCACCCGGTGGTTGCCGTCGGCCACCATCAGCGGGTTCGCGGCCGCAGCGGCGAGCACGGCCTCGCGGTCCGGGCCGGGTCCGAGCAGCCACAGCCGGTGCCTGCGCCCACTCGAGTCCACTGTGGAGACCGCGGGCGGGGTGCCGGCGGTGGTCGCGCGGACGGCGCCGGTGAGCGCGTCGTGCTCGCCGACCGGTACGAGCATCGCGGCGCTCGTGGCGTAGCCGAGCCCGGTCAGCGCCTCGGCGCGCTCGGCGACGACGTCCGGGTAGACCTCCTCGCTGTGCCGCACCCGGCCGAAACCCTCGGCGTCCACGGCAGCCGGGTCGACCAGGCACAGCAGCCCGCACGCCGTCCCGTCCGGACCGTCCACCTCGTACGGCGCGACGACGTCGGTGACCGCGCGGTAGTCGGCGCGCAGCAGCACGGCGAGGGTGGCGCGGGCGTCCGGCAGCGCGTCGAGCAGGCCGAGCCCGCGAGCGCGGGCGGCCGGCGTGCGGTGCGGGTGCTGCACGGCCAGCAGCGTGCGCGGGTTGGCCCGGCGCAGCGCGTCGACGATCCGGTCGGGCTCGGCGAACTCGTCGACGTCGGGGCCGGGTACCTCGCCGCGCACGATCCAGCCGCAGTCGATCGGGCGGACCCAGGTCACAGATCGACGGCCGCGTACAGCGAGCCGATCTCGGTCTGGTTGAGCGGACGCAGCGAGCCCGGCCGCTGGCTGCCGAGCCGGACGTCGGCGAGCTGGGTGCGGACGAGCTTGCGGACCGGGTGGCCGACCGCGGCGAGCAGCCTGCGCACGATGTGGTTGCGACCCTCGTGCAGCACGACCTCGACGAGCGCCTTGCCGGGCATCGAGTCGACCACCCGGAACGAGTCGACCCGCACCGGCCCGTCCTCGAGCTCGATGCCGTCGCGCAGCCGCCGCCCGACGTCGCGTGCCACGGGCCCGTCGACCTCCGCGAGGTAGGTCTTGCGCACCACGAAGGACGGGTGCATGAGCCGGTGCGCGAGGTCGCCGTCGTTGGTGAGCAGCAGCAGGCCCTCGGTGTCGGCGTCGAGCCTGCCGACGTGGAAGAGCCGGTCGGCACGGTTGCGGACGTAGTCGCCGACGCACGGGCGGCCGCGGTCGTCGGACATCGTCGAGTGCACGCCGCGCGGCTTGTTGAACGCGAGGTAGCGGAGGTCGGCCCGGACGGCCACGCGGACGCCGTCGACGTGGATCACGGCGGTGTCGGGGTCGACGCGGCGGCCGAACTCGTTGACCACCTTGCCGTTCACGCTGACGCGCCCCTCGGCGATCAGCTCCTCGGCGGCACGGCGGCTCGCGACCCCCGCCTGGGCGAGGACCTTCTGGAGGCGGACTCCCTGGTCGGAATGGTCGGAATGGTCAGACGTCATCGATGGAGTCCACTTCCGGCAGCAGCGGCGCGATCGGCGGCAGATCCTCCAGGGAGGAGAGGCCAAGGCGCTCGAGGAACAGTTCGGTGGTGCGGTAGAGGTAGCCGCCGGTCTCGAGGTCGGTGCCGGTCTCCTCGACGAGCCCGCGCGCGAGGAGCGTGCGGATCACGCCGTCGCAGTTGACGCCGCGCACCGCGGCGACTCGGGCACGGGTGACGGGCTGCCGGTAGGCGATGACGGCGAGCGTCTCGAGCGCGGCGCGGGTGAGCTTGGCGCGCTGCCCGTCGAGCAGCATCTTCTCGACGTACGGCGCGTACTTGTCCCGGGTGTAATAGCGCCAGCCCCCACCTGCGCGCCGCAGGTCGAAGCCCCGTTCGTGCTCGCCGAGGTAGGCGGCCATGCGCTCGAGCGTCCCGGTCACCCGGCCGAGCTCGACGCCGACGGAGCCGGCGAGGACGTCCTCCTCCACGGGGGTGTCGACGACCAGGAGAAGGGCCTCGAGCGCCTTCTCGAGCTCGTCGTCGTCGAGCTGGGGCAGCTCCTCGCCTTCGTCGACCAGGTCGGTGGGTGGATCGGCGTCGTGCGGTTCCCCGGGACCGGCCGACTCGGGCTCCCCGACCGGCTCTTCGGCGGCCGATTCGGCGGGCACCTCGGCGGCTGGTTCGGCGGCTGGTTCGGCCGTGTCGGTGAGCGCGGTGGGCGGGTCCGCATCGGCCGGTCCGGGCACGGCCTGCTCCGCAGCCGGAGTCTCGGCAGGCGGCTCGGCCGTCGGCTCCTCACGCTCCTCGGTCAACTCGGTCAGCTCGGTCGCCTCGGTCAACTCGGTCGGCGGGTCCGCGTCGTGCAGTTCCCCGGGACCGGCCGACTCGGGCTCCCCGACCGGCTCTTCGGCGGGCACCTCGGCGGCTGGTTCGGCCGTGTCGGTGAGCGCCGAGGGCGGGTCCGCATCGGCCGGTCCGGGCACGGCCTGCTCCGCAGCCGGAGTCTCGGCAGGCGGCTCGGCCGTCGGCTCCTCACGCTCCTCGGTCAACACGGTCGGCGGGTCCGCGTCGTGCGGCTCCTCCGGCCCGGCCGAGTCAGGCTCGGCCGGCGAGTCGGCCGGCGGCTCGGGGACGGCCGGCTCGCCGGTGGTCGGGACGACCTCCGACGGCGGGTCGGCGTCTGCCGAATCGCGCGGGTCCTGGGGTGCGCTCACCCGTACTCCTCCTCCTCGCCGCCGGGTGTGGCGGCGGTCGCCTCCTCGACGGTGCCGCCGGTCCACTGCACGTGCAGCTCCGCCAGCGCCTCCTCCTGCTGGAACGCGACCACGTCCTCCTTGTACAGGTCCAGCAGCGCCAGGAACCGCGCCACCACCTCGATGCTGTGCTCGCAGTCGGCCACCAGGTCGCCGAACGACGCGTGGCCCGACGACGCGAGGCGGGCCCGTAACACCGCCGCGTGCTCGCGCACGGACACCTTGCCCATGTGCAGGTGCTCGAACGACACCGTCGGCGGCGGCTTCGGGCGGAACACCGCGGCGGCGATCTCCGCGAACCGCTGCGGGCTCACGCCGAGCATGACCTCCGGCAGCAACACGGCGAACCGGTCCTCCAGCGCCACCGACCGCGGGTAGCGCCGCAGCGCGCTCTGCTCCAGCTCCGCGAACAGCGCCGCCACCTGCTTGTACGCCCGATACTGCAACAACCGCGCGAACAGCAGGTCCCGCGCCTCGAGCAGCGCCAGGTCCTCCTCGTCCTCGACGTCGCCGGTGGGTAGCAGCCGCGCCGCCTTCAGGTCGAGCAGCGTCGCCGCGACGACCAGGAACTCCGTGGTCTCGTCCAGGTTCCAGTCGTCGCCCGCCTGGCGCAGGTGGGCGATGAAGTCGTCCGTGACCCGGTGCAGCGCGACCTCGGTGACGTCCAGCTCGTGCTGGGAGATCAGCTGCAGCAGCAGGTCGAACGGGCCCTCGAAGTTCGACAACCGGACGGTGAATCGCGCCGGCGCCGACTCCTCCGGTGCGTCGGAGTCCGATGAGATCAACAAGCACTACTTCCCGGTGTCATGACTCAATCGTCGCACCAGCACCGAGTCCTCGCCCCGTTCCTCGAGGTCGGCGAGCACCATCGCGATGGCCTCGCGCACCACCCGGCCGCGGTCGACGACCAGCCCGTGCGTCGCGCGCAGCGACAAGCGGGCGTGCTCCAGCGCGAGCAGCTCCTCGTCCGACACGTAGACGGTGATCTTCGCGGTGTGCTTCTGCCGCGGGGTGCCCCGGCGCGGGGCCGCCGCCGCGTGGTGGTTGTTGGTGGTCGCGGGCCGACCGCGGTCCATCCAGCTCTCCTCGGTCGGCCCGGTTTGTCTGAACAGTTCTGCCGCCCCCGGCAACGAGGCTCTGCGGCTCACCGGGCGTGCGCCACTTCGCGGGCGATCACTTCGCGGGCCAGCTGGCGGTAGGCCTTAGCACCGGCGGAGCGCGGTGCCCAGACCGTGATCGGCGCGCCGGCCACCGTGGTCTCGGGGAACCGGACGGTGCGGTTGATCACGGCGTCGAACACGATGTCCTGGAACCGCTCGACGACGCGCGCGATGACCTCGCGGGAGTGCAGCGTGCGCGGGTCGAACATGGTCGCGAGGATGCCCGTGATCTCCAGCTTCGGGTTCAGCCGCTCGCGCACCTTCTCGATGGTGTCGATCAGCAGCGCCACGCCGCGCAGGCTGAAGAACTCGCACTCCAGCGGGATCAGCACGCCGTCGGCGGCCGCCAGCGCGTTGACCGTGAGCAGGCCGAGCGAAGGCTGGCAGTCGATGAGGATGTAGTCGTACTGGTCGATGACCGGGCGCAGCGCGCGGACCAGCGTGTGCTCGCGGCCGACCTCGGCGACGAGCTGGACCTCGGCCGCGGACAGGTCGATGTTGCTGGGCAGCAGGTCCATGTTGTCGACGCCGGTGCGGATGATGGAGTCGTTCACGCTGGCGGACTTCTCGATGATGATGTTGTATATGGTGCGTTCGAGCTGGTGGGCGGGGATGCCGAGACCGACCGACAGCGCACCCTGCGGGTCGAAGTCGACGATCAGCACGCGGCGGCCGAACTCGGTCAGCGCCGCGCCGAGGTTGATCGTCGACGTGGTCTTGCCGACACCGCCCTTCTGGTTGCAGAGCGCGAGCACCTTCGCGGGCCCGTGCCCGTTGAGCAGCGGAGGTTCCGGTATGTGCCGCTTGGGGCGGCCGGTGGGTCCGAGTGCGCCGTTCGGGCTTTCGTCGAGCGCCTCGTCCTCGTCGGAGGCCGCCCGCGGGGCGATGCTGAGCTCCGAAGGATGAAATGTCGACATATGGACCTAGCTCCTTGTCGTCCGCGCTGTGCGCCGAGCTTAGAGATCGCCTGGTGCGGGCAGCAAAGAGGCTCGCCGAGGAGGGTGCGACCTATCCTGAGAGCCGTGCCGGTCCGCCGGCCGCGCCGACGACACCGCTGCCGACCACGACGAGGCCGTGCATTTCTACCGTGACGCCCTCGACCTCGGTGAACGGGATGGCCGCGGTGGGTCAGCCGCGAGCTCTCGGGTGCGCCGTGGCGTAGACCTCGCGCAACGTGTTCACCGTGACCAGGGTGTAGATCTGCGTGGTGGTCACCGAGGCGTGGCCGAGCAGCTCCTGCACCACCCGCACGTCCGCACCGCCCTCCAGCAGGTGCGTCGCGAACGAGTGGCGCAGCGTGTGCGGGGACACCGACGCCGCGATGTCCGCCCGCTCCGCCGCCACCTTCAGCACCTGCCACGCGCTCTGCCGGGTCAGCCGGCCGCCGCGGCGGTTCAGGAACACCGCCGGCGTGCCGCGCCCGCGCATGGCCAGGCCGGGGCGGGCGCGCACCAGGTAGGCGTCGAGCGCGTCCAGCGCCGGGCGGCCGATCGGGACCAGGCGCTGCTTGCCGCCCTTGCCGTCCAGCAACACCGTCCGCTCGCGGGAGTCGATGTCGTCGAGGTCCAGGCCGACCGCCTCCGAGATCCGCGCGCCGGTCGAGTACAGCAACTCCAGCAGCGCGCGGTCGCGCAGCGGGCCGGCGCCGTCGACGGGCGGGGTCTCGAGCAGGCGCATCACGTCGTCCACCGGGAGCGCCTTCGGCAGGCGGCGGGGCGCCGCGGGCGGGCGGACCTCGCGGGCCGGGTCCAGGTCGACGATGCCCTCGAGGACGGCGAACTTGTGCAGGCCGCGCACCGCCACGAGGGCGCGCGCCGCGGACGACGCGGCCAGCGGGGGATGCGAGCCGTCGCCCTCGCGGAGCACGGCCAGGAACGCCGACACGTGCTCCTCGCCGACCGCCGACAGATCGGTCACGCCCGACGCGGTGAGGTGCGCGGCGTAGCGGCGCAGGTCCCGGGTGTACCCGTCGAGGGTGTTGCGGGACGTGCCGCGCTCCACGGCGAGGTGATCGAGGTAGCCGGCGACCGCAGCGGTGAGGGCGGGCGCGACCGAGCTCTCGATCATGGCACCTCCCTGGGAGGCGGCCAGCCTAATCCGGTTACCGCGCCGTTGCCCGCAACCCGTGTTGGCGTGGCGCGACTGTCGTATCGTGGGCTCGTGGGCGAACCCATCGAGACGGACGAGCTTCGCGTCGGGACCCAGGAGCGCGAGGAAGCCGTGCAGCTTCTCGGCGGCCACTTCTCCGATGGCCGGCTGCCCATGGAGGAGTACGAGGAGCGCGTGAGCAAGGCCGTCGAGGCACGCACCCGCGGCGACCTTCGCCCCCTGTTCCGCGATCTGCCCGCGCCCTACCCGCCGTTCATGGTGCCGCCCGTGCGCCCGGTCGAGGCCGTCCCCGTGCCGGCGTACCCGCGGCAGACGGCCGTCGAGCCGTACGGCGAGTCCGACCGGTACCGGGTCGTCGCCGGGGTGCTGCAGATCGTCTTCCCGTTCGGCGTCGGGCGGTTCTACACCGGACACACCGGCATCGCGCTCGCCCAGCTGTGCACTGTGTTCATCGGCGTCGGCGTGATCTGGTCGATCATCGACGGCATCGTGATACTCGCCGGCGGCGGCACGGACACCTACGGCCGCCGCCTGAAGATCTAGAGGAACGCCCGCAGCAGCGCGGCGGTGCCCTCGAGGTGCTCGTCCATCGCGATGCGTGCGCCGGCCGGGTCGCCGGTGAGAATGGCCGTCACGATCGCCCGGTGCTGCACGTTCGAGTGCTCGATGTTCGTGGCCAGCAACGGGATCGCGTCGAGCAGCTCGTTCACCCGCGTCCGCACCTCGGCGACGGCCGTGGTCAGCGAGGGTGCCGCGGTGACCTCCGCGATCGCCAGGTGCAACCGCGAGTCGCGGCGCCGGTACTCCTCACCCGAGCCGGTGCCGACCGCGTTCACCTCGGTCAGCGCGGCCATCAGGTGCTGGCGCTCGGCCGGCGTCAGCGCGCGGGCCGCGGCCGTCTCCGCGGCCCCGGCCTCCAGCACGCGGCGCAGCGCCAGCACGTCGTCGAGGTCCACATCGGACGGATCGGGGGCGGGCGGGCGCGGCAGCATCGCGGCGACGAACGTGCCGCCGTAGCGCCCGCGCCGCGACTCGACGTAGCCCGCGTCCGCGACCGCGCGGATCGCCTCGCGCAGCGTCACCCGGCTGACCCCGAGCCGCGCGGCGAGCTCCCGCTCGGGCGGCAGCCGCTCCCCCGGCCCGGCCACGCCCAGCCGGATCGCCTGCAGCAGCCGCTCGACGGTCTCCTCGAACGCGTTTCGCGTGCGGACCGGCCGGAACACCGCGGCCGACGCCGACGGAACGGTGGGCGACATCGGGTGCGACATGGCTAGATCGGCGTCACGTACGCGCCGGAGATGCCACCGTCCACGAGGAACGACGACGCGGTGATGAACGAGGCGTCGTCGCTGGCCAGGAACGCGACCGCGGCCGCGATCTCCGACGCCTCCGCGAACCGGCCCATCGGCACGTGCACCAGCCGCCGCTGCGCCCGCTCGGGGTCCGACGCGAACAGCTCCCGCAGCAGCGGCGTGTTCACCGGCCCCGGGCACAGCGCGTTCACCCGGATCCCCTCGCGGGCGAACTGCACGCCGAGCTCGCGGGTCATCGCCAGCACGCCGCCCTTGGACGCCGAGTAGGAGATCTGCGAGGTGGCCGCGCCCATCACGGCGACGAACGACGCGGTGTTGACGATCGAGCCGCGGCCCCGCCGGCGCATGTGCGGCAACACGTACTTGCAGCACAGGTACACCGAGGTCAGGTTGACCTTCTGCACCCGGTCCCACACCTCGATGCCGGTGGTGAGGATCGAGTCGTCCTCGGGCGGGGAGATGCCGGCGTTGTTGAAGGCCACGTCCACCGACCCGTGCGCCGCCACGACCCGGTCGAACATCGCCTCGACGGCCGCCTCGTCGGTGACGTCGCAGGTGATCGCGTCGCCGTCCAGCTCCTTGGCCAGCGTCTCGATCACGTCGGTGGTGACGTCCACGGCGACGACCTTCGCGCCCTCCTCGGCGAACCGCCGCGCGGTCGCGAGCCCGATGCCGCTCGCCGCCCCGGTCACCACGGCCACCCTGTCCCGCAGGCGATCCATCTACTCCCCCTCCGTCGAGATCTCCGTCGAGATGAACACGTTCTTGGTGTCGGTGAACGCGTCGAGCGCGTCCGGTCCCAGCTCGCGGCCGAGCCCGGACTGCTTCACGCCGCCGAACGGCGTCGAGTACCGGACCGACGAGTGCGAGTTCACCGACAGGTTGCCCGCCTCTACCCCGCGGGCCACCCGCATGGCCCGGCCGACGTCGCGGGTCCAGATGGAGCCGGAGAGCCCGTACTCGGTGTCGTTGGCCATCCGCAGCGCGTCCGCCTCGTCCTCGAACGCCTGCACGGTGACGACCGGGCCGAACACCTCCTCGACGACCACGCGGTCGGCGGGCGTGCGCGGCAGCACCACCGTCGGCGCGAACCAGTAGCCCGGCCCGTCCGGTGCGCTGCCGCGGATCGCCACCTCGACCGTCTCGTCCACATAGGACTGCACGGTGGCGCGGTGGGCCGCGGAGATGAGCGGGCCCATCTCGGTCTTCTCGTTCGCCGGGTCGCCGACGACCACGCCGTGCACGGCCGGTTCGAGCAGCTCGAGGAACCGGTCGAACACGCTGCGCTGCACCAGGATCCGGGACCGCGCGCAGCAGTCCTGGCCCGCGTTGTCGAACACCCCGTACGGCGCGGTCGCCGCGGCGGTCTCGAGGTCGGCGTCGGCGAACACGATGTTGGCGTTCTTGCCGCCCAGCTCGAGCGTCACCCGCTTCACCCGCGCCGCGCACCCGGCCATGATCTGGCGGCCGACCTCGGTCGAGCCGGTGAAGACCACCTTGCGCACCAACGGGTTCTCGACGAACCGCTGCCCGACGACCGATCCCTTGCCGGGCAGGACCTGGAACACGTCGGCCGGGATGCCGGCCTCGCAAGCCAGCTCGCCGAGGCGGATCGCGGTCATCGGGGTCAGCTCGGCCGGCTTGAGCACGACCGTGTTGCCGGCGGCGAGCGCGGGCGCGAAGCCCCAGCAGGCGATGGGCATCGGGAAGTTCCACGGCACGATCACGCCGATGACGCCGAGCGGCTCGGCGAAGGTGATGTTCACGCCGCCCGGCACCGGGATCTGCCTGCCGAACAGCCGTTCCGGCGCGGCCGCGTAGTAGTGCAGCACGTCGCGGACGTTGCCGGCCTCCCAGCGGGCGTTGCCGATGGTGTGCCCGGAGTTGGCCACCTCCAGGGCCGCCAGGTTGTCCACATCGGAGTCGACGGCCTCGGCGAAGCGGCGCAGCAGCCGCGCCCGGTCGGCCGGCGCCACGGCCCGCCACGCCGGCAGCGCGCGGTGCGCCCGCTCGATCGCCGCGTCGGTGTCCGCCGCCGACGTCGGCGGCACGGTCGCGACCACCTGCTCGGTGGCCGGGTTGATCACCTCGGTCACGCGCACCCCTCCTCCACCAGCGCCTCGAACAGCCGCCGGTCGATCCCGTCCTCCTCCGGATGCCACTGCACGCCGACCGCGAACGGCACCCCCGGCAGCTCGATGCCCTCGATCGTCCCGTCGGCCGCCCACGCGACCGCCACCAGCTCCTCGCCGAGCCGGTCGATCGCCTGGTGGTGGTGGCAGTGCACGTCGACCCGCTCGCCGAGGATCCCGCCGAGCCTGCTGTCCGGGGCGACGGTCACCGGCACCCGGCCGAACGTGCCCGGCCGCGGCAGGTGGTCGTCGGTGCCGGTGCGGTCCGGCAGGTGCTGGTGCAGCGTGCCGCCCAGCACGACGTTCAGCAGCTGCATGCCCCGGCACACCCCGAGCAGCGGGATGCGCAGCTTGAACGCGAGGTTGATCAGCGCCCACTCCGAGGAGTCCCGGTCCGGCCGCGCCGGCCCGGTCGCCGCCTGCCGGCCCGCGTCGTAGCACGACGGGTCGACGTCCGCGCCGCCCGCGATGACCAGACCATCCAAGTTGGACAGATGGCCCGGCTCCCACTCGCCGACCGGCGGCAGCAGCACCGGCGTGCCGCCCGCGTGCACCACCCCGTCGAGGTACCCGCCGGGCAGCACGGCGGACGGGACGTCCCAGACCCCGAACCGGGCCTGCTCCAGGTAGGAGCTGATCCCGATCAGCGGGCTAGAGGCGTTCGAAGCCACGGAACTTCTCCCAGTCGGTGACCGCGGCGTCGTAGGCGGCGAGCTCGACGCGCGCGTTGTTCAGGTAGTGGTCGACGACCTCGTCGCCGAACGCGGCCCGCGCGTGCTTGCTCTCCGCGAGCAGCTCCGACGCCGCGCGCAGCGTCGAGGGCACGTGCGGCTTGTCGGCCTCGTAGGCGTTGCCGGTGAACTCCGGCTCCAGCGGCAGCTCGTTCTCGATGCCGTGCAGCCCGGCGGCGACGAGCGCGGCGACCGCCAGGTAGGGGTTCACGTCCCCGCCCGGCACCCGGTTCTCCACCCGCAGCGAGTCGCCGTGGCCGACCACGCGCAGCGCGCAGGTCCGGTTGTCCACGCCCCACGCGACCGCGGTCGGCGCGAAGCTGCCGTACTGGAACCGCTTGTAGGAGTTGATGTTCGGCGCGAAGAAGTAGGTCAGCTCGCGCAGCAGCGCCTGCTGTCCGGCGAGGAAGTGCTCCATCAGCTTGGAGAAGCCGTGCTGCCCGTCGCCGGCGAGCGCGACCGAGCCGTCCTTGCCGCGCAGCGAGATGTGGATGTGGCAGGAGTTGCCCTCGCGCTCGTTGTACTTCGCCATGAACGTGAGGCTCTTGCCGTGCCGCGCGGCGATCTCCTTCGCACCCGTCTTGTAGATGCTGTGGTTGTCGCATGTGGACAAAGCGTCCGCGTAGCGGAAGGCGATCTCGTGCTGGCCGGGGTTGCACTCGCCCTTGGCCGACTCGACGTACATGCCGGCGCCCGTCATGCCGTTGCGGATGTCGCGCAGCAGCGGCTCGAGGCGGCCGGTGCCGAGCATCGAGTAGTCCACGTTGTACTGGTTGGCCGGGGTCAGGTCGCGGTACGCCTTGTTCCAGGCCTCCTCGTAGGTGTCGTCGAACACGATGAACTCGAGCTCGGTGCCGACGTACGCGGCCAGGTCGCGCTCGGCGAGCCGGTCGAGCTGGCGGCGCAGCACCTGGCGCGGCGAGGCCGGCACCGGGCCGCCCTCGACCCACTCGATGTCGGCGAGTACCAGGACGGTTCCGGCGTGCCACGGCACCCGGCGCAGTGTCGACAGATCGGGCCGCAGCACGAAGTCGCCGTAGCCGCGCTCCCAGGACGACATCGAGTAGCCGTCGACCGTGTTCATCTCGACGTCGACCGCGAGCAGGTAGTTGCAGGCCTCGGTGGCGTGCGGGATCACCTCGTGGAGGAAGTACTCCGCGGCGCACCGCTTGCCCTGCAGCCTGCCCTGCATGTCGGTCATCGCGACCAGCACAGTGTCGACAGCGCCCTCGTCGACCAGGTTGCGGAGTTGTTCGAGGGTGAGCAAGCCGTCGCGGTGTCCCATGAGACCGACCTCCAAAGGATCCCGTCTGAACCATTGACGCGGTTTTTACGCAGGTGCACTCTTGCGTATCAACGAGAACTGTAGCGCCTACGTGCCCCAAAGGACTGCTTCTGGCCCATTGGCACCCGAGGGAGGGGCCCCGTGACAACCGACAGCCCGCAGGCCATGGCGGCCGACCCGACCCCCGCTAGCGACGACGAGACGCGGCTGCACGAGCTCGGCTACGCCCAGGAGCTCTCCCGCCGCATGTCGGGCTTCTCGAACTTCGCCGTGTCGTTCACGATCATCTCGATCCTGTCCGGCTGCCTCACGCTGTACGGGTTCGGCCTGAACACCGGCGGCCCCGTGATCATCGTCTGGGGCTGGCCGTTCGTCGGGCTGATGACGTTGCTGGTCGGCCTCGCGATGGCCGAGGTCTGCTCCAGCTACCCGACGGCGGGCGGGCTGTACTACTGGTCGGCCAAGCTCGCCCGGCGCAACAGCGCCGCGTGGTCATGGTTCACCGGCTGGTTCAACTTCCTCGGCCAGGTGGCGGTCACCGCCGGCATCGACTTCGGCGCGGCGTTCTTCCTCAACGCCTTCCTCGACCTGCAGTTCGGCTTCTCCGCGACGCCCCCGCACACGATCCTGCTGTTCGGGATCATCCTCGTGGTCCACGGCCTGCTCAACACGTTCGGCGTGAAGCTCGTCGCGCGGCTGAACGACATCAGCGTGTGGTGGCACGTGGTCGGCGTGCTGGTGATCGTCGGGGTGCTGGCGTTCGTGCCGGACCAGCACCAGTCGGCGTCGTTCGTGTTCGGCCACTTCGTGAACAACACGGGCTGGACGTCGACGCTCTACGTCGGACTGCTGGGCCTGCTGCTCGCGCAGTACACGTTCACCGGCTACGACGCGAGCGCGCACATGACCGAGGAGACGCACGACGCGGCGCGCAGCGGGCCGCGCGGCATCGTCATGTCGATCGTCGTGTCGCTGATCGCCGGCTGGGTGCTGCTGATCGGCCTGACGTTCGCGATCCAGAGCTACGACAGCGCGACGGGCACCTCGACCGGCGTGCCGCCCGCGCAGATCTTCATCGACGCGGTCGGCGTGACGGGCGGCAAGCTGCTGCTGCTGATCGCGATCGGCGCGCAGCTGTTCTGTGGCATGTCGTCGGTGACCGCGAACTCCCGGATGATCTACGCGTTCTCCCGGGACGGCGCGCTGCCTGCCTCGTCGTTCTGGCACCGGGTGAACAAGCGCACCCGCACGCCGACGAACGCGGTGTGGCTCGGCGCGGCGGGTGCGTTCGTGCTGGGCCTGCCCTACCTGTGGAACAACACGGCGTACGCGGCGGTGACCTCGATCGCGGTGATCGGCCTGTACATCGCGTACGTACTGCCGACGTTCCTGCGGCTGCGCCAGGGCGACAACTTCAAGCGCGGCCCGTGGCACCTGGGCCGGTGGAGCACCGTGGTCGGCACGATCGCGGTGATCTGGGTCTGCTTCATCACGATCCTGTTCATGCTCCCGCAGATCAGCCCGGTCACGACCACGACGTTCAACTACACCCCGGTGGCGGTGCTCGTGGTGCTCGGCTTCGCCGGCATCTGGTGGCTCGCCTCGGCCCGGCGCTGGTTCAAAGGCCCCAAGGTGCAGGGCTCGCCGGAGGAGCTGGCCGCCATCGAACGCGACCTGGACGTCATCTGACGGTTCAGGCCTTGCGGTAGCGGGCGTCGAAGAAGGTGAACACACCGAACGCGGTCAGGCCGGCGGCGATCACGAACAGGAGGGCCGGGCCGAACGGCTGCGCTGCCAACGTCTTCAGCGCGACGTCGGGCCCGGTCGCCTTCTCCGGTTCGGCCTGCACGGCGGCGACGACGATGAGCACTCCGGCGATGCCGTACACACCGCCCAGCGCGGCGTAGCCGGTCCGGCCCAGCCGCATGATCGTCGTTCGCGTGCGCCGGTCGGCCGAGCCGTAGTCGTGCTCCTCGACGAACCGCTTGGACCAGCCGTGATGTGCGACGAACAGCGCGGCGAGGACGATCGCGACGCCGATCGCGATCACCGCAGCCTTGCCCCCACGGCTCGCCGAGCAGCGTGCCGACGATGCCGGGCTGCGCGGTGTCGGCCGACGAGGCCGCGCTTCCCGCCGCGAGCTTGCCCGCGCTGAACGACAGGTAGCCGAACAGCACGGCCTCGCCGAGGTTCATCGCCCGCGGCCACGGGCGCTTGTGCCGCGTGAACACGGCCTCGGCGAGCTGCCACAGCGTGCCCGCACCCAGGCCGACCGCGATCAGCCACAGCAGCCACGCGCCGCCGGCACCCGCGATCGACTGCAGCGCCCCGGTCTTGTCCGCGCGGTCCGCGTCCTCGGTGTCCCCGATCGCCACCTGCACGACCAGCCAGGCGACCAGCAGGTGCACGATCCCGTACGTCACCAGCCCCATCCGCGCACGAGCAGGAGTCAGCGGCGGCGGTTCGGGAGCCTGGTCGGCATGTCGCGCCACGGGGCGTCGGCCGGGCGGGCCGGGGTGGCGAGGGTGCGGGCCGCGTGCGCGGCGAGCAGGCCGCCGATCGTCGCGGCGTTGACGATCTCGCCGGAGAGCGCCATGCGCACGGCCTCCTCCAGCGGGAAGCGGCGGGCCACCAGGTCCGCCTCCTCCTCGCCCTCGACCTGGCGCTCGACCGTCGCCAGGTCGGTGGCCAGGTACACGCGCACGACCTCGTCGGTGAACCCCGGCGACGCGGCCACGTCCACGAGCACCGACCAGTCCCCCGCCGCCAGGCCGGCCTCCTCGACCAGCTCGCGCCGCGCGGTCTCGACCGCGTCCTCGCCCGCCTTGTCGATCAGCCCGGCCGGCAGCTCCCAGTTCCGCCTGCCGATCGGGTGCCGGTACTGGTGGATCATCGTCACGTGGTCGTCCTCGTCCAGCGCCAGGATCGCGACCGCGCCGAGGTGCTCGACAACCTCGCGCTTCGCCTGCCCGCCGCCGGGCATCGCCACCTCGTCGACACGGACCGCGAGGATCCGGCCCAGGTAGACGTCCTCGGTGGACAGAACCTCGAAGTTGTGCTGACCCGGCTCGATCAAGAGCGCGCCCCCAGCGGCTCCGGCAGCTCGACCGGCAGCCGCTCGGCCGCCCGGTACGCCAGCGCCGCCTTCACGAAGCCGGCGAACAGCGGGTGCGGGCGGGTCGGGCGACTCTTCAGCTCCGGGTGCGCCTGTGTGCCAACAAAGAACGGGTGCGTCTCCTTCGGCAGCTCGACGAACTCGACCAGACGCTCGTCCGGCGACAGCCCGGAGAACACGACGCCCGCCTTCGTGAGCTTCGCGCGGTAGGCGTTGTTGACCTCGTAGCGGTGCCGGTGCCGCTCGGACACCTCGCGCGTGCCGTACGCGGTGGCCACCACCGACCCCGGGGCGAGCTTCGCCGGGTACGCGCCGAGGCGCATCGTGCCGCCCATGTCGCGCTCGCCGGCGACCACGTCCTGCTGGTCGGCCATCGTGCTGATCACCGGGTGCTCGGTAGTCTCGTCGAACTCCGACGAGTTCGCGTCGGCGATGCCGGCGAGGTTGCGCGCGGTCTCGATCACCATGCACTGCAGCCCGAGACACAGGCCCAGCAAGGGAATCCCGTTCACGCGGGCGTGGTGGATCGCGCCGATCTTGCCCTCGATGCCCCGCACGCCGAACCCGCCGGGGATCAGCACACCGTCCAAACCGGACAGCACGGCGGCGGCGCCGGCCGGCGTCTCGCAGGTGTCCGACGCGACCCACACGACCTCGACCCGCGCCCAGTGCGCGAACCCGCCCGCGCGCAGCGCTTCGGTCACCGAAAGGTAGGCGTCCGGCAGGTCGACGTACTTGCCGACCACCCCGATCCGCACGCTCTCCTTCGGACTGTGCACCCGCGCGAGCAGGTCGCCCCACACGGTCCAGTCGACGTCGCGGAACGGCAGCCCGAGCCGGCGCACCACGTATGCGTCGAGGCCCTCGGTGTGCAGCACCTTCGGGATGTCGTAGATCGACGGGGCGTCCGGCGCGGCCACCACAGCGTCGATGTCCACATCGCACATGAGCGCGATCTTGCGCTTGAGCCCGCTCGGGATCTCCCGGTCCGCCCGGCACACCACGGCGTCGGGCTGGATGCCGATGTTGCGCAGCGCGGCCACCGAGTGCTGGGTCGGCTTGGTCTTGAGCTCCCCGGACGGCGCGAGGTACGGCACGAGCGACACGTGCAGGAAGAAGCAGTTGTCCCGGCCGACGTCGTGGCGCACCTGGCGGGCGGCCTCGAGGAAGGGCAGCGACTCGATGTCGCCGACGGTGCCGCCGATCTCGGTGATGATCACGTCGGGCGCGTTGCCGTCCTCGCCCGGCTCGGCCATGGCGCGGATGCGGGCCTTGATCTCGTCGGTGATGTGCGGGATGACCTGCACGGTGTCGCCGAGGTACTCGCCGCGGCGCTCCTTGGCGATGACGGTCGAGTAGACCTGGCCGGTGGTGACGTTGGCCCGCCCGGCGAGGTCGCGGTCGAGGAACCGCTCGTAGTGGCCGACGTCGAGGTCGGTCTCCGCGCCGTCCTCGGTGACGAACACCTCGCCGTGCTGGAAGGGGTTCATCGTGCCCGGGTCCACGTTGAGGTACGGGTCGAGCTTCTGCATCGTCACCCACAGTCCGCGGGAGGTGAGAAGCTGACCCAGGCTGGAGGCGGTGAGCCCCTTGCCGAGGGACGACGCGACCCCACCGGTCACGAACACGTACTTGGTTGTGCTCGAGTGCTGCACCAGGGACGCTCCCCGTGGACTGACCTTCGGTCCATGACCGTTGCTGGCGATACCGTTCGAAGCGGGACTACCCGGCTGACTCTCCACGGGTTTTCACCGTATCACCTGTTCGGCCGATCCTCGCTCGACACGCGGTCGTGCCGGGCGGGTGACGTCCCGTTCACTCGACGTGCCTGTCATTCGATGTGTCGGTCACTCGGCGGGCGCGCCGGGCGCCGGCGCCTCCGCGTTGCCGGCGCTTCCGTAGCGGCCGGACTTGCCGTCGAGCTGTTCGTGCAGTGCCAGCACGGTCACCACACGCCCGGACGGCGAGCCCACATTGTCCACGGTGGACAGAATGGAGGTGGCGGCCGTGTCGGCGCGCACGACGCCGACCGCGCCGGTGCCGTCGGCCGACCCTTCGGAGCCCGCGAGCACCGCGCCCGCGCCGGACCGGTCGACCTGGGTGGCGAAGCGGGCGAGCGTGGCCGCGCGATCGCCCGCGCCGTCGCCCTTCGCGGCGCCACCGGTGAGCACGACGGCGAGCTGGGCGGGCTGGATGCCCTGGCTGGCCTTGACGAAGCCGCCCTCGGTGAGCCCGGACAGCGCGGCGGCGGTCTCGTCCGCGGTCGCCTGTGGCTTGTTGTCGGTCTTGCTGATCAGCAGCAGCGGGCCGAGCAGGCCGCCGGCGAGGCTGCCGGGGTCGGCGACGGTCGGCAGCTGGACGCCGGCCGGGAGGAGCCGGGGCACGATGTCCTTGAGCTGGTCGGCCTTCTCCGGGTTGCTGAAGTCGTCGGTGAGCTGGACCTCGCCGGTGACGCGGGCGCCCGCGTCGGTGAGCAGGGTCTTGAGCGCGTCCCGGTCGGCCGGGTTGGCGTCGGAGGTGGTGATGAGCACGACGGTGCGCTGCGTGAGCTGGCCACGGACGGCCATCGGGCCGACCTGGGTGGCGAAGCTGTCCCCGTCGGCGAGCCGCGCGTTCTGCGCGTTGCGCTGGTTCTCCAGGTCGTGGACCTGGTTGACGAGGTCGTCGTTGTCGCTGGTCAGCCCGGACAGCAGGGTGCGCGACAGCGTCGTCGAGCCGAGCACGACGCCGACCGCGAGCGCGAGGAAGACCGCGGCGATGGAGATGACGTGGTAGCGCAGGGAGATCACGTGAAGAGCCCCTTGATCCAGGTGACGAAGCCGTGCCAGGTGTCGACCGCCCAGTCGGCGTAGGCCCCGCCCACGCCCGACACCGCTAAGGCGACGGCCACCGCGACGAGCGCGGCGAGCACGAGGACGACGACCGCGCCGAGGGAGACGCGGCTGCGGTGCAGCGACGCCACGGCCTTGCCGTCGACGATCTTGCTGCCGAGCTTGAGCCGGGTGAGGAAGGTGGACGGGTTGGATCCCGAGCGGCCGCGGTCGAGGAACTCGCTGAGCGTGGCCTGGAACCCGATCGTGACGACGAGCGTGGCGCCGTGCACGTCGGCGAGCAGCAGCGCGAGGTCCTCGGGGTTGCCGGAGGCGGGGAAGGTGACGGCGCCGATGCCGAGATCCTGGACGCGCTCGAGACCCGGCGCGTGCCCATCGAAGTGCGCGGGCACGACGACCTCCGCGCCGCTGCGCAGGGTGTCGGTCGACAGCCGGTCGGGGTCGCCGACGATCACGTCGGGCTTGTACCCCTGGTGGTGCAGCGTGTCGGCGCCGCTGTCGACGCCGATCAGGATCGGGTGGTGCTCGCTGATGTACCGCTTGAGCGCGACGAGCTCGCCGGCGTGCCCGTGCCCGGGCGCGACGACGAGCACCTGCCGGTTGTGCAGGGTGGCCTCGAGGTCGGGCACGCCCACGCCGTCGAGGATGAGCGTGCGCTCGCGGCGGAGGAACTCGATCGTGTTGGCGGAGAACGCCTCGAGCTGGGCGGACATGCCGGCCTTGGCCTCGATCATGAGGTCCGCGATCGACTCCACGGACTGCTCGGCGCCGCGGCCGACCTCCTTCTCGCCGACGAACACCCCGCCCTCGTGGAGCCGGAGCTTGCTGCCCTCCTTGACCGCGCGCAGCACGGCGGCACCCACGTCGTCGACGAGCGCGATCCCGGCGCCCACGACGATCTCCGGCCCCAGGTTGGGAAACCGCCCGGAGATCGACGGCGACGCGTTGACCACGCCGGCGACGTCGGCCTCGACGAGGGCATCGGCAGTGGCCCGGTCGAGATCGACCTGGTCGAGCACCACGACGTCCCCCGGCCCGATGCGCCGGAGCAGATCCCCGGTGCGTCGGTCGACCCGCGCCACCCCGGTGATCCCGGGCCGGCTCGGATTCGATCGCGGCAGGAGGCCAGTGAGCTTCATGAGACTGATGGTGACAAATGGGCGGAAGATATTCGGTTAGCCACGCCGTGCCAATGACGTGCGACAACTCCGCAGAGCGACGGCTGACTCGCCACCGGACACAGTGGATCTTGAATTAGCGACGCACAAAGCCCACACAATGCGAATTCGCCGCGACGGCATCAATCCGGGCTAGATGAAGAAAGCCGCGACTGCGTCACCTGGGTGATGTGCCGGCTCCGGCACGGTCGGGCCGGACTCGGTGCCGTGTGCCGGCCGCCCAACCGCACCCGGCCATGCCAACGCCACCAACAACGAAACCCGCCCCACATCCCGGCCCCTCCCCCGGCCCACCGGGACCAGCAAGCCAGAACCGAGCCAAAACGGAAGTCAGCGACGCTTGCGCTTCCCACCCCCGGCCGCCTTGTCCGACTTCGCAGCCGAAAGCAGTTCCTCCGCGTGCGCGCGGCCCGTCTCCGTGGAGTCCATGCCTGCCAGCATGCGGGCCAGCTCGACCACCCGGTCCTGGTCGGCGACCATGCGCACGCCGGAGCGGGTGACGCCGCCCTTCGCGCTCTTGTTCACCACCAGGTGCCGGTCGGCGAATGCGGCCACCTGCGCCAGGTGCGTCACCACGATGACCTGGTGGCTGGACGCCAGCCTGGCCAGTCTGCGGCCGATCTCCACCGCCGCACGGCCGCCGACGCCCGCGTCGACCTCGTCGAAGACCAGCGTCGGCACCGGGTCGGAGTGGGCCAGCACGACTTCGATGGCCAGCATCACCCGCGACAGCTCACCGCCCGACGCGGCCTTGTGCACCGGCAGCGGCTGCGCGCCGTCGTGCGCGCACATCCGCAGCTCGACCTCGTCGATGCCCTCCGGTCCCGCGTGCGCGAGCGCGTCGTCGCCCCGGCCGCCGGCCAGGCGCAGCGCGTGCGGGTCGCCCGGCTCGGCCCAGCGCGTGCTGACCACCAGCTCCACGCTCGCCTGCCCCATCGCGAGACCGCCCAGCTCCGCCGTGACCGCCTGCGCGAACTGCTCGGCCGCGCGCACCCGCAACGACGTCAGCACCTGCGCGCACTCCGCGAGCTGCTCGGCCAGCTCACCACGCCGACGGTCCAGCTCGGCGAGCGCCTCCTCCGACGTGTCGAGCCCGGACAGCCGCTCCCCGGCGTCCCGCGCCCAGGCCAGCACGCCGTCGACGTCGGCGGCGTACTTCCTGGTCAGGCCCTTCAGCTCGGCCTGCCGCGCCAGCACCGTCTCCAGCTCGGCCGGGTCGGCGTCGAGCGACTCGAGGTATCCGGTCAGCTCGGCGCCCACGTCGGACAGCAACGCCTCCGCCTCGGCGAGCCGGGGCGCGAGATCACGCAGCCGCGGGTCCTCCGACGACCCCACCCGGTGCCGCGCGTCGACGATCATGCCGAGCGCGCCCGGCGCGTCCGGGTCGCCCTCCGGGGAGCCGCTGACCGCGAACGACGCGCCTGTCGCCGCCTCGCGCAGCTGGTCGGCGTCGGCCAGCCGGAGGGCCTTGGCCACCAGCTCGTCGTCCTCGCCCGGCTGCGGGCCGACCGCCTCGATCTCCGCGAGGCCGTGCCGTAAGAGGTCGGCCTCGCGCGCCATCTCGCGCGACCGCGCGGTCCGTTCGGTCAGCTCGGTGCTCACCGCATGCCATTCCGCGCGCAGCCGCCGGTACTCCGTCAGCGCGTTCAGCAGCTCCTCGCCGGCGAACCGGTCGAGCACGGCCCGCTGCTCGACCGGGCGCAGCAGCCGCAGCTGGTCGTTCTGCCCGTGCACGGCGATCAGCTGCTCGGACAGCTCCGACAGCACGCCGACCGGCACCGACCGGCCGCCCAGGTGCGCCCGGGACCGCCCGTCCGTACTGACCGTGCGCAGCGCGATGAGCGCGCCGTCCTCGTCCGGCTCGGCGCCCGCGTCGGCCGCCACCTTGGCGGCCGAACTGCCCGGCGGCGCGTCGAACCTGCCCTCGACCGCCGCTCTCTGCGCGCCGCTGCGCACACGGGACGCCTCCGCCCGGCCACCTGATAACAGGTGCAGACCGGTGACGACCATGGTCTTGCCGGCACCGGTCTCGCCGGTCACGACTGTGAGTCCCGGATCCAGTTCGAGGGTGGCCTCGTCGATTACCCCGAGGCCCTCGATACGCATTTCGGCCAACACAGCGCGCACTTTATCGGTTCGCACCGACGAAATCCCGCACCGTACGACCGTGTGTTCGATTGGCTGAGAACTCGCTCAGCGACGGCGCCAGCCCTGCACCGGAAGAACGAACTTGTGCACCAGCCGGTCGGTGAACGGCTCCGCGCGCAGCCGCACCAGCCGGGTCGGCTTCGTACCGCCGACCACCTCGACCCGCGCGCCCGGCGGCAGCACGAACGTGCGCCGGCCGTCGCAGCACAGCACGGCCGGGTGCCCGTCCGGGTCGACCTCGACCGCCACGACCGAGTCCGGCGACACCACGAGCGGCCGGGAGAACATCGCATGCGCGTTGCTCGGCACCACCAGCAGCGCCTGCACGTCCGGCCACACCACGGGCCCGCCCGCGGAGAACGCGTACGCGGTCGAGCCGGTCGGCGTCGCGCACAGCACGCCGTCGCAGCCGAACGCGGACACCGGCCGGCCGTCGACCTCGATCCGCACGTCGAGGACGCGCTCGCGGCTGCTCTTCTCCACGCTGGCCTCGTTGAGCGCCCACGTGTGCGCGAGCCGCCTGCCGCCGAGCGATGCCGTGACGTCGACCGTCATCCGGTCGTCGACCTCGTAGTTCTGCGCGATGACCTGCGCGACCGCCTGCTCGAGGATGTCCGTGTCGGCCTCCGCGAGGAACCCGACCCGGCCCATGTTCACCGCGAGGACCGGCACGCCCGCGGGCCGCGCCAGCTCGGCCGCGCGCAGCAGCGTGCCGTCGCCGCCGAGGACGAACACCAGCTCGGTGTCGGCCGCCGCCTCGGGTCCGCTGTGCACGACGCTCTGATAGCTGGTGCTGTCCAGCTGGGGCGCCTCGTCCGCGAGCACCCGCAGCTTGATGTCGGCGGCCGCGAACCAGCCTGCGACCTTCTCGGCGGTGTTCCGGGTGTCCGTCCGGCCGGTGTGCACGACGAGGAGCACCTCACGTGCGGTCATTGCGGCCCCTCCCGGACAGCAGAGTCGACGAGTGCGCGCGCGTCGGCGTTCGGTTCCCCGCGACGCAGCCACACGAAGTATTCGACATTCCCGGACGGCCCGGGAAGTGGGCTGGCGACGACTCCGTGTGCGCGCAGGCCGAGTGTCCCGGCCTCCGAGATGACAGTACGTACGGCGTCCGCACGGAGTTCAGGATCACGCACGACGCCACCCGAACCGAGCCGCTCCTTGCCGACCTCGAACTGCGGCTTGACCATCGGCAGCAGGTCGGCGTCGTCGGTCGCGCACGCCAGCAGCGCGGGCAGGACCAGGCGCAACGAGATGAACGAGAGGTCGGCGACGACGAGGTCCACCGGTCCGCCGGTCTGCTCGGGGGTGAGCGCGCGAACGTTGGTCCTGTCGAGCACGACCACGCGCTCGTCGGTCTGCAGCCGCCACACCAGCAGGCCGCGCCCGACGTCGGCGGCGACGACCTCCCGGGCGCCGCGGCGCAGCAGCACGTCGGTGAAGCCGCCGGTCGAGGCGCCCGCGTCGAGCGCGCGGCGGCCGGTCACGTCGATCTCGAACGCGTCGAGCGCGCCGATCAGCTTGTGCGCGCCGCGGGAGGCCCAGTCGTCGCCCTGCCGCTCGCGGACCACGACCGCCGCGTCGGTCTCCACGGCGGTGGCGGGTTTCGCGGCGACGCTGCCGCGCACGGTCACCCTGCCGTCCGCGATGAGCTGCGAGGCGTGCTCGCGGGATCGAGCCAGGCCACGGCGAACAAGCTCCGCGTCCAGCCGGGTCCGGCGGGGCACGGTTATTCCGTGTCGATGCGCGAGAGCGCGTCGTTGAGCGCGACGTGCACGGCGTCGAAGCGGCCGACGTGCTCGGCGAGGGGGATGTCCTCGAGGGCGTCGGTGCCGGCCACGGCGGCGTCGACGGCGGCCGTCGGGTCCTGGGGAGTCATGCCGTCCAACTGCACTCCGTCACGCTAGCTCATGCGGGAGGCCGAGATGGCGAAGCGCCGCCGCGGCGGTGTCGTCGCCCGCCTTGCGGGGGTGGCGCGGGGCCGCGCACAGGGCGCGAAGCAGGTCGAGCGGATCGCCGTCGCCGCGGATGACGCCGTCGTCGACCGTCCAGCCGGGCTTGCCGCCGATCGCGAGCCGGTCGGGGTCGGCGGTGACCGCGCGGAGGTCGGCGGCGACGTAGGTCGGCCGGAGGCTGGACTCGAGGAGCGTGGCCGGGGTCGCGACGCCGGACAGGACGAGCAGCGAGTCCAGACCGGCCGCGGCGGCGCCCGCGATGTCGGTGTCGAGCCGGTCCCCGATCGCGAGCGCGTGGTTCGCGTTCGCGGCGCGGACGGCCTCGTGCATCAGCGGGGTGGCGGGTTTGCCGGCGACGACGGGCTCGCGACCGGTGGCGGCCTGGACCGCGGCGACGAGCGAGCCGTTGCCGGGCAGCATGCCGCGCTCGGTCGGCAACGTGCGGTCGACGTTGCAGGCGACCCACAGCGCGCCGGCGTTGATGGCCACGGTGGCCTCGGCGAGGTCGTGCCAGCTGGTGTCCTTGGACAGCCCCTGGACGACGGCCACCACGGTGTCGTCGGCCGCGCGCGTCGGCGTCAGCCCGACCAGCTCGACCTCGCGCACGAGCGCGTCGGTCCCGACGACGAGGACCGTGCCGGTGACCTTGTCGGCGAGCACTTTCGCGGCGGCCTGCGCGCTCGTGCTGACCTCGCCGGCGGCGGCACGTACGCCGATCGCGGTCAGGTGACCGGCGACCTCGTCGGGCCCGCGGGAGGCGTTGTTGGTGACGAACCGGACGGTGACGTCGTGCTCACGCGCCGCCTCGACCGCCTCGGCGGCGCCCTCGACGGCCTCCTCGCCGCGGTAGACGGTGCCGTCGAGGTCGAAGAGGAGCGCGTCGTAGCGGTCGAGAAGGCTCACTCGGTTGCTGTTCCCCTCAATGCGAAGGCCCGCTCGGCGGCGTCGGTCTCCTCCTCGGCGTCGGCCTCGGCGGCGTTGAGGAACCAGCGGATGGCGTCGTCGGTGCGGCCGGCGGCCTCGAGGTTGTCTGCGTAGGCGTAGAAGAGGCGGGGGCTCCAGGGCTCGCGAGCCTTGGGGTCGAGGTCGGGGCCCTGCAGGGCGACGACCGCCGCGTCGAGCTGCCCCATGTCCCGGCGCGCGCCGGCGGCCACGATCCGCAGCTCGACGGCGATGTCCTTGGGGAGGTCCTTGCCGGCCTCGGTGGCGAGCTCGAGCGCCCGTTCCGGCCGGCCGAGGGCGCGCTCGCAGTCGGCCATGACCGGGAGGTGGACCTGGCCGCCGCTCATCCGCCGGACGGCCCGCAGCTCGCCGAGCGCCTCGGCCCAGTGCCCGGCGTGGTAGGCGGTGAGCCCCGCGGCTTCGCGCACGAGCGCCACCCGAGCGGCCCGGGACCGCGCGAAGCGGGCGTGCTCGAGGGCGAGCTCGGGGTCGTCGTCGATGAGCCGCCCGGCCGCGACGAGGTGCCGCCCGACCAGCTCAGCGGTGGGTTTGGCGAGACTGCGCAGCTCGCGACGGGCCTCGGGGTCGAGGTCGGCGTACTGGATGTCGTCGGCGAGGTCGGGCTCGCCGCCGTCGATCCGCGGCGCATGCTCCCGGTTGTCGTTGCGAACCCGCCCAACGGTTTCCATCTCAGCATGCTCGGGCTCGGGAGCCTCGGCTTGCTCAGGCTGCTCGGCTTGCGCGGCTTGCGCGACCGGCGCGACCGGCGCGACTTGCTCGGCCTGCCCGACCTGCCCGACCTGCCCGACCAGCTCGGCCTGCCCAACCGGCTCGACCTGTTCGGCTTGCTCGACCGGCGCGGCTTGCTCGGCCTGTTCGGCTTGCGCGACCAGCTCGGCTTGCGCGGCTTGCTCGGCCTGTTCGGCTTGCGCGACCGGCCCGACCTGCCCGACCGGCTCCGCTTGCTCGACCGGCGCGGCTTGCTCGGCCTGCCCGATCTGCGCGGCCTGCTCGGCCTGGTCAGCGGTGAGGAGCCGATCAGCTTCCGGCGAAGCGGTGGTTTCGGCCGGATCCGGCACCAGCGATTCGCCGGCTTCGTCGGGCTCGGGTGCCTCGGCTTGTTCGGCTGGCTCGGCCTGCTCGACCTGGTTGGCCGACTCAGCCCGGTCGGCCGGCTCGACGGGCGCGGCCTGGTCAGCGGCATGGAGCCGGTCGACCTCCGGCGAGGCAGTGGCTTCGGCCGGATCCGGCGCCGGCGAGGCGTCTGCCTCAGCGGGCTCGATGTCCGGCGAGGCATCGACCTCAGTCGCGTCTTGCCAACGCGTGGCGTCCGGCGAAGCAACGGACTCGGCCTCGGTGTCCGGCGACACGACGGCAGTGGCCGGATCCTCGAGTTCGGTTTCCGGCACCGGCTCGGTGTTCGCGTCAGCGCCTTCGATGGGCTCCTGGGCCTCGGTCAGCTCTGGCTCGCTGTCCGCGGCGTCGTGCTCCGCTTCCGGTGCCGCGGCGGGCGGCGTGGGCTCACCCGTCGTCTCTGACTGCTCCGGGGGGGTCGACTCGAACAGCGCGTCCTCGGGAGCTCGAGTGACCTCGCGGAAGGAGTCCGCGTCGCCTTGCAGCCCGGCTTCCGCGCCGTGCCCGCGATCGGTGTCGCGTCGAGGACGGTCGTCGAAGTCGCGGCGCCCGCCGCCGCGGAAGTCACGGCGGTCGTCGCTACGGCCCCGGTCGCCACGGCTGTCGCGATCCGTGCGGTTGTCTCGACCCGTACGGCTGTCGTGGTCCGCGCGGCCGCGCGCGCCGTCGGGCCGGCTGCTGCGGTCGGGGCGGTTGTCGCGGTCGGTGCGGCCTCGCGCGCGGTCGCCGCCGCCGAAGCCACCGCCGCGGCCGTCCCGATTGTCACCGTCGCGCCGATCCCGGAAGCCACCCTTACCGCCGTCGCGATAGCCACCTTCGCGGCGGTCCCGATTGTCACCTTCGCTGCGGTTGCGGTAGCCACCCTCGCGGCTGTCCCGGTAACCACCTCCGCGGCCGTCGCGACTATCACCTTCGCTGCGGTTGCGGTACCCACCTCCGCGGCCGTCGCGACTGCCGCCTTCGCTGCGGTTGCGGTAGCCACCTTCGCGGCTGTCCCGGTACCCAGCTCCGCGGCGATCGCGATTGTCACCTTCGCTGCGGTTGCCGAAGCCACCATCGCGGCGATCCTGGGAACCACCGTCGCGGCGGCCGCGATTGTCACCGTCGCGGCGATCGCGGTAGCCACCTTCGCGGCGGTCTCGCTGGTCACCTTCGCGGGAGTTGCGGTAGCCACCACCGCGGCTGTCCCGATCGCCATCACCGCGGCGGTCGCGATTGTCGCCCGCGCTGCGGTTGCCGTAGCCGCCTTCGCGCCGGTTCTGGAAACCACCGTCCCGGCGGTCTCCGGAACCACTGTCGCGGCGACCTCGGAAGTCACCGCCGCGGCTGTCCCGGTAACCGCCTTCGCGGCGGCCCCGGTCATCGCCTTCGCGGCGATAGCCCCCGTCGCGGCGGTCACCTTCGGGGGAGTTGCGCGAGCCCTGGTCGCGGCGGTCGTCCTTGTTGGTGCGGAAGTCGCGGCGGCCCTCGTCACGGGTGTCTCGGCGGTCGCCGAAGCTACGTGAACCCTGACTGCCTCGCGAGTCGCCTCGGTTGTCGCGATCCGTGCGGTTTCGGTAGCTGGGCCGGTCGGAACCGCCCCGCTCGCCTCGGAAGCCGCGGTCGGCGCCGTCTCGCTCGCCACGGAAGTCCCGGGCAGGGCGGTCGCGGTTGTCTCGCCGGGCGAAACCGCCGCCGCTTCGCTCGCCGCCGAAGTCGCGGTCACGACCTCCCCGGTCATCCCGGGAGTCTCGGCTCCGATGGTCGGGTCGGCCGAAGCCGCCACCTCGCGAGTCCCGGTCTCCGCGGTCCTGCCGGCCGTAGCCGCCGCCCCGCGAGTCCCGGCCGCCGGAGTCCGATCGATCGCCGCGGGAGTTCCGGTTTCCGTAGCTCGGCCGACCGGAGTCGCTACGCCGGTTGTCTCGGTCCCGGTCGCCGCCGCCCGTGCCGCGAGAGCGATCGCCCGGCGACTTGCGGTAGCCACCGGAGTCGCGGTCGTGTCGCCGGCTGTTGTCGTAGGGGGCACGTTCGTGCTGGTCAGCGGAGCGCGGTGGCTTGCGGCCGAACCCGCTGGGCCGGTCGCTGCGTGCCGACTCCTCGCGACCACGATCGTCGCGTGGGTCGTTGGGTTGCGACACCTGATCCTCCACCGATTGAGACATGCACCGACCACCATTCAACACGCCGAAGAGCCCTCCGGTGTCGGAGGGCTCTTCGGGAATGATTGCTCGGCGGTGTCCTACTCTCCCACACCCTGTCGAGTGCAGTACCATCGGCGCTGATGGGCTTAGCTTCCGGGTTCGGAATGGGACCGGGCGTTTCCCCACCGCTATAACCGCCGAAACTCTATGAAACTAGACAACCACAACAACACGTGGTTGGTGTTTCAGAGTTGCATAGTGGATGCGACGCAAGTGTGATCGTTTGTGTGTAAGTCCTCGGCCTATTAGTACCAGTCAACTAATCACCCATTACTGGGCTTCCATTTCTGGCCTATCAACCCACTGG
>DASYKY010000088.1:0-24060 GCA_035995025.1 Actinophytocola sp.
GACAGGGAGCTGCTTGAGTCCATCGAGGATCCTCTCCAGCACTTGCGGGTTGTTCTGGTACGCGTAGGCGGTCGGGTGGATGAAGACCGCGTTCTGCCCGGCGAGGTCGCTGATCAGCACGCGGACCACGCCGAGCGGCAGGGTCAGGGTGGCCGACAGCTCCGCGATCGACATGCGCTGGCAGGCTCCGGTGTACAGCGCGCGGGACTCGGGCATCAACGAGTCGGCGAGGACGGGGTCGAACTCCGGCACCGAGATCAGCGTCTCCACCAGCAGGTGGTGCCGGGTGCGGGTGCGGCCGCCGGTCAGCGTGTACGGGCGGACCCGCTTGCTCTTCATCGTGTTCGTCTTCGGCCGGGACACCGTGATCACGTCCTTGGCGGGTTCGGTCATGCCTGGGGGCGGCGCGCGGTCAGCACCCGGCGCAGGTCGGCGCGCAGCTCGGGCGTCAGCGCGTGGCCCGCGTTGGTGACGAACTGTGTCATCTCGTAGGCGACGACCCGCATGTCGCACTCCGGGCTGGTGAGCACGGCGAGGCCCGCGCCGGTGCCGATGCCCATGAACAGGAAGTACCCGCGGGTGAGCCGGATGATGATCTGCTCGCAGCTGCCCTTGTCGTACAGGGCGGCGCTGCTGCCGGCGAGGCTGAGCAGCCCGCTGGCGATCGCCGCCAGCTGCTCGGCGTCGTCGGGGCGTACCGCCGTGGACGCGGTCAGCGGGAACCCGTCGGACGAGGTGATCAGCGCGTGGGTGACGCCGTGCACCTTGTCCACGAAGTCGTTCAGCAGCCAGGTGATGTCCCCGGCGGCCTTCTCGTTGGCGGCGGTCACTGCGCGGCACCCCCGGCCTGCTGGTCCCGCCCGCGCTCCGGCTCGGCATGCTGCTCCGGCCCGGCCATGGGCATGGGGAAGCCGTGCGGCGGGGTCGGGGTGGAGTCGGCCGAGGCGTCGAACACGCTGTCCGGCGCGTACCCGAACGACTCCGCCGGCCGGGCCGGCTCGAAGCTCAGCGGCCCGGACGGGTAGCGCCCGGACGGCGGTTCGGTGGCTGGTGGGCCGGTGGTCGGTTCGGCGGCCGGGGGCTCGGCGCCGTGGCGGGACGGCGGGCTCGGCTGCCACTGCGTCTCGTGACCGGGCTCGGTGACCGGCCCGGGTGCGTGCTCGACCGCCTGCTCGACCGCGTGCCCGACCGTCGCCTCGGCTTCCGGCGCGGGCTCGACTGCCGCCGGCTCGGCGGCGACCTCGGGTTCGGGTGCCGCTTCGGGAGCGACCGGCTCGGCCACCGCCGGCTCGGGATCGGTGACCTCCGGCGCGATCGCCGCCGGCTCGGGGGCCGGTGCCGCCGCGGCGTCGGCCGGGTCCGCGGTGTCGGTGTCGTGGTCCGTGGTGTCGGTGTCCGTGCCGTCCGTGGTGTCGGTGTCCGTGCCGTCCGTGTCGGCGGCGGCGGGCCACGCCGCCTCCTTCGCGTCCTGCTCCCCCGCCGCGAAGGCGTCCAGGTCGGCGAGCAGCTGCTCGTGACCGGCCCGCTCCTCCTCCGGTGTGGCCGCGGGCGCCGGCGTGCCCGGCCCTTCCTCGCCGTCGTCGGGGCCCTTGATGCTGCGCGACACGCGGCGGGGCAGGCCGTTCACGGTCCGGCCCTGCTGGCTCAGGTCCTGCGGGCTCGGCGTGCGGGTGGCGACCCGGCCGCCGCTCGGCCGGCGCTTGGGCAGGCCGCCCGCGGTGGTCTCGGTGCGCTCCGCGGCCGGGCGGGGCGCGGGGCGCCGCATCGCCGGCATGACCTCCGGTTCCGGGACGTGGCGGGTCGAGTTCGCCTGCCGGACCACCGTCTGCGAGCCCGACCACGCGACCCCCGGCAGGTCGCACAGCAGGCCGGCGGGCAGCAACACCGTGGCGGTCGTGCCGTGCGGGGAGCGGCGGTCCAGCCGGACCCGCATGTCGTGGCGGGACGCCAGCCTGCGCACCACGGCGAGACCCATGTGCCGCACCGAGTCGTCGTTCAGCGTCGGCTCGTCGGACAGGCGGCTGTTCAGCTCGGCCACGCGCTCGGCGGGCAGCCCGATGCCGTCGTCCTCGATGCGCATCAGCACGCTGCCGGAGTCCGTGAGGTGCGCGCTGACCCGCACCGACGTGTCGGGCGGCGACTGCTTCGCGCCGTTGTCCAGCAGCTCCGCGAGCAGCCGGCTCAGGTCGTCCGCGGCGATGCCGACCACGCCGAGCTCGAGCACCCGGCCGATCGACACGCGCGAGTAGCCGTCGATCGACGACATGGCCGCGCGGACCACGTCGACCAGCGACGCGGACTCCGACGCGGCGTCGCTGGCGTCGCGGCCGGCGAGCACGCGCAGGTTCTCGGCGTTGCGCCGCAGCCGGGCGGCGAGGTGATCCAGCTTGTAGAGCTCGGTCAGCCGGTCGGGGTCGACCTCCGACTCCTCCATGCGCTCCAGCAGCGACAGCAGCGAGTCGACCAGGTTGAGGTCACGCAACGCGATGCTCGCGCAGATGTCGACGACCGCGCCCTCGGGTTCCTGGTGGATCATCGACTCGCGCGAACCCTCGATCACCCGGGGCAGCGCGGTGGTGGTGCCACGGGGCGGGTCCAGTAACTGGACGGCCGCCACACGAGAGCGTTCGAGCAGGTCGCGGGAGCGTTGGAGTAGCTGCTTCGTGCGGGTGGTCATTGTGTCCCAACGGTTTCTCGTCGCGAGCGGGTGCGGGGCCGACATCGGACGGCGACCCGGACATGTAATCAGACCGGGTGGTGGGTGTCTACGAGTGGTCCGCGTTCCATTGCGGACAGTAGCCGTTTTTGATCTGTCCACAGTGGAGCGCCCGAGGCTGTGACGGGCGGCGATGCCGGTTTGTTACACGACCGGGTGGTAACTGTCAGTTGCCAACACGCCCCGCAACTTGCTGTGGTGAAAGCGGTCTAGCCCTCCTCGGCCGCCTTCTCCGCCGCCCGCTTCCGCCGCTTGCCCTCGTGCATGGCCGCTACGCGTGCGACCGGGATCTCGTGGCCCTCCGCGACGAGGTCCGCCGGCAGGTCCTGGGGGTCCGGCAGCGCCTCGGCCCACGGGTCCCGGTCGCCGAGCAGCCCGGCGGCGTTGCGGACGGTGAAGTCGCGTGGCACGACGTCGTCCGCGTCGTCCCAGGCCACCGGGAACGAGACGGGCACGCCGGGGCGCAGCCGCGGGCTGTACACGGCGATCACGGTCGCCCCGTGCGCGCGGGTGGAGTCGACGAAGACCCGGCCGCCGCGGTCGGCCTTGACGTAGGCCGTGGTGGCGAGGTCCGGGTCGAGCTTCGCGGCCCTGGTGGCGATCGCGCGGGTGGCCGCAGCGGCGTCGTCCGGGTCGGTGTCGGTGATCGGCACGAACACGTGGACGCCCTTGGCACCGCTGGTCTTCAGCGCGCCGGCCAGCCCGAGGTCGGCGAGCGCCTGGCGGACGAGTTTGGCCGCGCCGACGGCGTGCCGGAACGAGGCGGACCCCTCCGGCGGGTCGAGGTCGAGCACCAGGTGCGTGGGGCGGCCCGGGTCGGCCGCGCGGAACAGCGTGACGTGGTACTCGACGGCCCGCTGGTTGGCGAACCACAGCAGCGTGCGCAGGTCGTCGCACAGCGCGTAGGACACGTCCCGGTGCGACGCCTCGGCCCACAGCGTGAGCGTGCGGACCCAGTCCGGGGCGTACTTGGGCACGTTCTTCTGCATGAACGGCGCCTGCCCCGGCCGCACCCGCATCACCGACAGCGGCCGGTCGCGCAGTCCGGGCAGGATCCGCTCGTGCACGGCGTCGAGGTAGTCGACCAGGTCGCGCTTGGTGGCGTCGGCGTCGTCGAACAGCGACCCGTCGAGGTTGGTCAGCGGCACGCCGGCCCGTGACTCGGCACTCTTCGATTTCGCCATGGTGATCACCTCACCGTGCCGCGCCGCCGGGGTCAACAGGCACGACGCGCATCCGGGCGACCCGGCGGCGCACCCGCGCCAGGTCCGCGGCCGGCAGCGCGTCGGCGACCAGCAGCCGGGGCAGCAGGTCGGAGTCGAGGGTCAGCGCGCGGAAGGTCAGCTCGACGGTGACGTCGTGGGCCGGCCGGTGGGTGACCACGACCTGGTCACCCGCCCGGATCTCGCCGGGCTCGAGCACCCGCAGGTAGGCGCCGGGCCGGGCGACCTCGGTGAACTCGGCGATCCAGCCGGCCTCGGCCATCCAGCCCTGGAAGGTGCCGCACGGGATGCGCGGGCAGGACACCTCGAGCAGCAGGTCGGGCCCGACGCGCCAGTGCTCGCCGATGACCGCGCCGTCCACGTCGACGCCGGTGGTGGTGAGGTTCTCGCCGAACACGCCGTCGGGCAGCTCGCGTCCGGTCCGCGCCTCCCACGCGTCGAGCTCCTCGCGGGCGTAGGCGTACACGGCCTGGTCGTCGCCGCCGTGGTTGGCGACGTCGTAGACCCGGTCGCCGGCCAGCCCGACCGCGCCGGTGCCCTTCGGCCCGGGCGCGTGCACCGCGACCGGGCCGCCGACCGGGCGCTTGTCGATTCCGGTGATCCGCACGGCCTTCCAGGGGTTCTCCCGCGGCACGCCGACGTTGACGGACTTGAGCACTCCCATGCGCCCCACGCTAGGCCGACGGGACCCGCGCCACCAGGCGATTTCGCGGCGGGGACGCCGGTTCTTGTCGGTGCCGCGGACTAATGTTGGCCTCCGGTGACCGGGAGGCAGGTGGCGTGGGCGCGAGGTGGACGCAGGAGCGGGTGCTCGGGCTCGCCCCGGATCCCGGTGCCGCCCGTGCCGCCCGGGCGCTGGCCCGGCCGCGGCAGTGGTCGGCGCTGGGCAGCAACGAGTCGCTGGTGTGGGGCCGCTGCCAGGGCAGCGCGCGGGAGCCGTACCAGGTCACGGTCGACCTGAACGAGCCGGCGTTCCGCTGCACGTGCCCGAGCCGGAAGTTCCCGTGCAAGCACGGGCTGGCGCTGCTGCTGATGTGGGCGGCCAACGACGGATCGGTGGCCGACCTCGACGCGGCGGCGGACTTCGCGCGGGCGTGGGCGACCGACCGGGCCGGCCGGGCGGCGCGGCAGGTGGCCCGGGCGACGGGCGACGGGCCGGACCCCGAGGCGCAGGCCAAGCGGGTGGCGGAGCGGGAGAGCCTGATGACCGCCGGGCTCGACGAGTTCGAGCGGTGGCTGTTCGACCTGGTGCGCCAGGGGCTCGCGGGCGTGCGCGGCCAACCGCCGTCGTTCTGGGACACCGCGGCGGCACGGCTGGTGGACGCGCAGGTGCCGGGCCTGGCGGAGCGGGTGCGGACGATGGGCAGCGCGGTGCACGTGCGGCCGGACTGGGCGCCGCACCTGCTGGCGCAGCTGGGCCGGTGGTACCTGGCGGTGCGCGCGTGGCGGCGGCGTGCGGAGCTGCCGGCGGCGACGCTGGGCGACCTGCGGGCGGTGCTGGGCTGGTCGCGACGGCAGGACGAGGTGCTCGCGGGTGAGCGGCTGCGCGATCGCTGGTGGGTCGTGGGGCTGAGCCAGGAGGAGGACGAGCGGCTGCTGTCGCAGCGGACCTGGCTGTACGGCGAGGACAGCGGCGAGGTGGCGGTGCTGCTGGACTTCGCCGCGGCGGGCGGGGCGCTGCGGGTGCCGCAGGTGCTGGGCTCGGTGCTCGACGTGGCGCTGGCGCTGTACCCGGGGTCGGCGCCGCGGCGCGCGCTGCTGGCCGACGAGCCGGTGGTCACGACGGGGTCGGGCTACCCGGCGCCGACGACCGTGCTTGGCGCGTTCGACCTGGCCGCCGGATGGCAGGCGGGCAACCCGTGGCTGTCCCGGATCCCGATGACGCTGGGCGCGGTGACGGTCGTGGCGGGGGGCGACGGCGCGGCTCTCGTCGACGTCGACGGCACGGCGCTGGCGCTCGCCCCGGACACCGACATGTGGCCGCTGCTGGCGATGTCCGGCGGCCACCCGGTGGACATGTTCGGCGAGTGGTACGACGGGCACCTGCACCCGTGCAGCCTCGCCGCCGACGGGCGGCTGGTGTCATTGTGAGCGGAGCTTGCGAAGCGAACCAGACAACGCAGGGCGACCGCGAGCGGCGGCACCGAGCCTGCGAGGGGGCGTCGTGACGTGGGAATCCGTACTCAGTACGGCAATGGTCGGTACCGGCAGGCGCGCGGTGCCGCCGGACGCGCTCGCCGGCGTCGTCGATCCGTCCGATGTGGACGGTTGGGACGCCGGAGGCGGTCCGGAGGCGACGGTGCTCGCGGCGGCGGCCGTACTCGGGTCCTACCGGCGGGCCGGCTGGGTGCCGCCTGCGTGGCGCGGCGAGCGGGTGGCGCCCGCGGCGGACGACCCACGGCCGGAGTGCTCGCCCGCCGCGACCCAGGTGCTGGAGCTGCTGCTGGACCGCAACATCCGCATCGACGGCGGCAACGAGCTGCTCGCCCGCCAATGGCTGGCGGCGTGCGCGAAGGCGGACCGCCGCCCGCCCGCCCGGCTGCTGGCGACCCTGCTGCGGCTGGGCACGGCCAACCCCGCGTTCCGCGACGAGGTGGCCGCTGTCGCCGGACCGCGCGGCGCGTGGCTCGCCGCCCGCAACCCGCGGTGGGCATGGGCGATGCCGCTCGACGTGGGCACCGCGGCGGAGGAGTTCGCGATCACCGGGGCGTGGACCAGGCGGGTCGCGCTGCTGACCGCGGTACGCCGCCACGACCCCGCCGCCGGGCTGCGGATGGTCGAGCAGACGTGGCGCGCCGAGCCCGCCACCGGCCGGGCGACGCTGCTGGAGGCGCTCGACACCGGACTGTCCGATGCGGACGAACCGTTCCTCGAGTCCGCACTCGAGGACAGGTCCACCAGCGTGCGGGCGGCCGCGGCGGCGCTGCTCGACCGGCTGCCGAGCTCCCGGCGGGCCGGGCGGATGGCGACCCGGGTACGCGCGCTGACCCGCGCCGACGGCACCGTCGAGCTGCCCGACAAGCCGGACGCGGCCGCCAAGCGCGACGGCGTCACCAGCCGCCGCGAGCCCGGCTACGGCCCGCGCGCGTCGTGGCTGATCCAGGTCGTCGGCGCCGCCCCGCTGCCGGCGGTGCCGGACCTCGGCGGCGCGTCACCCGAGCTCGTCACCGGGTGGACGAAGGCGGCTCTGTTTCAGCGGAACCGGACCTGGCTGCGGGCGCTCGCGGAGGCGAGCCCGACGCCGGAGGTGCTCGGCGCGCTCGACCCGGACACCGCGACCGGCGTCGTCGCCGGCCTGCTGGACGTCGACGCCCGGTTCGCCGGCCTGCTCGCCGCCTGCCCCGGCCCGTGGCCGGCCGGGTTCTCGGTCCTCGTCACGCAGCTGCTGCAGACCGCGAGCAGCGAGGGAGTGCTGACGCTGGCGTTCGCGAGCCTGGCCGAACACCTCGACGCGGCCGCGCTCCCCGGTGTCGAGGACTGGCTCACCCGTACCCCCACCGACAAGCGGGCCCGCCGGCGCACGCTGCGCGGCCTGGCCAACGCCCTGACCATCCGGCAGACGATCCAGCAGGAGTTCTCATGACGGTGCCCGAGGTGCTACGGCAGCATGCCGAGGACGAGCACGCCGAGGAGCTGGCCGCACTCGCCAAGGCCGACGACCGGCCGCGGCCGCCGAACTGGCATCTGTCCCCCTGGGCCGTCGCCACCTACGTCCTGGGCGGCGAGCTGGACAACGGCATGCGGATCAGCCCGAAGTACCTCGGCTCGCGGCGGCTCATCGAGGTCGCGATCGCCACGCTGGCCACCGACCGCGCGCTGCTGCTGCTCGGCGTGCCCGGCACGGCCAAGACGTGGCTGTCCGAGCACCTGGCGGCGGCGGTCTCCGGCGACTCGACCCAGCTCGTGCAGGGCACGTCCGGCACCCCCGAGGAGGCCATCCGCTACGGCTGGAACTACGCCCGGCTGCTCGCCGAGGGCCCGTCGCGGCAGGCGCTGGTGGCGAGCCCGGTGCTGCGCGCCATGCAGACCGGCGGCATCGCGCGCATCGAGGAGCTCACCCGCATCCCGTCCGACGTGCAGGACGCGCTGATCACCGTGCTGAGCGAGAAGTCGCTGCCGATCCCGGAGCTGGACGACGAGGTCCAGGCACTCGGCGGGTTCAACGTGATCGCCACCGCCAACGACCGCGACCGCGGCGTGAACGACCTGTCCGCCGCGCTCAAGCGCCGCTTCAACGTGGTCGTGCTGCCGCTGCCCGACGACGTCGAGTCCGAGGTGGAGATCGTGCGGCTGCGGGTGAGCCAGCTCGGCGAGACACTGCGGCTGCCCGCGGAGCTGGAGGCCGGCGACGACGGCGTGGCCGAGATCCGCCGCGTGGTCACGGTGTTCCGCGAGCTGCGCGACGGCGTCACCGCCGACGGCCGCACGAAGATCAAGTCGCCGTCGGGGACGCTGTCCACGGCGGAGGCGATCTCGGTGATGACCAACGGGATCGCGCTCGCCGCGCACTTCGGCGACGGCGTGGTACGGGCCGCGGACGTGGCCGCCGGGCTGCACGGCGCGGTCGTGAAGGACCCGGTGGCCGACCGGCTCGTGTGGCAGGAGTACCTGGAAGCCGTTGTCCGGGAACGAAAGCCGTGGTCGGACCTGTACCGCGCGTGCCGAGAGCTCGTGTGAGCGAAGCGCGCGAGCGAACCATGTCGAGTACACACATCCTCGGGATCCGGCACCACGGGCCCGGTTCGGCGCGCGCGGTCCGCGCCGCGCTCGACGAGCTGGACCCGGCGCTGGTGCTCATCGAGGGACCGCCCGAGCTGGACAAGGTGGCACCGCTGGTCGCCGCCGAGGGAATGCGCCCGCCGGTGGCCGGGCTCTGCTACGTGGTCGACAACCCCGCGGTGGCGGCGTTCTACCCGATGGCGGTGTTCTCCCCGGAGTGGGTGGCGCTGCACTGGGCGGTCGCGCACGGCCGGCCCGCGCGGTTCCTGGACCTGCCGGCGGCGAACGCCCTGGTGCTGCGCGAGGACAAGGACGCGAACCGGTTCGACCCGATCGCGACGCTGGCCGAGGCGGCGGGCTACGACGACGCGGAACGCTGGTGGGAGGACGCGATCGAGCTGCGCTACCACGGGCTCGACGTGTTCGACGCGGTCCTCGACGCCATGCGCACCTTGCGCGAGAGCAGCTACGACGACACCGACATCGACCTGGAGACCCGGCGGCGCGAGGCCGCGATGCGCCGCGTCATGCGGGCCGCGCGGCGCACCGAGCCGGGCACGATCGCCGTGGTGTGCGGTGCCTGGCACGCGCCGGTGCTGGTGCCCGAGGACTTCCCCACGGCCACGTCGGACAACCAGCTGCTGAAGGGCCTGCGCAGCACCAAGGTCGCGGCCACCTGGGTGCCGTGGACGTCCGGGCGGCTCGCCCGGGCCAGCGGGTACGGCGCGGGCATCGACTCGCCCGGCTGGTACCACCACCTGTTCACGGCACCCGGCGACGTGATCACCCGCTGGCTGGTGCGGGTGGCGCGGCTGCTGCGCGGCGAGCAGCACGACGTGTCGTCGGCGGCGGTGATCGAGGCGGTGCGGCTGGCACACGCGCTCGCCGGGCTGCGGGACCGGCCGCTGCCCGGGCTCGCCGAGGTGATGGAGTCCGCGCAGGCGGTGCTGTTCGGCGGCTCGCCGGTGCCGATGCGGCTGGTGTCGCGCAAGCTGCTGGTCGGCGACATCCTCGGCGGCGTCCCGGACGACACCCCGATGGTGCCGCTCGCCCGCGACCTCGCCGCGGCCCGCAAGTCGTTGCGGATGCGGCAGAGCGCGGCCGAGCAGATGCTCGACCTGGACCTGCGCACCGAGTCCCACCTGGGGCGCTCGAAGCTGCTGCACCGGTTGCTCCTGCTGGACGTGCCGTGGGGCCAACCCGCCGAGACCGGCCGCACGCGCGGCACGTTCCGGGAGGCGTGGACGCTCGAGTGGCGCCCGGAGCTGGAGGTGGCGCTGATCGAGGCGTCCGGCTACGGCACGACGATCGAGCAGGCGGCCACCGCGGTGGTCACCCAGCGCGCGGGCGACGCGGACGTCGGCGTGCTCGCCGAGCTGGTCGAGACCACGCTCGTCGCGGACCTGCCGGCGGCGCTCGCCACCGTGCTGTCCGCATTGGACGAGCGGGCGGCCCGCCAGCACGACACGACGCGGCTGATGGCCGCCGTGGAGCCGATGGCCCGGGTCCGCCGGTATGGCAACGTGCGGCGGGCGGACACCGAGCTGGTGGCGCGCGTGCTCGCCGGCGTGCTCACGCGGGTGGCGGTGGGGCTGCCGGCGGCATGCGCGGCGCTGGACGACGACGCGGCGGCGACCGTGCGGGACCTGGTGGACGGCGTGCAGCGCGGCATCGCCCTGCTCGACCAGGACGAGCTGCGCCGCGAGTGGCAGCGGGCGCTGGGCGTGGTGGCCGAGCAGCTGGGGGTGCACGGGCTCGTCGCCGGGCGGACCACCCGGCTGCTGCTGGACGCCGCGCTGATCGACGTGACCGAGGCGGGCAGGCGGCTGTCGCTGCGGCTGTCCCCCGCGGCCGACGCGGTGGCCGCGGCCGGCTGGCTCGACGGGTTCCTGTCCGGCGAGGCGGCGCTGCTGGTGCACGAGCCGGAGCTGCTCGCGGTCGTCGACCGGTGGGCGACCAGCGTGGACGGCGAGGTGTTCGAGCACCTGCTTCCCTTGCTGCGCCGCACGTTCGCCGACTTCGCCCCCGCCGAGCGCCGCGCCATCGGCACCCACGTGGCCCGCCTGCACCGGGGCGTGACCGGCACGGCCGCTGCCGACGAGGACGACCTGGACCACGAACGTGCCTCCCGGGTGCTGCCCAAACTCCTGGAGATACTGAGATGAAACGAGCCCAGAGGTGACCACCAGTCAAAATTCCGGGGAGGCGGTCAAGCGGTGGCGGCTGATCCTTGGGGGTGAGGAGGCTGACGGCACCGGCACAGATCTGTCCGGAGTGGACCTCAAGCGCGACAAGACACTCGACGCGCTGTACGGAGAGCAGAAGCAGCGCGGCGGGCTCGGCGGCTCCGCGCCACGGGTGGCGCGCTGGCTCGGCGACATCCGCGGCTACTTCCCCGCCTCGGTCGTGCAGGTGATGCAGCGCGACGCGATGGACCGGCTGGGCCTGCGCCAGCTGCTGCTGGAGCCCGAGCTGCTCGAGTCGGTGCAGCCGGACGTGCACCTGGTCGGCACGCTGCTCGGCCTCAACCAGGCCATCCCCGAGCGGTCGCGGGAGACCGCGCGGGCGGTGGTGCGCCACGTCGTCGACGAGCTGGAGCGCCGGCTCGCCCAGCCGACCCGGCAGGCGGTCAGCGGTGCGCTGCACCGGGCCGGGCGGACCAGCCGCCCACGCGCCGCGGACATCGACTGGAACCGCACGATCCTCGCCAACCTCAAGCACTACCAGCCCGCGCACCACACGGTGATCCCCGAGCGGCTGGTCGGCTACGGGCGACGGCTCCCCCAGGTCAGCCGCGAGATCGTGCTGTGCCTGGACCAGAGCGGCTCGATGGCGTCGTCGGTGGTGTACGCGGGCGTGTTCGGCGCGGTGCTCGCGTCGGTGCGGTCGCTGCGCACCCAGATCGTCGCGTTCGACACCGCGGTCGTGGACCTCACGGACCTGGTGAGCGATCCGGTGGAACTGCTGTTCGGCGTGCAGCTCGGCGGCGGCACCGACATCAACTCCGCGCTCGCGTACTGCCAGGGCCGCGTCGACAACCCGCGCAACACGATCTTCGTGCTGATCAGCGACCTGTACGAGGGCGGCGACAACGACGAGATGCTGCGCCGCGCGCAGGCCATGGTGGCGAGCGAGATGCAGGTGGTGTGCCTGCTCGCGCTCTCCGACGACGGCGCCCCGTCCTACGACCACGACAACGCCGCGGCCCTGGCCGCGCTGGGCGTGCCGACGTTCGCGTGCACGCCCGACCAGTTCCCGGACCTGATCGCGGCCGCGATCCAGCGCGACGACCTCGCCACGTGGGCCGGCAACAACGACATCCAGCTCGCGGTCCCCGAAGGCACCTAGGGAGCCGTAACCTGCAGCCATGTCAGACCCCACCGCACCGGTCGTCGACCCGGCCCGGGCGGCCCCGTTCGACGCCGTCGACGAGTACGCCGGCGCGATCGCGCGGATCCGCGCCGCGGCGGTCGCCTACTACCAGGGCGCCGACATCCTCATGGACGACGCCACCTACGACGCGCTGCTCGCGCGGGTGGCCGCCACCGAGGCCGTCCGTCCCGAGTGGAAGGTCGAGGACACGCCGACGGAGGCCGTCGCGGCCGGCGTGCCGGTCGGCGGGGACGTGGTGCACAGCGAGCCGATGCTGGGCCTGGACAACGTGTTCGACGAGGACGAGCTGCGCAAGTGGGCGACCCGGCTGGACAAGCTCGTCGGCCATCCCGTGGCGATCTACACGGTCGAGCCGAAGATCGACGGCCTGGCCATCGCCGCCCGCTACACCGACGGCGCGCTGACGCTCGTGGCCACGCGCGGCGACGGCGTCGCGGGCGAGAACGTCACCCGCATCGCCCGCCGCGCGGCCGGGCTGCCGGCCCGGCTGGCCGAGCCGGCGACGCTCGAGGTGCGCGGCGAGGTGTTCATGACCGAGACCGACTTCGCGGCGGCGAACGAGCTGCGCGTGGCGCACGAGGAGCCGCCGTTCGCGCACCCGCGCAGCGCCGCGGCCGGCACGCTGCGCGCGGACCAGCGGGTGTACGCGGCGCCGCTGTCGTTCCTGGCCTACGCGGTGCGCGGGCTCGACCTCCCGCACTCGGCGGCGCTCGCGGAGCTGGCGCGGCTGGGCGTGGCCACCACGCTCGGCTCGCCCGCCGGGCTCGCGACCTGTGCGACCCTGGACGAGGTGGTCGCGGCGATCGCGCGGCTCACCGAGCTACGGCCGTACCTCGGGTTCGGTGTGGACGGTGCGGTGGTGAAGGCCGACGACCCGGCCGACCGCGACGCGGCCGGGTCGTCGAGCCGGGCGCCGCGCTGGGGCGTCTCCTACAAGTTCCCCACCGACACGCGCACCACGACGCTGCTCGGCATCGACGTCCAGGTGGGACGGACGGGCGTGATCACGCCGGTCGCGGTGCTGGAGCCGGTGGTGATCAGCGGCGTCACGGTCACCTCGGCCACCCTGCACAACTTCGGGGACCTGGTGCGGCGCAACGTCCGCGTGGGCGACACGGTGTTCGTGCACCGGGCGGGCGACGTGATCCCGGAGATCACCGGCGCCTCCCTGGAGCACCGGCCCGCGGACTCGGTGCCGTTCGAGCCGCCGGAGACCTGCCCGCGCTGCGGCGGGGAGATCGACCGGTCGCAGAAGCGGTGGCGGTGCGTGCAGGGCCGGGTGTGCGGGGCGCGGCAGACGCTGCACTACTTCGCCACCCGCGACGGGATGGACATCGAGCACCTCGGCGACAAGATCATCGACCAGGTGGTCGGCGAGGGCCTGGTCACCGACCCGGCGGATCTTTTCGACCTGGACGTGGCGGCTCTGGTCGACCTGGAGCGGATGGGCGAGGTGTCCGCGGGCAAGCTGGTGGCGAGCATCCAGGGCGCGAAGTCCCGGCCGCTGTCGAAGGTGCTGACCGCGCTGGGGATGCGGATGGCCGGGCGCGCGATGTGCCGGCGGCTGGCGCGTTCGTTCGGCACGATGCGGGCGCTGCTGGACGCGTCGGTGGAGGAGCTGCAGCGGGTCGAGGGCGTGGGCCCGGAGCGGGCGGTGACGATCGCCGCCGAGCTGGCGGACTACCTGCCGGTGATCGAGAAGCTGACGGCCCGCGGGGTCAACATGGAGGAGCCGGAGGCCGACGTCCCGGAGTCGCTTCCCCTGCAGCGCCCGGACGGCACGCCGATGCGGGTGGTGGTGACGGGCGCGATCCCGGGCCTGACCCGGACCGAGGGCAACGAGGCGGTGGAACGGCTGGGCGGCAAGTCGTCGGGCTCGGTGTCGGCGAGGACGGACCTCGTGGTGGTCGGCGAGGGCGCGGGCTCGAAGGTCGCGAAGGCGGCCGAGCTGGGCGTGCGGGCCATGCCGGCCGAGGAGTTCGCGGCACTACTGGAGGAGTACGGGTCGTGAGCGGAGCTTGCGGAGCGAACCATGCAACACAGGGCGACCGCGAGCGGCGCCACCGAGCCTGCGAGGGGGCGTCGTGAAGGTGGTCATGGACACCGATCCCGGGGTGGACGACGCGGTCGCGATCCTGCTGGCGTGCGCGTCGCCGGAGCTGGAGCTGCTGGGGCTGACGACCGTGTTCGGCAACTGCGCGGTCGACGTCGCCACCCGCAACGCGCTGGTGCTGCTGGACGTCGCCGGCCGCGCGGACGTGCCGGTCGCCCGCGGGGCGGCCGACCCGCTCGCGACGCCGTACCTGGGCCCGGTGCCGCAGGTGCACGGGGTGGACGGCATGGGCGACGGCGGGGTGTCCACGTCGCCGTCGGGTTCTCCGGTCGCGCCGAGCGCGGCGGAGTTCCTGTGCGACACGGTGTCCGCGCACCCGGGCGAGGTCACGCTCCTCGCCGTCGGCCCGCTGACCAACCTGGCGCTGGCGCTGCGGCTGCGCCCGGACCTGGACACGCTGGTCGAGCGGGTCGTCGTGATGGGCGGCAACGCGCTCGTGCCGGGCAACGCGACCCCGGCCGCCGAGGCGAACATGCGCAGCGACCCGGAGGCGGCGGACGTCGTGTTCGGCGCCCGCTGGCCGGTGACGATGGTCGGCCTGGACGTGACGCACCGGGTGAACCTGCGCGGCGCGGACATCGACCGGCTCACCGGCGCGCCGACCCCGGCCGGGCGCCACCTGGCCCGCGCGCTGCCGCTGTACCGGTCGTTCTTCGAGCGCACCAACGGCCTGGACGGCATCTACGTCCACGACCCGACCGCGGTCGCCTACCTGCTCGACCCGTCCGCGTTCACCGTGTCGAGGTGGCCGGTCCGGGTCGAGACGCAGGGCATCAGCCGCGGCAAGACGTGGCCGAGCCTCGGCGACACCGACGACGCGACCCCGCGACCGTGGCAGCACCGCCCACCGGTGGACGTGTGCGTGGACGTCGACCCGCCGCGCGTGGCCACCCTGCTGCTGGACCGCCTGTCACCACCGCCTGCCTAACCCGCGAGTCCAACGCTCACAACCCGCGAGTCCAACGCTCACAACCCGCGAGTCCAACATTCGCAACCCGCGAGTCCAACACTCGGGCGAGTCGCGAATGTTGGACTCACCGTTCCGGAACGTTGGACTCGCGGGGGCGGCCGGTCAGCGGCCGGCGCAGTGGATGCAGGTGGTGGCCGCCGGTAGCGCGTCGAGGCGTTCCGCCGCGATCGGCCCGCCGCAGCGCCCGCAGACGCCGTAGGTCCCCGCCGCCAGGCGTCCGGCCGCCTCGTCCAGTGCGCGCAGCTCCGCGCGGGCCTGCTCGAGCAGGCCCGCGACCTGAGCCCGTTCGAACGCGACGGTGACGCCCTCCGGGTCGTGCTCGTCGTCGTTCGACGTGTACGCCGACGACTCGATGATGCCGTCCAGCCTGCGGCCCAGCGCCGAGGCGAGGTCGAGCGTCTCGGCGCGGCGCGCGGCCAGCCGGGCTGCCGGATCGGTCATGCCCCCATTCTCAGCCGAACGCGTGCGCGCGCCAGTTCGGCACCTCGGCGGCCGGCAGCGCCTCCGGCAGGATCGCCGCCCGGTCGACCGCCCCGGTCAGCCGCTGCCCGCCGTCCTGGTCGGCGCCGAAGCGCAGCTCCCGGGTGGCGCAGCCGTTGATCCCGTCGTCGGGCACGGTCGCCGTGGCCGCGACCGCGCCGTCGACGTAGACGGTCAGCGCACCGGCGTCGGTCATCGTCACCACGACGTCGGCCCACCGGTCCGCCGGCACCACGGCCGAGGTGGTGACGCCCGTGCCGGAGCCGATGAAGCGCAGCTGGTTCGACGGGGTCAGGTCGATCAGCACCCCGTCGGTGCCCGGGTCGCCGCCCGGCTGCCAGTCGAACAGCCGCCGGTAGCCCGACCCGGACGCCTTCACCTCCGCCGCGAACGTCGCCTGCCGCAGGAAGCCCAGCGACGTCGGCGCCGTGCGCAGGTAGGACTGGCCGTCCAGCACCACGCCGCTGCCCGTCGGCGCGCCGGGGTCGTAGGTGGCCGTGCCGGCGACGGTGGCGTCCCGGCCGTGCCCGGACGCGTCGGCGACCGTCGAGCCGGACACCGGGTCCCACGCGACCAGCGGGCCGTCCGGTGGCAGGGCACACGGCGGCAGCGGGTCGATCCCCACCCCGGTGACGCCGGTGTGCCGCCAGCCGTCCCCGGTCAGCACCGCCCGCAACCGCTGGAGGTCCGCGGCCCCGGCGGTGGGAGTGACCGAGAACGTGTACGCCCGCGACTGTCCACTCTGGAGTGGAGCGACGTCGGCGGACGCCGGCGACACGGTCCAGCCGGACGGCACCTCGAGTGCGAGCCGCCCGCCGGGCAGCGTCGTCGCGAGCGCCGACACGGTGACCGACGTGTCGAACGGGGTGGCCGGCACGACCCGGTCCGGCGCGGCCACCGACACCGACTCGAGCGCGCGCACCACGTACGTGTGGCCGCGCTCGGCGGTGAACGTGACCCGCTCGCCCGCACGCCGCTCGCGCACCTTCCGCCCGGATGCGGCGTCGACCAGCTCGTAGCGGCCGGCGAACACGTCGGAGGACACGGTCAGCGGCCCGGACCGGCCGGCGGCGAGCTGGATGCGGGTCGGCACGCCGCCCGTCCAGTCGGCGTCCACGGTCACGTCGCCCCGGGCACGCAGGCCGCGCACCGAACCGGCCGCCCACTGGTCCGGCAGCGCGGGCAGCACGTCGACCACGCCCGTCTGGCTCTGCAGCAGCATCTCCGCGACACCAGCGGTGGCGCCGAAGTTGCCGTCGATCTGGAACGGCGGGTGCGTGTCCCACAGGTTGTCCAATGTGGACGACTTGAGCAGCTCGGACAGCATCAGGTGCGCGTGGTTGCCGTCCAGCAGCCGTGCCCAGAAGTTGATCTTCCACGCCTTGCTCCAGCCGGTGCCGCCGTCGCCGCGCGCGAGGAGCGAGGTCCTCGCGGCGGCGGCCAGCTCCGGGTCGTCGGCCGGGTTGATCTGCCGACCAGGGTGCAGCGCGAACAGGTGCGACACGTGCCGGTGGTCGTTGTCCGGGTCGTCCCAGTCCTGCTTCCACTCCTGCAGCTGACCCCAGGACCCGACCCGCAGGCCCGGGTCCAGTCTGTCCAACATGGACTGTGTCTGGTCGGCGAAGCCGGTGTCGCCGAGCGAACGCGCGGCCGCGACGGTGTTCGTCAGCAGGTCCCACACGATCTGCTGGGACATCGACGCGCCCGCGGAGAACGGGCCCTGCTCCGGGGAGAAGCTCGGGCTCACCACGAGCTTGCCGTCGCGGGGGTCGGTGACCAGCTCGTCGGTCCAGAACTCGGTCAGCGACCGCATCAGCGGGTAGGCGCGGTCGCGCAGGAACGCCTCGTCGCCGCTGAACAGGTAGTGCTCGTAGTAGTGCTGGGCAAGCCAGGCACCTGCCTCGGGGAACCAGAACGACGTGGCCCAGTCGTGCAGGCCGGTGAAGCCGAACGGGTTGGTCTCGTTGTTCACCACCCAGCCGTCGGCGCCGTAGATCTCCCGCGCGGTCACCTCGCCGGGCGGCACCATCGCGTCCACGTAGTCGAACAGCGGCGCGGTGGTCTCCGACAGGTTCGTGGTCTCCGCGGGCCAGTAGTTCATCTGCAGGTTGATGTTCACGTGGTAGTCGGCGCCCCACGGCGGGGCCGTCGAGTTGTTCCACACGCCCTGCAGGTTCGCCGGCAGCGAGCCGGGCCGGGACGAGCCGATCAGCAGGTACCGGCCGTAGGAGAAGTACAGCGCCTCCAACGCCTTGCGCTGCTCGGGCGGGGTGGCCGGGTCGCGGTAGGCCGCCAGCAGGTCGTCGGTCGGCATGTCCGGCATCCGCTGGCCGATGTCGAGCCGCACCCGGTCGAACAGGTTCGTGTAGTCGGCCACGTGTGACGTCCGCAGCCGGTCGAAGCCCTCGGCCGCGGCCGCGTCCACGCGGGTGGTCACGGCGCCGTGCGGGTCGGTGCCGGTGCGGTAGGCGGGGTAGCGCGACGCGAAGTCGGTGCCGGCGGCGAGGACGAGCGTCACCGCGTCCGCGCCGCCCACGGTCACCGAGCCGTCGGCGTTGTCGGTGCGGGTGCCGCCCTCGTTGAGCACCCGGATCTGCGTCTCGAACCGCATGCCGTTGTCGTCGAGGTGGCCGGCGAGCGTGATCCGGCCGTCGCGTGCGGAGACGTCCCTGGTGCGGTTGTCCGGTGCGGTCACGGCCGTGGTGAAGCCGACCGCGCCCGGGTGGTCCGCGGTCAGCCGGGCCACCAGCACGCCGGCCGCGGCGGAGGCGAAGTACTCGCGCGCGTAGCGCACGCCGCCCGCGCCGTACTCGACGCCGGCGGTGGCGTCGGCGATGTCGAGGTCGCGGCGGTAGCCGGCTACACCGGAGTCGGCGAAGCCGGTCAGGCGCAGGTCGCCGAAGACCTGGTAGGCGCCGAACCCGGTCTTGGGCTGGCCGAGCTGGCCGGCCACCCACTCCGGGTCGACCTGGCCCTCGGCGTCGATCCGGTCGCGCACCGCCTGGATGGCGCCCGGCCGCGGCTCGTGCCAGTTGCCGAAGTCGTAGCCGGGCGAGCCGGGCCCGCCCGTCCACAGGGTCTTCTCGTTGAACTGCAGCAGCTCGTCGCGCACGCCGCCGAACACGCTCGCGCCGAGCGCGCCGTTGCCGATCGGCAGCGACTCGGACTCCCAGTCGGCCGCGGGCTCGTCGTACCACAGGGTCAGGTCGGGGTGGGGGCTCGCCTGCGGCGGCGCGGCCTGGATCTCGGCGACCCCGGGGACCGGGAGGCCGAGCAGCAGGGTGGCCACGACCGCCGCGGGAGCCAGTGTTCTCCGCGCGCCCTCGCGCAACTTGTTCATTTGTGTCTCTCCGGGATTGAGCGCAGGGGTACCCAGATCACTCGTAGATCATGGCCTTGATCTTGCTGTCGTCGACGTTCGTCTTGTCGTACCAGTAGAAGCCGGTGTCGACGCTCTTCGGCTGGCTTTCTCCCTTGATGGCCTTCATGGCGGCCTTCACCAGCTCGCGGCCCATGTTGATCGGGTCCTGGGTGACCGCGCCGGCCATCGAGCCGTCCTTGATCGCGTCGATCTGCGCCTTGCCGGAGTCGAAGCCGACGAGCTGGATGCCGGTCTTGCCACTCTCCTCGACACCCTTGATCACGCCGATCGCGGAGCCCTCGTTGGACGCGTAGACGCCCTTGAGGTCGGGGTTCGAGGAGATGATCGACTTGGTGATGTTGGCCGACTCGGCCTGGTCGCCGCCGCCGTACTGCGGGGCGAGCACGGTGATGCCGGGCGCGTTGTCCTTCATCCACTGCATGAACCCGTCGCGGCGGTCGGTGCCGGACTTGCTGGTCTGGTCGTGCACGACCATCGCGACCTTGCCCTTGCCGCCGACCAGCTCGGCCATGTGCTTGGCGGCCTCGGCCGCGGCGGCCTTGTTGTCGGTGGCCACCGTGGTCACCGGCACGTCACTGTCCACACCGGAGTCGAACGCGATCACCGGGATGTTCTGCGACTTCGCCTGCTGCAGCAGCGGCTCGGCGGCCTTGCTGTCGAGCGCGGCGAACCCGACGGCCTGCGGGCTCTTCGCGATGTCGTTGGTGAGCATGTTGATCTGCTCCTCGACGTCCGCCTCGGTCGGCGGGCCGACGAACGTCACGCGCGCGCCCTGCTTGCCGGCCTCCTCCTCGGCGCCCTGCTTGACCGCCTGCCAGAACTGGTGCTGGAACCCCTTGGAGACGATGGCGATGTAGGGCTGGTCGGTGCCCCCGCCGCCGGCGGACCCGCCGTCCTCGCCGCACGCGGCCAGCGACAGGGTCAGGGCGGTGCCGAGCAGGACGGCGGTGGCCTTGCGCATGTTCATGGTCAGGCCTCTTTCTTGCGGAGGATGTCGGTGTAGACGGCCACGAGGATCACGCAGCCGAGGATGACGTTCTGCCACTCCTGCGGGATCGACATGATCTGCAGGCCGTTGTTCAACGTGGAGATGATCAGCGCGCCGATGAGCGTGCCGACGATGGATCCCTTGCCACCGGACAGCGACGTGCCGCCGATGACGACGGCGGCGATCGCCTGCAGCTCGTAGCCCATACCGGTGGCCGGCTGCGCGGACCCGAGCCGCGCGGAGATCATGATGCCCGCGAGGCCGATGAACAGCCCCGCGAACGCGTAGATCCCGATCTTCCACTTGCGCACGTCGATGCCCGACAGCGCGGTGGCCTCCTCGTTGCTGCCGATCGAGTAGGTGTAGCGGCCGAGGAGCGTCCTGGTGAGCAGCACCCCGGCGATGACCGCGACCACGATCAGCACGACCACCGCGTTCGGGAACTTCACGCCGGGGATGAGGTTGCCCGTGGAGATCTTCGTGTACGACGGGTCGTCGCTGAAGTAGATGGGCGCGCTGTTCGACAGCACGAGCGCGAGCCCCTCGGCCACCAGCATCATCGCGAGCGTCGCGATGAACGGCGGGATGCGCAGCACCGCGATGTTGATGCCGTTGACGAGCCCCATCAGCCCGCCGAACAGGACCGTCCCGATGAGACCGACGGCGATCGGCAGGTCCAGCTTGACGATGAACACGCCGGACATCACCGCGCACAGCGCCATGCCGGTGCCGATCGACAGGTCGATGCCGCCGGTGATGATCACGAACGTGGTGCCGATCGCCAGCGTGCCGATCACCACGGTGGAGAACAGGATGGCGGTGAAGTTGCCGTAGGTGAAGAAGTAAGGGCTCGCCACCGAGAAGAACGCGTAGATGACGATGAGACTGGCAAAGGCGAGCAACTGCTGGAGCCTGCCCTTGGCGACCGTGACGAACCCACCGGCCACCGACTCGCGCGTCCGGACCGCCGTCATGACGCCCCCTCCCCTTCCACGGCACCGGTTTCCACCGGGTCCAGGCCCAGTTCGACCGCGTCCTCGACGTTCTCGTCGGGGCGCAGCGTGGCGTAGTGCATGATGGCTTCCTGCGTGGCCTCGGCGGCGGTGAGGACGGTGGTCACCCGGCCCTCGCTCATCACGACCACGCGGTGGGACATGCGCAGCACCTCGGGCAGCTCCGAGGAGATCATGACGATCGACTTGCCCTGCCCGGCCAGCTCGTTGAGCAGCCCGTAGATCTCCTCCTTGGCACCGACGTCGATGCCGCGCGTCGGCTCGTCGAAGATCAGGACGTCGCAGTCGCGCACGAGCCACTTGGCGATGACGACCTTCTGCTGGTTGCCGCCGGAGAGGAACTTCGTGGTCTGGTCGACCGACGGCGTCTTGATCTTCAGCGTCCCGACGTACTCGTCGGCCGCCGTCCGCGCGCGACGGTCGTTGACGAACCCGAGCGCGGAGAACTTGTCCCGCAGCGCGCCGAGCGTGACGTTGGCCTTGACGTCCTTCTCGAGCAGCAGGCCGTAGCGCTTGCGGTCCTCGGACAGGTAGCCGATGCCGTGGCGCACCGCGTCGGCGGGGTGGCCGATGCGGATCGGCTTGCCGCGCAACAGGATCGTGCCGCCGTCGATCGGGTCGGCGCCGACGATCGCGCGCGCGGTCTCGGTGCGCCCGGCGCCCATCAGGCCGGCGAAGCCGAGGATCTCGCCCTCCCGCAGGTCGAACGAGACGTCCTTGAGCTGGGTCGTGTTGCGGGCCGGCTTCGTGCGCAGGCCGACGACTTCCAGCACGGTGTCCCGGTCGTCGCGCACGCCCCGCGGGCCGGTGCTGTCGGCGAGGGTGCGGCCGACCATCATCGAGATGATCTCGCCCGTGGTGGTGCTCGCGACGTCCACGGTGTCGACGTACTCGCCGTCGCGGATGACCGTCACGCGGTCGGCGATCCGGCGGATTTCCTCCATGCGGTGGGAGATGTAGATGACCCCGGTTTCCGGCCGGACAAAACGTCGGATCAATTCGTGGAGGGTTGCGACCTCCGCGTCGTTGAGCGCCGCGGTGGGCTCGTCCATGATCAGGACCCTGGGTTCACGGGAAAGCGCCTTGGCGATCTCCACCATCTGCTGGTTGGCCACGGTCAGGCCGCCGACCACGGCGTTCGGGTCGAGCGGCAGGTGCAGCCGGTCGACGATCGCGTGCGCGTCGCGCACCAGCCTGCGCTCGTCGAGGAGCAGCCGCAGCCGGCGCGGCTCGCGGCCGATGAAGATGTTCTGCGCGACGGTCAGGTGCGGCACCAGGTTGAGCTCCTGGTGGATGATGCTGATGCCGAGGTCCATCGCGTGCCTGGGCCCGGTGATCGTCAGCGGCTCGCCGCTGAACCGGAAGAACCCGCTGTCCGCGGCGTAGATGCCGGACAGCAGCTTCATGAGCGTGGACTTGCCGGCGCCGTTCTCGCCGACCAGCGCGAGGACCTCACCCGCGCGCAGCTCCAGGCGCATGTCCGACAGCGCCCGCACGCCGGGGAAGGTCTTGTTCACCTCCTCGACCTCGAGGAGGGGGACCGTGGCGGCGCGGGGTTCGGCCGTGTGCACGTCAGCCATGACCGCGCCCCAGGCGGTACCCATACGTCGGATGACCCGACGATAGTGCCGTGTCCAGCGCGACGATGCGTGCCACGAACGCTCCTGCTTCCTGGGCGTGATCTATCGGCGAGGTTAGACATCCGATGTATTCGCCGTCAAGGCTCAGACGAGCATCGTGTAAGGCAGCGAACCGGGACGATGGAGGCGCCGCACGACACGGTGCGGTCGGGCAAGGTGCGCTACCAGGCGGCGCCTGACCCGCGAGTCCAACGTTCGCGACCCGCGAGTCCAACGCTCAGGTGTTGGACTCGCGGGCGCGGAGTGTTGGACTCGCGGGTGCCCAGCGTTGGACTCGCGCGGGGTCAGCTCCAGTCTTCGGTGGCCTTCCAGGTGTCCAGGTAGGCCTCGGCGCCGCGGCTCATGTCGTGGATGATCGCGTCCGCGTCCGGGCCGGCGGCCATCCGCAGGTCCGCCAGCCAGTCCGGCATGAGGCCGATGTGCGCCATGCCGTCGACGTTCAGGTCGAACACCCGCTCACCCGTGCGCTGCTTGTCCACAGTGGACCCACCGTCGAACGTGGTGAACGGGTACTGCAGCGGGCGGGTGGCCGCGTCGGCGCGGGGCGGTGCCTGGGCGCCGAAGCCGCCGGTGTCGAAGCCGACGCCCAGCGCGCCCGGGTAGTTCGCCGTCCCGCGCAGCGTCCGCCAGTCCGCCACGAACTGGTCGGTGCCGTTGCCGTACGGGCCGGCGATGCCGCCGAGACCGAGGATCCGGTTGTAGAAGTGCGTGTCCAGCCACGAGTGCCCCGACACGACGCCCGGGTAGTGGCTGGCCTCGAGCAGCGACAGCGACTGGTCGATCGACTTCACGCCCATGTGGTCGACGTCGACCATCATGTGGCGCGCCATCATGCCCCGTATCGCGTACTGGCCGAGGTCGGTGAGGCCGTGGATGTTGCAATGTGGCGCGGGCGGGTAGATCGGCAGCGTCACGTCCGGCGGCAGCAGCGCCTTCAGCGGACCGGCCAGCTCACCGGCGTCGAAGGAGATCGGGTTGTCGTGCTCCGGGGTCGTGCAGGTCTCCGCCTCCCAGAAACGGCCCGTCATCAGGTAGTTCCCGGCGTTCACGATGACGCCCTGGGTCTCCTCGTCGAAGCGGACGCCGCACAGCGCGTTGTCGAACTTGTGGCACACGAACATCCGCCGCACGCCCATGCCGTACAGCTCGTCCAACCCGGCGTCGATGTCGGCCTGGCCGCACTGCGGCACGTTCTGCTTGACCCCGCAGTTGAACGGCTGGGACACCTCGACGCCGAGCACCACCGCGAGCTTGCCCTGCTCGACCACCGACCGGGCCTGGTCCTCGTCGGTGACGATCCGGAACCAGCCCTTGCCGGGCCCGCCGTTCTGGTCGTCGATGAAGTCCTGCAGCTCGTGGATCGCCTGCGACTGGATCCGGACCTGGTCCATGTCGTTGCAGGAGTTGTGCTTGAGCGGGTAGA
>DASYKY010000089.1:0-2121 GCA_035995025.1 Actinophytocola sp.
CGTCGCTGTCGGCCGTCCCCGGTGTGGTGTCCGTCGAGGCGGCGCGGACCATCGGCCTGCCGCCGCCGGGGGAGTCAGTTCAGTAGTGCGGCGATCTCGGCCAGCTGCTCCGGCCGCAGCGGGCCGCGTGCCAGCGCGCCCGCGTTCTCCTCGGCCTGGGCCACCGTCCGGAACCCGGGGATCGGGATGGTCCGCCCGCTGCGGGCCCAGATCCAGCCGAGCGCGCCCTGTGCGAGCGTGCGGCCGTCGCCGGCGAGGATCTCCCGGATGGCGTCGACCCGCGCCGTCCACTCCGGCGTCGGCACGCCGTCGGCGAAGAACCGCAGCCACTCCGGCGCGACCGACCGGATGTCCGTGCCGCTCGTCGGCGTGCCGGTCGTGCGGCGGCCGAGCAGGCCCATGGCGAGTGGCGCGCGGTTGACGCTCGCGATGTCGTACCGGTCGCACACGGCGAGCATCTCCGGGGCGTCGTGCAGGACGCTGAGCTCGTGCTGCACGGCGATGCCGTGCTCGCCCGCGGCGAACGAGGCGGCCCGCGCGGGGTCGTCGACACTCCAGGCGTAGCCGCGGATCAGGCCCTCGGCGACGAGCTTCTCGCACTCGTCCACCAGCGGTGCGGCGTCCTCAATGGACGGTTGGGGGTGGAGCTGGTAGAGGTCGATGTGGTCGGTACGCAGCCGGCGCAGCGATCCCTCCACCGCGCGGCGGGCGTATGCCGGGGAGATGTCGCTTCCGTTCAGCACCTTGGTGTCCGGGTCGAACAGGTTGCCCCACTTGGTCGCGATCACCACCTCGTCGCGCCGGCCGGCCAGGGCGCGGCCGAGCACCTCCTCGCTGTGGCCCGCACCGTACACGTCGGCCGTGTCGAAGAACGTCACGCCCAGGTCGAGGGCGCGGCGCACCGCGCGGATCGACTCGTCGTCGTCCACCTCGCCCCAGCCAAGGGGCTTTCCCTCGGTGTCGGAGAAGGGCCCGCCGATCGTCCAGCAGCCGAAGCCGAGCGCGCTGACCTCGACGTCGCCCAGCGTCCGCCGCCCCGTCCAGATGTCGGTCTGTGAAGAAGTCATGCACCTCATCCTGAAACCTGGAGCGCGCTTCGGGTCCAGCCTTTTTCGCGAGTAGTTTTGATTGCATGGCGGAAACGCGTGGCCGGATCAAGGTCGAGACGAGTTCGAAGCGCATTCGCGCGTACGTGGGCGGGCACCTGGTGGCCGACACGACGAGTCCCGCACTCGTGTGGGAGATCCCGTACTACCCGACGCTCTACATCCCGCTGGCCGACCTGCGCGGGAAGCTGGAGGCGGCCGGTTCCACCGAGCACTCCCCCAGCCGCGGCGAGGCGACGCTGTACGACGTGATCGTCGACGGCACGGTCGTGCGGGCCGCCGCCAGCCGCTACCTGACCTCGCCGATCCCCGAGCTGCGCGACGTGGTGAAGCTGCATTTCGACAAGATGGACGAGTGGCTGGAGGAGGACGAGCCGATCTACGTCCACCCGCGCGACCCGTACAAGCGGGTCGACATCCTGGGCAGCTCCCGGCACGTCGAGGTCCAGGTGGACGGCGTGACGGTGGCCGACTCGCACCAGCCGAGGATCCTGTTCGAGACCGGCCTGCCGCCGCGGTACTACCTCCCGCTGCCGGACGTGCGAATGGACCTGCTGCGGCCGTCGGACACGAAGACACATTGCCCCTACAAGGGAACCGCGTCGTACTGGACGCTCGACACGGGCGAGGGCGTGCACGAGGACGTCGTGTGGACCTACCGCACCCCACTGCCGGAGAGCCAGAAGGTGACCGGGCTGGCGTGCTTCTACAACGAGAAGGTGGACATCATCGTGGACGGCGAGCGTCTGGAGCGTCCGCACACGCCGTTCAGCTGACTCGGTTGTCCACAGGCTTTCCCTTGCTGCGCCTGGATTGTCGGTGATGGTCCGTACGCTGGATGCCGGGGGGCCGGAGGCCGGGCCTTGGTTTGTTTGCCCTGGTCAAGCGTGGGGCGGACGGTCCGGCTGCGTGGGGATGGGGTGTGGGCTCAGGCGCGCTGGTACTCCTCCCACGTCACCTTCGTGACCTGGGGGCCGTCGTCCGGGGCGTGGTTCGCCAGGCCGTTCTTGCCCAG
>DASYKY010000090.1:0-14677 GCA_035995025.1 Actinophytocola sp.
ATCAGCAGGTCGATGGCCTGCTGCGAGTCCAGCGCGTGCAGCACCCGGTGCAGCTTGTGCGTCACCGCCAGCTCGTCCGGCGAAAGCAGCAGGTCTTCCTTACGGGTACCGGACGGGTTGACGTCCACCGCGGGGAACACACGCCGCTCGGAGATCTTCCGGTCGAGCTTGAGCTCGGCGTTACCCGTGCCCTTGAACTCCTCGAAGATCACCGTGTCACCCGCGGACCCGGTCTCCACCAGCGACGTGGCGAAGATGGTCAGCGAGCCGCCGTCCTCGATGTTGCGTGCCGCACCCAGGAATCGCTTCGGCGGGTACAGCGCGGTCGAGTCGACACCACCGGACAGGATCCGGCCGGACGCCGGGGCCGCCAGGTTGTACGCACGGCCGAGACGAGTGATCGAGTCGAGCAGCACGACGACGTCGTGGCCCATCTCGACCAGGCGCTTGGCCCGCTCGATCGACAGCTCCGCGACCGTCGTGTGGTCGCCCGGCGGACGGTCGAAGGTGGAGGCGATGACCTCGCCCTTCACCGACCGCTGCATGTCGGTGACCTCCTCCGGCCGCTCGTCCACGAGCACCACCATGAGGTAGACCTCGGGGTTGTTCGTGGTGATCGCGTTGGCGATCGCCTGCAGCACCATCGTCTTGCCGGCCTTCGGCGGGGACACGATCAGTGCGCGCTGCCCCTTCCCGACCGGCATCACCAGGTCGATGACCCGGGTGGTGAGGATGTGCGGCTCGGTCTCCAGGCGCAGCCGGTCGTTCGGGTAGAGCGGCGTCAGCTTCGTGAACTCGGCGCGGCTCCTCGCCTGCTCCGGGTCCAGCCCGTTGATCGTCTCCACCCGCACCAGCGGGTTGAACTTCTGCCGCTGCTGCTCGCCGTCGCGCGGCTGGCGCACCATGCCGGTGATCGCGTCACCGCGGCGCAGACCGTGCTTGCGCACGAGCGAGAGGGAGACGTAGACGTCGTTCGGCCCGGACAGGTAGCCCGAGGTCCGCACGAACGCGTAGTTCTCCAGCACGTCCAGCACGCCGGCGACGGGCAGCAGCACGTCGTCCTCGCGAACCTCGGTGTCCGGCGACTCGCTCCGGCCACCACCGGTGCTGCCGCCGCGGCGGCGACGGTCGCGGAAGCGCCGGCCACGGCGCCTGCCACCATCGTCATCGTCGTCGTCCGGCCCGTTGTCCCGGTTGTCCCGGTCGTTGCGCTGGTTGTCCCGGTCGTTGCGGTCGTTGCGGTCGTTGCGCTGGTTGCGCCCGCCGCCCTGCCGGTCCTGGTTGCGGTCCCGGCCGCCGCCCTGACGCTCGTTGCGGTCGTTGTCGCGGTTGTTGTCGCGGTCGCGGTTGCTGTCCCGGTTGTCGCGGTTGTTGTCGCGGTTGCTGTCCCGGTTGTCGCGGTTACTTTCGCGCTCCCGGTTGCTTTCCCGGTTGTCCCGGTTGTCGCGACCGCCGTCGCGGCGGTTCTCGTCCCGCTTGTCGGCCGGCTTCTCGTCGCGCTGCTCGGTTTCCGGACTGCCGGCTGCCCGGCCGGCCCGGCGCCGCCTGCGTCCGCCGTCGTCGCCGCCGTCCTCGGTACCCGTCTCCGCGGGCGCCTCGGCAGGCTTGGCGTCGGTCTTGACGTCGGTCTTCGTGGCCGACCTCGCCTCGGTCTTCGCGTTGGCCTTGCCGCCCTTGGCCGGCTCGGACTCGATGCCGAGCGGCAGCGTGTCCGACCGCGAGCCGGAAGCCCCGGATGTCGTGCCGGCGGACGCGCCGCCCTGCCGCTCCTTGATGGCGGCGATCAGATCCCCCTTGCGCATGCCGGCCGTGCCGGTGATACCCAGCTGGCCGGCGAGTTCGCGAAGCTCGGCGAGCACCATGCCCGACAGGCCGGCGCGTCGCTTGGTCGTACCCCCGTTTGTACTGGTGCGCGGCGCATTGTCGGTGTCCGCGGGAGTCGCGGTGTCGACGGTGCCGTTAGCGGATTCGCTACCCAGCAGATCAGTGTTGCTCACTCATGTCCTTTCTGACCAGGTCCCCGCCTCCATTTGGTGGACCCGTACACCAGCGGACCGCCGTCCGATGAACTCGGCACGGCGCATAGCCCCTTGTTGATTGCCGCCGTCACGACCATGGCCACCTGGCAGTTTCGCCAATGCGGACGACGGATCGTCAACGCGGAGCTACCTCGGTCACCACGGCTTTCGGTATCCGCCAGCGTCGACCTCGGCCATATGAGGGCCAAGTCGGCATCTCAACGGATGATGCGACCCGGAAAGAATTCCCCGGGAACGACACCGGGCGCCCGTACGCGCGGTGACTGAACGCCCCTGAGAGTAGACGGACCTGCATCCTGGTGCAACAACCGGGTGCCCGGCGTGGCTCACCCGTAGAACGTCACCTACCTGGAAATTGTTCCGATCCGCTCGGTTCGTACCCCTTCGCGGTCCACCGCGGGCGCCAGCACGGTGAACCCCGCGGTGTCCACGCCCGCCGGCAGCACGCCGTCGACCGTCGCCGCGAACACGGCGGGCCCGGCGCCGGAAACCGTTGCGGCGACACCGTTCTCACGAAGTTCACGCACTACTCGCATGGTGTTCGGCCACGCCTGCGCGCGGTAGTCCTGGTGCAGCCGGTCCTCGGTCGCGGTGAGCAACAGCGCGGGCCACGTCGTGAGCGCGTGCACCGCGAGCGCGCACCGGCCCACGGCGAACGCGGCGTCCACGTGCGGCACGGTCGAGGGCAGCAGGCCGCGAGTGAGCCTCGTGACCGACTGCTCGCCCGGGACGAGCAGGACCGGCCGCAGCGCGGCATGCGGCTCGAAGCGCACCGCGTGGTAGGCGGGCCCCGGGTCCGACCAGGCGAGCACGAGGCCGCCGTGCATGCATGCCGCGACGTTGTCGGCGTGCCCCTCGAACGCGCCGGCGAGCTGCAGCGCGCCGTCGTCCAGCTCGCGGTCGGCCAGCGCGTACCCCGCCGCGACGCCCGCCACGACCGCGGCCGCCGAGGAGCCAAGGCCGCGCGCGTGCGGGATCGCGTTCACACAGGTCAGCTCCACGCCCGGCAGGTCGAGCTCGAGCCGGCGGGCGGTCTCCAGCAGCGCGCGCACGACGAGGTGGTTCTCGTCGACCAGCAGATCCGCGCCCTCACCGGTGATCGTGCCCTTCACACCCTCGCCGGTGACCGTCACGTCCACCACGTCGTAGAGCGCCAGCGCGAGCCCGAGCGCGTCGAACCCGGACCCGAGGTTCGCCGTCGAGGCGGGCACTGTGACCCGGACTGTGTTCAATGGTTCGCTCCGCTCACGGTGTTCGATGGCTCGCTCCGCTCATGCCAGCTCGAGCGCGGAAGCCACGGCACCCGGCGAGACCGGCACCAGCTCCACCGGCGGCATCCGCGCGAGCGCGGTGTCCGGGTCCTTGAGGCCGTGGCCGGTGACCGTGCACACCACGAGCGAGCCGGCCGGCAGCCGCCCGTCCTCGGCGGTGGCCAGCGCGCCCGCGACGGAGATGGCCGACGCCGGCTCGACGAACACGCCCTCGCGGCCCGCGAGCAGGTGGTACGCCTCGAGCAGGTGCTCGTCGGTGATCGCGTCGATGAGCCCGCCGGACGCGTCGCGCGCACCGACCGCGCCCGCCCACGACGCCGGGTTGCCCACCCGGATCGCGGTCGCCACGGTGTCCGGGTCGCGCACCGGCTCGCCGCGCACGATCGGCGCCGCGCCCGTGGCCTGGAAGCCGAACATCCGCGGCCGGGCGGCGATGACGCCTTCGTCGGCGTAGACGGAGTAGCCCTGCCAGTAGGCGGTGATGTTGCCGGCGTTGCCGACCGGCAGGCAGTGCACGTCCGGGGCGCGGCCGAGCGTGTCGCAGATCTCCCACGCGGCGCTGCGCTGGCCGAGCAGCCGCACCGGGTTCACCGAGTTGACCAGCTCGACCGGGTACTCGGCGGCCGTCTTGCGGGCCAGCTCGAGGCAGTCGTCGAAGTTGCCGCTGATCTGCAGGATCCGCGCGCCGTGCGCGACCGCCTGGGCCAGTTTGCCCATCGCGATCTTGCCGGTGGGCACGAGCACCGCGCAGGTCAGGCCCGCCCGCGCGGCGTACGCGGCGGCCGAGGCGGACGTGTTGCCGGTGGACGCGCAGATCACCGCGGTGGCGCCGGTCGCCAGGGCGTGCGTGATCGCCACGGTCATGCCGCGGTCCTTGAACGAGCCGGTCGGGTTCGCGCCCTCGATCTTGAGGAACACCCGGCACCCGGTGCGCTCGGAGACGTACGGCGCCTCCAGCAGCGGCGTGCCGCCCTCCTGCAGCGTCACCACCTTCGCACCGGCGGGAAGCGAGATCCGGTCGGCGTAGGCGTGGATCACCCCAGGCCATCCCGGCCGTCCCGCCTCCCCGGGCTTGAAAGTCCCGGTCGCCATGGGCAACGAAGGATCCTGTTCGGTCACGTGCTTGTGGCTGGTTTGCGTCACGTTCCCCTGAGGTGCGGTCGGTGAGCTCGCGGCTTGACCTGTCATGGCTCCTCGCCTTCCACTCGCATCACGCTGACCACCTCGTGTACCACCGGCAGGCCCGCGATCTTGTCCACTGTGGACCGTAGTGCGGCGTCCGGCGCGGAGTGCGTGACGATCACCAGGCTCGCGTCCGTGCTGCGGCCCTGCTGGCGGACCGCGGCGATGCTCACGTCGTGCTCGGCGAACACCGACGCCACCGCCGACAGCACGCCCGCGCGGTCCGCGACGTCCAGGCTCACGTGGTAGCGGGTGTCCACCTGGGAGATCGGCCGCACCGGCAGCGCGGCGTACGACGACTCCCCCGGCCCGCGCCCGCCGACGACCTTGTTGCGGGCCACCGCGACCAGGTCGCCGAGCACCGCGCTCGCGGTCGGCGCGCCGCCCGCGCCCTGGCCGTAGAACATCAGCGAGCCCGCCGCGTCGGCCTCCACGAACACCGCGTTGAACGCGCCGCCGACGCCCGCGAGGGGGTGGGTGCGCGGGATCATGGCCGGGTGCACGCGCACCGCGACGCCGGACTCCGTCCGCTCGCAGATGGCCAGCAGCTTGATCGTGCGGCCCAGCGTCCGCGCCGCCGCGATGTCGGCCGGGGTGACCGCGGTGATGCCCTCGCGGTACACGTCGGCCGCGGTGACCCGGGTGTGGAAGGCGATCGAGGCGAGGATCGCGGCCTTGGACGCGGCGTCGTACCCCTCCACGTCCGCGGTCGGATCGGCCTCCGCGTAGCCGAGCCGGGAGGCCTCGTCGAGCGTCTCCGCGTAGCCGGCGCCGGTGGAGTCCATTGCGGACAGGATGTAGTTGGTGGTGCCGTTGACGATCCCCATCACGCGGGTGATCCGGTCGCCGGCGAGTGACTCGCGCAGCGGGCGCAGCAGCGGGATCGCACCGGCCACCGCCGCCTCGAAGTACAGGTCCGCACCCGAGGAGCCCGCCGCGGCGAACAGGTCCGCGGCGTGCTCGGCGAGCAGCACCTTGTTCGCGGTGACCACGGACTTACCGGCCCGCAAGGCATCCGTGAGCAGCGTGCGCACCGGCTCGATGCCGCCGATCACCTCGACCACGACGTCCACATCGGACGCGACGAGCGCCGCGGCGTCGGTGGTGAGCAGGTGCTGGGGCACCTCCGGGTGCCGGTTCGGCCTGCGCACGGCGATCCCGGCCAGCTCGATGTCCCCGCCGACCCGCGCGGCGAGGTCGCCCGCCTGCTCCCGCAGCAGCCGGACCACCTGGGCCCCGACGGTGCCACACCCGAGCATGGCCACCCGAATCCTCACGACGCCCCCAACCCGCGAGTCCAACACTCCCGACGCGCGAGTCCGACCTTCGCGCCCGCGCCGAATGCCGGACTCGCGGGGCCGGACGGTTGGACTCGCGGGCTCCGAGGGTTGGACTCGCGGGTTCCGTTCACGGGACCTCCAGGCGCAGCAGGTCGTCCACGGTCTCGCGGCGCAGCAGGAGCCGGGTCTCGCCGTCGCGCACCGCGACCACCGCGGGGCGCGGGAGCTGGTTGTAGCTCGAGGCCATCGCGTAGCAGTACGCGCCGGTCGCGGCCACCGCGATGATGTCGCCCGGCGCGAGGTTCTCCGGCAGCCAGCAGTCGCGCACCACGACGTCGCCGGACTCGCAGTGCTTGCCGACCACCCGGGACAGCATCGGCTCGCCGCCGCGGCCGCCCTCGTCGGCGAAGCGGGACAGCAGCCGGCAGTCGTAGTCCGCGTCGTAGAGCGCGGTGCGGATGTTGTCGCTCATCCCGCCGTCCACGCTCACGTAGCGCCGCGCGGTGCCGTGGCCCAGCTCGACGTCCTTGATGGTGCCCACCTGGTAGAGCGTCACGGTGCCGGGGCCGACGATCGCCCGGCCCGGCTCGACCGCGATCCGCGGCACGTCCAGGCCCGCCTGCTCGCACTCCTTGGCCACGATCGTGCGCAGCTGCTCGGCCAGCCAGCCGGGCGGCGGCGGGTCGTCGTCCGCGGTGTAGGCGATGCCCAGGCCGCCGCCGAGATCCACAGTGGACACATCGGCGACGGCGTCCGCGCCGTGCTCGTCGCGCAGCGCGGCGAGCAGGCCGATGACCCGGTGCGCGGAAACCTCGAACGCGTTGGCGTCGAAGATCTGCGAGCCGATGTGGCTGTGCAGGCCGACGAGCCGCAGCCCCGGTGCGCCGAGCACCCGGCGCACGGCCTCCGCGGCCGCACCGCCGGCGAGCGAGAAGCCGAACTTCTGGTCCTCGTGCGCGGTCGCGATGTACTCGTGGGTGTGCGCCTCGACCCCGACCGTGACGCGCACGAGCACGTCCTGCACCCGCCCCTGGTCCCGCGCGATGCGGTCGAGCCGGGCGATCTCGAAGAACGAGTCGAGCACCACCGCACCGACCCCGGCCGCCACCCCGGTGGCCAGCTCGCCGGCCGACTTGTTGTTGCCGTGCAACGCGATCCGCTCCGGCGGGAAGCCGGCACGCAGCGCGATCTCCAGCTCGCCTCCGCTGCACACGTCCAGCGACAGCCCCTCCTCGGCGACCCAGCGGGCCACCTGAACGGACAGGAACGCCTTGGCCGCGTAGTGCACGAGCGCCGGGTCGCCGAACGCGGCCGCGTGCTCGGCGCAGCGGGCCCGGAAGTCGGCCTCGTCCATCACGAACAGCGGCGTGCCGTACTCCTCGGCGAGCGCCCGCACGTCGACCCCGGCGAGGCGCACGACCCCGTCGGCGTCCCGGCGGGCGTGGCGCGGCCACACGGCGGGCAGCAGCTCGTCCAGCTCGTCCGCGGTGGACGGTCGCGGACGGGCGGTGTTGCCCGGCGGCATGACGTCGGCGTGCCGGGGCCCCGCCGGATGCGCCCTCATGGTCCCGCCTCCCCGGGATTTTTACGGTTGGTCACCTTGGGCGTAGCTGGTGCGTACTTGTGGCTGGGTTGCGTCCCGTTCCCCTTGGGTGACGGTTGAGTGCCACACGACTTGCTTGGTGCGCTCACTAGGTTCTACATCCGCTCTGGGGCAGAGACACCCAGCAGTGCCAGGCCGTTGGCGAGCAGTTGGCGGACCGCGGCGCACAGGACGAGCCGCGCGGTGGTCAGCGGGGTCGGCTCCTCGTCACCCTGCGGCAGGATCCGGCAGCTGTCGTAGAACTTGTGGTACGCGGACGCCAGCTCCTCGAGGTAGCGCGCGACCCGGTGCGGCTCGCGCAGCTGCGCGCCGGCGGCCACGACCTTCGGGAAGTCGCCGATCGTGCGGATCAGCTCGCCCTCCCGCTGGTGGGTCAGCAGCCCCAGGTCCGCCTCGGTCTCGGCCGTCGGCACCTTGATGCCCAGCTCGGCGGCGTTGCGCTCCAGCGAGGACAGCCGGGCGTGCGCGTACTGCACGTAGAAGACCGGGTTGTCGCTGGTCCGCCTGCTCCACAGGTCGAGGTCGATGTCCAGCGAGGCGTCCACCGACGAGCGGATCAGGGCGTAGCGGGCCGCGTCCACGCCCACCGCGTCGACCAGGTCCTCCATCCTCACGACCGTGCCCGCACGCTTGGACATCCGCACCGGCCTGCCCTCGCTGACCAGGTTGACCAGCTGCCCGATGAGCACCTCGACCGCGGCCGGGTCGTCCTCGAGTGCGGCCGCGGCGGCCTTGAGCCGGGCGATGTAGCCGTGGTGGTCCGCGCCGAGCATGTAGATGCACAGGTCGAACCCGCGGCGGCGCTTGTCCCGGAAGTAGGCGATGTCGCCGGCGATGTACGCCGGCGCGCCGTCGGACTTGATGACCACCCGGTCCTTGTCGTCGCCGAACTCCGTGGTGCGCAGCCACCAGGCGCCGTCGGCCTCGTACAGATGGCCCTTCCCCTTCAGCTCCTCGACGACCTCGCTCACCTGGCCGGAGGCGTGCAGCGAGTCCTCGTGGAAGAAGACGTCGAAGTCGGTGCCGAAGTCGTGCAGGCTCTGCTTGATCTGCTCGAACATCAGCCCGACGCCGATGCGGCGGAACGTCTCCGCGCTCTCGTCCTCGGGCAGCGACAGCGCGTTCGGCTCGGTGCGCAGGACCTCGGCGGCGACGTCGGACAGGTACGTGCCGGCGTAGCCGTCCTCGGGCGGCGGCTCACCCTTGGCGGACGCGATCAGGGACCGGACGAACCGGTCGATCTGCGCGCCCGCGTCGTTGAAGTAGTACTCGCGGACGACGCCGGCGCCCTGCGCTTCCAGCAGCCTGCCCAGCGCGTCGCCGACCGCGGCCCACCGGGTGCCGCCGAGGTGCAGTGGGCCGGTCGGGTTGGCGGAGACGAACTCGAGGTTGATCTTCCGGCCGGCCAGCGTGCCGCCCCGGCCGTACGCCTCGCCCGCCTCGAGGACCTGGCGGACGATCTCGCCCTGCGCGTCGGCGGCGAGGCGGAGGTTGATGAAGCCGGGCCCGGCCACGTCGGCCGCGGCCACGCCGTCGCGGCCGGCGAGCGCCTCGGCGAGCCAGCCGGCGAGGTCGCGCGGCGCGACGCCGACCTTCTTGGCCACCTGCAGGGCCAGGTTCGTCGCGTAGTCGCCGTGCTCGGGGTTTCTCGGGCGCTCGATCGTCACCGTCCGTGGCAGGGCGGTGTCGTCGAGGTCTCGGCTGGTCAGCACGTCCACGGCGACGGTGCGGACGAGGTCGGCAAGCGCGGCGGGAGTCACCCTGAGAAGTCTAGGTAGGCCGACTCGCCCCGCCGGAGCGGCCTCGGCCATAGGCTGTCCCGCGGGGGCCGGACCCGGGAGGAAGATCACCATCGACACGTCGTATCCGCGTCGCGGGCTCGTGGTCGCGGCCGCCGGACTCGTCCTGCTCACCGGCTGCAGCACCCGGACCGGGGGCGAGCCGGGCGAAGGCGGCGGCGCCACCCCCGCCCCGGTGGACACCCGCAAGTTCACGCCGTCCGACACCAACAAGGACCCGTCGCGGCAGATCGAGGGCGTCGTGGTCACCACGTACAAGCCGTCGCACGCGCACCCGGGCCAGCGGGTCGCCTACGACAAGGCCCCGCCCTACGGCGGCGCGCACGACCCGTACTGGGCGAACTGCACGGGCACGGTCTACGACGTGGCGGTGCGCAACGAGAACATGGTCCACGCGCTCGAGCACGGCGCGGTCTGGATCGCCTACAACGCGGACAAGGTGAGCGCCGGCGCGGTCGGCAAGCTCGCCGCGAAGGTCGACGGGCAGCCGTTCCTGATGCTGTCGCCGTACCCGAACCTGGACAAGCCGGTGTCCATCCAGTCCTGGGGCCACCAGCTCAAGCTGGACCGGCCGGACGATCCCAGGATCGACCAGTTCATCGCCGCATTGCGCGCGAACCCCTACACAACACCCGAATCGGGTGCGCCGTGCCAAACCAACCCGGCGTCGTTCGACGTGGCGAACCCGCCGCCGTTCGACCCGAGCCCGCCGGGACCGGACGCGTACCCCGTGCAAGGTCCCTGACAGTTGGCCCTGACAGTTGGCCCTGACAGTTGGCCCTGACAGTCGGCCCTGACACTGACCCAACACCGTCGTTCCTTACACTTGGCCGCTGCAGTCTGTTTTCCGTGTATGAGACGAGGTCCGAGACCGGCATGGCGAGCGGGACGAAGAGCAAGGGCTCGAGCAAGCCCAAGAGCAAGGGCGGAGCCGCCAAGAACGCGCGCTCGTCGCGCAACGCCGTCGCCCGCGCGGGGAAGCCGAAGCCCTGGGGCATGATCATCGGCGTCATCGTCGTCGTGCTGATGGCGGGTGGCGTGTTCACCTACGCCTTCGTGCAGATCAACGAAAAAGAGAAGTACGTCGCCGCGGACGACAACAAGGACCCGTCGGACAGCATCGACGGCGTCAAGAAGGTGACCTACGACGGCGCCCAGCACGTCACCGCCCAGCAGCGGGTGGCCTACGACCAGAGCCCGCCGTTCGGTGGCCCGCACGACCAGGCGTGGGCGAACTGCGCGGGCACCGTGTACACGAAGGCCGTCCGCAACGAGAACATGGTCCACGCGCTCGAGCACGGCTCGGTCTGGATCGCCTACAACCCGGACAAGATCAAGGGTGGCGCGCTCGACACGCTCAAGAAGAAGGTCGACGGCCAGCCCTACATGATGCTGTCGCCCTACCCCGGCCTGGACAAGCCGATCTCGCTGCAGTCCTGGGGCCACCAGCTGAAGCTGGACAGCGCGGACGACGAGCGCGTCGACCAGTTCATCACCTCGCTGCGGGAGAACAAGTACACCCACCCCGAGCCGGGCGGCCGCTGCGACTCCGACGGCACGGGCTTCGACCCGACCAACCCGCCGCCGTTCGTGGCCGAGAAGCCGGGCAAGGACGCCGTGACGATGGACGGCAAGGGCGCGATCGAGGCCGGTGACGAGAGCGGCCAGGCGCCGCCGGCCACCGCGCCGGTGCCCGGTGGCGCGACGCAGCCGCCGGCAGGCTCGGCGGGCGCGCCGGCACCGAGCAAGTGAGCAAGCGGCACGAGCCGGACGAGACCGGGGAGACCTCCTCGGCGGTGGACGTCGATGAGCCCTCGTCGGTCGAGCCCGCCGATGCCGCCGACGACGACTCCGCCGACTCGGATGACGACTCCGACGACGACTCCGACGAAGAGTTCGACGGGCCCGCCGAGCCCTCGCGGGCCAGCCGGATCCTGGTCTTCGCCGCCGCCGCGGTCGTGCTGCTGCTGGTCGGCGCCGCGGTCGGCATGCTGGTGACGCTGTCGCGGACCGGGTCCGACGCGCCGCCCGACGCGCAGTCCGTCGACGTGGGCTTCGCCCAGGACATGCGGGTGCACCACATGCAGGCCGTCACGATGGCCGGCCTCGAGCGCGACCGCACGACCGACCCGGTGCTGCGCGGCATCGCGTTCGACATCGAGTCCACGCAGCTGACCCAGCTCAGCGAGATGGGCGGGTGGCTGACCGTCTGGGGCCAGCCCGACCTGCCGGCGCCCGGCGCGAAGCACATGGGGTGGATGTCCGAGGGCGGCACCCACGAGCACAGCAACGGCGCGGGCGGCAAGACCACCGCCGCGGTCGATCGCATGCCCGGCATGGCCACCACCGACGAGGTCAACAAGCTGCGCAAGCTGTCCGGCAACGAGCTGGACGTGCTGTTCCTGCAGCTGATGCTGCGCCACCACCAGGGCGGGCTCGAGATGGCCCAGTACGCCGCGCAGCACGCGAGCGAGGGCTACGTGCGCAACCTGGCGCAGAAGGTGGTGTCCAGCCAGGACAACGAGATCCGGCTGATGAGCCAGTACCTCAGCGAGCGGGGCGCGAAGCCGCTGCCGTTCCCCTGATCACCAGTGCAGCTCGCGGCACCGCGCGGTCGCGGCGCCGGCCTCGACCTGCAGGGTGGCGTGCTCGAGCTGGTAGTCGTCGGCGAGCGTGCGCTGGGCGTCGCGGAGGATCGCGGTCTGGTCGGCGCCGGGCCGCATGGTGAGGTGCGCGGAGGCGACCTCCATGCCCGAGGTGAGCGTCCAGACGTGCACGTCGTGGACCTCGTTGACGCCGTCCAGCGCGCAGAGCGAGGTCGTGAGCCGCTCGACGTCGACGCGCTCCGGAGCGTGCTGGAAGAGGATGCGCAGCGAGCGGCGGGCCAGCGTCCAGGTGCGCGGCAGCACCCACAGTCCGATCGCGACACCGAGCACGGGGTCGGCGTAGCGCCAGCCGAACAGCAGCGTGAGCGCGCCGGACAGGAGCACGCCGAGCGAGCCGACGAGGTCCGCGATCACCTCGAGGTAGGCGCCGCGGACGTTGAGGCTCTCCGCGGATCCCTTGCGCAGCAACAGGAACGCGACGACGTTGGCCACGAGCCCGAGCAGCGCGACGGCGGCCACGGTGCCACCGGGGACCGCGGGCGGGTCGGCGAAGCGCCGCACGGCCTCGACCAGTACGTAGCCGGCGACGCCGAACAGCAGCACGGCGTTGGCGAGGGCGGCGAGCACCTCGGCGCGGTAGAGGCCGAACGTGCGGGCCGCGGTCCGGCGGGCGCGGCGGGCGGCGAGGATCGCGAGGAGTGCGAGGCCGACGCCGATCACGTCGGTGACCATGTGCGCGGCGTCGGAGACGAGGGCGAGCGAGGACGTGGCGATGCCCGCGGCGAGCTCGACCACCATGAAGGCGGCCGTGATCGCGAACGCCGCGGTCAGCGCGCCAAGGTGGCGGCCGGACGCGCTGGCCGGCCCGTGCTCGTGCATGCCCCGCTCCTTCCTGCCTGCGCAAACATATAGTCGTATGCGCATGCTTTCAAGGTTCTAGCGCGGGGCTCGAGCGCCGATCCACCGCCCGATGACCCTGGTCGTGGCGGGGGCGTACCGGACGCCGAACGCGCCGGCCCGGGCCTCGGGCGTGACCGGCACGACGAGCCGGCCGGCGCGGACCGCCTCGAGCACGGCCCTGGCGACCTTCTCCGGCCCGTAGCCGCGGCGCTCGTACATCGCGAACGCACGCTGCCGGCGGGTCCGTTCCTCGTCCGGGGTCGTGCCGGCGAACCGGGTCGTGGCGGTGATGTTCGTGTGCACGAAGCCGGGGCAGATCGCGCTGACGCCGATGCCGGCCTCGTCGAGCTCGCCGGCGAGGCACTGGGCGAGCATGAGGACGCCGGCCTTCGTGGTGCTGTAGGCGGGCAGGGTCGGCGTGGCGAGGTACCCCGCGGCCGACGACGTGATGACGACGTGCCCGCCCTCGCGGCGCTCGACCATGGCGGGGAGGAAGGCGCGGAGGGTGTGGATGACGCCCCACAGGTTGACGTCGAGCACGCGGCGCCAGTCGTCGACGGAGGTGTCGAGGAAGCTGCCGGCGACCCCGATGCCGGCGTTGGCCATGACGAGGTCGGGGACGCCGTGCTCGCGCGCGATGGTCCCGGCGAGCCGTTCGCTGGCCGGCCCGTCCGAGACGTCCAGCTCGTAGGCGGTGCCGCCGGCCCGCGCGGCGGTGGTCTTGGCGGCGTCGAGGTCGATGTCGACGCAGAGGACCTCCGCGCCCGCGGCCGCCAGCGCGATCGCCGTCTCCCGCCCGATCCCGCTCCCCGCGCCGGTCACGACGGCGAGCTGCCCGCCCATGGACTTCTTGTCGCCCCCGCGCCGCGCCCGCGCGAGCTCCCGCGGCGCCGCCTGGCCGTCCACGTGGTCGACGAACTGCGTGACGAGCCGCGTGACGGCGTCCGGGTGCGTGCGGGGCGCCCAGTGGCCGGCGGCGAGCTCCCGGCGCCAGAGGTTCGGACACCACGGGTCGGCGACGTCGAGCAGCGCGCGGGTGACGAAGGGGTCCTGGGTGAGCGCGATCTGCTGGACGGGGAGCGTGATGGTCCGGGGCGGCTTGCCGGGCTTCATCATGTTGGCCCGGTAGAGCTCCACCCCGTTGCGCGCGTCCCGCCGGTCGGCGTGGAACTTCGTCAGCAGCCGCCGGCTCCGCCACACCAGCTCGGGGAGGCGGGGCACCTGGAAGGCCCCGATGTACCAGGAGTGCACCACCTGCCGGAGAACCTTCAGCGGGTGCCGCCGCCAGCCCTTGAGCCAGACACTGATCTGGTCGAGATCAGGCCCGGAGATGGAGGTATACGACCGAAAGAGGGCGGGGTCCAACGCCCCCCAGCACTGGATGGACCCCCAGTCGTGCCCGACGAGATGGACGGCCTCGTCCGGACTGACCGCGTCCTTGACGGCCCGGAGATCGTCGTGAAGCCGCTCGACCCGGTACCCGTCCCGGGTGGTGGGCGCCTCGGAGTGCCCGTGCCCCCGGACGTCGTACCGCACCACCCGGAAGCGCTCGGCGAGCCGAGCGGCCACCCCGTCCCAGACGGACAGGTTGTCCGGATACCCGTGAACCAGGATGACGACCGGCCCGCTCCCCTGCTCAACCAGGGAAACCCGCACCCCGCCCGACTCGACCCAAGACCGCCGCAACCCACCCATGACGATCACCGTAGCCGCCCGGCCGCCCCCACACCGAGTGCGCTAAGCTACCCCGGTCAGACAGACGGGCCCTTGTAGCTCAGGGGATAGAGCACTGCCCTCCGGAGGCAGGTGTCGCAGGTTCGAATCCTGCCAAGGGCGCCCTCTCAAACCGCCGTTTGCCAGCAAACTTGCTGAGTTGCGGCGGTTTCGCCATATCCAGCAGCATCGGGATAACTGCGGCTCACTGTGGACAATGCGTAGGCAAGTTGATCAAGATTTCGCGTGAGGGAAAGGCTGCGCCAGCTTTCGCCGGGCAGCGC
>DASYKY010000091.1:0-43807 GCA_035995025.1 Actinophytocola sp.
TGTCGCGGTACCGCCGCTGGAACGCGACCTTGCGGTCGTCGCGCAGCGAGTTGATGAAGTCGTTGGTGAACTCCTCGGTCGACACGTACCGCACGCGCATGCCGGGGAAGAGCCGTTGCGCGTAGTGGCCGACCGCGTGCAGCAGGTGTGTCTTGCCGAGCCCGGACTCGCCCCAGATGAACAACGGGTTGTACGCGCGGGCCGGCGCCTCGGCGACGGCGACCGCGGCCGCGTGCGCGAAGCGGTTGGACGCACCGATGACGAACGTGTCGAACGTGTACTTCTCGTTCAACCGTGTCTTGGACGTCTGCGGCTGCGCGGGCGCGGTGAACGGCTGACCGCTCGGCGGCTGGCCGCCCGTGAACGTCGGCCAGATCTCGTGGACGGTGGCGAGTGCGTCGCCCTCCTCGTCCACCTCGTCGCTGTCGGCGCCGTCGTCCGTCTCGTGTTCGCCGGCGAGCGGCAGGATCGGGGCGCGTGGCAGCTGCGGCTCGGGCCCACGCAAGCCGTCGATTCCGTTGTCCCCATTGGACGGTGCCGCGGGAGCGGTCGCCGCCGGGACCGGCGCGGCGGCCGGTGCCATCGGCTCGACCTTGACCGCGAGCGACACGGCGCGGCCGAGCCGCCGGGAGAGCGCGTCGGTGATCGGCCCGCGCAGCGCGCGCTCGATCGCGTCCTTGGCGAAGTCGCTGGGGGCGGCGAGCAACGCGGTGCCGTCGAGAAGACCGATGGGACGGGTCACCCGCATCCAGGCGCGTTGTTGCGGGGAGAGGGTGCCGGCGGACAGTTCACGCACGACCTGTTCCCAGACCACACCAAGATTCATTTGCTCGGACACCTACGAGCTCCCCTCCCCTCGTCGGCCCTCGGGTAACGCCAGGCCGACGACCACCCCGAACCGCCCACCCATGCGGGTGGGCTCGGTCGCGCCCCGACTACGGGAAGCATCCACAGGGTTGTCCACAACTGTGCACGAAGGTACGTCGCACCGCAGCGGCACCTGCCGGAGGTCCGTCGTCACTTTGCGCGGCGCCGTAGGGCTCCCACTCCCACTGGCCAACCAAGAGCACGCACGCTAACAAGCGCCGCGCTATGCCACAAGATGTGTTCGCTAGCAAGCATCTCGCGTGTGCGGCGTGTCGCCGAGCGGCGGTCCGGGTCGGCCCGGGGCACCCGGGTGGAACCCGCTGATCGGGGGTGCGTAGCCTTATAAGGTCTCCCGTGAGGTGTGGGTGAGTGCTGCGCGCCGTCGGGGACGAAAACTTGGCGAGCCAGTACCGGGAGATCCACCGTGAGCAAGCGTACTTTCCAGCCGAACAACCGCCGCCGGGCGCGGACCCACGGGTTCCGGCTGCGCATGCGTAACCGCGCCGGACGGGCGATCCTCGCTGCTCGCCGTGCCAAGGGCCGCAAGCGCCTTTCCGCCTGACTTGCGTGCTCCCCGCGTCCGCACGACTGACCGGTAGCGACGATTTTCGGCTGGTGACCCGGAAGGGCCGGCGAGTGGGCCGGTCCCGGCTCGTCGTCCATGCGATCACGGCCGAAGAGATCGCTCGGCTCGGTGTGGGCGTGTCCGGCACCACCCGTGTCGGCTTCGTGGTCAGCAAGGCCGTGGGGAACTCGGTGGTCCGCCACCGCGTGACGCGCCGTCTGCGCCATCTCTTGCGGGATCGCCTCGGAACCGTTGTGCCCGGTTGCACGTTGGTCGTTAGAGCGCTGCCGCCTGCTGCCGGGGCGGCGAGCGCCGAACTCGGCAAGGACATCGACTCCGCCTTGCGGAGGTTACGACTGGCGATCGGCGATGACGGTGGTGCCCGGTGAGCGTCACGCATGACACTGAGTGCGTGCCCAGTGCTGCCGTGCCCGATGCCGCACCCGCCCGCCGCCCCGGTCCGGTGGCCCGGGTGCTGCTCGCGCCCATTCATTTCTACCGGCGGTGGATCTCGCCGGTGCTTCCGCCCACCTGCCGGTTCGAGCCGAGCTGCAGCGCGTATGCCGTCGAGGCACTGACGGTGCACGGCGCGCTGCGCGGCAGCTGGCTCACCATCGCCCGGCTCGCCCGCTGCGCGCCCTGGGGGCGCGCCGGCTACGACCCGGTGCCGCCGCGGCGGCAGGCCGGGCCCACGAACGATGACCGCGACGAGCCGGGGTCGTCAAGCCCGGCTCGCCACACCCTCGCCAAGGAGTAGCTCCGTGCTCGACTTCATCTATTACCCCGTGTCCTTCATCCTGTGGTGCTGGCACTGGGTGTTCGGGCACGTCTTCGGGATGAACAGCGGCATCGCCTGGGCGCTGGGGATCATGTTCCTGGTCTTCACCCTGCGCGCGATCATGTTCAAGCCGTTCGTGAAGCAGGTCCGCTCGATGCGCGCGATGCAGCAGTTCGCGCCCGAGATGAAGAAGCTCCAGAAGAAGTACGCCAACGACCGGCAGCGCCAGGCGCAGGAGATGCAGAAGCTCCAGCGTGAGCACGGGTTCAGCCCGATCGGCGGCTGCCTGCCGATGCTCCTGCAGATCCCGGTGTTCATCGGTCTGTACCACGTGCTGCGCTCGTTCATCCCAGGCCACACCGAGAACTACTTCTTCGACGAGGCGGGTGTCAACTCCTACCTCGACGCGAACATCTTCGGCGCGCGTCTGTCGAACTTCATCACCCAGCCGCAGGCGCTCCTGGATCAGCTGGGCGCGAACCGCACCTCGGTCATCATCGTGTCGATCCCCCTGATGATCCTCGCGAGCGTGCTGACCCACCTCACCGCACGGCACTCGGTGGCGCGGCAGAACCCGGAATCGGCCACCGCGCAGACCGCGATCATGAACAAGCTGACGATGTACATCTTCCCGCTGGGTGTGCTTCTCTTCGGTCTGTTCTTCCCCATCGGCCTCCTTCTCTACTGGCTCGCGAACAACACGTGGACGCTGATGCAGCAGCGGATCGTCTACGTGCGCATCGACGCCGAGGAGGAGCAGAAGAAGGCCGAGGCGATCGAGAAGCGGAACAGCCTCGCCCCCAAGCCGGGCCAGCGACCTGCCCAGGTGAAGAAGCGCCCCGCCACGCAGGCGGACCCGACGGCGCCGGGCACCACTGGAACCACGGGCACCACTGGCACCACTGGCACCACGAAGCCGACCGGCACCACGAAGCCGACCGGCGCGGCCAAGCCCGGCACCGCCAAGCCGGCCGCCGCCAAGCCGGGTACCGCGAAGTCCGGTAACGCCAAGCCGTCCGGCGCGTCGAAGCCGGGCACCACGAAGTCGTCCGGCAACGGCTCGGCCGCGTCCGGCAACGGCGCCGCGGGCAAGACCGCCGGTGACGGCTCCACAGTTTCGGGTCTGAGCGCAGACCGTTCCCGCAAGAAGAACACAGGCCGGAAGAATCGCTGAGCGACGTCCGGACCTGGAGAGGAGAAGTCGTGCCGGAGACGGTGCAGGAGTCGGGGACCGAGCAGGACGAGGTCACGCCGGCTGGGGAGGCGGCCACGTCCGACGGCGAGGTGACCGCGGAGGCGGTCGCTGCGTCCAACGGTGAGGCGAGCAGCGAGTCGGACGGCGAGTCGGACGGTGAGGCGGACGGCGAGGCAAGCGGCGAGTCGGACGGCGACGAGGATGGCGACGAGGACCGGTCGGGTGCGGCCGAGGACCTCCTCGTCCGTGAGGGCGACATCGCGGGCGACTACCTCGAGCGCCTGCTCGACCTCGTCGACTACGACGGTGACATCGATCTGGATGTCGAGGCCGGCCGCGCGGTGGTGAGTATCGACGGGGGCGAGGATCTGGAGAAGCTCGTCGGCCCGCGCGGCAGCGGGCTCGAGGCGCTGCAGGAGCTGACCCGGCTCGCCGTCCAGCAGGAGACCGGGACGCGGAGCCGGCTGATGCTGGACGTCGCGGGCTGGCGCGCGGACCGTCGGCAGGAGCTCCACGATCTTGGCCGGGCGACCGCCGAGCGCGTGCTCGTCGGCGACGACCGGATCCGGCTCCAGCCGATGACCCCGTTCGAGCGCAAGGTCGTCCACGACGCGGTCGCGGAAGTGGACGGCGTACACAGCGAGAGTGAGGGCGAGGACCCCCGGCGCCGCGTCGTGGTGTTCCGCAAGCCCTGACGTTCTCGCTCAGTTTCACGTGAAACAACGGACCTAGGCGAGGAGAGCGAGGGTGGCAGACACGCCATCAGCGCCCGCTCCCCCGGAGTCCGCTTCGACCATATTCGGCGATGCCTTGGCGGCGGCGGTGCAGTTCGCGGAACTGCTCGCCGCCGTCGGCATTGAACGGGGCTTGATCGGACCGCGCGAGGTCGATCGCCTCTGGGATCGCCATCTCCTGAACTCGGCCGTGGTCGGCGAGCGGATACCGGACGGCGTGCGGGTCATCGACATCGGATCAGGCGCCGGGCTCCCCGGCGTGCCACTTGGCTTGGCGAGACCAGATCTGGACGTCACACTGTTGGAGCCGATGGCTCGCCGAGTGGCATGGCTCGAGGAAGTCGTCCAGACTGTTCGGCTGTCGGCGACCGTGGTTCGTGGGCGTGCCGAGGAGCCGGCAATCAAGCAACAACTGGCGGGTGCGGACGTCGTCGTCGCACGCGCGGTGGCTCCGCTGGAAAAGCTGTGGGGCTGGAGCGCTCCCCTGCTTCGGCAGGGCGGCTGGCTCGTCGCACTCAAGGGAGAGAGCGCCGAGGCCGAGGTGGCTCGCGACGGCGATGCGGTACGGCGGGCCGGCGGCTCGTTCCCTCTTGTGGAGCGGTGCGGCGTCGGCTTGCTGGAGACGCCGACGACGGTCATCGAGATCGAGCGGATGGATTCGAACGGACGTGAGGGGGCCCGCGGTCGCTATGCGGGACACACAAGGAAGGATCGACGGCAGTGACGCGAGTCCTGCGCAACGATCAGAAGCGATGGATGTTTCACGTGAAACCGAGGTGGGTCGAGCAGTGAGTGGTCGCCACGTTCAGCAGTCCGAGTCCGAGCAGACCATGCACGAGACGGTCGAGGCCGCGCAGGCGGTGTCCGGGTGGACGCCGATCGCCGAGGAGGCCGAGCGCGCCACACGAATGCTGCACCCGAAGGACGTGCTGCCGAAGCCGGCGCGGCGCCGGGTCATCACCGTCGCGAACCAGAAGGGCGGCGTCGGCAAGACGACGAGCGCGGTGAACATGGCTGCGGCGTTGGCGATGCACGGGCTCAAGGTGCTCGTGATCGACCTGGACCCGCAGGGCAACGCCAGCACCGCGCTCGGGGTCGATCACCGGTCCGGCGTGCCGTCGATCTACGAGGTGCTGATCGGCGAGGTGTCCCTCGCGGACGCCGCCGCGGTGAGCGACCAGTCGGACAACCTCTACTGCGTGCCGGCCACGATCGACCTCGCCGGAGCGGAGATCGAGCTCGTCTCGATGGACGGCCGCGAGGCCCGGCTCAAGGAGGCGCTGCCGGCGGGCGCGTTGGACGAGGTGAACCCGGACTACGTCTTCATCGACTGCCCGCCGTCGCTCGGTCTGCTGACCGTCAACGCGATGGTCGCGGCCGAGGAGGTTCTCATCCCCATCCAGTGCGAGTACTACGCGCTGGAGGGTCTCTCCCAGCTGCTGCGCAACATCGAGCTGGTGCAGAACCACCTGAACCCCAACCTGCAGGTGTCGACCATCCTCCTGACCATGTACGACGGGCGAACCAAGCTCGCCGATCAGGTGACCGCGGAGGTTCGGAAGCACTTCGGTGACACGGTTTTGCGTACTGTGATCCCAAGGAGTGTGAAGGTGTCCGAGGCGCCCGGCTTCGGGCAGACCGTGCTGGCGTACGACCCGGGTTCCCGGGGCGCGATGAGCTACCTCGACGCGGCGAGGGAGATGGCCGAACGCGGTTTCGGCGAGGAGTAATGACTGCATGAGCGAGCTTGCGAGCGAATCATCGACACAGGGCGACCGCGAGCGGCAGCACCGAGCCTGCGAGGGGCTGTCGTGAGTGAGCGCAAGGGCGGGCTGGGCCGAGGTCTCGCCGCACTGATCCCGCAGGGGCCGGCCGGCGAGACCGAAGGCGCGGTGAGACTGCCGAGGCCGCCGGCCCGCCCGGCGCCCGGTAAGCCTGCCGCCCCACCGGAGCCGAGTGGCGCGGTGGCCGGCGCGGTTTACCGGGAGATCCCCACCGAGGCGATCCAGGCGAACCCGAAGCAACCTCGTCAGGTCTTCGACGAGGATGCGCTGAGCGAGCTCGAACACTCGATCCGCGAGTTCGGCCTCATGCAGCCCATCGTCGTGCGCGAGCTGGGTGGCGACTCCTACGAGCTCGTCATGGGCGAGCGCCGGCTGCGTGCGGCGCAGCGCGCGGACATGGTCAAGATCCCGGCCATCGTCCGGCAGACCGCGGACGACGCGATGCTCCGGGACGCGCTCCTGGAGAACATCCACCGTGTGCAGCTGAACCCGCTCGAAGAGGCGGCGGCCTACCAGCAGCTGCTTGACGAGTTCGAGGTGACGCACGACGAGCTGGCCTCGCGCATCGGGCGCAGCCGTCCGGCCATCACCAACACGATCCGGCTGCTCAAGCTCCCCCTCCCCGTGCAGCGCCGGGTTGCCGCCGGCGTGCTGTCCTCGGGCCACGCCCGCGCGCTGCTCGGCCTGGACGACGCGGGCATGCAGGAGGACCTGGCCGCGCGGATCGTCGCCGAGGGGCTTTCAGTTCGTGCCACCGAGGAGGCCGTCACCCTGCTGAAGAACGCGGCGCCGCCGAAGCCGAAGCAGGCCCCGCGCAAGCCGATGCAGGCGCCCGGTCTGCAGGACGTCGCCGAGCGGCTCTCCAACACGTTCGACACCCGCGTGAAGGTCGAGTTGGGCCGCCGGAAAGGCAAGATCGTGGTCGAGTTCGGCTCGGTGGACGATCTTGAGCGGATCGTCGCGATGATGTCGAAAAATGGGACAAATCAGACTCGTGAGACCGATTAGGGATCACCCCAGGCACTTACGTCACGGTGACGAAGGCAGAGGGTGTCCGGTCGGTCACCGTGCGCGGTCGACCGCCCGCTCGATCAACCCGGCGTAGATGTCGCCGAGCGAGCGGCCGCCGGCCTCGATCGCCATCGGCAGGAGCGAGGTCTCGGTCAGCCCCGGCGAGGAGTTGACCTCAAGGAAGTAGACCGTCCCGTCGGAGGCGACGATCGCGTCGGTCCGCGAGACGTCGCGCAGCCCGAGCAGCCGGTGCGCCGCCACCGCGAGGTCGGCGACCGCGGCCGCCGAACGCTCGTCGAGCCGGGCAGGCGTGTGGAACGTCGTCAGGCCGGCGGTGTAGCGGGCGGTGTAGTCGTAGACGCCGCGCTCCGGCACGATCTCCACGGCCGGCATCGCCTCGGGCCCGTCCGGCCCGTCGACGACCGTGACGGCCACCTCGACGCCCTCGACGAACCGCTCGGCGAGCACGGTCTCCGAGTACGCCAGGCAGCCGACCATCGCCGTCGGCAGGCCCGCCGCGTCGCGCACCACCTGCGCGCCCAGGGCCGAGCCACCCTGCTCCGGCTTGAGCATCATCGGCAGCCCGAGCCGGTCGACCATCGCGGTCAGCACCGGCTGCGCGCCCAGCTCGCGGAACGTCGCGTGCGGCAGCACCACCCACTCCGGCGTCGCGAGCCCGGCGTGCGCCAGCTCGGTCTTCGCCGTCGGCTTGTCCCAGGCACGCCGGCACGCGTGCGAGTCGCCCCCGACGTATGGGATGCCGAGCATCTCCAGCACGGTCTGGATCGAGCCGCCCTCGCCCTCCCCGCCGTGCAGGGCCACCACCACGGCGTCCGGCCGCTGCTCGCCCAGCCGCGTCAGCAGCGAGGCGTCGGCGTCCCACTCCTCGACGGTCACGCCGACCGAGCGCAGCGCCGCGGACAGCCTGCGCCCGGACCGCAGCGACACGTCCCGCTCGTGGGAGAGCCCGCCGGACAGCACCGCTACACAACGATCGGACACCACACGCTCCTCAGCCATCCACAACGGACTGTCCATTGTGACCGTACGCAGTACTCGCAGACCTCGGTTTCGTTGCCGGGCAAGGAGCTACGCGGTGTCCGGCGCGGGGACCTGCGGGCCGGAGCCCGGCCGCTGGTTGATCGGGCCGAACGTCTCGGCGAGCTCCAGCTCGTCGGACAGCACGGCCGCGAGCCGGCGCACCCCTTCGGTGATCCGCTCCGGGGTCGGGTAGCAGAAGGACAACCGCATCTGGCGGCTGCCCAGGCCGTCAGCGTAGAACCCGGTGCCGGACACGTACGCCACGCGGGCGGTGACCGCGCGCGGCAGCATCGCCTTGGTGTCGACGCCCTCCGGCACGGTCAGCCACACGAAGAAGCCGCCGTCGGGCACGGTCCACGAGCAGCCCGCGGGCAGGTACTGCTCCAGCGCGGCGATCATCGCGTCCCGCCGCTCCCGGTAGGCCTGCTGGAACGACTTGATCTGGCCGCGCCAGTCGTGGGTCGCCAGGTAGCGCGAGACGATCATCTGGTTCAGCGTGGGCGGGCACAGCGTGGCCGACTCGGCCGCCAGCATCAGCTTCTCCCGCACCGCGTGCGGCGCGAGCGCCCAGCCCACCCGCAGTCCCGCGGCGAAGGTCTTCGAGAACGAGCCGAGGTAGACCACGTTGTCCGGGTCCATCGCGCGCAGCGCCGGGTAGGTCTGGCCGTCGAAGCCGAGCAGCCCGTACGGGTTGTCCTCGACCACGAGCACCTCGTGCCGCGTGCAGATGTCGAGGATCTCCGCGCGCCGCGGCACGCTCAGCGTCACGCCGGCCGGGTTGTGGAAGTTCGGGATCGTGTAGAGGAACTTGACCCGCCTGCCTGCCGCTGAGCAGGCCGCCAGCGCCTCGCGGAGCGCCTCGGGCATCAAACCTTGCTCGTCCATCGCCACGTGGACCACGTCGGCCTGGTAGGCCGTGAACGTGCCGAGCGCGCCGACGTAGGACGGTCCCTCGGCGATCACCACGTCGCCGGGGTCGCAGAAGATCCGGGTGACCATGTCGAGCGCCATCTGCGAGCCGACGGTCACGACGACGTCGTCCGGGTGCCCGCGCACCCCCTCCAGCGCCATGACCTCGCAGATCTGGTCGCGCAGCTCCGGCAGCCCGTGCGCGGAGCCGTACTGCAACGCGACCAGCCCGTCCGCCCGGACCAGCTCGGCCACCTCGGTGGACAGCGAGTCGAGCGGCAGGGCCGTGAGGTTGGGCATACCGCCGGCCAGCGAGACCACCTCGGGGCGGCTCGCGACCGCGAAGAGCGCGCGTACCTCGGAGGCCGTCATGCCGGCCGCGCGGGCCGCGTACCTGCGCAGATGCGGGTCGAGACTGCGGCTGCCCGGTCTGTCGGGCGGTGGCCCCACCGAGGTCATGCGGGCTCCAACACAGGTCGGTGCAGGTAGATCGATCGAGTGTAACCGCAGCCCTGATCCGGGCCGCATGGTTTCTCCTCACCCTCGAGTGGGCTTATCCTGGCGTGCGGTGCGCGTAACACGGTCGGGCGTGAAGCGCGTGGTTTCGGTCCGCGAGGCATGCACCGTGTGGGGAGGTACAGGGTGTCTCGACGCGTCAACGGCGTCACGCTGGACAACCTGGAAGATCTGCCCAAGCACAGCAGAAAGTGCGTGTTCTGGGAGCTCGCGCCGCACCTCCGGGACCAGGCTGAGGAGTTCGGCACGGCTGACCTCGAGAAGGAGGCCTGGGTCTCCAGCGTCCTGCTGGAGTGGGGCTCCTGTGGCCGCATCGTCTACAGCGACAAGCTGCCCGTCGGGTTCGTGCTGTACGCCCCGCCGACCGCCGTGCCGCGGTCCTCGGCGTTCCCCACCTCGCCGCCGAGCCCCGACGCGGTCCTGCTCACGGGCTTCCACGTGCTGCCGGAGTTCCGCGGCGGCGGGCTCGGCCGCATGCTGGTCCAGGCCGTGGCGAAGGACCTGACCCGGCGCGGCGTGAAGGCCGTCGAGGCGTTCGGCGACGCCAAGCCGGACGAGGAGGAGCAGACCTGCGTCGTCCCCGCGGACTTCCTGCTGCGGGTCGGCTTCAAGACGGTTCGCCAGCACCCGCGGTGGCCCCGGCTGCGGCTGGAGCTGCGCAGCGCGATCTCGTGGAAGGAAGACGTCGAGGCGGCCCTGGAGCGCCTGCTCGGGACCGTCACGGTCACGACGGCGAGCCCGGTGCTGCAGCGCTGAGCCGGCTCGCCCGGGCGTCCGCACGTGCGCATGCACAAGTTGTCCACAGTTTGCCTGTGGACAACTTGCCTTTGCTGTGGATAGCCCTGTGGGGGTTACTCGGCCTTCGCGTACTCGTGACGCAGCACGTCGGCGAACGTGAACGTGCCCGTGGGCTGGTCGTTCTCGCCGAGCAGGTACAGGCGCTTGACGGCCACGAGGATGCCTTCGGCGACCACGTCCCGGAAGGCCGGGTCCGACAGGCGGCGGCGGTCGTCGTTGTTGGACAGGTAGCCGATCTCGACGCGGACCGCCGGGCAGCGGGTCAGGCGCAGCGTGTCCCACGTCTTGCGGTGGGCGTGGCAGTCGCGCAGACCGGTGCGAACGGCCAGCTCGCGCTGGATGAAGCCGGCCAGCGTCTCACCGATCGTGGACGTGCTGCCGCCCATCGTGCCGAAGTGGAAGCTCGCCACGCCCTGGGCCAGTGGCGAGGAGTTCGCGTCCGAGTGCAGCGACAGGAACAGGTCGGCGCCCACCTCGTTGGCGAAGCTCGCCCGGTCGCCCTCGGTCGGGCACTGGTCGCGCCCGCGCGAGAGCAGCGCCTGCATGCCCGTTGCCACCATGCGGCCCTCGAGCCGCCGGGCCAGGTCCCACACCAGGTCCGCCTCGCGCACGTCGCCGACCGCGACGCCGGTTTCGGCACCGCCGTGACCAGGGTCGATGACGATCCGCTTGCCGCGCAGCCGCGGGCCAGCCTTGCGCACCCGCTCCTGCTCACGCAGCAGCACCGGCGAGCCGCCGCGGGCCCGCGGGGACAGCCTGCGCAGCCCGCGCAGGGTCTCCGGGCCGCAGATGCCGTCGACGTTCAGCCCGAAGTCGCGCTGGAAGTTGCGCACCGCGGCCTCGGTCTGCGCGCCGAAGACACCGTTCGGCCGCCCCACGTCATAGCCCAGCTCGAGCAGCCGCTCCTGCAGCGTCTGCACGTCGTCGCCCGATACGGGGGCCGACACCAGGTACGCGAGCGGGCGGGCGCCCAGCTGGTACGTGGCGTCCCGCAGCGCCCGGTAGGTGGCCGGGCCGACCACGCCGTCCGTGATCAGCCCACGTTGCTGCTGGAAACTGCGAACGGCATGCTCGACGTACTCGTCGAACTGATCCCCCGACCCATTGGTTGACGGCAACAGTCCAAGCGCTGTGAGCGTGGACCGGACCTCGGCCACTGCCGGCCCGTCCTCACCACGGCGGAGTACCCGCATGCACCCCTCGCTCGAGTTGGGCACCGACTCGAGGTCGGCGCGAGATGACGTCTGCGCCAGGTTGGCGATTGCGAACTACTGCGAACCATTGTGCCTTGCCGGTGTGCGACCGGCGCGGAGGGTCACGTGGAGCGTCGGCCCGGTGACCCCCGACACACGGTCTACATCGCTTGGACGTCGCGAAGGGTGCCGGCGGTTGCCTGCCGGCCCGACTTGTCAGCCCAGGTAGTCGGACAGGTCGTCCAGCAGCGCGGCCTTCGGCTTCGCGCCGACGATCTGCTTCACGACCTCGCCGCCCTTGAACAGCATCAGCGTCGGGATCGACAGCACCTGGTAGTCGCGCGCCACGGTCGGGTTCGCGTCCACGTCGAGCTTCGCGACGGTGATCTTGTCGGAGTGGTCGCCCGCGATCTCCTCGAGCACGGGGGCGACCATCCGGCAGGGGCCGCACCAGGTTGCCCAGAAGTCGACGAGCACGGGCTTGTCGCTGTTCAGCACGTCGTCGGCGAACGAGGCATCGGTGACGGTGACGGTGTTTCCGGCCATCTTCTCTCCTTGTGCGGTTGTCGAAGTTCGTTCGTCAGCTCTGGGTGGGCGCGTAGCCGCCGCCGACCAGCTCGGCGGACACCCGCGCCTCGGCCGACTCGGCGTGCTCCGCGAGCCAGCGCTCGGCGTCGATGGCGGCCGAGCAGCCGGAGCCCGCGGCGGTGACCGCCTGACGGTACGTGCGGTCCACCAGGTCACCGGCGGCGAACACGCCATCGATGTCGGTGTAGGTCGTGTGCGGGCGGGTCTGCACGTAGCCGTCCTCGTCCAGGTCGAGCTGGCCGGCGACGAGCGCGCTGCGCGGGTCGTGGCCGATCGCCATGAACACGCCGGTGACGTCCAGCGTGGACTCCTCGCCGGTGACCGTGTCGCGCAGCGCCACGCCGGTGACCGAGCCCTTGCCGAGCACCGCGGTGAGCTCGGAGTCGAGCTGCCAGCGGATCTTCTCGTTGGCCCGCGCCCGCTCCAGCATGATCCTCGAGGCGCGGAACTCCTGGCGCCGGTGGACGACGGTGACCGAGCGCGCGAAGCGGGTGAGGAACGTGGCCTCCTCCATCGCGGAGTCGCCGCCGCCGATCACGGCGATGTCCTGGTCGCGGAAGAAGAAGCCGTCACAGGTCGCACAGGCGGACACGCCGTGGCCGAGCAGCTCCTGCTCGCCCGGCACGTGCAGGTACCGCGCGGCCGCGCCCATGGCCAGGATGACCGCCTTCGCGCCGTAGCGCTCGCCGTTCACGGTCACGTACTTGACCGGGCCGGTCAGGTCGACCGCCTCGACGTCCTCGGCCCGCAGCTCGGCACCGAAGCGCTCGGCCTGGGCACGCATCTGCTCCATCAGGTCGGGGCCCATGATCCCGTCGCGGAAGCCCGGGTAGTTCTCCACGTCCGTCGTCGTCATCAGCGCGCCGCCGAACTGCGATCCCTCGAACACCAGCGGCTCGAGCTGCGCCCGCGCGGCGTACACGGCTGCCGTGTAACCCGCCGGCCCGGAGCCGACGACGATCACGTTGCGAACCGGTTGGGTGGTGGTGTCGCTGGGCATCTGACCTCCGAGGACATGGCGCAAGAGCCAACGTGTGCTTCAACGCGATCGTAGGGCCACGTTGTTCCGTGCCGTGGGTGATGGTCGGCACGTGGACGCGCATGAAGAAGGCCGCGGGTCACCGCGGCCTTCTTGTCGTCGGGTCAGGTGGATCAGGGCACCTCGGCGTTGGCGAGGACCTTGCCCGGGTCGTCGGCCGAACAGGTCGGCTCCACGACCACCACCCGGAAGTGGCCCGGCTGCGTGCCGGCACCGAGCAGCGCCGCGATGCCGGGCTTGCCGTCGAGCTTCACCGGGCCGACGCCGACCGGCTCGCCGGACGAGGGCACCTGGTGTGCGTCGAGGCACGCCTTCAGGCCCTGCGCGTCCCGCAGGTCGCCGTAGTCCTTCTTGCCGTTGAGCCCGCCGATCGCCGCCCCGAGGTTGTCCTTGGACAGCGCGAGGGGCTGATCGGTGCCCTCGCCGGACCCCTGGGTGCCGCCGGGTGCCTCGGTGGTCTTGCCGCCCTCGGCGCTCGGCGTGCCGCCGGTCTCCTGGCCGGGCAGCGCCACGAACGCGACCGCCGCGGCGGCGGCCGCCGCGGTCAGCACGCCCGCTCCCCACGCCGCCATCCGGTTGCGCCGCCTACGAACGGCGGAAAGGTCGACGACGGGGGCCGCGGTAGGAGCGGACTGCGGGGGGAGCGGCGCCGTGGCCACCCGGCCGCTGGCCCGCATCTCGGCGTCCAGCGCGGCGTCGAGTCGGGCGGCGTACAGCCCGGGCATCGGCTCGGCCGGGGCGTTGCCCAGCCTGCCGAGCCCGATCTTGACCTCGTCGAGCGCGGCCAGGACGGCGCGCGCCTGCGGGTCGGTGTTGACCTGCGGCCACAGCCGCGCGGACTCGGCCGGGTCCAGGGCACCGGCGTGCAGATCGGCCAGGACGTCGACAGACCACGGGGGCCCGGGTGGACCACCCGCCCCCTTCACGCTGTCTGTCATCGTCCCTCCCAGCGGCGCCGCACCGGCACACCTCGCCCGTCAACTGCGCCATCTGGGACGTTCGCTTCTGCATCAGGGTTCCGGAGATGACCGAGAACTTTGGCCAGCTTCGCGCGTCCGCGCGCGCAGCGGCTCTTCACGGTTCCCTCCGCGATGCCCAGCATCTTGGCGGTTTCGGCGACCGAGTAACCCTCGACGTCGACCAGCACGATGGGGACCCGCTGGTCCTCCGACAGCTGGCTCAGCGCGTTCTGGACCACGAGCTTGGTCTCCCGCTCGGACATCGAGTCGCGCGTGGTGGCCGGCTCGCCCGGCCCGGTCTCCGGCAGCGGCACGGTCGGCCGGGCCTGCTTGCGGCGCACCCGGTCGAGGCAGGCGTTCACCACGATCCGGTGCAGCCATGTCGTGACCTGTGACTCCGCCCGGAACGAGGCGGCGGCGCGGAACGCGGAGATGAACGCCTCCTGCAGCGCGTCGGAGGCCTCCTCCGGGTCGCGCAGCGTGCGCAGGGCGACGGCCCACATCCGGTCCCGGTGGCGGCGGACCAGCTCGGCGAAGGCGCGTGGGTCGCCGGCAGCGTGTGCCGCGATGAGGTCGGCGTCCGAGCTGGCGGCGGTGGTCACGCGAGGAGGATATCGGGCGGCCGGTCAGGCCTCCGAGGTGTGGCCCCGCCCACTCGCCCGGCCGGCTACTTGGCCCGGATGAACGTCAGCTCGCCGATCGCGGACTTGTTGCCGTCGCCCAGCTTGCTGACCCAGACGATGAGGTACTGCGTCGGCTCGGTGCGGGGCAGCTCGATGTGGGTCTTGCTGCCCTGGAGCTTGCCCTTCGCGATCACCTTCGTCTCGCCGAGCTGGGGGTCCGACGAGGGCGCGGTGCGGATCTCGATCTCCGTGCCGGGGCTCGGCGAGTCGATCTCCACCGCGGCGAAGCGGACCGAGTCGGCGAAGGACGCCAAGATCCCGACGCCGGGCTTCAACGTGGGGAACTGCTGCTTGTAGGTGTCGGTCTCCCAGACCGTGCCCTGGTCGCCGTCGGTGACGTTGCTGGCGTTCTTCTCGTCGTCCTCGGTGCCCTCGGGGTTGTACTCGGCCACCCCGGCGGGGTCGATCGGGCCGGCGGACTGGGGCTTGGGCGGCGCGCTCTCGCCCTGCTTCGGCGGCGGCTGGGTGATCGTGACCGGGGCGCCGGAGCTGCCGGTGTCGTCGCCGAAGAAGTCGATCAGCAGCATGCCGACCCAGGCGAGCACGCCGACCGTGGCCACCGCGAGCGCGGTGACGCCGATGGCGAGCTTGCGGCGCTTCGTCCTGTCCCGCACCGGCGGGCGGGTCGTCCACACGGGCCCGTCGTCGTCCTCGGCGCCCGCCTCGGGGGGGCGCAGGTGCTCGGTTTGCTCGGCCGACCTGGCGGCCTGGTCGAGTACGGCCAGCAGCGTGGCGCTGTTGCGGATGCCGCCGATCGACGTGTCCTCGAGGCTGCGCAGCGAGACCGCGGACAGGTCGTGCGGGACCGGCGTCAGCGTCTCCGGCGCCATGATCGTCCCGTCCGGCCCAACCGGAGCGGCGGGGATCGCGGCGGGCCCGCCCGGCAGCGGCCAGCGGCCGGTGAGCAGCAGGTAGAGGATCGCGCCGAGGCCCTTGACGTCGTCGCGGGGGGCGGCATCGGGCAGCGCGCCGGGGAACGCGAGGCGCAGCGAGCCCTCGGGCGTGACCCGGATCCGCTGCGGATGGTCGACGCCCAGCACCAGGCCGGCCACGTGCGCGCGCTCGACGGCGGCGGCCAGCGGCTCGAGCAGGCGGGCGGCGGTGGCGGGCGGCAGCGGGTGCTCGGCGATCAGGTCGACCAGGTCGGTGCCGGCGGACCAGTCGGCGACGACGATGCCCAGCAGGCCCTCGTCGTTGCCGACCCCGTTGCCCAGGCTCAGCACGTCGAGCACCCGGGCCATGCCGGGATGGTTGAAGCGGGCCGCGTGCATGGCCCGCTCGATCGTGCGGCGGGCGTCCTGGGCGCGCGGCGCGTCGCCCGGCTCGCCGACCAGCACGGTCAGCGCCACGTCGCGGCGCAGCTGGTTGTCGCGAGCCCGCCAAAGGTGGGCGTTGACGCGTTCGTCCACGCCGAACTGTGCGAGCAAGCGGTAGCGACCGTCGCCGATCACGGCGCCGGGCAACAGGATGTTCTCCCCGGCGTCACCGCCGCCGGGGGACAACTCTCCCGTGAGGGAGTCCGTTCGCCTCGTGGTCACTGGTCTCTCCCCGCCCTGCGCCTCAGCTGCAAGGCAAGATCGCGCGACGGACACTCTGTGTTCTGCCGATCCACGAGCCTACGTGAGTCGGGGGCCTTCTTCCCGTTCTTCGTCGTTACCCACGACGCACCAGTCGGGTGATTCGTTGCAACGCAGGGTTGAGCTCCGGCACCTTGAACGCGGCGAGCAGGCCGAACGCCACCACCAGGGTGACCAGGCTCTCGACGGTCAGCAGCACCCACGCCTCGGCGGTGACCGAGAACCCGTCCGGCAGCACCAGCCTGACGATCAGCCCGGCGCCGAACCCGACCAGGATCCCGGCGACGCCGGCAACCAGGCTCTGCACGATCACCTTGACCACGCGCATGCTCTGCAGCCTGCCGAGCCGCACCCACAGCCACATCTGGCCGAGCACGGCGCCGACCACGAACGTGAGCGAGTTGACCAGGAGCACGCCGATCACCACGTGCTCCGGCTTGAGCTGGTCGCGGCACAGGTAGAGCAGCGGGATCTTCACCAGCGTCATCACGACCATGATCAGCGTCGGCGTCCGCGCGTCCTTCATCGCGTAGAACACCCGCAGCTGCAGCATGACCAGTGCGTACGGGAGGATGCCGAACGCCGAGAAGGCCAGCGCGTCGCCGAGCCGGCGGGCGTCGGCCACGTCGGCGTTGCCGTAGTTGAACAGCGCGACGCCGATGGCCGAGCCGGCGATCGTGAGCACCGCGCTCAGCGGCACGAGCATCACCGTCGACAGCCGGCCGGCCAGCGACAGGTCGCCGACCAGCTTGCCGGTGTCGCCGTCGGCCGCGGCCCGGCTCAGCCGCGGCATGATCGCGGTCAGCAGCGACACCCCGATCACGCCGTACGGCAGCTGGAACAGCAGCCACGCGTTCGCGTAGATCGCCGCGCCGCCGGGTTCCCCCGCGGTCAGCACCCGGGTCGTGAACACCAGCCCGATCTGGCTGACCGCCACGTACCCGACGATCCACAGCGCGAGCCCGCCGAACTCGCGCAGCCGCTCGTCGATGCCCCAGTTCCAGCGGAACCGGAAGCCGATCCGGCGCAGCGCCGGCAGCAGCACGAGCGCCTGCACCGCGATGCCGAGCGTGACGCCGATGCCGAGCACGAGCAGCTTGGCGTCGCCCATGCGGACCGGGTTGAGCGAGATCTCGCCCGGCACGACCGCGTACACGCCGATGGTCAACATGACGATCACGTTGTTCGCCACCGGCGCCCAGGCCGGCGGCCCGAACACCTGCTTGGCCTGCAGGATCGCCGACAGCAGGGCGAACAGGCCGTAGAAGACGATCTCCGGCAGCAGCAGGTAGGCGAACGCCGTGGCGAGCGCCGGGTTGGCCGCGCCGGTCGAGCCGTCCATGTAGAGCCGGGTGAACAGCGGGGCCAGCGCGACCGCCACGACCGTGGCACCGAGCAGCACGGTCATCGCGACGGTCAGCAGCCGCTGGGTGTAGGCCGCGCCGCCGTCCGCGTCGTCCTGGGCGCGGACCAGCAGCGGCACCACGATGCTCGCGAGCACGCCGCCGAGCAGCAGCTCGTAGACGATGTTCGGCAGCGTGTTGGCCACCGTGAACGAGTCGTTGACCACGCCGAGGCTCGCCGCCCAGGCCAGCATGACCTTCCATGCGAACCCCGTGATGCGGCTGACCAGCGTCGCGATCGCCATCGAGCCGCTGGCTCGCGCCAGCGACGGCTGGGCGCCGGTTCGCTTGCTCACGGTCATTGATTGTGTACTGCCGCTACGCGTCAACGGGTACCTCGTCCTTCGTCCCGTCCTTCGACTTGGCGCGCGCCCGGCGCACCCTGCGGAAAAGGCGGATCACCACCAGGATCACCAGCACCCCGCCCGCGACACCGGTGATGGCGACCGTGATCGCGCCGACCGAGGTGGAGGTCAGCTCGAGCCGGGCGGTGCTGCCGAGCTTGGTGCCGCCCCGGGTGGTCAGCGAGGCGTCCACGGTGAACCGGCCCGCCCTGATCACCTCGGCGGAGATGTAGGGGCTGCGCGAGGACAGCGGCGGGATGCGGATGTCGGTGTACGGCACCGGCCGCAGCCCCGCGGTCGCCACGAGGTGGATCCGCACGACGATCGCCACCGGCAGCCCGTTGGACACGTTGACCGGGATCGGGCTGTCCCCCGACGCCAGCGTCAGCGGCCGGCCGGGATCCTTCACCACCACCCGGCCGCACAGGGCAGCCACCTGCTGGTCGACGTACTCGACCCACGCGGTGGCGCGCTCCGGGTGGCCCCGCCAGGCCGTGGACACGCCGCGCAGCAGGCCGTACTGCATCGGCGAGAGCAGCTGGTTCGGGTCGACGTTCGTGGTGTTGTCGTCGTCCATGGCGGACAGCAGGTCGCGCTTGGTGTGGTTGATGCGCACGACGTCGGTGGTGACCGTGCGCGGCACCTCCTGCGCGGTGTCCTGCGGCGTATAGGACATGCCGACCGTGGTGCCCCGGTTCGCGCCGGAGGTCACCTGCATCAGCGACTGCGGGGTGGCGAACCCGCCGCCGAACAACCGCTGCGCGAGGTCGAGGTAGGTGTTCAGCTCGGCGACCGACGCGGTCCACCGGCGCGGCGGCGCGACGATGAGCTGGTCACTCGCGCGCGGGTCGAACAGCGTGCGGAACATCAGCGCGGCCATCCCGTCCTGCAGCGCGCCGGTGCCCGGCGCGGGGACGAGCGTGCGGGACAGCAGCGGGTCGACCGGCAGCGCGCGCACCGGGTGGGTGGTCTGCAGGCCGGTGACGTCGTAGGGCGCCTTGCCGCGGACGGACCGCAGGTGACCGGGGTCGGCGAGCACGGTGGCCGGGCCGCCCGCGGTCACGTCCACGAGCGTGCGCTGGTCGAGCGTGCCGCCGGCCGGCCAGTACAGCTCCTTCGCCGGCTGGACGGGGGCGAGCAGCTGGGCCACCGCGGTCGAGCTGCCGATCGCGAGCGGGGACAGGTCCGTCGCGCTCGCGCGGGACAGGGCGACCAGGTCGGCGTCGGCGTAGGGCACGGACATCACGCACTGGCCGCGGGTCAGCTCGCGCAGCCGCGTCAGCCACTCCTTCGCCACGGTCGCGCCCTTGCCGGCGACCGTGGCGCCGCCCGCGGTGCGCACCCGGTACCCGCGGGTCATCCCGTCGACGGTCTGCAGCAGGTCCGGGTCCACGGCGAAGCACATCGAGCCCAGCAGCGCGCTGTTCGTGGCTGCGGCCACGTCCACGGAGTTCACCAGGCCGAACAGGCGCCCGCTGACCGACAGCGAGTCGGCCAGCGAGTCGTCGGTGAGCACGACCTGCCCGTCGGTCGTCGGCAGCCGCCGCGGCTGGATGTCCAGGATCGGCCACAGGAACGTGAGCCCGGGCACGGACGGCTTGGGCCGGGCCGCCTTGCCGCCCGGCGCGGACAGCACGGGCAGCGGCAGCGACACCGCCGCGAGGCGGGCCTGGCCGCCGTAGTCGGGCCTGCCGTTCACGTTGACCAGGGCCGGGTACACGCCGGGCTCGGACAGGGCGAGGGACTGCTCGGTGCCGCGGACCGCGACGGTGACCTTGAACTGCACGCTGTCGCCGCGGTCGAGCTCGTCGGTGACGTCCACGAACGGCGAGCTGGCCGAGTCGGTGTCCAGCCCGGACAGGTCACGCAGCTGCGCGTCGCTCTCCACCGGCTCGCCGCGCTGCACCTTGACCCGGATCTCGTCCACCTTCCGGTCACCGGTGTTGGTGATGCGGCCGGAGACGGTCAGCTTCGGGGTGCTCGAGGTGATCACCCGCGGGCTCATCGTGTCGACCTCGAGGCGCAACGCCTGGTTGGCGCCCGTCGGCTGCACGGGGTCGCCGATCGGGTCGGCCGCTGCCTGGACCGTCGCGGGACCGAGGGCCAGCAGCGCCACGGTGAGCAGGCCGGCGCCCGCCTTCCACGTCGTCACGCGCGCTCAGCCCCCGTCCGCCTTGGCCGGTGCCTCGTCGGGCGCGGTCTGGTCGGCGCCTCCGGAGTCACCGCCCGCGGGCGGTGCCACCTCCAGCAGTTCGAGCGCGCGCAGCACCAGCCGGCGCTCGTCGGCGTAGGCAAGCCGCTCCTCCAGCTCGTCGATGGGGACCCAGGCGACCTCGGTCACCTCGACGTCGTCGTCGGACAGTTCGCCGCCGCGCTCCGTCATCACGAAGTGGTGCACGGTCTTGTGAATCCGGCGGCGGTCGGCCACGAACCAGTAGTCGATCGTGCCGAGTGGTCGGATTATGTCGCCCAGGATTCCGGTCTCCTCGCGGACCTCCCGCACGGCGGTCTGCTCGGGGGTCTCGCCCTCCTCGATGTGGCCCTTCGGTAACGACCACAGCAGCCGGCCGCGCCGGTCGAGCCTGCCGATCAGCGCCACCTTGTCCCGCTGCGTGTTGATCACGACGCCGCCCGCCGACGTCTCGTCGACCGCGGCCATCCGGCGGCCACGACGCCGTCCGCGGCGCCCCGAGCGGGCGCCCCGGGGCCTGCCGGACGACGAGGGCATGCAAGCGATCGTAGTGTCCGGTCGCGGGCGGGGTCCGGGCTTCGCGGTCCGGCCGGGGACCGCCATGGCCGGGCGCGCCAGATACTCTCGTTCCCCGTGTCCAACCTGACCCAACCCGATGCAATGGTGGATCGCCTGCACTTTCCCGTGGCGGACGAGCTGGCCGAGCGGTTCGCCGCGGCCGGCTACCGCCTCTTTCTCGTGGGCGGCACCGTGCGGGATGCGATCCTGGGCAGGCTGGGCAACGACCTCGACTTCGCCACCGACGCCCGGCCGGAGCAGGTGCGCGCGCTCGTGTCCGGATGGGCGGAGGCCGTCTGGGACACGGGGATCGCGTTCGGCACGATCGGCGCGCGGCGGCACGGCACGGAGTGCGAGATCACCACGTTCCGGGCCGACACGTACGACCGGCGCAGCCGCAAGCCCGAGGTCCACTTCGGCGACTCGATCGAGGACGACCTGGTCCGGCGCGACTTCACCGTCAACGCGATGGCCGTCGACCTGTCGACGCGGACGTTCATCGACCCGCACGACGGGCTGTCCGACCTGGCCAGGCGGCGGCTGGACACCCCGGCGACGCCCCAGGAGTCCTTCGCGGACGACCCGCTGCGGATGATGCGCGCGGTCCGGTTCGTCAGCCAGCTCGGCTTCACCGTGGAGCCGCGGGTGCTCACCGCGATCACGGAGATGCGCGACGAGCTCACCCGCATCACCGCCGAGCGGATCCAGGCCGAGCTGTCGAAGCTGCTGCGCGGCCGGTTCCCCCGGCGCGGGATCGAGCTCATGGTCGACACCGGCCTCGCGGAGCACGTGCTGCCGGAGGTCCCGGCGATGCGGCTGGAGATCGACGAGCACCATCAGCACAAGGACGTCTACCAGCACTCGCTGGTTGTCCTGGACCAGGCGATCGCGCTGGAGGACCCGGACGGTTCGCCGGACCTGGTGCTGCGCCTGGCCGCGCTGCTGCACGACATCGGCAAGCCCGCGACGCGGCGGTTCATCCAGGACGGCGGCGTCAGCTTCCACCACCACGAGGTGGTCGGCGCGAAGATGGTCCGCAGGCGCTTGCGAGCGCTGCGGTACTCGAAGGAGGTCATCGAGGACGTGGCCCAGCTCGTGTACCTGCACCTGCGGTTCCACGGGTACGGGCGCGGCGAGTGGACCGACTCCGCGGTGCGCCGCTACGTCACCGACGCCGGTCCCCTGTTGTCCCGGCTGCACAAGCTCGTCCGGGCCGACTGCACGACGCGCAACCGGCGCAAGGCGGCCGCACTGCGGCGGACCTACGGCGGCCTGGAGGAGCGGATCGAGCGGATCGCCGCGGAGGAGGACCTCGCGCGGGTGCGCCCGGACCTCGACGGCAACGAGATCATGCGGTTGCTCGGCGTGCCGCCGGGCCCGCTGGTCGGCCAGGCGTGGCGCTACCTCAAGGACCTGCGGCTGGACCGCGGACCGCTCGAGCACGACGAGGCGGTCGCGGAGCTGCGCCGGTGGGCGGCCGAGCAGGGCATCACCCCGCCGCCCGCGCCCCCCGCCGGGTGACGACCTCGAAGCCGGCCATGCCGAGCAGGTAGAGGCCGGTCGCGACGAGGATCAGCACGGCCGACTCGCCGTTGGCCGGGATGATCGCCGCGGCGAAGCCGATGGCCAGCACCTGCGAGATGTTGAACAGCATGTCGTAGAGGGCGAACACCCGGCCGCGAGTCTCGTCGCCGATGTCGCGCTGCACGGCGGCGTCCACGCACAGCTTGATCACCTGCCCGGCGTAGGCGATGAGGAACGCGGCGGCCAGTGCGGTCGGCATGATCATCGGCAGGCCGAGCGTGAGCTGCGCGAGCGCCGCGAGGCCGAGACAGCCGAGCACGGTCCGCTTGCGGCCGAGGCCGGTGACCAGCCGCGCGGTCGTCAGCCCGGCGACGAAGATGCCGAGCGCGCCCGCGCCGAGCACGACGCCGAGCCCCGGCAGGCCGGCCTTGACCGGGCCGAAGTCGGTGAAGCTGAACCGCATGAGCAGGACGGTCATCAGGAGCGAGATGCCGAACGCCGCGCGGTGCGCGAGCAACGCGCAGAACCCGGCGGCGACGTTGGGCGTGCGGGCGGCGACCCGGGCGCCGTCGAAGAGCCCGTTGGCGACGGCGGCGACCGCGGTGGCCGGCTCGTCGACCTGGTCCGGGCCGAGCGCGCCGCGGGCGAACCGCACCGCGAGCCAGCCGGCCAGCCCGGCGCCGACGGCCGCGAACGCGGTGGTGCCGCCGGACCCGGCGTCGCCCTCGCCGAAGACCGCCCGCAGCAGGACCGCGCAGCCGGCCCCCAGCACGGAGACGACCGCGCCGAGGGTGACCGACAGCGCGTTGGCCTCGACGAGGTTGGGCGTCGGCACGACGTGCGGCAGCGCGGCGGACAGCCCGGCGCCGATGAACCGGCTGATCCCGATCACGACGAGCGCGAGCATCAGCAGGGCGAGCCCGCCGACCCCGGCCGCGACGCAGACGGCGGCCGCGATGATCAGCAGGCTCTGCAGGAGGTTCGCGGCGACCAGGACGCGGCGGCGGTCCCAGCGGTCGAGCAGCGCGCCGGCGAACGGCCCGATGATCGAGTACGGGAGCAGCAGCACGAGGAACCCGGCGGCGATGGCGGTCGGCGAGACCTGGCGCTCGGGGTTGAACACGACCGCGCCGGCCAGGCCGGTCTGGAACAGCCCGCTGCCCCACTGCGACGCGAACCGGCTGAGCAGCAGCCGCCGGAACCCGGCGAACGCCAGCAGCCGCCGCGCACCGATCCGGAGATGGTGCGCCGACTCGAAATCACCCGGCTGAGTGACCTCGTTCGCGTTCTGCGCCGACGTGCTCACGGGAGATCAGCCTACGGCGAACAGCCCGAAGGGCGTGTGCCCGGTTGAGGCACACGCCCTTCGGTGACGGAACACCCGGTCGCCTCACGGCGGTGTGGCACGTCGTGGCTCCAGCCGGACGGTATTCCACGACGGCGGTTCTTGGTTGGGCCCGGGGGACTCAGTGGTGCTCCAGCCACCAGCACAAACGTGCCGGCACGGCCCATTGTTCCCGATTAGCCATACGGCCGCTGGATTCCCACTCGACGGGTGGGAACATGTGCCTGTGCGATCAGATGCCCCCGACGCGGCTGTGGAACCTGGCACGCTGCTCGTGGCGGCGCCCAGCCTGACCGACTCCAACTTTCGCCGCACGGTCGTCTTCGTGATCGATCATCGCGGCGAGGGCACGCTCGGAGTCGTGCTGAACCGGCCGAGCGAGGTCCCGGTCGACGACGTGCTGCCGACGTGGGGGCCGCACGTGACCAACCCCGGCTCGGTGTTCGTAGGCGGCCCGGTGGACCAGAAGACCGCGCTGTGCCTGGCGGCGCTGCGCACCGGCGAGGAGCCGGGTGGCGTGCAGGGCCTGATCGGCGTGCGCGGCCCCGTGGCGCTGGTCGACCTGGACGCCGACCCGGAGAAGCTGGTGCCGAAGTTCAAGGGCCTGCGCGTGTTCGCCGGCTACGCGGGCTGGGACATCGGCCAGGTAGCCGGCGAGATCGAACGCGGCGACTGGATCGTGGTGCCCGCCCTGCCCAACGACGTGCTGGCGCCTGCCGACCAGGACCTGTGGGGCCGGGTGCTGCGCAGGCAGGGCATGCCGCTGGCGCTACTCGCGACGCATCCGGGAGACGTCCGTACCAACTGACCGGCCGGCCGGCCGCACGAGTTCGCAGCCGCCGCACTGGCAGCCCTGGCACCCGGCGGGCAGCTCCGCCTCGTCCGGCACGGCCTCCGCCGCCCGGTGCCCGAGCAGGCCACCCGCGATCGTGATCGCCGCCAGGCCGGCCAGCCCGATGATCGTGATCACCGGCCCTGCGACGAGCCCCAGCGCCCCGCACACCAGCGCGACGCCCCCGGCCACGGCGACCGGCAGCCCGGCGACCTTGTTCGCGACCACGAATGCCCGGTCGCTGCGTAGGGTGGCCGGCGTGCGCACGCCGGCGAACCGGTTGCGCGGCAGGCGCTCGAGGAACCCGAGCACCCCGACCAGACCGATCCCCACGCCGACGACCATCAGCACGAGCGACACAACATCCACGTGCCGATCGTAAGCGCTGACCGGAAAGACACTTCCCGGCCACCCGTGATGACCATGCTGCTGAGGTTCGGGCGGGCGCTGCCCCACCCCGGCCGTCGAGCGGATGAGCGCGGAGAACCGTGGGTAGGCGCCCGGACAATGCCCTTGGCCTGGACGGTACCCTGGGGATATGAGCACCGGACGCCTGCTCCTTAGTTGGCCGCGCTGACCGACGGTTGGCGCGGCGGACCCCTCATGCCTTTGGCAGAGGGGTCTTGTTGTGTTCGGAGCAAGCACCAGGGAAGGACCTCATGATGAGCGCCACGTCCGGCGAGTCCGCCGAGTCGGTGCCGGCCCACCGCTACACAGCGACGCTGGCCAACTCGATCGAGCCGCGCTGGCAGCAGTTCTGGGAGGAGGACGGCACGTTCCACGCGCCTAACCCGGTCGGCCCGCTGGCCGGTGACGTGCCCGCGGACAAGCTGTTCGTCCAGGACATGTTCCCCTACCCGTCCGGTGCGGGGCTGCACGTCGGGCACCCGCTGGGGTTCATCGGCACCGACGTGTTCGCGCGCTACCACCGGATGACCGGGCGGAACGTGCTGCACACCATGGGGTTCGACGCGTTCGGCCTGCCGGCCGAGCAGTACGCCGTGCAGACCGGCCAGCACCCGCGCAAGACCACCGAGGACAACATCCAGCGGTACCTGAGCCAGATCCGCCGCCTGGGCCTGGGCCACGACGAGCGCCGCCGCATCGCCACCACCGACCTGACCTACTACCGCTGGACGCAGTGGATCTTCCTGCAGATCTACAACGCCTGGTACGACGAGTCGATCGGCAAGGCGCGCCCGATCGGCGAGCTGGAGGCGGAGTTCGCCGCCGGCCGGTCCACTCCGGACGGTCGGGTGTGGGCGGAGCTGCCGCGGCCGGAACAGCGCAGGATCATCGACTCCTTCCGCCTGGTCTACCAGTCCGAGGCGCCGGTCAACTGGTGCCCCGGGCTGGGCACCGTCGTGGCCAACGAGGAGGTCACCGCGGACGGCCGCAGCGACCGCGGCAACTTCCCGGTGTTCCGCAAGAAGCTGCGCCAGTGGATGATGCGGATCACCGCGTACGCCGACCGCCTGATCGACGACCTGGACCTGCTGGACTGGTCCGACCAGGTCAAGACCATGCAGCGCAACTGGATCGGCCGCTCCTCCGGCGCGCAGATCCGCTTCCCCGTCGGTGCGGCCGACGGCGCGATCGAGGTCTTCACCACCCGGCCGGACACCGTGTTCGGCGCGACTTACATGGTTCTGGCGCCCGAGCACCCGCTGGTGGACGGGATCGCCGCTGCCGCGTGGCCCGAGGACACCGACGAGCGCTGGACCGGTGGCGCCGCGACCCCGGCCGACGCGATCGCCGCGTACCGTCGCGCCGCGGCGCAGAAGTCCGACCTGGACCGCCAGGAGAACAAGGAGAAGACCGGTGTGTTCGTCGGCGCGTTCGCCACGAACCCGGTCAACGGCAAGCAGATCCCGGTTTTCATCGCCGACTACGTGCTGATGGGCTACGGCACCGGCGCGATCATGGCGGTGCCCGGCCAGGACCAGCGTGACTGGGACTTCGCGACGGTGTTCGGCCTGCCGATCGTCCGTACCGTGCAGCCGACCGAGGGCTTCGACGGCGAGGCGTTCACCGGCGAGGGGCCCGCGATCAACTCGGCCAAGGAGAACTCGGGCCAGGAAAGCGGAGTCAGCCTGGACGGGCTGGACATCGGCCAGGCCAAGAAGACGATCATCGCGTGGCTGGAGGAGAACGGCCACGGCGAGGGCAAGCTGCAGTACAAGCTGCGCGACTGGCTGTTCGCGCGTCAGCGGTACTGGGGCGAGCCGTTCCCGATCGTCTACGACTCCGACGACAACCCGATCCCGCTGCCGGACAGCATGCTGCCGGTCGAGCTGCCCGAGGTCGACGACTACTCCCCCCGCACCTACGACCCGGACGACGCCGACACCGAGCCGTCGCCGCCGCTGTCGCGCGCCACCGACTGGATCGAGGTCGAGCTGGACCTGGGCGACGGCCGGAAGACCTACCGGCGCGACGCCAACGTCATGCCGCAGTGGGCGGGCTCGTGCTGGTACCAGCTGCGCTACGTCGACCCGACCGACTCCAAGCGGTTCTGCGAGCCGGAGAACGAGGCGTACTGGCTGGGCCCGCGCCCGGCCGAGCACGGCCCGGACGACCCGGGCGGCGTCGACCTGTACATCGGCGGCATCGAGCACGCCGTGCTGCACCTGCTGTACTCCCGCTTCTGGCAGAAGGTCCTGTACGACCTGGGCCACGTGTCCGCGCCCGAGCCGTACCGGCGGCTGTTCAACCAGGGCTACATCCAGGCCTACGCCTACACCGACGCGCGCGGCGTGTACGTACCGGCCGAGGAAGTGTCCGAAGTGGACGGCAAGTTCGTCTGGAAGGACCAGGAGGTCCGCCAGGAGTACGGCAAGATGGGCAAGAGCCTGAAGAACGTCGTCACGCCGGACGAGATGTGCGAGCGGTACGGCGCGGACACGTTCCGGTTCTACGAGATGGCGATGGGCCCCATGGACGTCTCCCGCCCATGGGCCACCAAGGACGTCATCGGCGCGCAGCGGTTCCTGCAGCGGCTGTGGCGCAACGTCGTCGACGAGGAGACCGGCGGGCTGCGCATCGGCGACGAGCCGCCGGACGAGGCCACGCTGCGGGCCCTGCACAAGGCCGTCGACGGCGTGCACGCGGACTACGCGAACATGCGCTTCAACACGGCGGGCGCGAAGCTGATCGAGCTGAACAACCACGTGACGAAGGCGTACGCGAACAAGCCGGTGCCGCGCGCGGTCGTGGAGCCGATGGTGCAGATGCTGGCGCCGCTGTGCCCGCACATCGCGGAGGAACTGTGGTCGCGGCTGGGCCACCACGGCTCACTGGCCCACGGCCCGTTCCCGACGGCCGACGAGCGCTACCTGGTCGAGGACACGGTCGAGTACCCGATCCAGGTCAACGGCAAGGTCCGCTCTCGCGTCACGGTCCCCGCCGACGCGAACCAGGACGAGGTGAAGGCGGCCGCCCTGGCGGAGGAGCGCATCGCCGCCCTGGTCAACGGCAACGAGCCCCGCAAGGTCATCGTCGTCCCCGGCCGCCTGGTGAACGTCGTCCTGTAGCGGAGTTGTCCACAACCGCCGAACTTGTCCACAGAAGGCCGCTGACCACCCCGTCCGCCGGCGCCCCTCGATAAACTGACGTCACGAGGGGTGCCCCCGGAGAGGGTGGGGGCTACGTTTCTCACGTTCTGCACGCGCGCGTGCGCGCGTGTCGTTTGGTGGCCGCAATGGTCGATGTCGTCCAGGACGCCGGCTTGCGGGCATCGTGCGGGGGTCAGGCCGGGCGCCGCGCAGCGAGCAGTATCTGCGGGCGCAGCGACGGTGGCTGCGCCGGCAGCCGCAGCTCGGCGACCACCTCGAGACCGGCGTCGGCCAGCATCCCGGCCAGCTGCTCGGGGCGGTACAGGTGGGTCGTCCAGGACACCGGCAGGCCGCCGTACCCCTCGGTCCGCGGGACGTCGCTGTCGCCGACGTGCGTGCCGATCAGCGCCTGACCGCCGGGGACGAGCGCTTCGGCGAAGGTCCGCAGCACGCCGGGGAGCGCCTCCCGCGGGAGGTTGAACAGCGACCACCAGCCGAGCACGCCGCCGAGCGAGGCCGGCGCTAGGTCGAGCCCGGTCGCCGAGGCGACGGAGAACCGCAGGCCGGGGTATTGCCGGCGGGCGTGCTCGACCATGCGCGGCGACAGGTCGACGCCCGAGGCGTCCAGACCGAGCTCGGTGAGATGCGCGGTGACTGTGCCGGGGCCGCAGCCGACGTCCAGGACCGGGCCGAGCCCGCGGACGGACTCGGCGAACGCGGCGAGCACGGCCCGCAGCCACGGCTCCGCCGCCAACCGGCCCACGGCGAGGTCCACGTAGGCATCGGCGACCCGGTCGTAGGACTCGCGGACCGTCTCGAGATCGGCGGGCTGCTGCTGCACGGAGGCACCCTACGCACGACGTAGCACCAGGGTGAGCGGACCGGTACCTACCGGCCCGATCCACGGCTGGACTGCTAGGACGTCCCGCGCCGGCGAGATGCCGCTCCGCGCAACCGGTCTCGCGGGGTGAACCAGGGCGAGGTGAAGGCCGCCGCGATGGCCGAGGAACGGATCGCCGCCCTGATCGCCGCCGCGGGGGTGCGGGGCGGGATCCGGCGGGTGTTCGCGTCGAACCTCGTCCGCCTGAGCTGGCGGTTCGGGCCGGGCCTGCGGGACGGCAGGCCGCCGGACACGACGGCCACCACACCGCCGGGTGCCCGTTGGTCCTGTACCACCTGGCCACCGGCCAGATGGTCGGCGCCGTGCACCAGCGCCAGCGCAACGAGGAGATCGCTCGCCGTTCTGCGCACTATCAACTCGGGTCCCTCGCACTGTCCGGTCATCGGCAGCGGGCATGCCGGTCCGCACAGGGGACGGCGACCCGCCGGCAGGAAAGAGGCACGGCGCGTTCGCCACAACCGGAAGAGGGGTTGCCCAAGCCGCGGCTCCATCCAGGGCGCGCAGCGGGTCCGGCACCCGATCGGGGTGCCCGCGGACCGCGGCCGCTCGTCGATGGACCGCGCCGCCGGCACCGATCGCTCGGGGGGCTACGCGACCGGTACCGGCGGCGCGAAATCCGGCCGGTGCCTGCTGGGCCAGGCCGGACCCCGACGCTGGCATGCTCCGCCGGCGTTGGGCCTCTGACTGTGACGCCTCCGGTCGCCCGTCGACGTCACCTGTCAGAGATGACGAACATTGTGGCATTCCGCGTCGCGTGAGCTAACTAATCGTTAGCACTTGCGCACGAAAGCCACTCTGCCGTATCCGAACGACTCCGCAGCGTGCCGGCGTGGGTTCCGGTTCTGTTTCGGTCGTTTCGGACTGGGCAACTCTCGTCCCGTTGCCGAATCGAGACATCGGTCAACTGACGGATATCGAATCGACCGGGTCTACAGCCGCGTCCGGGCGGCCACGAAGGCGTCGACGGCGCGGTCGACGTCGTCCGTGGAGTGGGCCGCGGACATCTGCGTGCGGATGCGCGCCTTGCCGTGCGGCACCACCGGGTAGGAGAAGCCGATCACGTAAACGCCCTGCTCAAGCAGCAGATCGGCCATCCGCCCGGCCAGCGCGGCGTCGCCGATCATCACCGGGATGATGGGGTGTTCGCCGGGCAGCAGGTCGAAGCCGGCCTCGGTCATCCGGGACCGGAACAGCCCCGTGTTCGCCCGCAGCCGCTCCAGCAGCTCGCCGGAGGTCGACAGCAGGTCCAGCGCGGCCAGCGCTGCGCCCACGATCGACGGGGACACCGAGTTCGAGAACAGGTACGGCCGCGACCGCTGCCGCAGCATCGCCACGATCTCCGCGCGGCCCGACGTGTACCCGCCGCTCGCCCCGCCCAGCGCCTTGCCCATCGTGCCGGTCACGACGTCCACCCGGTCGGTCACGCCGAACAGCTCCGGGGTGCCCCGCCCGGTCGGGCCGGTGAAGCCCACCGCGTGCGAGTCGTCGACCATCACCAGCGCGTCGTGCGCGTCGGCCAGGGCGCAGATCTCGTCGAGCGGCGCCAGGTAGCCGTCCATCGAGAACACGCCGTCCGTCGCGATCAGCCGGTAGCGGGCGTCCGCCGCCTCCTTCAGCTGCCGCTCGAGGTCGGCCATGTCGCGGTTCTTGTAGCGCAGCCGCTTCGCCTTGCACAGCCGGACGCCGTCGATCACCGAGGCGTGGTTCAGCTCGTCGGAGATCACCGCGTCGTCGGGGCCCAGCAGCGTCTCGAACAGGCCCGCGTTGGCGTCGAAGCACGAGCTGTAGAGGATCGTGTCCTCGGTGCCGAGGAAGCCCGACAGGCCCCGCTCGAGCTCCTTGTGCGGCTCCTGGGTGCCGCAGATGAACCGCACGGACGCCATCCCGAAGCCCCAGCGGTCGAGCGCCTCCTTCGCCGCCGCGATCAGCGCGGGGTGGTCGGCGAGGCCGAGGTAGTTGTTGGCGCAGAAGTTCAGCACCTCCGGGTCGGCACCGACCCGGACGGCCGCGTTCTGCGGGGTGCTGATCACCCGCTCCGCCTTGAACAGCCCGGCCGCGCGGATCTCCTCGAGCTCCGCCTCAAGACCCTGCCGCATCGCGCCGTACATCAGCCGACTCCTCTGTCCGTCCAGTCGAGAATCACCTTGCCGCAGCGGCCTTCGCGCGCGGTGGCGAATGCCTTCTCGTACTCGGTGTACGGGTACCGGTGCGTGATCACCGGAGACAGGTCCAGGCCCGCCTGCAACAGCACCGACATCGCGTACCAGGTCTCGAACATCTCCCGGCCGTAGATGCCCTTGATGGTCAGCATCTTGAAGACCACCCGGCTCCAGTCGACCGCGATCTCGCTCGACGGCAGGCCGAGCATCGCGATCCGCCCGCCGTGGGTCATGTTCGCGATCATCTCGCGCAGCGCGGCTGGCTGGCCGGACATCTCCATGCCGACGTCGAAGCCCTCGGACATCTCGAGCTCGGCGTACACCTCGCCGATCGAGTGCCTGCTGACGTCCAGCGCCACGTCCACGCCGATCTTGCGCGCGAGGTCCAGCCGCGGCTCGCTCACGTCGGTGATCACCACGTGCCGCGCGCCCGCGTGCTTCGCGACAGCGGCGGCCATCAGCCCGATCGGCCCCGCACCGGTGATCAGCACGTCCTCACCGAGCACCGGGAACGACAGTGCCGTGTGGACGGCGTTGCCGAACGGGTCGAAGATCGCCGCAACGTCCAGGTCCACCCGATGCGTGTGCACCCACGCGTTCTGCTCGGGCAGCACCGCGTACTCGGCGAACGCGCCCGCGGTCTGCACGCCGAGGCCGACCGTGTTGGCGCACAGGTGCCGCCGCCCCGCCTTGCAGTTGCGGCAAGTCCCGCACACGAGGTGTCCCTCGCCGCTGACCAGGTCGCCCACCTTGACCTTGGTGACTCCCGCGCCGACGGCGACCACCTCGCCGACGAACTCGTGGCCCACCACCAGGGGCGGCGTGACGGTCGCCGCGGCCCAGTCGTCCCACGACTCGATGTGCAGGTCGGTGCCGCAGATGCCGGTGCGCAACACGCGCAGCTTGACGTCCGCGGGGCCCGGCTCCGGCTCGGGCACGTCGGCGAGCTGTAAACCCGGCCCCTGGGCGTCCTTGACCAGAGCCTTCACGCGTTCCTCCGCAAGTTCGTTGTTCCTAGTCCTGGTCGGCGGCGCGGCTGATCTTCCACGGAGACCGGAACAACAGGCTGCCGATCCGCACGTAGCTCGCCCGGCGCAACTGCAGCGAGCCGGCCGTGAGCGCGCCGCTCAGCACGAACCGCGGCGTGCCGCCGGCCTCGCCGACCTTGTCCTTGATGCTGCCCGCGGTGATCCGCACCTGGTCGGTCACCACCGACGACCGCTCCGGCAGCAGCAGCTTCACCGAGCCGCCGCTGACGTTGAGCATGATGCGCACCTCGTCGTAGGGGATGTCGGCCTCGCTGAAGTCCAGCTCCGTCGAGCCGAGCCGGTTGCGGATGATCAGCTCCCGCGGCACCGACCACACACCGTCCCGCTTGATCGTGGACATGTTGGCGCGCAGCTCGACCGGCTTCTCCCGCACCGGCGAGTCCGGGTCCTGGTGCGTCACCCCCGGCAGGTCGACCAGCACGGCGTTCAGCTCGCCGCGCGTCCGGGCGGCGAGGGCGGCGTCGGTGCGCTCGGTGAACTCGTCGAGCGACAGCAGTCCCTGGCCGATGGCCTTCTGCAGCACATCGACGACGTGTGCGCGCTCGGCATCGGACACCCGCAGGTCGCGCGGGCTGATCGACTCCCCTGCCGGCGGTTCGTTCACGCCACCACGGTAGGCCATCCCGGTGGGCCTCGTGGTCGCGCTCAGCTGGTGGAGCCGTCCGCGTCGATCCGTTCGAACCGGACGTACGGCACGAGCGCGTCGGGCATCCGCACCGAGCCGTCGGCCTGCTGGTTCTGCTCGAGGATCGCGACCAGCGTGCGGCCGATCGGCAGGCCGGATCCGTTGAGGGTGTTGGCGAAGCCGCGGGTGCCGTCCTTGGCCTTCGTGCGGATGCCGGCCCGCCGCGCCTGGAACGTGCCGAAGTCCGACACGCTCGAGATCTCCCGGTACCGCCCCTGGCCGGGCAGCCACACCTCGAGGTCGTAGGTCCACCGCGCGGAGAAACCGGTGTCGCCCGCGGCGAGCGTCACCACCCGGTAGGCCAGGTTCAGCTCGCGCAGCGCGGTCTCCGCGTGGGTGCGCAGCAGCTCCAGCTCGGCGGCCGCGTTCTCCGGCGCGCAGAAGCGGACCAGCTCGACCTTCGCGAACTGGTGCAGCCGGATCAGCCCGCGGGTGTCCTTTCCGTACGAGCCGGCCTCCGAGCGGAAGCACGGCGTGTTCGCCGTGTACGCCAGCGGCAGCTCGCCGGCGGCCAGCGTCTCGCCCGCGTGCAGGTTCGTCAGCGGCACCTCGGCCGTGGGGATGAGGAACAGCTCGCGCTCGGCCAGCCCGGTGCGGAACAGGTCCGCCTCGAACTTCGGCAGCTGGCCGGTGCCGGTCATGGTCGGCCGGTTCACCAAGGCGGGCACGGAGAACTCGGTGTACCCGTGCCGCTCGGTGTGCAGCTCCAGCAGGAACTGCGCGATGCCCCGCTCCAGCCGCGCCCCCGCGCCGCGCAGCACGGCGAAGCGCGGGCCGGCGAGCTTCGTGGCGCGCGGCAGGTCGAGGATGCCGAGCCGCTCGGCGAGGTCGACGTGGTCGGCGGGCTCGAAGTCGAACGCGGGCGGCTCGCCCCACCGGGCCACCTCCGCCGCGTCCTCGTCCGAGCCGCCGTCCGGGATCTCGTCGGCCGGCAGGTTCGGCACGCCCAGCAGGAAGTCCTCGAGCTCGGCCGCCAGCCTGCGGTGCTGCTCCTCCAGCTCCTGCACGCGCGCCTTGACCGCCCGTGCCCGCTCGCGCGGCTCCGTCACGTCCTCGCCGCGCTTCGCGGCCGCGCCGACCTCCTTGGCCAGCCGGTTGGACTCCGCCCGGGACTCGTCGGCCGCCTGCACCGTCGCGGTGCGCTGACCGAACAGCTTCTCCAGCTGGGTCAGGTCGAGGTCGTAGCCGCGGCGGGCGAGCTTGCGCACCGCGTCGGTGGCCGGGTCGAGGAGAACGCGCGGGTCATGCATGCGCCTGAGCCTATTGCGCGGCCTCGTCGGGTTCGGAGTCCAGCCCGTGCTCGATCGCGTAGCGGGCCAGCTCGACCCGGTTGTGCAGCTGGAGCTTGCGCAGCGTCGACTGCACGTGGTTCTCCACCGTGCGGTGCGACAAGGTCAGCCGGCCCGCGATCTGCCGCGCGGTCAACCCCTTGGCCACCAGGCGAAGCACCTCGGTCTCCCGCTGGGTCAGGCTCGGCTCGTCACCCGCGGGCGCCGCGGCCATCCGCCGGTACTCGCCCAGCACCAGCCCCGCCAGCCCGGGCGTGAACACCGTGTCCCCGGCCGCCGTCCGGCGCACCGCCGCGACCAGCTCCGCCGCGGACGCCGACTTGACCAGATAGCCCGACGCCCCCGCCTTCACCGCCTCCAGCACGTCGGAGTGCTCGCCGCTCGCGGACAGCACCAGCACCCGCGTGTCCGCGAGCGTGCCGGTGATCCGCCGGATCGCGTCCACGCCGGACACGTCGCCCAGGTTGAGATCCATCAGCACGACGTCCGGCCGCACGGTGCCGGCGATGCGCACGGCGGAGTCCGCGTCGCCGGCGGTCGCGGTGACGTCGAAGCCCTGCTCGGACAGGTCCCGCGCCACGCCGTCGCGCCACATCGGGTGGTCGTCCACGACCATCACGGTGATCATCGCGCTGATCATCGCGGCACCCGCAGCTCCCACTCCGTGCCCGCGCCCGGCGCGGTCTCCAGCCCGATCGTGCCCCCGAGGTCGCGCACCCGGCCCCGCATCGAGCGTGCGATTCCCATCCGCCCCTCCCGTTCCGCCTCCGCCGGCCTGCTCGGCGCGATGCCGACGCCGTCGTCCCGCACGCTGACCACGACCTCGTCGCCCAGATCCTCCAGCAGCACCCACGCCTTCGCGTCCGGGCCCGCGTGGCGCGCCACGTTGGTCAGCGCCTCGCGCACCACGGCCGTCAGCTCCTCGGTCACCGCCGCCGGCAGCGAGACCGCGGTCGCCGGCACCGACACCGACACGCGTGCCGAGGACAGCAGCCGCAGCCCCGCGGCCAGATCCGCCGAACCGTCCTGAGTGGACACCGGGGTGGTCGTGACCAGCGTGCGCAACGCGATCTCCTGCTCGCCCGCCAGCCGGGCCAGCTCGCCCGCCTCGCCGTCGAGGTCCGCGCCGCGCTGCCGCACCCGCGCCAGCACCTGCAGCACGCCGTCGTGGATCGAGCGGGCCAGCCGCTCCCGCTCGGCGGTCGCCGCCTCCGCCCGCAGCGCCGCCGCGAGCCGGGCCGCGGACCGGCGCGACGAGGACGCCGCCAGCCCGACCACGAAGCCGACGCCGGCGAGCAGCATCAGGTCCCGCGTCAGGTCCGTGTCGACGTAGCCCCGCACGCCGTAGTTGAACGCCGCCACCACCGCGCCGAAACCCGCGCCGACCGCCGGTCCGGCACACACCGCGCCCGCCGCCACCACGCCGGTCACCCAGATCGTCGGCAGCAGCGGCACCGCGTCGACGGACAGCTGCGCGGGCGTGAGCACCAGGCGCGACAGGCACATCAGCGCACAGCACACGGCCAGGTCGAGCACCGCGAAGCGCAGCACCCGCCCGGCCGGGCGCAGGTAGCAGACCGCGATCACGGCCGTCCACGCCGCCATCGCGCCGACCCCGGCGAGCGCGAGCCACGGCCGCGCGTACTCGTCGAGATAGACCAGCACCACGGCGACCGCGAACACCAGCGTGATCCCCCGCAGCAGCACGGCGCCGCGCCACAGCGGAACCGTGGGGTCAGCGGTCGCCTGCGGACCCGGGGTCACGGACGTTCCCACGTCGCCTTCGTGTCCGCCGGATCCTCCTTGTCGGTCTCCGGTGCGGTGGTCGCCGGCTGGTGCAGGACGTCCACGTCCTCCGGCTCGGTCTCTCCCCCGTAGAGCAGCGACTTGATGCCCGCGTTCAGCACGGCCAGCAGCGGCACCGCGAGCAGCGCACCCGCGATGCCGGCCGCGACCAGGCCGGTGGCGATGGCCAGCACCACGGCCAGCGGGTGCAACCGGACCGCGCGGCCGAGCAGCCAAGGCTGCAGCACGTGGCTCTCCAGCTGCATCACGGCGATCACGATGCCGAGCACGATCAGCGCGGCGATGAAGCTGTTGGCCACCAAGGCGATCAACACCGCGACCGTGCCCGCCAGAACCGCACCGATGATCGGCACGAACGCGGACAGGAACACCAGCGCGGACAGCGGGATCACCAGCGGCACGCCGACGATCGCCAGCCCGACGCCGATGCCGACCGCGTCGACCAGCGCCACCGCGGCCGTCGCCCGCACGTAGCTGACCAGCGCGGCGAAACCACGGCGCCCGGCCACGTCCACGCGCTCGCGCACCCGTACCGGCACGCCGCGTGTGACGAACGTCCAGATGCCCGCCCCGTCGTAGAGGAAGAAGATCAGCACGAACACGGTCAGCAGCAGGCCGGTGAGGAGCTCTCCGATCGTCGCGGCCGTGGTGAGCGCGCCCTGCGTGATCGCCGCCTGGTTGTCCTGGATCGCCTTCACCGTGTCGTTGATGAAGTTCTGGATCTGCTGGTCGCGCAGGTGCAGCGGGCCGGTGGTGAGCCAGTCCTGGATCTGGTTCAGCGAGTCGGAGACCTGTTGCTGCAGCTGGGGAAGACCGTTGGTGAACGTGATGATCACGAACGTGATCAGGCCGCCGAGCAGCGCGATGCCGAGCACCATGACCAGCAGCGACGCCAGCCCGCGCGGCACGCGCGCCTGCGCGAGCCGGTCCACCCCCGGCGCCATCAGCGCCGCCAGCAGCAAGGCGATCGCGATCGGGATGAGTACCTGCGAGAAGTAGCCGGCGAGCCAGACGATCACGTACAGCGCCGCGATCACCATGATGAACCGCCACGCCAGCGCCCCGCTCACGCGAAGCCCGGTGGGTACCAGCTCGGTCACGTCGGCCGGGGGTTTGCGCGGCTTTCGCTCGCGGCGAGATGTGGTCACGATCGAACGGTAGCGAGCGAGTCGGACATTCGGCAGGTGACAACGCGGCTTGTGGCCGCGAAGTCGGGTTGTGGACAGGTTCTCGTGCGCATGCCGGTCCTCCTGTGGTCACTACGGATCGTGAGGTGTGGACACACTTTGTGTTCGTCACACGATCAGGGGGTTCCCTCGACTTGAGCGTGCAAAGCGGCCCGCCGCAATGAAAGCCTCCTTGCTGCACGGCCCGCCGGAACCGAACGTGACCGAGCGAGCGCACAGCGTTCGCGGAGTTCGGAGTCTCCCGGCGGCGCATCCGAACCAGGCGAGGACATCGGTGGATCAAGCGACCAGCACTGCCCGGGACACGGCCGCCTTCGCGCGGCGCGTCGTCCTGCGCACGCTGACGGTCGTGGGCGGCGCCGCCGCCGGAACCGTCATCGCCTGGTGCCTGTCCACCGCGGGCGCGTCCGCCGACACCGGCTTGACCACTCCGAAGCCCGTCCCGGTCGTCGGCTCCTTCACAGCACCCGTCACCGCACCCGTCGCCGCGCCGATCTCGGGCGCGATCGACAAGGCGGTCGAGTCGGCCGCCCGCCACCTCTCCGACCCGCCGCCCGCGCACGCCATCGAGCAGCTGGGCGAGAAGGTCAAGCACGCGGCGAGCTCGTTCCGCGGGCACGCCGCCGAGAAGCTGCCCGAGTGCACCGGCGCCCTGTGCGGGCTCGAGCACGTCGGCCGCAGCGCGGCGCCGGTCGCGGGTGACGGGGCCGGCCTCGGCCGGTCCGACAGCCCGACACCCGCGCCGGCCGCCGTTCCGCCCGCCGCCACCGGCAAGGTGGCCACCCCGGGCGTCGACCCGGACCAGACGGCCGAGCGCACCGCGACCGGCCGCGCCTACCTGGACGGCATGCCCCGGCGTGGCTCACCAGCGCCGGGCATGCCGTCCTTCCCCGGCTTCCCGGCCTCGCCGGCGCCGTTCGCGCCCGCCACGCCGGTGCCGGCCTCCGGCCACACCGGCTCCGCCGGGAACCCGGCCGACTCGTCGCTGTTCGCGGCGTTGCCGTGGCAGGACCGCACGCCCGCGCTGGTGCGCGGCCTGACGGTGCCCGCCACCGAGGCGACCACCTTCGGTCGCGTCGGCGCCCAGCCCGGCGTCGCCCCCGACTGACTCCCGCGGCGCGACCGGCCCGGGCCCCGAGTGCTCGTGAGCCGGATGCACCGCCGCCTCGTGCTGGCCCGGTGCCGCGCCCACCCACCGCGGGTTCCATCCCGCCCCCGACCCGGGTGGTCGATTGCCCCGGCGCGTTCCCACGTCAACGCGCCCGGCCACCCGCCAAAACCCCCCGAGGGAAAACGAAAGGAGCATCAAACGATGCAAACCTGGGCGAAGCGCGGTCTCCAGACCGCGCTAGTCACTGGTGGTTTGCTGATGCTGGGTACCGGCATCGCTTCTGCCGACGAGGACGTCAACCCGGACCGGCCGGCATCGCCGCTGGACGGGTCGGTGCGCGTCCCCGTTCACTTCGACAACAACGCGCTCGGCACGCCGCTGGGCCAGAAGAGCCTTCCGGTCATCAACAAGGAGCTGCGCGTCAGCGCCGCCGACCTCGCCGGCGCCGCGCCGGTGGCGGGCAAGGCCGCCCCGGCGGCCGCGCCCGTGGTCGGCAAGGTCGAGCACGCGGCGGCACCGGTCGTCGACACGGTCTCCGCCAAGGTCGACCCGACCCTCGCCAAGGTCGAGCAGCAGGCGCGGCCGGTGCTGGACAAGGCGAAGCCGCTCACCGACAAGTTCGACACCACCACCGCCAAGGCGGGCATCCCGCCGCTGCCGACCGTGCCGCACGTCGGCGTCCCGCACGTCACGGGCGCCTTCGAGGGCAACCGGGTCGACGGCGACCTGGTCGTCCCGGTCGACGTGTCCGGCAACGCCATCGCGCTGCTGGGTAAGGCCGAGGTCGAGAACGACTCGTACCAGTCCTACGCGGACTCCGAGACCGTCATGACCGACGGCCGCGGCGGGTTCGTCTCCGGCAACGTGGTCGACCTCGACTGGGCGCTGCCCGTCCAGGTCACCGGCAACGCCATCGCCGGCCTCGGCCGGGCGAGCTCCACCAGTACCGCCGGCCAGGACACGTCCGTCACCAGCGACGTCGTCACCGACGGCAGCGACGGCGTGCTGTCCGGCAACGTCGTCGCCGGCCACTGGGCCACCCCGGCCCAGCTCACCGGCAACGCCATCGGCGGTGCGGGCCGCGCGCAGAGCGACTCGCAGGCCGACACGACCGCCACCTCCGGCGGCACCGTGCTCACCTCGGGCGCGGACAGCCTCGGCTCCGGCAACATCGGTGCCGCGCCGATCGCCACCCCACTCGAGGGCAACGGCAACGGGATCGCCGGGCTGGGCAAGGCGGACGCCTCGTCCGAGTCCACCGCCACCGCCACGGCGGGCGCGCTGCGCGACGGCCTCTACGGCGTGCCCACCTACCTGGAGACCAACGGCGACCCGGCCGTCGGCGCGGGCAACATCGTCGAGCCCGCGGTAAGCGGCCCGGCGCTGCTGTGCGGCAACGCGGGCGCGGCGGCCGGTGGCGCCACCGCGGACTGCGCGAGCGACAGCCAGACCACGGCAGGCGGCACCACCCGCAGCACCGGTGAGGGCTCGGTCCTCTCCGGCGCGGCGGCGACGGCTCCGGTCGCGGCGCCCGCCGAGGCCTTCGGCAACGCGGCGGCCGGCGTCGGCAACGCCACGGCGGCGGCCGACAACACGGTCGCCCCGACGGCGGGCGGCGACTCCTACACCCGCGGGCACGACAGCCTGGCCTCCGGCACGGTCGCCAGCGCCGCGCCGAGCGGGCCCGTCGACGTGTTCGGCAACTCTGCTGCGGGCGCGGGTGCCGCGTCCTCGACCGCCACGCAGGCCGCCGACACCAACTCCAGCGGCCACACCGGCACGACCGGTGACAACTCGCTTGGCGGCGGCAACACGGCGACCGCCCCGCTCTCGGCCCCGGTCGAGGGCTTCGGCAACGTGGCCGCCGCGGCGGGTGGTGCGGACGCCACTGCCTCGGAGGTCAAGTCGACCGTCGGCGACGGCGGCGGCAGCACCGACGACGACAACGGGTGGCTCGCGTCGAACAACGTGACCACTCCGGTGGCGGGCGCCGCGCAGGCGTTCGGCAACGGCGCGGGTGCGGTGGCGTTCACCGACTCGAACGCGACCACCGACACCGAGGTCACCTCCGGTGGCGACTCCGAGGCCACCGGCACCGCGGGCCTCGGCTCCGGCAACATCGGCCAGGCCCCGGTCTCCGTTCCCGCGCAGGTGTTCGGCACCGGCGCGAGCGCGCTGGCCGGCGGCGAGCAGACGGCCGGCGGCACCACCACGACGACCGCCGGCGGTGACGCCATGACCGACGGCCAGGACGGTGTCGGCTCCGGCAACGTCGTGTCCGGCCCGGTCGGCTCGGCCGGCCAGGCGTTCGGCGAGTCGGCCGCGGCGCTGGGCGTCAACTCCTCCGACGCGTCGTCGGAGACGTCGTCGACCTCGGGCGGCACCGTCGACACGGACGGCACCTCCGGCCTGGGTACCGGCAACGTCGTGAGCCCGCAGGCACTTCCGGTCGCGCAGAGCTTCGCGGCCGCCGCTTCGGGCGTCGGCGGGGTCAACTCCGCAGCGGCGGACAGCACCTCGACCGCGACGTCCGGCGGTGACATGGACACCGCGGGCGACGAGGGCTTCCTCGCCGGCAACCTGGTCGACGTGCCGGCCGGCGCCGTGGCGCAGCCGTTCGGCGACGCGGTCTCGGCGGCGGAGAGCTACTCGCAGGCGTCGGGTGACGGCGTCAGCGACAACACCGTCGGCGGCACGTCCACCACGAGTGGCGCCGCCGGTTCGCTGTCCGGCATCGACGGCACGGTCCCGGTCGGCGCCGACGCGCCGATCTACGACGTGCCGGTCGAGGTGCTCGCGGCGGCGGTCGCCGACTCGTCCAACGTCAGCGACCTGTCGGTCGGTGAGGGTGCGAGCCAGCTGGACCTGCCGGTGAACGGCGGCGGCATGTCGCCGACCGACCTGCCGACGTTCGTGTTCGGCCGCTCGGCGCAGCGCGACCTCGCGCTGCCGACCGACCGGTTCACGCCGTTTGCGGGCGCGTTCAGCGGTGTCCTCGACGGGTTCGCCGGCGGGATGGCCGGCGTGCCCGGCCAGGACCAGGTGAGCCAGGTGACGGACGCGGTCGCGGAGTACCACACGCTCCCGGCGCCGCTGCCGAAGTCGGGTGCGGACAACCCGTTCCCGGCGGTCTCGGGTGACCTGTTCGAGGGCGTCGTCGCCCACGCGGTGGAGATTCCCGGCGCGGCAGCGGACGGGCTCGGCGGTTCCCGCTCGGCGCGTGACCTGCCCACCGGCAACCTGCCCACCGGCAACCTGCCGCTGGCCGGCACGCCGCTGAGCGACATCCCGCTGGAGGAGCTGCCGGTCAGCGACGAGCTGGCCGACCTGCCCGGCACGCTTCCGGCCGTGCCCGCCGCTGCGGCGGTTCCGGGTGTGCCGGCGCTGCCGGCGGGTGACCTGACCGACGCGACCACGGTGCTGCCTGCCGTGCCCGCGGTAGCGGGCGTTCCGGCTGTTCCGGCTGTGCCCGTGGTTCCGGCCGTGCCGGCGCTGCCTGCCGGTGACCTGACCGACGCGACCACCGTGCTGCCGGCCGTGCCGGCACTGGGTGACCTCACGGACGTCACGACCCAGCTGCCCGCCGTCCCGGCGGTGCCCGCGGTCGCGGCTCCGGCCGACCTCCCGGCCGTCGGTGACGCCGACGTGACGGAGATCGTGCCCAACGTGCCGTCGGTCGGTGACGTCAGCGCGGTGCCGGTCGTGCAGGCCCCGTCGCTGAACAACCTGCCGGTCGACGCTCCGGCCCTCCCGGCCGCGAACCCGGCGTCCGTGCTGGACGACGGCTCGCTGTCGGTCACCCGGGCCGCACTGGCCAACCTGTTCACCGTGCACCCGATCGCCTGATCGGATAGGTGCCGAAGGGCCCGGGAGCCACGCGCTCCCGGGCCCTTCGCGTGCGCGAGACTGCGCCCATGGCCACCACCTGCCGCGACGACCTCGTCGAGCTGTCCGACTACGCCTGGCACCGCCTCGAAGGACGGCTGGCCGGCCTCAACGACGCGGAGTACCTGTGGGAGCCGGTGCCCGGCTGCCGCACGGTTCGCCGCGGCCCCGACGGCGTCTTCCGTTCCGACGGCCCGGCAGGCCCCGGCGAGGCGCCCGCCCTCACCACGCTGGCCTGGCGCCTGTGCCACATCGCGGACCTCCTGCGCGAGAACCGCAACGGCCCATGGCTCGGCCGCCCGTCCCCGCCACCCCGCGACCTCGAGGGCGACCCGGCCACCGCCGAAGCGGCGCTGACCGAGCTGACCGCGGCACACGCCTGCTGGCGAACGGTCCTCACCGCCACCGCCGAGCGGTCCCTGACCGAGCCGATCGGTCCGCAGGCCGGCCACTACGCCGACTCCACGCGCCGGTCCTTCGTCCTGCACATCCTGGACGAACTGATCCACCACGGCGCCGAAGCAGCCCTCATGCGCGACCTGTACGCCGCAAGCCCCCGCGCCTAGCCCTATGAGGCCAGGACAGGGCTGACGCGGGCAGGGACTTGTGCGGCGGGGTGGCTGTCCAACGTGGACGCCATGGGATCGGTGGTAGTTGAGTCGGGCAACCCTGCGACGGCTGACCGGAGTCCGCTCTGTCTGGCGGTCTGGCGGTCGGGCGCGTCGGCGTGCGCCGTGGCGACATCGCCCGACTGCCGCTGCCGACCGACCAGCTCCCGGCATCCACCTCGGCGGGCGCCCGGCGGCTCCTTCGGTCTCGGTGAAGCGGACGAGCTCCTTCTCACCCGGGAGCATGTCGTACAGGCGTCATAACGTCATGACCAGCAACGCCCAGCCGGGCGTCAGCCCTGAGCGAGGTCGGTGAAGCGGGAGTAGTGCAGCTGGTGCGCCACGGTGACCGTGGTGGTCGGGCCCGCGCGGTGCTTGGCGAGGATCAGGTCGGCCTCGCCGGCGCGGGGGTCGTCGCGTTCCCAGGCGTCCGGGCGGTGGATCAGGATGACCATGTCGGCGTCCTGCTCCAGCGAGCCGGACTCGCGCAGGTCCGAAAGCATCGGGCGCTTGTCGGTGCGCTGCTCGGGACCACGGTTGAGCTGGCTGATCGCCACCACCGGGACCTCGATCTCCTTGGCGAGCAGCTTGAGCTGGCGGGAGAACTCGGAGACCTCCTGCTGACGGGACTCGACGCGCTTGCCAGACGTCATCAGCTGCATGTAGTCGACCACGACCAGCTTCAGGTCGTGCCGCTGCTTGAGCCGCCGCGCCTTCGCCCGGATCTCCATCATCGTCATGTTCGGCGAGTCGTCCACGAACATCGGCGCCTCGCTGACCTCGCTCATCCGTCGTGCGAGGCGCGTCCAGTCGTCATCGGACATCCGGCCACCACGCATGTCACCAAGGCGGATCTTGGCCTCCGCGGACAACATGCGCATGACGATCTCGGTACGGCTCATCTCCAGCGAGAAGATGACACTGGTCATGCCGTGCTTCACCGAACACGACCGGATGAAGTCAAGCCCCAGCGTCGAGTTGTGGGTCGGGATCATCGACCGGCCGGCGAGAAAGAGGTGGTCAGCGGCATCGACCTGGATGCAGCGCACCGGGACGCTTGGCACGGGCTGCACATCGACGATGTGGCGAATCCCCGAACGCCGCGGGTGCACGGCATGCCGCTGAATCTTGTGCGCGGT
>DASYKY010000092.1:0-18760 GCA_035995025.1 Actinophytocola sp.
GACCCCGACACCAGCCAGGACATCATGCTGCTGCTGGAGCGGATCAACCGCACCGGCACGACGGTGCTGATGGCCACGCACGACCACTCGATCGTCGACTCGATGCGCCGCCGCGTCGTCGAGCTCGACCTCGGCCAGGTCGTTCGAGACGACTCACGCGGTGTATACGGCGTCGGCCGTTAGGCTTCCGTCCGCCCCCGACCCTCACAAGGACTACTTCCCCAGATGCGTGCCAGCTTCGTGTTCAGCGAGGTCCTGACCGGCCTCCGGCGCAACGTGACGATGACCGTCGCGATGATCCTCACGACGATGATCTCGCTCGCCCTGCTGGGCGGTGGCCTCCTTGTCGTGCGGATGATCGACAAGACCCAGGCGGTCTACGAGGACAAGCTCGAGGTCAACGTCTATCTGACCAACGACATCAGCGCGAACGACAAGGACTGCAAGGCCGACCCCTGCAAGGGACTGCGCTCGGACCTGGAGAACAACCCGGCTATCGAGGCCGTGCAGTACGAGAACCGGGACGCGGCCTACAAGCGGTTCAAGGAGATCTTCGAGTCGCAGCCGGAGCTGGTGAAGCTCGCGCGACCGGAGGCGCTGCCCGCGTCGTTCAACGTCAAGCTGTCCAACCCGGACCGGCCGGACGTGATCGTGCAGTCGTACTCGGGACGGGTCGGCGTGGACTCGATCGCCGACCAGAGCGAGTTCCTGCAGCGGTTCTTCGACGCGCTGAACGGCGTCCGGAACCTGACGTTCGCGATCGCGCTGATCCAGGCCGTCGCGGCGCTGCTGCTGATCTCCAACACGGTGCAGGTGTCGGCGTTCACGAGAAGGACGGAAGTCGGCATCATGCGGCTGGTCGGCGCCACCCGCTGGTACACCCAGCTGCCGTTCCTCCTGGAAGCGGTGGTCGCCGGCGTCGTCGGCGCGGTCCTCGCCATCCTGTTGCTGGTCGGCGCGAAGCTCTGGTTCCTCGACGGGGTGCTCCAGGGGCCGTTCGCGGCCGGCGTGGTCAAACCCATCGACGGCCTGGACATCCTGCTGACCGCGCCGTGGCTGCTGCTCACCGCGATGGGGATCTCCGCGGTCACCGGCTACGTGACGCTGCGGCTGTACGTGCGGACTTAACGCCTCGCGCGGCCACGTAGAGTTGACCGCATGTCCAAGGAGCGTGGCAGCAAGGTCATCGCGTCGAACCGCAAGGCTCGGCACGACTACACGGTCCTGGACACCTACGAGGCCGGGATCGCGCTGATGGGCACCGAGGTGAAGTCGCTGCGCGAGGGCCGGGCGTCCCTTGTGGACGCCTTCGCGACCGTCGACGACGGCGAGGTGTGGCTGCGCAACCTGCACATTCCCGAGTACACGATGGGCACGTGGACCAACCACACGCCGCGGCGGACCCGCAAGCTGCTGCTGCACAAGGGCGAGATCCTGCGGCTCATCGGCAAGACCAAGGAGAGCGGGCTGTCGCTGGTCCCGCTGTCGATGTACTTCAAGGACGGCAAGGTCAAGGTCGAGCTGGCGCTCGCGCGCGGCAAGAAGTCCTACGACAAGCGCCAGTCGCTGGCCAAACGGGACGCGGAGCGGGAGATCGCCAAGGCGCACGGGCGGGCGCTCAAAGGCCGCTGGTGAAGGACGGCGAGGTACCGGCCTTCCTGGCCGCGCACGGGCTGCCCGGGATCACCGACCTGCACACGCATTTCCTGCCCGAGCCGGTCGAGCGCAAGGTGTGGGCGTACTTCGACCAGGCATCGCGCCACTACGGCACCGAGTGGCCGATCCGCTACCGGGTCCCGGCCGCCGAGCGGCTCGGCGTGCTCCGCGCGCTCGGGGTGGCGACGTTCGCGCCGCTGGTCTACCCGCACAAGCCGGGCATGGCGGAGTGGCTGAACGAGTGGGTGCTCGAGTTCGCGGCCCGCACCCCGGGCGCGGTGCCCACCGCCACGTTCTTCCCCGAGCCCGGGGCCGCCGACTACGTCGGCAAGGCGCTCGCCGCCGGAGCCCGCGTCGCGAAGTCGCACGTCCAGGTCGGCCGGTACGACCCGCGGTCGCCGGAGCTGGACCCGGTGTGGGGCCGGCTCGCCGAGGCGGGCGTGCCGGTCGTGGTCCACTGCGGCAACGGGCCGGTGCCCGGCGAGTTCACCGGGCTCGACGTGTTCGGCCAGGTCCTGGCCCGCCACCCGCGGCTGGCCGCGGTGCTCGCGCACGCGGGCGCGCCGGACCACGCCGCCGCGCTGGACCTGATGGCGCGGTACCCGCGGGTGCACCTGGACACGACGATGGTGGGCGTGCCGTTCAACGGGGCCGTCGAGGCGTTGCCAGCGGACTGGACGGCGCGGCTCGCGGACGTGGCCGACCGCGTGGCGCTCGGCACGGACTTCCCGAACATCCCGTACGACTACGCCGTGCAGATCGAGGCCATCGGGTCGTGGGCGGCCGCGGACGACCGGCTCGGCGAGGGCTTCCTGCGGGCCGTGTTGTGGGACACGCCCCGCCGCTTGCTCGCACTGGCCTGAGCGGGCGCTCCGCGGGCTCCGCTCACAGCGAACGCGCTGCGGAAACATCCTGAGCACTTTCCAGGTTGAGCTGTACAGACTCAACTTTGGAGGGTGAACTCATGGCAGAGTCGCTGACGCTCCCGGTGCTGCCGCTGGACGACACGGTGCTGCTGCCGGGCATGGTGGTGCCGATCCGCATGGCCGGCACCGACGGGACCGACGTCCGTGCCGCGGTGGAGGCCGCGCAGGCGGTTGCCGGCCCGGGGGAGAAGCCGCGCGTGGTGATGGTGCCGCGCCTGGACGGCAAGTACGCCCGGGTGGGCGCTCTCGGCGTGATCGAGCAGGTCGGGCGGCTGCCCGGCGGCGAGCTCGCCGCCGTGGTGCGCGGCACCGAGCGGGTGCGCATCGGCGCGGGCACGACCGGGCCGGGCGCGGCGCTGTGGGTGGCGGTCGAGGTGGCGACCGTGCCGCCGGCGACCGACCGGGCCCGCGAGCTGGCGAAGGACTACAAGTCGCTCGTGATCACGATGCTGCAGCAGCGCGGCGCGTGGCAGGTGGTCGACTCGGTGCAGCAGGAGGACGACCCGTCCGCGCTGGCCGACTTGGCCGGGTACGCGCCGTACCTGTCCGAGACCCAGAAGGTCTGGCTGCTCGAGACGGCCGACGTGACCGAGCGGCTGGAGAAGCTGAACGAGTGGGGCCGCGCGCAGCTGGCCGAGCTGGACGTCGCCGAGACGATCCGCAAGGACGTCAAGGAGGGCATGGAGCGCCAGCAGCGGGAGTTCCTGCTGCGCCAGCAGTTGGGCGCGATCCGCAAGGAGCTCGCGGAGCTGGACGGCAAGCCGGAGTCCGAGGAACAGGACTACCGGGCGCGCGTCGAGGCGGCCGGGCTGCCCGAGAAGGTGCACGAGGCCGCGATGTCCGAAGTGGACAAGCTGGAGCGGACCTCCGAGCAGTCGCCCGAGGTCGGCTGGATCCGGACGTGGCTCGACACCGTGCTCGAGCTGCCGTGGAACACCCGCACCGAGGACGCGTACGACATCCGGGGTGCCCGTGCCGTGCTGGACGCGGACCACTCCGGGCTGGACGACGTGAAGGACCGGATCATCGAGTACCTGGCCGTGCGCAAGCGGCGTGACGAGCGGGGTCTCGGCGTGGTCGGCGGCAGGCGCAGCGGTGCCGTGCTGGCGCTCGCGGGCCCGCCCGGGGTCGGCAAGACGTCGCTGGGCGAGTCGGTGGCGCGGGCGATGGGCCGCAAGTTCGTCCGGGTGGCGCTCGGCGGCGTCCGTGACGAGGCGGAGATCCGCGGACACCGGCGCACCTACGTCGGCGCGCTGCCGGGCCGGATCGTGCGGGCCATCTCCGAGGCCGGCTCGATGAACCCGGTCGTGCTGCTGGACGAGATCGACAAGGTCGGCGCGGACTACCGGGGCGACCCGACCGCGGCGCTGCTCGAGGTGCTCGACCCGGCCCAGAACCACACGTTCCGCGACCACTACCTCGAGGTCGAGCTGGACCTGTCCGACGTGGTGTTCCTGGCGACCGCGAACGTGATCGACACGATCCCGTCGCCGCTGCTGGACCGCATGGAGCTGGTCCGGCTGGACGGCTACACCGAGGAGGAGAAGGTCACGATCGCGCGCGACCACCTGCTGCCGCGGCAGCTGGAGCGGGCAGGCCTGGCCGCCGACGAGGTGTCGCTGTCGGACGACGCGCTGCGGCTGATGGCGGGGGAGTACACCCGCGAGGCCGGGGTGCGCCAGCTGGAGCGGTCGATCGCGCGAGTGCTGCGGAAGGTGACGGCGCGCCTGGCGCTGGATTCGGCGACGTTGCCGCTGTCACTGGACATCGGCGACCTGCGCGACTACCTGGGCCAGCCGAAGCACACGCCGGAGTCGGCGGAGCGCACGGCGGTGCCGGGCGTGGCGACCGGCCTGGCGGTGACCGGTGCCGGTGGTGACGTGCTCTTCGTCGAGGCGTCGGTGGCGTCGTCGGAGTCGGGTGCGTCGGGCGTGACCCTGACCGGCCAGCTGGGCGACGTGATGAAGGAGTCGGCGCAGATCGCGCTGTCGTACCTGCGCTCGCACGGTTCCTCGCTCGGGGTGCCGGTCGACTCGCTGTCGTCGAGGGGCGTCCACGTGCACGTCCCGGCGGGTGCCGTCCCGAAGGACGGCCCGTCGGCCGGCGTCACGATGACCACGGCTCTCGCGTCGTTGCTGTCGGGCCGCCCGGTGCGCTCGGACGTGGCGATGACCGGCGAGGTCTCCCTGACGGGCCGCGTCCTCCCGATCGGCGGTGTGAAGCAGAAGCTGCTGGCGGCCCACCGCGCGGGCATCACGACGATCGTGCTGCCGAAGCGCAACGAGCCGGACCTGGAGGACGTCCCGGCTTCGGTGCTGGCGGACCTCGACGTGCACCTGACGTCGGACGTGCGGGAGGTACTGGAGGTGGCTCTGGCGCCGGCTTCGTCGGCTGCGTCCGTGGCTGCCTGATTTCCTGGTTCCGGCGCCCTCGTCGCTTTGCGGCGGGGGCGCCGGTTTCGTTTGTGGTCCGTTTTTTTGTCGGTGGTTGTCGGTAGCGTGGAAATCGGGGGGACCCCGGGGAGTTGTCCACAGGTCGGCGGATTGTCCACAGGCTGTGTGGATTCTCAGGCGCTCGGCCGGGGATTGTCGGTGGGTATCGGTAATGTGGAAACCGGGGGTCCCCCGGGCGGTTGTCCACAGGTCTCAGGCGCTCGCGGCGGAATTGTCAGCGGGCGTTGGTACGCTGGATTTCGGGGGCCGGAGGCCAGGCCGCTTGCGGCCTGGAAGAATTGGGCTTGCTTGTGGGGGCCGGTGTTCTGTCCGGCGGGCGGTTGACGGGGTCGGGGCCGGCGGCGGGTTTTACGGGCTTCGACTCACGATTCAAGGGCGCCTTCGGCGTCGGCTTCGCCGATTTCGCTTCGCTCCACCCTTTAGTCGCGAGCCTTCGTCGCCTGCGGGCTGGTATTCGCGGGCAGGGCTGGCGCCCTGCCCGCGAATGGCCCGCCTACGGCCCCGACCCTTCAGTCGCACGAGCTGGCGCCGAACGGGCTCGGCTTTCGCCCTTGTCGCTGGCGCCGCTTGGCCCGGTTCATTCTCGCGGGCGCCGAAGGGTTTGGCTTCACCGTTAGCGGGTCTGCCCGAGCCATTCTCGTGATGGCGCCGCAAGGCTCAGTTGGGCCTTCCCCGCTGGCGCCCTTGGCCCACTTCATTCTCGCGCTGGCGCCGCAGGCTCGGCTTCACCATTGGCGCGCGGCTCGGCTTCGCTGGCGCCGCTCGGCCCGCGTCATACTCGCGCTGCGCCGCAGGCTCGGCTTCGGCTTCGTTCGTTGCCGCGCCGCTCGGCGTCGGCATCGTCGTCACTGGCGGCTCGATCGTCCTCGCACGAGCGCCGCCTCGGCTCGCCTTCGCCTTCGATTCCTAGCCCTTCTCCAAAAAGGTGAGCACCGCGCGCACCCTGCGGTGCTCCACCGCGCTCGGCTCCAGGCCCAGCTTCGAGAAGATGTTTCCCACGTGCTTCTCCACCGCGCCGTCCGAGACGATCAGGGACTTCGCGATCGCCACGTTCGACAGGCCCTGCGCCATCAGGCCGAGCACCTCGCGCTCCCGCGGCGTCAGCACGTCGATCGGGTTTCGTCTGCCGCGTGCCATCAGCTGTGCGATCACCTCCTGGTCGATGCACGTGCCGCCCGCCGCGACCCGGTGCACCGCGTCCACGAACTCCGCGACGTCGGCCACCCGCTCCTTCAGCAGGTATCCGACGCCGCCGGCACCCCCGGACAGGAGCTCCACCGCGTACCGCTCCTCCACGTACTGCGACAGCACCAGCACCGGCAACCCCGGCTGCTGCTCGCGCGCCTTCAATGCCGCCCGCAGACCCTCGTCCGTGAACGACGGCGGCATGCGTACGTCGACGATCGCGAGGTCCGGGCGGTGCTCGCTCACCGCGACGAGCAGGCCCTCGCCGTCCTCGACGGCGGCCACCGTCTCGATGTCCTCGTCGGCCAGCAGGCGCTGGATCCCGGCACGCAGCAGTACGGAGTCCTCCGCGATCACCACGTGCATGGCAGATCAGCCCTGATCACAGTCGGCCCGCCGATCGGGCTCACCACGGTCATCACACCGTCAATCGTGGCAGCACGGTCCGCGAGGCCGGACAGCCCACCGCCCGGACGCATCGTCGCGCCGCCATGGCCGTCGTCGGTGATCTCGACGATCACCTGGTCGCCGCTCGGCCGCTCCTCGCGCCACGCGTTGACCTTCGCCTCCGTCGCGCCCGAGTGCTTCGCGACGTTGGTCAGGCACTCGCCGACAATGAAGTACGCCGTGCTCTCCACCGCGGCGGGCGGCCGCGGCTCGATCACCACGTGCACGTCGACCGGGATCGGGCACTTCGCCGCCAGCGACGACAGCGCGGCGTCCAGCCCGCGATCGCCCAGCACCGCCGGGTAGATCCCGCGAGCCAGGTCGCGCAGCTCCGACACGGCCAGCTTCGCGTCCGCGTGCGCCTCGTCGATCAGCGCGCGCACCGCGTCCGGGTCATTGTCCATCTTGGACTTCGCGCGGCCCAGGCCCATCGCGACCGCCACCAGCCGCTGCTGCGCGCCGTCGTGCAGGTCGCGCTCGATGCGCCTGCGCTCGGCCTCCGCCGCGTCGACCCCACGCGCCCGGGACGCCTGCAGGTGCTCGGCCTTCTGCGTCAGCTGCTCCGTCGTGTTCGGGCCGAGCAGCGCCTTCGCCAGCATGACGTGCAAGGCCGCGATCACCGGCAACACGAACATGCCGACCGGCAGGACCACCACGCCGACGATGCCCAGCGGGAACTCGAAGCAGTGCAGCGGGAACGTGATCAGCAGGTAGGCGACGTTGCGCCACATCTGCCCGTCGACCATCCGGTTCAGGTACCGCCGCCAGAACGAGCCGGACTGGTCCAGCTCGATCTGCGGGGTCGGGATGTCGACCTTGAGAATGCCGCGGATCATCCGCCGGTTCGCCGCGGCCATCCCCGACACGACCCGCGTCATCAGCAGCAGTACGGCAAGCCCGATCCAGACGATCAGCGTGCTGACGCCGACGCTGAACAGCGTGACTATCAGCACGAAGCTCGCGACGCTGACCGGGAACGCGGCGATCATGAACAGGGCCGACCGGAAACCACGTGCGGCCAGGCTCGGGACGCGCTGCTCGCTGTCGGCCGGACGGGATGCCACGTCCCCAGCATCCCCGCCGGACGCTCCCCGCACCAGGTAGAGCGGTGCCGGTTCCGGGCTGGTCATCTCGACACCGGCCGGTACATCGCGTTCGACGTGTTCGGCCATTCGTTGCTCCAGTCGATCGCGCCGGCCGTGGACAGCTGCTCCAGCTTCGAGATGCGGCGCTCGCTCGGGCCGAGCAGAGCGCGGGCGTAGCGGGCGTGCACGATGCCGAGGGCCCTGGTCAACGCGACCGAGATGGCGAGGCCGAGCACGCCGGCCGCCGCCCACGGCAGCGTCTCGGACCAGGTGTCGACATCGAACAGGGGCCGGTCGCCGGCAACCGGGCGCCACGAGTCGGGCAGCCATGCCCAGTAGACGGGCAGCGTCACCAGCCACAGGCTCGTCGCCCAGGACACGACCGTCATCGTGAACTCGGCGATGCCGATCGGCAGGAGCAGGACGCAGTAGACCATGTCCTTCCAGGTCGCCGGATCCTTGATCCGGGTGGACCAGCGCCTGCCATGCTCGGGCAGCGGCCGGTACGGAGGCGCGATGTAGGTGCCGAGCATGGCGTACACCCGGGCGCGCTCGACCTGCGCGAACCCGCGCCAGACGAGCATCGAGACCGCCAGCACGCCGAGCCCCACCCAGACGATCACGGTACCCACGCCCACCGACAGAGTCGTGACGACGAAGACGAACGAGGCGATGCCTATGGGCAGGTTCATCACCAGGTAGGCGAGCGAGCCGAACAGCGGTGGGTTCGGCCGGGTTCCGTCACGCTCCGTGGTCATCGCGCTGTCTCCTTCGAGTGGCTGTCGCAGGAACCAGCATGGCTGGGCCGCTCGCCGCGTGACATGGGGCGGTCCGCCGGGTTGGGGGTGGGGCTAGCCCTACCGGGGCGGAACCGGGATGATCCTGTCAGGCCCGGGCGTTATCATTGACGAGAAGTGCCCACGACTAGGGGGTGAACGGTTTCGACTCTGGACGTTGCTTCAGGGGAAGCGTGCAGGTGCAGGCGGATGGCCACCTCAAGCGTCGCCGCAAACCAATATGCGCCAAGGTTAATTCCCAGCGCGACGTCGCTCTCGCTGCCTAAGCGAGCGTGATGTCTGTCGGCCCGGGGTCGCCTCCGACCCGGTCTGCCGGCATCAGCTAGGAGGCTCACCGTCGCGGGTTGGCCGCGGACCTGCGACGGGACATTTACAGCGGCTGGGCCCGTCACACCGGCTTGTTCATGTGACCGGCGGGGCCGAGTAGAGGCACAGTGAACTGCGCACGGAGAAGCCCTGGAAAGGCGACAGAGGACCCGGGTTCGATTCCCGGCACCTCCACTCGGCCGGCGAGTGCTCGCGTAGAGCGCTCGCCGGCTCGTCTTCGGACCATGTTGGGAGGCCGAGCCCCCCAAACCCCCCCACGGTGCGAGCTTCTTCCGACCCGGCGTTGGTGCTTCGCGCATCGACCAGCACCCTTCACGGGTTCGACCTCTCTCGTTCCTCGGTCTCGGTCGTTGTGCATGATGGGAGTGTGTCCAGCGTCGGCGTTGGGTTGCGAGCCGGGTTGGTGGCTGCTGTTCTCAGCGGGGTGCCCTCTACGGTGCATGCTTTGGTTACTCGGCGGGATCCGCTTGCTGCTACTCGGGCTGCTGGCGCGTTGTTGTTGCCGCGTGAGACTTCGTCCGGGCGGCTGCTTTTGGCGGCTTTGCCTGTGCACCTTGTGATTTCGCTTGGGTGGGGGGTTGTGCTTGCTGTTGTTCTGCCGCGGCGGTGCACCGTTCTTTGGGGGGCGGTTGCCGGAGCCGGGATTGCTCTCGTTGATCTGAATGTGCCGGGGGAGCGGGCTGCGGCCGTGCGGGGGTTGCCGGTTGGGCCGCAGGTTGCTGATCATCTTGCGTACGGGGTGGTCGTCGGGGGTGTGGTTGCTGAGCTGCGGCGACGGGCTCTCAGGTTGTGCTAAGGCGGCTTCGGTAGCGTCGGGGGTGTGGTTCGACCGTCCGCGCGCGTGCTCGACGGCATCGGTGCCGTTGCCCGGTTCGGTCTGGCCGCGGTGTGGCTGGTGTCGGGGTTCATCAAGGCGAGCGATCTCAACCAGACCTACATCGCTGTCCAGGCCTACGACCTGCTGCCCGCCGGCGCGGTCAGCGCCGTCGCCGGCGCCGTGCCGTTTCTCGAGCTCGCGCTCGGCGTGCTGCTGCTCCTCGGCCTCGGCACCCGGCTCACGGCTGTCGTCTCCGCGGTGGTGCTGCTCGCGTTCATCGGCGCCGTCGCCCAGGCGTGGGCCCGCGGCCTCTCGATCGACTGCGGCTGCTTCGGCGGCGGCGGCCAGGTCTCCTCGGGAGACACGAGCTACCCGCAGGAGATCGCCAGGGACATCGGGTTCCTGGTGCTCGCCGGCTGGCTGATCGTGCGGCCGCGCACGCTGTTCGCCATGGACGGTTGGCTGACCACCAGGAACGCACCGGTCGAACCGGTGGACACGCACGGAAGGACCTGATCGGTGGGCGGAGCAGAGCGCAACGAGCGCAAGAGGCGCCAGGCGCAGCTGGGATCACGAGGCAAACCGGCCGTCGCCAAGCACAAGCCGGCCGACCGGAAACCCGTCATCATCGGCGTGGTCGTCGTGGTCGTGCTGCTCGGCGCCGTGCTCGGCGGGGTCATCTACACCAGCAACAAGAAGAACGCGACCGAGGGCGCGAACATCGCGGCCAAGGACACGACCGAGCTCGACAACGCCGCCACCGGCGCCGCGGGCGACGACGCGAACTACCCGGTGCAGCGCGACGCCGCCGCCGTGCTGGTCGGCCAGAAGTCCGCCAAGGTCACGCTCGACCTATACGAGGACTTCCTCTGCCCGGTCTGCCACGAGTTCGAGAACAACTACGGCGACGCCCTCACCCAGCACGTCAAGGACGGCAGCCTGCGGCTGCGCTATCACATGCTGCCGTTGCTCAACAACAGTTCCGACCCGCCCGGGTACTCGATGGACTCGGCCAACGCCGGCCTATGCGCCGCCGACGCCGGGAAGTTCCCCGCGTTCCACTTGAGCCTCTACGACGCGCAGCCCGCGGAGGGCTCGCGCGGCTGGGACAAACAGCAGCTCGCCAAGCTCGGCCAGGACCTCGGCATCACCGACGCGTCGTTCAAGTCCTGTGTGGAGAGCGGAAAGTACGACAGCATCATCCAGTCCGTCTTCGACAAGACACGTACGACCGCTTACCTGCAGCAGGACATCAACGGCCAGACCGGTTTCGGTACCCCGACCGTCGCAAAGGGACACGAGGTCATCGACACGTCCGACCCGAAGTGGCTGGACGCGGTGCTCGCGAACCCGAGCTGAGTCAGCTGATCCCGGCGAGCGGCGGCTCGCCCTCGGTCCACCGGGCGAACCGCCGCGCCTTGCCGACCTCCGTGCGCGGCACCGAGCCCGGCGCGAGCACGCGCACCACACACGTGATGCCCAGCCGCTCGCGCAGCGCGCCCAGCAGGTCCGCGGCCAGCCGCTCGTCGTCGCCGGCGGCCGTGGGCTCCACCGCCACGCGCAGCTCCGGCCGCGCCGCGACCCGCCGATCCTCGACGACGAGGTAGTGCGGGCTGACCCGCGCGTCGGTAAGCAGCACGGCCTCGATCTCGGTGGGGAAGACGTTCACGCCGCGGACGACGAGCATGTCGTCGGTGCGGCCGAGCAGCTTCGACATGCGGCGCAGGGTGCGCGGCGCGCCCGGCACGGGCCCGGCGAGCACGGCGACGTCGCCGGAGCGGTAGCGCAGCAGGGGCATGCCGGTCTTGGTGAGCGTGGTGAACACGAGCTCGCCGGGCGTGCCGTCCGGCACGGCGTTGCCGTCGGCGTCGACCGCCTCGACGAAGAAGTGGTCCTCCGCGACGTTGAGCATCCCCCCGGAGTCGAGCGACTCGCAGGCCACGCCCGGGCCGATGATCTCGGAGAGCCCGTAGATGTCGAGCGCGCGCAGTCCGAGCAGGCGTTCGATCTGGGTGCGCATCTCGTGGGTCCACGGCTCCGCCCCGAAGACGCCGGCGCGCAGGCTGTCCGCCTCGATGCCCGCGGCCCGCATGGCCTCCCCGAGGAAGATCGCGTACGAGGGTGTGCAGGTCAGGATGTCCGGCCGCAGGTCGACCAGCATGCGGATCTGCCGCTCGGTCATCCCACCGGACAGCGGGATGACCGTCGCGCCGAGCCGCATGCCGCCGTGGTGGACCCCCAGCCCGCCGGTGAAGAGCCCGTACCCGTACGCGTTGTGCACGATGCTCCGCCGGGTCGCGCCCGCACCCCCGAGCGCCCGAGCCATGACGCGCGCCCAGACGTCCACGTCGTGCGCGGTGTAGGGCACGAGCGTCGGGCGTCCGCCGGTCCCGGAGGACCCGTGCACGCAGACGATGTCCTCGGCCGGCACGGCACGCAGCCCGTGCGGGTAGTGCTCCCAGAGGTCCTTCTTGGTGACCGTGGGCAACCGCCCGATGTCGTCGAGCGACACGTCCGCCCCACCCGAAACCCCGGCGTCGACGAGCCGCCGCCCCTGCAGCCCGCCGGCCGCGACCAGCCGGTCGAGCAGCTCCCGAAGCCGCCGCTCCTGCACCTGTCGCCGCAGGTGGGGAGCCACCCCCTCCGCATCCGGCTCGACGAGGGCCACACTGCCGACATCATCCACGATCACGCCCTCGGTGTAGCACGCAAGCGCCCCAGAGGGAACCTCCCGACCCGACCGCGCCACCGTGCGCAGCGTCAGGTAACTTGTACGAGCACGCCCGGGAGGGCTTGCGTATTTGCACACGGGGCTGTAGCGCAGCTGGTAGCGCACCACACTGGCAGTGTGGGGGTCAGGGGTTCGAACCCCCTCAGCTCCACCATCTCACCTAGCCCGCTGACTGGCGTGTTCGCCCAGGTCAGCGGGCTGTTTTGTGATCTTGAACGTCTGTTCCAAGTGGACTCCTTGCATGATCGAAAACGGTCAGGTGGAGCAGAACTGGAGCAGGATCTAGATCATCGCGAAATGGGGTCAACGGTCTGCTCCAGGCGATGTCCAGGTTTGCCTGGTCGGCCGCCTCTTCTGCTGGCGCATGGCTGGGTGCCGGTGATGATCGAAGTCGCGTGACCTCCCGTGGTGTGGGGGTCAGCCGATGCCGGATACGTGCGTCGGAGTTCCGGGGAGCGCGTGAGATCTCGGCCGCGCAGTCGGGGCCATCCGGTGGGCGTGTCGGACAGCTGCGGGAGACAGTGCCCGCCGCTCTTGGCGGCGAGTCACGGTGATCGTTTCGCCTCAGCCGTGTTCGGGTGAGGTTGTTCCTCTTGAGCTGAGTGCCGGTACGCGATGCCTCGATCTCCAGGCCCGCTGGTTAAGAGCCAACGGGGCGCCGTGCTGCCGCGTGTCGCGGCGTGCCGTCAGATGCCGCAGCATGTCGGTTCGGGTCGCCGCCGCGGAGCACCCGCGGAGCACCTGCGGAGCACCCAAGTGTCTGGCACCGCTCGCGAGCCCTCTTCCGGCAGGCGGTACAAGGGCGGTTGTAGGTCTTCGCGCGGACGGTGCGGACTGACCTGTCGTGAACGGAAGTGGTGTTGCACGATGCGGGCCCTGTGAGCACTGCCGTGTCAAGGTTGAGCGATCAAGCCTTTGACCTGCGGATTCTGGTATCCGCCCAGGTCAGCATGTCTTGTTCGTGTTCGTTTTGCTCTGGTGGAGCGTGTTGGTGCGCATTGTGATCTCCAGGATTTCTCCATTTGATCATCAGGTCGGTGTGCAGCTGACGAGCTGTGTGGAGCCTAACCAGGGTGGCGTCGGGTAGGCCGGCGGCGCTGGCGTAGGCGAGTGGTCGACTTCGGGTTCTGTCACGTTTCGAGGGCGGCGAGGGGCGCGCGGGCGGCCTGTCGGCGCCGCAGGTCGCCGTCAACGGCGAACTGGACGCTTGCCGAGGTGGAACGTGCGATTCGGGCGGGTTGGGGTGCGGACACCTGCGATCCGGCCGACCTCGTGGACTGGCGGTCGGACAACCCAGCGCGCGGCCAGTGCGGGGTGACCGCGTTGATCCTGCACGACTTGTTTGGCGGTGTCCTGATGCTCGGCGAGGTCCGGGTCGCGGGGGAGCGGACCGGCGTGCACTACTGGAACCGCTTCGGTGCCGGCCTCGAGATCGACCTGACCAGGGAACAGTTTCGACCCGACGAGCTCATCACCGAGCAGCGTGTTGTCGTGCGCCCAGACGGTCCGCCGAAGCGTTGCCGTGAACAGTACGACCTGCTGCGAGAACGGGTGCTCAGGTCAGTGTGAACCGAGCGCCTGGTGCCAGCCAGCCGTGGAAGCTGGTCCGCGGAGCGCCAACAGCAACTCCATCGACCGCCATCGGTCAGCCCACACGGTGATCGTTCACCGGCCGCAGGGAGAGTCGTGAAGCTGCCGCTTGGCGGGATGGGCTGAAGCGGCTTGGCGGCGGCCGGGAGTTTCGCATCTTCGTTCTCAAACGTTCGGGTTAGTTCCTGCCCGCTTGCCGCCATATTTCGTCAACTCGTGGCAGGCTGATTTGCATCGTCCCCCCTGCGCACGAAGGGATGTATGTATTCATGGCTACCTTCTCCCGCGAGTCCCGGTTGAGGGCCGGGCTCGCGGCTCTGTTTCTGGTCGTGGCGCTGGCCCAGCCGACGATCATGGTCGCCGGCGCCACGTCGGCGGCTGCTTCGTTCGGGATCAGTACCGGAAAGGGAATCGATGCCTGCGGTCTGATGAACAACACCGCCCGCGCTCAGGCGTTCTGGCAGAACACGCCGTACAACAACATCGGGGTCTACATCGGTGGCTCGGCTGCCGCGTGCCCGACCAACTCAGCGTCGTTCGTCAGCTCGCTGGTGAGCATGGGTTGGGGAATCATGCCGTTGTGGGTCGGCCCGCAGGCGCCCTGCACCAGCTATGGATCGCGGTTCAGCTCGGACACGACCACCGCCTATAACCAGGGCAAGAACGAGGCGATCGCCTCGTACAACAAGCTGGTCAGCCTCGGCATGTCGACCGACAACACGCCGGTGATCTATGACCTTGAGGCGTTCGACACGAGCAACAGCGGCTGTCTCAACGCGGCCAAGGCGTTCATCCGTGGCTGGACCGAACAGTTGCACGTCGCACCGGCGCAGCAGGCGGGCGTCTACGGGTCGAGCTGCGCGTCGGGACTCGGGTCCTATGCGAGCAACAGCCCGGCCCCGGACTTCATCGACGGCGCGGACTGGGACGGCATCACCAGCACGTCGAACATGGCCTGCATCAGCGCCGGCAACTGGACCCTCCACCAGCGACACAAGCAGTACCAAGGCGGCCACAGCGAGACCTGGAACGGCGTGACGGTCTCCGTGGACAGCGACTGCTCCAACGGCCCCGTCTACCCAGCCGGGGACACCGCCAACCAGGGCTGCGTGTAGGAGGGAACGGACCATGAAACGACTCCTGGCAAGTGCCGTGACCGGCCTGATCGCTCTCGCACTGGTGACCGCCTGTGGGCAGCGCCCCGACGCGGACGCGGGCGCACCCGCGGTCACCGACACGCTCACCTCGGCGCCGCTCGACGCAGGGCTGGTGACCGACCGGTTCGGCTGGGTCCTGAGCGCCGACGCGGTGCTACTCACCCGGGACGGCGGCAAGACGTTCCAGAAGACGGCGGTCGACGTGCCGGCCGGCTCGGCGCGCGCGGCGTACTTCACCGACGCCACGCACGGCTGGGTCGCCGCGCTGGGCGGAACCGGCATCGCGGTTGCGCGCACCGCCGACGGCGGTAGGTCCTGGACGGCGAGCACGATCCCGACGAAGGCACGGATCGCCGACCTGTCCGTCGCGTTCGGGGACGCCAAGCGCGGCGCCCTGGTCGCGAGGGAGCAGACAGGGGGCGCGTTCTCCGTGGCCGACCTGTACGCCACCACAGACGGCGGCGCGTCGTGGCGGGCCGGCACCGCGCCGGCGGCCGGGCGCGTCGCCGTCGACACCGCCGGCCGGATCTGGCTGGCCGGCGGCGTGTTCGGCAACGAGCTGTACTCCTCCGCCAACAGCGGCGGGTCGTGGGCCAAGGCGCGGCTCTCGCTGTCCGACGGGGGAGCGCCGCAGGCCGTCTCGCTGCCGGCGAACGGCGTGGTGTCGGTGAGCGTGAGCGAGGGCGACCGGTCGCGGGTCGGCCTGCTCACCTCCACCGACAACGGCGTGAGCTGGCGGGAGACCGGAGCCGTGCGGACGGCCACCGACACCGCGGTCGCCCCCGCGGTGTCGGTGGCGCGCGACTTGTCGGTCGCCGTCGCGGACCCGGCCGGCGGCCGGCTGGGTCGCGTTGCCGCGGCCGACCGGTCGACCGCGGCGGCGACGCTGAAGTCGGTGCAGGGCCTGCCCGCGGGCGTGTCGCGGATAGGCATGGTCGGCTCTGCCGGCTGGGCGCTCGCATCGTCCGGCAGCTGTGTCGGCGAGAAGCAGGACTGCGTGATCACGCACAGCCTGGTCGCCACCACCGACAACGGCGCGACGTGGCACGAGCTGCTGCGCTGGGTGCAAAAGCTGGCCTGACGGTTACGTACTGACCCGGGGCGGCGGTTTTCCACACCGCCGCCCCGCGTCATGTCGCGCTGTAAATGGCGAGCGGACGCGAGCCCTCGGTCGAGAACGGATGGTCCGGTAAGGCTCCCTTTGCATCGAAACCAGCTCGAGTCCAAGGCGGGCGAGGTCATCCCGAACGGCCCGGTGACTGTGCTGCTGGCGGTGTGTTTGCTGATCGTCGCGGTCGCGCTAGGCCGGCCACGCCGCAAGCCACGCGAGTTGTTCGCCGACCGTGGCTATGACTTCGACAAGCACCGGCGCCTACTCCGCGAACGCGGCATCATCCCGCGCATCGCCCGACGCAACACCGAACACGGCTCCGGACTCGGCAAGACCCGCAGGGTCGTCGAACGCGCCTTCGCCTGGCTACACGCCTGCAAGAGGTTGCGCACCGGCTACGAACGCCGCGCCGACATCCACCTCGGCCTACTCCAACTCGCCTGCGCCCTGATCTGCCACCACCAACTCACAAGATCACTTCGTCACGAGGCAGGATTGGATCAGACGGCATTGGCACGGGTGCCGGGAAGGCGCTTGAAGGTCGCTGCAGGCGGTCGTCTTCATTCATCCTGCCACCTCCTCCGTGCGCTCCAGCTCGAACCGCGCGCCGATGCGGTCCCAGATCTTGAGGGACCGGCGGAAAGCGGCAACGTCGCCGGTGAACCTGCCCCGCGCCCGTGCGACGCACGCGGCCGCCCAGTCGTTCTCCTCGGCCGTGTGTTCAGCCTGTTCCAGCCGTTTCTCCGCGTCAGGCAGGTGGGCGAGCACCGCCAGCTCCGCGCCCACCGCGTTCGCGTACGCCCGGTACCACGGTTGTGTGAACTCCTGGAACGCGTTGCGCACCAGGCGGTCCGCGTCGGTCAGGTGTCCGGTGTGGACGGCCAGCCGGGCCTCCACGAAAGCCGTGGTGGCCGCGAGCCGCCACGAGCGCGGATCGGTGTGGCCGGCGAACTCCAGGGTGCGTGCCCGCCAGAGCCCGTGGTCGCCACGCAGACCGGTCGCCAGCTCCAGCACCTGCACCGACGGCGCGAGCCACGCCAGGAGCGGGGCCCCGGCGGCGCGCCACTCGGCGAATGCCCGCTCGCCGAGCTCGACGGCCTCGTCGAACCGGCCGGACAGCGTGAGCGGGGCCAGGTACTTGAGGAGCGACACGAACGGGTAGTCGCCGTTGACCGGGTCCTGTTCGGTGGCGCGGGCGGCGATGGCCAGTGCCCCCGGCAGGTCACCCACCGCCAGTGCGCACAACGAGACGGAGTGGAACAGGTCGAACATCTCGATGCCGTCGGCCGGCCGGTGGTGGGTGAGCATGGGCACCAGGTCCAGCCGCTCGCGGGCGATGCGGTAGGCCTCGCGCAGCCGGCCCTGGCGCGCGGCGGCCGAGTTGGCGCTGTCCAGGGCGCCCTGCAGCAGCGTCGGATCGCCCGCGTCGTGCGCGGCCGCGATGGCGGCGGCCGGGTCGGCCCCGGCCTGCCAGGCCCGGGCGGTGGCGAGCACCGCCGCGTGCTCACGGTCCTCGACCGGTGCCCGCCCTGCCCGCGCCAGCAGTTCCGCGCGGCGGGCCGAGGGCACCGCGTGGCGGAAGTCCCCGAGCTGGCGGGTCGCGAGGGTCACGGCCAACGCCAGCATCACGGCCCGGTCCCGCTCGTCACCCGCGCGGTCGGCGCCGGTGAGCAGCAGGTCGAACGCGTCGTCGCCGTCGGCCAGCGACTGCGCGGCCTCCGAGGCGCTGCGCAGGTCCCGGACGGCGTCGGCGGGCGCGGTGGCCCGCTCGGCCGCGGCGCGGTAGTGCGCGCGTGACTCGACGGACGAGCCGCGGGCGAACGTGAGGTGGGCGAGTGCCCGGCCCAGTCGGTGCGCCGCGGGATCCGGCTCCTCGGCGGTCCTGGCGAACGCGGCCCGCAGGTCGTCGACCACCTCGTCGTAGTGTGCCGCGGGGTCGTCCTCGTCGAGCCTGGTTTCCAGCTCCACGGCGACCCGGCTAGCCCACTCCAGGTGCGCGCGCAGCACCTCGTCGCGTTCCTCGCCGAATTCCTTGTCGCCGGTGAAGTGCTCCAGCGCGAACGCCCGGACCGTTTCCAGCAGCCGGTACCGCGTGTTATCGGTACCGCGCCGCACCACCAGGCTCTTCTCCACCAGCCGGCCGAGCAGATGCGCGACCGTGCTCGGCCGCTCGCGGGACGAGACGGCCGCCGCGGCGTCGAGGTCGAAGCCCGCGGCGAACACCGCGAGCCGCCGGAACAACGCGCGTTCCGCAGGCTCTAGCAGGTCGTAGCTCCACCCGAGCACGTCGCTCAGCGAGTGGTGCCGTGCCTCGCCGCCGCGGGCACCTACCACCGCCCGCAGCCGGTCGTCGAGTGCGGTGAGCAGCCCGTCGACGCCGATGGCGGCGGCTCGCGCTGCCGCCAGCTCGATGGCCAACGGCAGCCCGTCGAGCCGGGCACACGCGTCGGTGACCAGTGCGGGAGCGGCGGCGAACGT
>DASYKY010000093.1:0-1741 GCA_035995025.1 Actinophytocola sp.
CGTTCGGGAACCCGGTTTCGTCGGTGCCCGTCGGTAGGCTGGAAAGCGGGGGCCCGCGCGCCTACAGGCTCTCGTCCGCCTCGGTGCGGTGGGCCAGGTGTTCCGCGGGGATCTGGCCCAGGCGACCCGCCTGGAAGTCCTCGAAGGCCTCGATGATCTCCTGCTTCGTGTTCATCACGAACGGGCCGTAGCGCGCCACCGGCTCGTTGATCGGGAGGCCACCCAGCACCAGGATCTCCCAGCCCGTCGGGCTGTTCGCCGGCTGGGTGTCCGCGGCCTGCATCGTCAGCGCGTCGCCGTGGTTGAAGACCGCCAGCTGGCCCTCCTCGACCGGGCGGCGCTCCGGGCCCGCCGTGCCACGACCCGACAGCACGTACACCAGCGCGTTGTAGTCCGCCGGCCACGGCATCGCCAGGCGGGCGCCCGCGCTCAACGTCGCGTGCAGGTACGTGATCGGGGTGTGGGTCACGCCCGGGCCGTCGTGGCCGGCCAGCGAGCCGGCGATCACGCGGACCAGCCCACCACCGTCGTCGCTCGACAGGAGGGTCGCGTCGGCGGCGCCGATGTCCTGGTAGCGCGGCGTGGTCATCTTCTGCGCGCGGGGCAGGTTCACCCACAGCTGGACCCCGTGGAACAGGCCGCCCTTCGCGACCATGTCCTGCGGCGGCACCTCGTTGTGCAGGATGCCCGCCCCCGCGGTCATCCACTGCGTGGCGCCGTCGGTGATCAGGCCGCCGCCCCCGATCGAGTCGGTGTGCTCGAACGCGCCGTCGATCATGTACGTCACGGTCTCGAAGCCGCGGTGCGGGTGCCACGGCGCGCCTTTCGCCTCACCGGGGCCGTACTCGACGGCGCCCATGTGGTCCAGCAGCAGGAACGGGTCCGCGAGCGGCAGCTCGACGCCGGGGAAGGGCCGCCGGACCTGAAAACCCTCGCCTTCGAGGAAGCGCTGCGCGGTGACGACCCGGCCGACACCACGCCAGGCGGTGTCCGGGCCGGACAGATCCGGCAGGCGCGGCAGGGTCAGCGTGTCCGCGGTGATGGCCGGCATGACACCCTCCTCAGTCAGGTGTTGAGCCTATGCCCACACCAAGGTAGTTGCACCTTCAATTATTCCCGTGGAGGGTCTCGATGAGCCTGGCCGGGCGACAGCTCGTGGGCACCTGGGTGGCGGGCTCGGCGACGACCGGCACGCTCGCCGTGCTGTTCACACTCGACCGGGGCTTCCTGCCCGTGCGCCCGCTTGGCGCGATGCCGCTGATCTCCGTCCTCGGCGTGGTCGGCATGCTCGCCGCGCTCTTCGCCGCGCTCGGGCTGCTCGCGTGGGGCACGGCCGAGGTCACGTGGCTGCCGCCGACGGGGCGCGGCGGGACGCTCTGGGTGCTGGCCGTCGGGTTCGGCGGGCTGGCCGGGTGGGGCTACGCGGCCGCGGGGACGTTCGCCGGGGAGTTCTCCCTGGAGGCGCAGCTGGTGCTCGGCTACGCGGCGGGCGGGTTGCCGTTCGTGCTCGTCGCGGCGATGTTGCTGGCACCGGCGCGGGTCAACGCCGCCGCGCTCGGGGTCACGGTGGTGCTGCTGGTGGTCGGCGCGGTCGTCATGCACGGCGAGCCGCTGCGGGTGTGCGCCGAGCTGCTGTACCGGGTGATCGGGCCGAGCCTCACAGTTCGGTGATCTGGTGCGCGGCGCGCTCGAGGCCGCGCAGCGACTGCTCGGTGGAGTGCGGGTGCAGGGCGTGCACGGC
>DASYKY010000094.1:0-33069 GCA_035995025.1 Actinophytocola sp.
TTCTTCGGTGGCACGCAACGACACCATCGCCCCACCCGCCGGTAGCGCCTGCATCAACCGAGCCCGAGCAGACACCAACCTGCACGCATCCTCCAGGGACAACACCCCAGCCACATGCGCGGCCGCGATCTCACCGATCGAATGACCCACCAGATAGTCAGGGCGAACACCCCACGACTCCAGCAGCCGGAACAACGCCACCTCAATCGCGAACAATGCAGGCTGCGCCCACCCGGTCTCGTTCAGCGCGTCGGGATCCTCGCCCCACACCACCTCGGTCAAGCCGGACGCCAAGTGGGCGGTTGCCGCATCGAACGCCTCCGCGAACACCGGAAAGCGCTCGCACAGGTCCCGACCCATACCCAGACGCTGCGAACCCTGACCGGCAAACAAGAACGCAGTCCCACCATTAGTGACCGTGTCAGGCTCCACTTCGGACAGCTGTGCCACCGCCGTATCCCGGTCCTCGGCAACAACGAAAGCGCGATGCTGGAAGGCCGAGCGGGTGGTCGCGAGCGAACCGGCGACATCGGCGAGGCTGAGATCCGGGCGGGAGTCGAGGTGTTCCCCGAGCCGGGCCGCCTGGGCACGAACCGCCTCGGGAGTGTGTCCCGACAACACCAGCGGCACCGCGCCGTTCGCCTCGGCGGCAGGCCGATCGTTACTGGGCCCCTGCTCGAGAATGACGTGCGCGTTGGTCCCGCTGATCCCGAACGACGACACCCCCGCCCGACGCGCACGCTCGACCACAGGCCAGTCCGTCTGCTCAGCCAGCACCTCGACGGCCCCAGCCGCCCAGTCCACATGCGACGACGGCACGTCCAGATGCAAAGTCCGCGGCACCGTGCCGTGCCGCATCGCCTGCACCATCTTGATCACACCAGCCACACCCGCAGCAGCCTGCGTGTGACCGATATTCGACTTCACCGAACCCAGCAACAACGGCTCGCGCCGCTCCTGCCCATACGTCGCCAACAACGCCTGCGCCTCGATCGGATCACCCAGCTTGGTCCCCGTGCCGTGCCCCTCCACCACATCAACGTCCGATGTGGACAGGTCAGCGGCGGCGAGAGCCTGCCGGATCACCCGCTGCTGCGACGGACCATTCGGCGCAGTCAAACCATTGGACGCACCATCCTGGTTCACCGCCGAACCCCGCACCACCGCCAAAACCCGATGCCCATTCCGAACCGCATCAGACTGACGCTCCAACACCACCATGCCGACACCCTCGGCCCAACCCACCCCATCAGCCGAGTCCGAGAACGACCTACAACGCCCATCCGCCGAAAGACCACGCTGACGCGAGAACTCGACAAACGACCGCGGCGTCGACATCACCGTCACACCACCAGCCAACGCCAGCGAACACTCCCCCGAACGCAACGCCTGCGCCGCCCAGTGCAACGCCACCAACGACGACGAACACGCCGTATCAACCGTCACCGCCGGGCCCTCCAGGCCCAGCGTGTAGGCCACGCGGCCGGTGACCACGCTCGGGAAGCTCCCGTTGACGAGGAAGCCCTCGAACTCCGCGCCGGACAGCAGGGTGCCGTAGTCGTTGTACATCACGCCCGCGAACACACCGGTCTGGCTGCCGCGCAACGACCGCGGATCGATTCCCGCGCGCTCGACGGCCTCCCACGTCACCTCCAGCAGCAGGCGTTGCTGCACATCGGTCGCCAGCGCCTCGCGCGGGCTCAGCCCGAAGAACTCGGCGTCGAACTCGGCCGCGTCGTGCAGGAAACCGCCGGACCGGCTGTAGGACGTCCCGGGGTGATCGGGATCCGGGTCGAACAACCCGTCCAGATCCCAGCCACGATCCGTCGGGAAGCCCGACACCGCGTCCACGCCGTCGGACACCAACCGCCACAGGTCCTCCGGCGACGCCACCCCGCCCGGATACCGGCAGCCCATGCCGACGATCACGATCGGGTCGTCGGTGACCGTCGCGTCCGCCGGGACGGTGGCGACCGGGTTCGCGTGCGTGCCCGACAGCTCGTCGACGACGTGCTGGGCGAGGCCGGACACCGTCGGGTAGTCGAAGACGACGGTGGGCGAGAGCCGCAGCCCGGACTGCCTGCCAAGCAGGTCGCGCAGCTCGACCGCGGTCAGCGAGTCGAACCCGATCTGCTTGAACGTCAGGTCGCCGTCGATGCCGGCCGGCGAGTCGTGTCCGAGCACGGTGGCGGCCGCGCCGCGAACCAGGTCGAGTGCGGCGCGGCCGCGCTCCGCCGGGTCCTGTTCGGACAGTCGCGCCGCCGTAACGGCCTGGGGCGCTCGCCGGTTGCGGCGGACCAGGGTGCGGAACACGGCCGGGATCTCGCTCCGCTCGCGGATCGCCGGGAGGTCCAGCCTGGCGGGCACGACCACGGGTTCGCCCGCGGTCAGCGCGGCGTCGAACAGCCGCAGCCCGTGGTCGACGTCGATCGGCAGCAGGCCCGCGCGGGCCATGCGGCGGGTGTCCGCGGCTGCCAGGTCGCCGGTCATCCCGCCGGCCTCGGCCGACCACGGCCCCCAGGCCAGGGACAGCGCGGGCAGGCCCTGCGCGTGCCGGTGGACGGCGAGCGCGTCGAGGTAGGCGTTCGCCGCCGCGTAGTTCGCCTGCCCGGCACCGCCGAGGGTGCCGATCACGGAGGAGAACGTGACGAACGCGGCGAGGTCCAGGTCGCGGGTGAGCTCGTGCAGGGTCCGCGCGGCGTCCGCCTTCGGCGCCAGCACCGCGTCGATCCGGTCGGGCGTCAGCGAGGTGAGCACGCCGTCGTCGAGCGCTCCGACGGCGTGCACGACGGCGGTGAGCGGCCGGTCCAGGCTCGCCAGCAACCGTTCGAGGGCGGGGCGGTCGGTGACGTCGCACGCGGCGACCGCGATGTCCGCGGCCAGGTCCGCGAGCTCGTCGGGGGCGCGCCCGCCGCGGCTGACCAGCAGCAGGTGGCGGACGCCGTGCCGGGTGACCAGGTGCCGGGCCAGCGCGCGGCCGAGGGCACCGGTGCCGCCCGTGATCAGCACGACCCCGTCGGGATCCCATGTGGACGGTTCGGCGCCGGTCGTGGCGCGGACGAGACGGGGGGCGAACGCCGCGCCGCCCCGGAGCATCAGCTGCGGCTCGGTCGCGGTCGGCGCCGTGCCCGGCAACGGCGCGGGGTCGTCGTGGGTGGTGTCCACCAGGACGAACCGATCCGGATGCTCGACCTGGGCGGAGCGCACCAGCCCCCACGCGGCGGCCGCGGCCGGGTCGCTGCCGTCGATCGCGCCGCGGGTGCACACGACGAGCCGGGCGGTGGGTGGCCGCGGATCGTCCAGCCAGGACTGCAACGCGGCCAGCGTGGCCGTGGTGACCTCGTGGACGTCGCCCGCGGGCACGGTGAACACGTCCGGCTCGTGCGCGGGCTCCCCGCGCACGGGCTCCCAGGTGACGCGGAACAGCGAGTCGGTGGCCGGCGCGGAGACCGGCACCCGGCGCATGGTCAGCGAGTCGACGGTGGCGACCGGCACGCCGGCCGGGTCGGCGACGGCGATCGACACGGCGTTCGGTGCGGTGAGCGTGAGCCGGGCACGCACCGCGGTCGCGCCCGCGCGGTGCAGGGTCACTCCCTGCCAGGCGAACGGCAGCCCACCGCGGCTGTCCGCGTCGAGGCCGGCGAAGTGGGTGGCGTGGAGGACGGCGTCGAGCAAGGCCGGGTGCTGGCCGTAGGTGCCGGCCGCCTGGTCGCCGGCCAGGGCCACCTCGGCGAAGACCTCGGCGCCGCGCCGCCACACGGCCCGCAGCCCCTGGAAGGCGGGGCCGTAGTCGAAGCCCTGGTCGACGAGGTCGTCGTAGAAGCCGTCGAGAGACAGCGGCTCGGCGCCGGCCGGTGGCCACTCGCCGGAGAGCGGCTCGGGTTGTGGCGCACCGGTCGTCACGACAGCCGTGGCGTGCCGGACCCAGGCTCGCTCGTCCTCGGTGTCGGGCCTGGCGTACACGGCGATCGCGCGGTCCCCGGTGTCGTCCGGTGGGCCGGCCGTCACCTGGAGCTGGACGCCGCCGCCGTCGGGCAGCGCGAGCGGGGTGGCGAGGGTCAGCTCCGCCACGCGGTCGCAGCCGACCTCCTCGCCGGCCTGCCGCACGGTCTCGAGGAGCGCGGTTCCCGGCAGCAGCACGGTGCCCGACACCACGTGCCCCGCGAGCCACGGGTGCGAGCGCAGCGAGATGCGGCCGCTGAACAGCACGTCACCCGGCGAGTCGGCCCGTTCGACCGGCGCGCCGAGCAGCGGGTGACCGGCGGTGCCGGGGGTGGACGTCGCCCAGTACCGCCGGTGCTGGAAGGCGTAGGTGGGCAGGTCGACCCGGCGGGTGCCGGGCAGGACCGCCGGCCAGTCGACGTCGATGCCCGCGACGAACAGCCGCCCGGCGGCGTGGGCGACGGTGTCGCGCAGCATCGGCACGAAGGCCGCGTCGGGCAGGGTTTCGCGGGCGATGGCGGTGAGGACCGCGCCGGGCCCGATCTCGACGAACCGGGTCACGCCCTCCAGCCGCGCGAGATGATCGCCGAACCGGACGGTGTCGCGCACATGTCGAACCCAGTATCCGGGCTCGTGCACCGGCGACAGCATCGGAATGCCCGGCTCCGCGAAGGTGAGGCCCCGGACCACTTCGGCGAACTCGTCGAGCATCGGGTCCATGAGTGGCGAGTGGAACGCGTGCGAGACCCGCAGCCGCTTCGCCGACTCGAACCGCGCCGCGATCGCCAGCACCTCGGCCTCGTCACCAGAGATCACCAACGACGACGGACCATTGACCGCGGCGATGCCGACCTGCCCGGTCAGCAACGGCAGCACCTGATCCTCGCGGGCCCGCAGGGACACCATCGCCCCACCGCGAGGCAGCGCCTGCATCAACCGCGCCCGGGCCGAGACCAACGTGCAGGCGTCCACAAGGGACAGCACGTCGGCCACCTGGGCGGCCGCGATCTCCCCGATCGAGTGGCCGACCAGGTGGTCCGGGCGAACACCCCAGGACTCGAGCAGCCGGAACAACGCCACCTCGACCGCGAACAACGCGGGCTGCGCCCACCCCGTCTCGTCGAGAGCCTGGGGGTCCTCCCCCCACATCACCTCGGCCAGACCGGAATCCAACTCGGCGGCGACAGCATCGAACGCCTCCGCGAACACCGGATACCGCTCGTACAGCTCCCGTCCCATGCCCAACCGCTGCGAACCCTGACCGGCGAACAAGAACGCCGTCCCACCCGGGGTGACCGTGACGGGCTCCACCTCGGGCAGCCCCTCGGGGTCGACCACGAACGCACGGTGCTCGAACGCGGAGCGCGTGGTCGCCAGCGAGCCGGCGACGTCCGCCAGGCCGGGCTCCGGCCGCGCGGCCAGGTACGCCGCGAGCCGGGCGGCCTGAGCCCGGACCGCGTCGGGCGTCTTGCCGGACAGCACCAGCGGCACCGCGCCGGTCGTCTCGGCCGGCGGTTCGTCGGCGGTGGGCCCTTGCTCGACGATGACGTGCGCGTTCGTCCCGCTGATCCCGAACGACGACACCGCCGCCCGGCGTACCCGCTGCACCGCGGGCCAGTCGGCCCGGCCGGTCAGCAGCTCCACCGAACCGGCGTCCCAGTCCACATGCGACGACGGCGCGTCCAGATGCAGGGTGCGTGGCAGCGTGCCGTGCCGCATCGCCTGCACCATCTTGATCACGCCGGCCACACCGGCGGCCGCCTGAGTGTGCCCGATGTTGGACTTCACCGAACCGAGCAGCAACGGGTGACCACGGTCCTGCCCATACGTCGCCAGGAGCGCTTCGGCCTCGATCGGGTCACCGAGCCTGGTCCCGGTGCCGTGTGCCTCGACGGCATCGACGTCTGATGTGGACAGTCCGGCAACCGAAAGGGCCCGCCGGATCACGCGCTGCTGGGCGGCGCCGTTCGGGGCGGTCAGCCCGTTCGACGCGCCGTCGGAGTTGACCGCCGAACCGCGCACCACCGCGAGGATCCGGTGGCCGTTGCGGACGGCGTCGGACTGGCGCTCCAGCACCAGCATGCCGACGCCCTCGGCCCAGCCCGTGCCGTCGGCCGAGTCCGCGAACGACTTGCAGCGCCCGTCCGCGGCGAGCCCGCCCAGCTTGGCGAACTCCACGAAGATGCCCGGCTCGGACATCACGGTGACGCCGCCCGCCAGTGCCATCGAGCACTCGCCCGACCGCAGCGCCTGCGCGGCCAGGTGCAAAGCCACCAGCGACGACGAGCACGCCGTGTCCACGGTGACCGCGGGACCTTCCAGCCCCAGCGCGTAGGACAGGCGCCCGGACAGCACGCTCGGCGTGGTACCGACGAGGGCGAACCCCTCGGTCTCGCCGCCTGCCTCGTGCAGCCGCGGTCCGTAGTCCTGCGCCATCGCGCCGACGAACACCCCGGTCCGGCTGCCGGACAGCGTGCCCGGCACGATCCCGGCCCGCTCCAGTGCCTCCCACGCGACCTCCAGCACCAGCCGCTGCTGCGGGTCCATCGCCACGGCCTCCCGCGGCGAGATGCCGAAGAACGCGGGGTCGAAGTCGCCCGCGCCGGGCAGGAACCCGCCCCGGTGTCCCTCGACCTGCCAGCCGCGGTCGGCCGGCGGTTCGCCCACCGCGTCGACCTCGTCGGTCAGCAGCCGCCACAGGTCCTCCGGTGACGCGACGCCGCCCGGATAGCGACAGCCCATGCCCACGATCGCGATCGGCTCGGCCGGATCGGCGGCGACCGGATCGTCGCCCATGACCCCGACCAGGGCCGACACCAGGTGGTCGGCGAGCAGCTCCGGGGTCGGGTAGGAGAACAACGCGGTGCTGGACAGCCGCCGGCCGGTCGCGGAGTTGAGCCGCACCACCAGCTCGACCGCCATCGTCGAGTCGAAACCCTGCTCCTTGAACGGAACCGCCACGTCGACCCGGTCCGGATCCGACATCCCGAGCACGGCCGCGGTCTCCGCGCGCACCAGCCGCGCCACGTCCTCCCGCTGACCGGCGTCGCTCGACACCGGCTCAATCAGGTCCGCGGCCGCTTCCGGGAGAACTTCCGGCACCGCGGCCACGCCCTCGAGCCAGTAGCGGTCCCGCTGGAACGCATACGACGGCAGCCGCACCCGCCGCGCCCCGGGCACCAGCATCGTCCAGTCCACGTCCCGGCCCTGAGCGTGCAGGCCCGCGAGCGAGGTCAGGAACCGGCGCGGCCCGCCGTCGTCGCGGCGCAGCGTGCTCACCGTCGCCGGGACGAGGCCGGCGTGCTGGACGCAGTCCTGCACGGCGCCGACCAGCACCGGATGCGGGCTGCACTCGACGAACGCCGACAGCCCGTCCGCGGCGACCGCGGCGAGCGCCCGCTCGAGCTGGACGGTCTCGCGGAGGTTGCGGTACCAGTAGCTCTCGTCCAGGGTGGCGGTGTCCACGACCTCGCCGGCGACCGTCGAGTAGAACGGCACGTCCGAGGTTCGTGGCCGGATGCCGGCGAGCGCCTCGGTCAGCGGCTCCTCGATCAGGCCGACCTCGGCGGAGTGCGAGGCGTAGTCGACCTTGACGCGCCGCGCCTCCTCCCACGCGGCGACCAGTTCGCCGACCCGCTCCGCCGGTCCCGAGACCACGACGGTCGCGGGCCCGTTCACGGCACCGATCGACAGCGTGCCGCCCGGGTCGAACGTGCGCAGCCGGCCGGCGACCTCGGCGACCGGAAGGCTCACCGAGGCGAGGCCACCGCGCCCCGACAGGTGCCGCTGGATCAGCGCCGACCGGAGCGCCACCACCCGCGCACCGTCCTCAAGCGACAGTGCACCTGCGACACACGCCGCCGCGACCTCGCCCTGCGACTGGCCGAGCACGGCCGATGGGTGCACGCCGTGCGCCTGCCACACCGCCGCGAGCGAGACCATGACGGCCCACAGCGCCGGCTGGACGACGTCCACCCGGTCCAGCGACGGGGCGTCCGGCTCGCCGCGCAACACCGCGGGCAGCGACCAGTCCACGAACGGGGCCAGCGCCGCGGCGCACTCGTCGATCCGCCGCGCGAACGTCTCGGACGAGTCCAGCAGTTCCCCCGCCATCCCGGCCCACTGGGAACCCTGACCGGGGAACACGAAGACGACCCCGGTGCCCGCCACGGCGGACCCGGTGACCACGTTCGCGGCCGGGTCGCCCGCGGCCAGCGCGCGCAGCCCGGCGAGCAGCTCGGCACGGTCGTCGCCGAGGACGACGCCACGGCTGGCGAACCTCGCCCGCGTGGTCGCGAGCGACGCCGCCACGTCACGCACCGGGACGTCCGGGTTCTCGTCCACAAAGGACGTCAGGCGGGCGGCCTGCGCGCGCAGTGCCGCACCGGTCCGGCCGGACAGCTCCCACGCGACCGGCCCGCCGGTCTCCACGGCCGGACCGTCGTCGTCGGCGGGCACGCCGGACAGCACGACGTGGCAGTTGGTCCCGCCCACGCCGAACGACGACACACCCGCGTGCCCGCCCGGCCACAGCTCGATGTCCCGCACCACGTCCAGGCCCCACTCGGCCAGCGGGATGTCCGGGTGGGGGCGCGTGAAGTTCAGGCTCGGCGGCAGCATCCCGTTGCGGGCCGCCAGCGCCACCTTGACCAGGCCGGCCACGCCCGCGGCCGCCTCCAGGTGGCCGATGTTCGTCTTCACCGAACCGGTCCGCAGGGGCGCCGACGGCTCGCGGCCGGCGCCGTAGGCCGCGGCCAGCGCCGCCGCCTCGACGGGATCGCCCGCCCGCGTGCCGGTGCCGTGCAGCTCCACGTACCGGACGGCGGCCGGCTCGACCCCGGCGCGGCGGCACGCCGCCTCGATGACCGCCCGCTGCGCGTCCGGGTCCGGGACCGTCAGGCCGTCGGTCGCGCCGTCGTTGCCGACCGCGGTGCCCTCGATCACGCAGTAGACGTCGTCGCCGTCGGCCAGGGCACGGGCCAGCGGCTTGAGCAGGACCAGCGCGCCGCCCTCGCCGCGCACGAAGCCGTTGGCGCGCTCGTCGAAGGTGAAGCAGCGGCCGTCCGGGGACAGGCCGCCGAGCCGCTCCATCGCCGCCGCGCCGCCCGGGGCCAGGTTCAGGTGCACGCCACCCGCGAGCGCCGTCTCCGACTCGCCGCGGCGCAGGCTCTCGCACGCCAGGTGGACCGCCACCAGCGACGACGACTGAGCGGTGTCGACGACGAGGCTCGGCCCGCGCAGCCCGAGGAAGTACGACAGCCGGTTGGCGATGATCGCCCGGCTCAACCCGGTCACCGCGTGGTGGCCCGCCGGGGCGGCGCCGGCGAGCGCCGCGTAGTCGCTCGCGGTGACGCCGACGAACACACCGGTCGCCGAGTCCCGCAGGGTCGCCGGCACGACGCCGCCGTCCTCCAGCGCCTCCCAGCCGAGCTCCAGCGCGAGCCGCTGCTGCGGGTCCATCGCCCGCGCCTCCCGCGGCGAGATCCCGAAGAAGGCGGCGTCGAAGCGGTCCACGCCGTCGAGGAACGCACCCCACCGGTCGGCGCCGGTTCCCGCGGTCCACCGGTCCGGGGGCACCTCGCCGACCGCGTCGAGCCCGTCGCACAGCAGCCGCCAGAACGCCGCCGGGTCCGGCGCCGCCGGGAACCGGCACGCGATGCCGATCACGGCGACCGCGTCCCGGGCGGTGCCGTTCGGTTCGGTGGGTGAGAACTCCGGTCGGCTCAAGGCACACGCTCCTCTGCGAACAGTGGCCTCACGATGCCCAGGTCCGTACCGGTCGTTCTGCTAGTCCGGGCGGGCAGACCATGGGCGCGCCGGACACCCGGGACGCGTACGGAGGACATCGATGACCACGACCGAAGACCTGCCGGCCCTCTCGTCCGTGCGGCCGGCGCTGGGGCGGCTCAACCCGCTGATGCGCGAGCTGCAACGGCAGGGCCCGATCTGCCGGGTCGCCACCCACACCGGCGACGAGGCGTGGCTGGTCACCCGGTACGCGGAGCTGAAGCAGCTGCTGATGGACGACCGGCTCGGCCGCACCCACCCCGACCCGCCGAACATGTCGCGGTACCTGGACAACCCGCTGCTGGACCTGCTCGTCTCCGACCAGGACCCGAAGAAGGAGCGCCACGACCACCAGACGATGCGCTCGACGCTCACCCCGCACTTCTCCGCCCGGCGGATGGAGGCGCTGCGACCGCGCATCGCCAAGCGGGTCAGCGACCTGATCGACGCGATCACCGGCATCGGCCCGCCGCTGGACATCCACGCGAGGATGTCGCTGCCGCTGTCGTTCCTGGTGCTCTGCGACCTGCTGGAGATCCCCGACCGCGACACCTACATGGGCCTGCTGCGCGACGCGGGCCAGGTCGGCGACCCGAGCCTGGGGCCGGGCAAGCCGCCACTGTTCGCGCACCTGGCCGAGCTGGCCGCCCACAAGCGCGAGCACCCGGACGAGGGCCTCATCTCCAGCCTCTGCGAGGCCGGTGTCGCCGACGACGACGTCGCCGCGCTCATCGCGATGATCAGCATCTCCTACCAGGTGACGCCCAACAACATCAGCGCGGGCATCGCCCTGTTCGCCCTCAACCCGCGGCAGCGCCACCTGCTCGCCGAGGACCCCGAGCTGATGCGCCACGCCATCGAGGAGGTGCTGCGCCTGGGCAAGATCGGCGAGTCGTTCGTGCCGCGCTATGCCAGCGCGGACATCGAGATCGGCGGCGTGCACATCCGCGCGGGCGACCTCGTGCTGTGCGACCACTACACGGTCGGGTTCGACGAGCGCGTGTTCGACGAGCCGGAGCGGTTCGACATCACCCGCTCGCCCAACCCGCACCTGGCGTTCAGCCGCGGGATCACCCACTGCATCGGCGCACCGCTGGCCCGGGTGGAGATGACGGAGGTCTTCACCGGCCTGTTCACCCGGCTCCCCGAACTGAGCCTCGCGGTGCCCCGCGACCAGCTGCACGCGATCACCAGCCAGCTCGGCGCGGGGATCGTCGAGCTTCCCGTGTCCTGGTAACGACCTCTCACAGCCCGGAGATCTGCGATGACGACCACCCCCGACCTGCCCACCCTCGGCAACGCCTGCCCGCACATCGGCCGCCTCAACGACCTGATGCGGGGGCTGCAGGAACAGGCCCCGGTCTGCCGCGTGCAGACCCCGGCCGGCGACGAGGGCTGGCTGGTGACCCGGCAGGCCGAGCTGCGGGCGCTGCTGCTGGACGACCGGATCGGCAAGTCCCACCCGGACCCCGACACCATGCCCCGCTACGTCGACAGCCCGCTGCTCGACCTGACCGTGCAACGTGACCCCGAGTCCGCGCGCGCGGTCAACACCCGGATGCGCGCGCTGCTCACCCCGCACTTCTCGGCTCGGCGTATGTCGGCGCTGCGCCCGCTGATCGCGGAGCGGGCCGCCGCCGCGGTGGACGAGATCGTCGCGGCCGGCCCGCCCGCGGACCTGCACGGCGACCTGGCCGTGCCGGTGTCGTTCGACGTGCTGTGCGACCTGCTCGGCATGCCCGACCGGGAGACGTTCATGGCGCTGCTCGCCGCGCCGACGACCGTCGGCGGCGGCGAGTCCGGGGACGAGCCCGACGCCGCCGGTTTCCCGCTGTTCGGGTTCCTGGCCGACGTCGTGACCACCAAGCGCGCCAACCCGGCGGACGACCTGATCTCGAGGCTGTGCGCGTCGTCCACCGAGGACGCCGAGGTCATCACGATGGTGGCGACGCTGAGCTTCTCCTACCTCGTCACGCCGCACAACATCAGCGTCGGTCTCGCGCTGCTTGGCTCGTACCCCGGGCAGCGCGACCTGGTGGCGGCCGATCCGGACCTGCTGAAGACGGCGGTCGAGGAGGTGCTGCGCATGGGCAAGACGACGGAGTCGCTGCTGCCCCGCTACGCCAGCGAGGACGTCGAGGTCGGCGACGTCACCATCCGCGCGGGCGAGCTGGTCCTGTGCGACCACTACGCGCCGAGCTACGACGACCTCGTGTTCGACGACCCCGACCGGTTCGACGTCACCCGCTCCCCCAACCCGCACGTCGCGTTCAGCCACGGCCACTGGTACTGCGTGGGTGCGCCGCTGGCGCGGATGGAGATGACCGAGGTGTTCCGCGCCGTGGTGGACCGGATGCCCCGCCTGCGCCTGCTGGTGCCGCTGTCGCAGCTCGACCTCGAGGCCACCAGCCGGCTCGGCGGCGGGATCGCCGAGCTCCCGGCCACCTGGTGACGGTGACCGCCAGGAAACGCTCCCCGGCGTGGCCGGGGAGCGTTTCCGGGTGTTCCGGTCAGTTGGCGGCGATCGACGCGACCGCCGTGATCTTCGGTGCCAGCCAGAAGCGCCTGCGCTGGAAGGCGTAGGTCGGCAGGTCGACCCGCCGCGCGCCGGAGCCCGCGAAGAACGCGTCCCAGCCGACCGGCGCCCCGGCCACGAACAACCGCGCCACCAAGGTGATCAGGCCGTTCGGGCCCGCGGGATCGCCGGCCAGGTCCGCGCCCAGCTCGACGACCGGCGTCGCGTCTCCGGCACCCGGCGGCGCCGGCGGGCGGCGCCGGGCGGCCGCGGCTGCCGGGTCCGCCAGGAGCGTTGCCGCCTCGGCAAGGGAGAGCGCGCCCGTGGCGTGGTCCGCGGCGATCGAACCGGTGTCGCGGGCGGTGATCCGGCTCGGCCGCACGCCCCAGGAACGCAGCAGCCGGTACAACGCCACCTGGGTCGCGAACGCGCCGGGGCCTGCCGCTGCACACGCCTCGTCGTACGCGGAGGCGAACACCGGGAACAGCGCCCCGATCCGCCGGGCCGCGTCCGGGGCGGGCGTCCAGCCGCCGGTGAACAGGAACGTGAGCCGCGGTGGGCGCCGGGCCGCCCCGGACAGCACCCGGCCGGTGCCGGCGGCGACGTCGGCCAGTCCGTCGGCAAGGTCGGCGAGGTCCTTGCCGAGCACCACCGCGCGGTGCTCGAGCGCGGCCCGTCCGGTGGCCAGCGAGTACGCCACGTCGGCCGGAGCCACACCGTCCAGGAACGACGCCAGCCGCGTGGCCTGCGCCCGCAGGGCCTCCGGGGTGGCCGCGGACAGAATCCACGGCAGCAGCGGGAAGTCACGAGCGGGCGGCACGGCCTCGCCGGCCGGGGCCTGCTCGACGATCACGTGCGCGTTGGTGCCGCTGGCGCTGAACCCGGACACGCCGAACCGGCGCGGCCGGCCGGTCTCGGGCCAGGGCGTGGGTCGCGTCGCGAGCCGGACGTTCCCGGCCGGCCAGTCCACTTGGGACGACGGGGCGTCCACGTGCAGCGTCCTGGGCACCACGCCGTGCCGCATCGCCATGATCATCTTGATCATGGCGGCGACACCGGACGCGGTCTGGGTGTTGCCGAGGAAGGACTTCAGCGACCCGAGCAGCAGCGGCCCGGCGCGGTCCCGGCCGTAGGCGGCCACCACGGACTGGGCCTCGATCCGGTCGCCCAGCGGGGTTCCCGTGCCGTGTCCCTCCACGACGTCGACCTCCGCCGGGTCGAGCCCGGCGGCGGCCAGCGCGCCGCGGATGAGGCGCTGCTGCGCCGATCCGTTCGGCGCCCGCGCGCCCGCGCTCGCGCCGTCCTGGTTCACGGCGCTGCCGCGCAGCACCGCGAGCACCGGGTGCCCGCGTCGGCGGGCGTCGGACAGCCGCTCCAGCGCGAGGACCGCGACGCCCTCGCTCAGCACCGTGCCGGTGGCGCCCTCGGCGAAGGACCGGCAGCGGCCGTCCGCGGCGAGGACCTGGTCCAGCGACGAGGTCCGGAACAGCTCCGGGAAGGCCATCACGCACGCGCCGCCGGCGACCGCGAGCCCGCACTCGCCGGACCGCAGCGCCTGCGCCGCCAGGTGGACCGCCACCAGCGACGACGAGCACGCGGTGTCCAGCGCGACGCAGGGGCCCTCGAGCCCCAGCGCGTAGGACACGCCGCCCGCCACGAGGCTCCCGCCGTAGGTCACCGGGATCTTCTGGGCGAGCGCGTAGTCGTGGTGCATGATCCCGGCGTAGACACCTGTGTCGCTGCCGCGGACCGAGGTCGGGTCGATGCCGGCGCGTTCCAGCGCCTCCCAGGTCACCTCCAGCATGATCCGCTGCTGGGGATCCATGAACAGCGCGTCCGTGTCGGACAGCCGGAAGAACTCGGCGTCGAAGTCGCCCGCGCCGGCGAGGAACCCACCGCGCCGGCTGTAGGTCTTGCCCGGCCTGCCGGGCTGGGGATCGTAGATGTGGTCGGTGTCCCAGCCACGGTCGGCGGGGAACTCGGAGATCGCGTCCGCATCGCCGCCCACGAACTCCCACAGGTCCTCGGGCGAGGCGATCCCGCCGGGCAGCCGGCAGCCCATGCCCACGACGGCGACCGGTTCGCGGGCGGTGGCGAACCGCTCGTTCTCCGCGCGGAGGCGCTCGTTCTCCTTGAGCGTCAACCGGAGTGCCTCGACGAGCCGACGGTCCTGCGCGCCCGCCGGGTCAGTCGTCACTGCGCTCACCAGCGTTGGCGAACGCCATGCCCACGAGGTCTTCCGCGTCCATCTCGTCGATCAGGTCCGGCGCCGGGTCGTCCTCGGCACGGGCCGCGGGCACCACGTCGGGCACCAGCTGCTCGTCGAGGAGTGCGGCGACCGCCTCGGTGTTGGGGTGGTCGAACACGAGCGTGGCGGGCAGCCGCAGCCCGGTGACGTCGGCCAGGTGGTTGCGCAGCTCCGCCGCGGTGAGCGAGTCCACGCCCAGCTCGCCGAAGTTGCGTTCCTTCTCGATGGCCGTGCCGGACTCGTGGCCGAGCATCGCGGCCAGCAGGTCGGCGACCAGGTCGCCGAGCAGCTCCCGGCGGTCCTCGGCGTCGCCGAGCTCGGCGAGCCGGTGGCGCAGCGTCCCGGGATCCATGCCGCCCGCGGCGGCGCGGACGTGCCCGCGGGCCGCGGGGGCGAGACCGCGCAGCAGGGGCGGGGTCCAGTCCGTGCGGTCCCGCAGCGCCGCGGTGTCCACCCGCAGCGACACGAGCAGCGAGTCGCCGGCGTGCAGTGCGGCGTCGAACGAGCGCAGACCGTCCTCTTCGGACAGAGCGGGCAGTCCCTGCCGGCGCATGCGCTGGACCTGTACGTCGGTCAGCCACTGGCCGGCACCCGCGCCCGCCCACACGCCGTAGCCGACCGACGTGGCGGCCAGCCCCTGCGCCCGGCGCCGCTGCGCGAGGCCGTCGAGGAACACGTTGGCCGCGGCGTAGTTCGCGTGGCCCGCGGCGAGGACGAGCCCGCCGGCGGAGGAGAAGAGGACGAACGCCTTGAGCGGCAGCTCCCGGGTCAGCTCGTGCAGGTGCCACGCCGAGTCGGCCTTGGCGCGCAGCACCTGTTCCCAGCGGTCCCGGGGCAGCGCGTCCAGCACGCCGGGGGCGGCCACGCCCGCCGCGTGCACGACGCCGGTCAGCGGGTGCCCGGCCGGTACCGACGCCAGCAGCCCGGCCACCGCGTCGCGGTCGGCCACGTCGCAGGCGGCGATCGTCACGGTCGCGCCAAGACCGGCCAGCTCGGTGCGCAGCTCGGCCGCGCCCGGTGCGCCCTCGCCGCGCCTGCTGGCCAGCAGCAGGTGCCGCACGCCGTGCTCGGTGACCAGGCGCCGCGCGACCAGCCCGCCGAGGCCGCCGGTGCCGCCGGTGATCAGGACCGTGCCGTCCGGGTCCAGCGCGTCGTGGGTGTCGCCGGGTGCCTCCGCACGGACCAGCCGCGGCACGCGCAGCTCCAGTGCCCGCACGGCGAGCTCCGGTTCGCCCGAGGTGACCGCCGCGGGCAGGAACCAGGACAGCTCGTCGAGCGAGTCGAGGTCCAGCAGCACGAACCGGCCGGGGTTCTCCGCCTGCGCGGCTCGCACCAGCCCCCACACGGGCGCCTGCGCGATGTCCACATCGGACTCATCGGTCACCGCGACGGCATTCCGGGTGACCACGACGAACGTCGAGTCCGCGAACCGGTCGCCGGCCAGCGAGGCCCGCACGGCGTCCAGCACGCGGTAGAGCACCGCGCGCGTCCGCTCGGGCCCGTCCGGGCCGTCGGGGGTGACGCACTCGAGCACGACCACCCGCGGCGCCGGGCCCTCGGCGGGCACGTCGTCCCACGCGACCGGGTCCGGGATGTCGGTGGCGATCGGCTGCGGGATCGACCGCCACTCCACGCGGTGGAGCACGTCGTCACCGCCGGAGACGAGCTGGGCGGCGGTCATCGGCCGGCCGAGCAGCCGCCCGACCGAGAAGACCGGGCGGCCGTCGGGGTCCGTCGCCTCGACGGCGAGCGCCTCGGGAGTCGGGTGCGACAGCCGCAGCCGCAGCACGCGTGCGCCCCTGGCGTGCAGGACGACGTCGCCGAAGAGGACCGGCTGGAACGCCTTGCCCGAACCGGGTTCCTTGCGCAGGCTGATGAGCTTCGCCAGGTGCGTGGTGGCGTCGATCAGCGCCGGGTGCATGCCGAACCGGCCGGTGTCGGTGTCCGCGGGGAGGGCGACCTCGGCGAACGCCTCGCCGTCACGCGTCCACACGGCACGCAGGCCGCGGAACTCCGGCCCGTAGCGGAAGCCGGCCTCGGCCAGCTGGTCGTACGCGTCGGACACGTCGAGCGCGGTCGCGTCCGCGGGCGGCCACTCGCCGCCGTCTTCCGCCGGTGGCTCGGTGCCCGGTCGCAGCGCGCCCTCGGCGTGCAGCGTCCACGGGGCGTCCGCGCCGGTCGCGGGCCGGGAGTGGATCCGTACCACGCGGCCGCCCGCGTCCTCGCCGCCCACCGTCACGTGCAGCCGCACCGCGCCGTCGTCCGGCAGCACGAGGGGGGCCGGCAGCGTCAGCTCCTCGACGACGCCGCAACCCACCTCCGCACCGGCCCGGATCGCCAGCTCGAGCAGCCCGGTGGCCGGCAGCACGGCCTTGCCCAGCACGTCGTTGCCCGCCAGCCACGGGTGGGCCGCCGCCGACAACCGTCCGGTGAGGACGACGCCGTCGGCGTCCGGGGAGGCCACCACGGCGGAGAGGATCGGGTGTCCCGCGGCGTCCAGGCCCATCGAGGACGGGTCGCCGGGGACGCCGTCCGCGAGCGCCGCGACGTCCACCCAATAGTGCTCGTTCTGGAACGCGTAGGTCGGCAGGGCGACGCGGCGGCCGCCGGCGAGGACGGCGTCCCAGTCCGGCGATCGGCCGTGGACGTGCAGCCGCGACACGGCGGCCAGCAGGCTCGACGGCTCCGCCCGGCCCTCGCGCAGCACCGGCACGCACACCGCGCGTGTCCCGCCCGGCGTCTCGGTGAGCGTGTCCTGCGCGACGGCGGACAGCACGCCGTCGGGCCCGAGCTCGACGAACCGGGTGACGTCGCGTTCGGCGAGCCAGCGGACGCCGTCATGGAACCGGACGGTGCCGCGGACCTGCGCGGACCAGTACGCGGGATCGCACAGCTTCTCCCCCGCGGGCTCGCCGGTGACGGTCGACACGACCGGGATCGCCGGCGGGGCGTAGTGCAGCCCGCGGGCGATGCGTTCGAACTCGGCCAGCATGGGATCCATGTGGTGGGAGTGGAAGGCGTGGCTCACCCGCAGCCGCGACGTCTTGCGGTCCCCCAGGGCGGACGCGACCGCGTCGCGGACCGCGGCCACCGCGTCCTCGTCGCCGGACACCACCACCGACCGCGGACCGTTGACCGCCGCGAGCGACACGCCTTCGGTGAGCAGCGGCAGGATCTCCGCCTCGCTCGCCGCGACGGCGAGCATCGCGCCGCCGGACGGCATCGCCTGCATCAGCTTGCCGCGCGCGGCGACCAGGGTGCAGGCGTCCGGCAGGGACAGCACCCCGGCGAGATGCGCGGCGGCGACCTCGCCGATCGAGTGGCCGATCAGGTAGTCCGGCCGCACGCCCCACGACTCCAGCAGCCGGAACAGCGCCACCTCCAGGGTGAACAGCGACGCCTGCGCGTACAGCGTGCGGTCCAGCGAGCCGTCGTCGGTGCCCCAGGCGACCTTGTCCACCGGCCGGTCCAGGCGCACGTCCAGCTCGGCCGCCACCGCGTCCCACGCCTCGGCGAACACCGGGTGGGCGGCGTAGAGCCCGGCGCCCATGCCGAGGCGCTGGGCGCCCTGCCCGGTGCAGAGGAAGGCGAGGTGGCCGTCGCGGGCCACGCCGGTGATCACCCGCGGGTCGGGTGCGCCGCCGTCGAGCGCGGCGAGGCCGGCACGCAGCTCGTCGCGGTCGGCGCCCAGCACGACCGCGCGGTGCGGACCGGACCGGGTGGTGGCGAGCGAGTAGCCGACGTCGAGCGCGGCGAGGCCGGCCTCGGTGTCCACATGGGACTGAAGTTTGGCGGCCTGGCCGCGCAGCGCCTCGGCGGAGCGCGCCGCCAGCGGCCAGGCGAGCACGGCGGGCGCCGGGGTGTCGGCGGGCGGCTGCGGGTCCTGCGGCGGCGCCTGCTCGATGATCACGTGGGCGTTGGTGCCGCTCACGCCGAAAGAGGACACGCCGGCGCGGCGCGGTTTCCCGGTCTCGGGCCACGACCGCGGCTCGGTCAGCAGCCGCACCTCGCCGCCGTCCCAGTCGACGGCCGGGGTCCGCGCCGCGGCGTGCAGGGTCTTCGGCAGCGTCGCGTGCTGGATGGCCAGCACCATCTTCAGCACGCCCGCGACACCCGCGGCCGCCTGCGTGTGGGCGAGGTTCGACTTGATCGAGCCCAGCCACAACGGCTCGCCGGCACGCCCCTGGCCGTACGTCGCGAGCAGTGCCTCGGCCTCGATCGGGTCGCCGAGCGAGGTCGCCGTCCCGTGTGCCTCGACGGCGTCGACGTCCGCGGCCGTGAGGCCCGCACTCGCCAGCGCGGCCCGGATGACGCGCTGCTGCGCGGCGCCGTTGGGGGCGGTGAACCCGTTGGAGGCGCCGTCCTGGTTGACCGCGCTCCCCCGGACCACGGCGAGCACCGGATGTCCGTGGCGGTGGGCGTCGGACAGCCGTTCCAGCACGACGATCCCGGCGCCCTCGCCCCAGCTGGTGCCGTTGGCGTCGGCCGAGAACGCGCGGCACCGGCCGTCCGGCGACAGCCCGCCCTGGCGGCCCATGCCGAGGAACACGTGCGGGGTGGCCATCACCGAGGCACCGCCTGCGAGGGCGATCTCGCACTCCCCCTGCCGCAGCGCCTGCGCGGCGAGGTGCAGCGACACGAGCGACGACGAGCACGCGGTGTCCACCGTCACCGCGGGCCCCTCGAGCCCGAGGATGTAGGAGACCCGGCCGGACAGCGCGCTGGCCGAGTTCGCGGTGTACATGTAGTCGACCGCGCCCGGGGTGTGGGCCGCCAGCTGCGCGTAGTCCAGCCCGTTGCTGCCGGTGAAGACGCCGGTCCGGCTACCGCGCAGCGCCGCGGGGTCGAGCCCGGCACGCTCCAGCGCCTCCCACGCGATCTCCAGCAGCAGCCGCTGCTGCGGGTCGGTGACCACGGCCTCCCGGGGCGAGATCCCGAAGAACGCGGGGTCGAACTCGCCGGCACCGCTGAGGAACCCGCCCTGCCGGGGCTCGGTCGCACCGTCCGGGTTGAACACCGGGGCGTCCCAGCCCCGGTCCGGCGGTGGCGCCGCGATCACGTCGCGGCCGTCGGCGAGCAGGTCCCACAGCGCGGCCGGGGTGTCGACGCCGCCGGGGAACCGGCAGCCCATGCCGACCACCGCGACCGGCTCGCTCTCCCCGGCCTCCGCCACCTGCAGCCGCTGCCGGGTCTCGTGCAGGTCGGCGGTCACCTTCTTGAGGAAGTAGCGCAGTTTCTCCTCGTTGTTCATGCCAGCTCCCCAATCAGGAAATGCCGAATCGTTCGCTGATGAACTCGAAAACCTCGTCGTCGGACGCGTCGAGCAGGCCGTCGCCGATCTCGTCGGCCGCCGGCTCCGGGTCGGTGGTCACGGTCGCCAGCAGTGCGCGCAGCCGGGCGGCCACGTCGTCGCGGTGTTGCCCGCCCGTGCCGGCGACCATGGCCTCGAGACGGGCGAGCTCGGCCAGCACCGGATCGTCGGCCGCCGCTCCTGTGTCCGTGCCGTCGAACACCTGATCCAGCAGGTGTTCGGCGAGTGCGGCCGGGGTCGGGTGGCTGAACACCAGGGTGGGCTTGACCTTCCAGCCGGTCGTCGCGGCCATCCGGTTGGCGAACTCGACCGCGTTGAGCGAGTCGAACCCGAGCTCGGTGAACGCCCGTCCCGGATCGACCGCGTCGGCCGACGCGTGCCCGAGAACGGTCGCGGCGGTGTCGCGCACGAGCCTGACCACGGTCGCCGTCCGTTCCGGTGTGGACATGGCGGCCAGGCGCTGCCGTGTCGACTCGGCGGACTCGGCTGGAGCCGCGGCCAAGTCCCGAAGGGCCTGCCGGACACCGGGAATCTCGTTGAGCACGGGCGAGGGCCGCACGCCGAGGAAGCCGGGCGCGAACCGGGCCCAGTCGGTGCCCTGCACCATCGGCGCGGGCTCGCCGCTCGCCACGACCTGGGCGAGCGCGGTGATCGCCAGCGCGGGGTCCATGGCGGTCACGCCGCCGCGGGCGGAGCGCTCGGCGGCCAGGGTGCCCGCCGCGAGCCCGGCGCCGGCCCACAGTCCCCATGCGACGGACGTCGCGGGCAGGCCGAGGGCGTGGCGGCGGTGGGCGATCGCGTCGAGCTCCGCGTTGGCGGCGGCGTAGTTCGCCTGGCCCGGGTTGCCGAGCGCGCCGGCGGCCGAGCCGAACAGCACGAACAGGGACAGGTCCGCCTCGCGGGTCAGCTCGTCGAGGTGCCGGGCGGCGGTCACCTTCGCGCGGTAGACCTGCTCGAAACGCTCCGGCGACAGCCCGTCGATCATGCCGTCGTCCAGTACGGCCGCGGTGTGCACGACACCGGTCAGCGGCAGGTCGGCGGGGATGTCGTCGAGCAGCGCGGCGAGCGCGTCCCGGTCGGCGACGTCGCAGGCGACGACGCTGACGCGGACCCCGGTGGCGGCCAGCTCGTCGGCCAGCTCGCCCGCGCCGGGCGCGGCGGGCCCACGCCTGCCGGCCAGCACCAGGTGCTCCGCCCCGGCTCCGGCCAGGTAGCGCGCCACGTGACCGCCGAGGGCCCCGGTGCCACCCGTGACGAGCACCGTGCCCGACACCCGCGGACCGTCCCCGGCCTCGCCGCCGAGGGGCACCAGACGCCTGCCGAACACGCCGGCCTGGCGGATGGCGACCTGGTCCTCGGTCTGGTCGGCTCCGCGGCCGCCGGCGAGCACGCCGGTGAGCTGCCTGCCCAGCCGGTCGTCGAGGTCGGGCGGCAGGTCCACCAGCCCGCCCCAGCGCTGCGGGTACTCCATGGCCGCGACGCGGCCGAAGCCCCAGACGCCGCCCTGGACGGGACTCGTCACCGGGTCGTGCTCGGCCACGGACACGGCGCCGCGGGTCACGCACCACAGTGGGGCGTCGACAGCCGCGTCTCCCAACGCCTGGAGGAGCACCATGGTCATCGACAGTCCCATGGGAACACCAGTGAAGTTACCGGAATCCGCGTCGGCCACGGCCAGCAGCGACACCACGCCGGCGAACCGCGTGCCGTCGGCGGCAAGCCGGCCGAGCTGTTCGGCCAGGGCCTCCCGGGTGGTCTCGCCGATCTCGAACCGCACGACGTTCCCGCCGAGGGCGCGCACGACCGAGTCGGCCCAGGGGTCCTCCGCGAGCGCGGCGGGCACGGCCGCGAGCCAGGTGCCGGGCAGCGGGCCGGGAGGGGCCGGCGCGACCGGGCACCAGTCGAACCGGTACCGCCAGCCGTCCACAGTGGACTTGGCGTGGCGGGCGCGGCGCCAGTCGGTCAGCGCGGGAAGCAGCGCGCGCAGCGGCTCGCCGTCGACGTCCAGCGCCGATGCCAGCGCCGCCACGTCGGCGCGCTCGACCGCCGTCCAGAACTCGGCGTCCACCGGGTCGGTCCCGCCCGGCGCGGGTGCGACCGGCTCGGGCCAGAAGTGGTCGCGCTGGAACGCATACGTCGGCAGGCCGACCCGGCGGGCGCCGGCGAAGGCCCAGCCGACGTCCGCGCCGCGGACGAACAGCTCGGCCGCCGAGACGAGGACCCGGGTGCGGTCGCCGTCGTCGCGGCGCAGGGTGCCGGCCACGACCGCGGGGACGTCCGCCTCGTCGATGCTCTCCCGGATGCCCATGGCGAGCACCGGGTGCGGGCCGCACTCGACGAAGAACCGGTACCGCTCGCCGAGCAGCGCCCGGACGGCCGGCTCGAAAAGCACGGGCAGGCGCAGGTTGCGGTACCAGTAGTCGGCGTCGAGCCTGGTGCCGTCCTCCCACTGCCCGGTCACGGTCGAGTAGAACGGCACGGCCGCACGCTGTGGCGTGACGTCGGCGAGCGCGGTCCGCAGGTCGTCGCGGATGAGCTCCACGTGGGGCGAGTGCGAGGCGTAGTCCACGGCGATCCGCTTCACCCGGGTGTCGAGTGTGGACAGCCGGGCGCACAGCTCGTCGAGCGCGTCCGGTTCGCCGGACACGACCACGGAGGCGGGCCCGTTGACGGCCGCGATGGCGACCCGCTCGGCGAGCAGCGGCTCCACCGCGGCGGCCGGGAGCGCGACCGAGGCCATGCCGCCCCGGCCGGCGAGGGTCGCCGCGATGGCCTGCGCGCGCAACGTCACGACGCGGGCGCCGTCGGGCAGGGTGAGCGCGCCCGCCACGACGGCGGCCGCGATCTCGCCCTGCGAGTGACCGACGACCGCGTCCGGGCGGACACCGTGCGACTCCCACAGCGCCGCCAGCGACACCAGCACGGCGAACGACACCGGCTGCACCACCTCGACGCGGTCCAGGTCGTCGCCGCCCCGGAGCACGTCGAGCAGGGACCAGTCCACGAAGGGCTCCAGCGCGGCGGCACACTCCGCCATCCGCGCCGCGAAGACCGGCGACTCGTCCAGCAGGCGGGCACCCATGCCGGCCCACTGGGCGCCCTGCCCGGGGAAGACGAAGACGGTGCGGCCGTCCACGTCGGCGATGCCCTCGACGACCGTGGGCGCCTGCTCGCCGTCGCGGACCGTCGCGAGGCCCGCGGCGAGGTCGTCGCGGCCGGTGCCCACGACGACGGCGCGCCGCTCGAACCGCGTCCGGGCGGCCAGCGAGTAGCCCACGTCGGCGGGCCGCTTGTCGTCCACATGGGACAGCAGGCGGGCCGCCTGGTCGCGCAGCGCGGGGTCCGTGCGGGCCGACAGCACCCAGGCCACCGGCGCGTCCGGCGCGTCCGGCTCGGCCGGGCCTTCCGGTCGCGGCTCGGTCGCCGGTGCCTGCTCGAGGATCGTGTGCACGTTGGTGCCGCTGATGCCGAACGATGACACGCCGGCCCGGCGGGCGCGGCCCGCCTCCGGCCACGCGGCAGGCTCGGTAAGCAGGTCCACGTCGCCGGCGGTCCAGTCCACCTGGGACGTCGGCTCCGTGACGTGCAGCGTCTTCGGCAGCACCTCGTGGCGCAGGGCCATGACCATCTTGATGACGCTCGCCATGCCGGCGGCGTGCTGGGTGTGCCCGATGTTGGACTTGACCGACCCGAGCAGCAGCGGCCGCTCGCGGTCCTGCCCGTAGGTCGCCAGCAACGCCTGCGCCTCGATCGGGTCACCCAGCGTCGTACCCGTGCCATGCGCCTCCACCACATCGACGTCCGATGTGGACAGACCAGCGTTCGCGAGCGCGGCACGGATCACCCGCTGCTGCGACGGCCCGTTCGGCGCCGTCAAACCGTTCGACGCACCGTCCTGGTTCATCGCCGAACCCCGCACCACCGCCAGCACCCCGTGACCGTTACGCCGAGCATCCGACAGCCGCTCGACCACGACGAGGCCGACGCCCTCGGCGAGGTTCATGCCGTCGGCGGTATCGGAGAACGCCTTGGCCAGGCCGTCACCGGCGAGCGCGCCCTGCTCGGCGAACCCGTGGATGATCTGCGGGTTCGCCATGATCGTCACGCCGCCCGCGAGGGCGAGCGAGCTGTCCCCGTCGCGCAGCGACTGGCACGCCAGGTGCAGCGCCACGAGCGAAGACGAGCACGCGGTGTCGAGGGTGACGGCGGGGCCTTCCAGGCCGAGCAGGTAGGCGATCCGGCCGGAGGCGACGCTCATCGAGCTGCCGGTGACCGCGTGCCCGCCCGCGCCGGCCGGCGTCGCGTACCCGAGTCCGGCCGCGCCGACGAACGTGCCGACCCGGTCGCCACGCAACGCCGCCGGGTCGATGCCCGCGTGCTCCAGCGCCTCCCAGGCGGCCTCCAGCAGCAACCGCTGCTGCGGGTCCATCGCCAGCGCCTCGCGCGGCGAGATCCCGAAGAAACCGGGGTCGAACGCGGCGGCGTCCCGCACGAACCCGCCACGCACCCGGCCCGCGTCCGGCCAGCCGCGGTCGGCGGGTGCGGCGCCGATGGCGTCGACACCGTCGGCGACCAGGCGCCACAGATCGTCGGGCGAGGCGACCGCGCCGGGGAAGCGGCAGCTCATGCCCACGATCACGATCGGGTCGGCCGGGTCGTGCCCGCGCCCGGCCGCGACGGCCCGGATCGTGGCCGGCTGGTCGAGCAGCTCCGTGACCAGGAACTCGGCGAGGACCTGCGGGGTCGGGTGGTCGAACACCATGGTCGCGGGCAGCCGCAGCCCGGTGGCCGCGGAGAGCCGGTTGCGCAGCTCCACGGCGGTGAGCGAGTCGAGGCCGAGCTCGCGGAACTCCCGGCGCGGATCGACCGAGTCCGGCGCGTGGCCGAGCACGGCGGACAGCTGCGCGCGGATCACGTCGACGACGACGCGGGTCCGGTCGCCGGGGTCGCCGTCCCGCAGCCGCTGCGCGAGGTCGCTCGCCACGGCGGTCGCATCGGCGGCGGTACGCCGGGCGGCGCCGCGGACGACGCCGCCCAGCAGCGGCGGGACGAGGCCACTCGCCCGCAGCGCGGGCTTGTCCAGCAGGACCGGGACGACGACCGCGTGCCCGGACGCGACGGCCGCGTCGAACATCGCGGTGCCGCGCTCGGCGGAGATGGACAGCAGGCCCGACGAGTTCATCCGGTGGGTGATCCGGTCGGACACCACGGCCGTCATGCCGCTGTCGTCCGCCCAGCGGCCCCACACCAGGGACGTCGCCGGCAGCCCGCGGTGCACGCGGTGCTGCGCGAGCGCGTCCTGCACGGCGTTGGCGGCGGCGTAGTTGCCGAGGCCGGGCGCGCCCATGACGCTGGACAGCGAGGAGTAGAGGACGAACGCCGCGAGGTCCATGCCCTCGGTCAGCTCGTGCAGGTGCCACGCGGCGCCCGCCTTCGGGTCGAGGACGGTCGCGAGCCGCTCCGGGTTCAGCGCCTCGATGACGCCGTCGTCGAGGGCGGCCGCGGCGTGCACGACGGCGGTCAGCGGGTGCTCGGCCGCAATCCCGGCCAGCAGCCCGGCCAGCGCGTCGCGGTCGGCGACGTCGCAGGCGGTGATCGTCACGGTCGCGCCCAGGCCGGCCAGCTCCGCCCGCAGCTCCGCCGCGCCGGGCGCGTCGGGGCCGCGGCGGCTCACCAGCAGCAGGTTCCGCATGCCGCGCTCGGTCACGAGGTGGCGGACGAGGTGGCCGGCCAGGCCACCGGTGCCACCGGTGATCAGCACGGTGCCGTCCGGGTGCCACGTCGTCGCCGCGTCCTCGGGGCCGGTCGCGAGCGGTGCGAGCCGGGCGACGTGGGCCGCGCCGTCGCGGACCGCGTACTGCGGCTCGCCCGAGGCGACCACGGCCGCGACCGTCTCGAGTGGCTCGGGCGTGTCGACGAGCACGAACCGGCCGGGGTGCTCGATCTGCGCGGAACGCACGAGCCCCCACGCGGCGGCCGCGGCGACGTCCGGCACGTCGGTCTCGGCGTGGACGGCGACCGCGCCGTCGGTGACGAGCACCAGCCGCGAGCCGGTGCGGCGCTCGTCGGCGAGCCAGTCCTGGACCAGTCGCAGCACGCGGCAGGCGACGTCGCGCACGCGTTCCGGCATCGGCAGGTCCACATCGGACGTGACGCGTACCGCGGCCAGCTCGGGTATCTGGTCGAGCGTGGCGAGGTCGGCGTCGAGGTCGAGCACGGTGACCGCCGGCCCGGGTTCCGCCGGGGCAGGCGCGCTCACCCAGTCGAGCCGGTACATGCCGTCCTGGCCCGGGGCCCGGACGGCCGCGTCGTCGCGGGCCCGCGAGACGACGGAGTCGATCCGCAGCACCGGGTTCGCCGCCGCGTCGACCGCGGTGAGGCTGAAGGACCCGGACCGCTCGCGGGCGAGCCGCACGCGGACCGAGGCGGCACCGGCGGCGCGCAGCGACACGCCACCGAGCGAGAACAGCAGCCCGCCGCCCGGACCGTCCAGATAGGACGCCGCGTGGAAGGCCGCGTCGAGCAGCGCCGGGTGCATGCCGTACGCGCCGGCGTCCTCGATGTCAGCGGGCAGCGCGACGTCGGCGAAGACCTCGTCGCCGCGGGCCCACACGGCACGCAGGCCCTGGAACGCCGGGCCGTAGGCGAGCCCGGCGTCGGCGAGCCGGTCGTACAGGTCGCCGACCTCGACGGGCCGGGCGCCCTCGGGGGGCCAGGCGGTGACGTCGAAGCCACCAGCCGGGGCGCCGGTCGCCAGCACGCCGGTGGCATGCGGCACCCACGGCGCGCCGGGCTCACCGGCGAGTCGCGAGTGGACGGTCACGGTCCGACGGCCGGCGTCGTCGGGTTCGCCGACCGTCACCTGGACGACGGCGGCGTGCTCGCCGAGCACGAGCGGGACGCCGAGCGTGAGCTCCTCGACGACGTCGGCCCCGACCTGGTCGGCGGCGCGGACGGCGAGCTCCAGGAACCCGCTACCGGGGAGCAGCACCACGTCCCCCGCGGCATGGTCGGCGAGCCACGGGTGGGTAGCGAGCGACAGCAGGCCGGTGAACACCACGCCGTCGGAACCGGCGAGCTCCATCGCGGCGCCGAGCATCGGGTGCTCGGCGGCGAGCAGGCCGAGCCCGGTGGGGTCGCCCGGGCGGGCGGCGGTGGCCATGTTGGACCAGTAGTGGCCGTGCTGGAAGGCGTACGGCGGCAGGACGACGCGCCGCGCGCCGGTGCCGTCGAACGACCTGGACCAGTCGACCCGGCCGGCCCGCACGAACAGCTCGGCGGCGGAGGTGAGGAACCGGGCGAGGTCGCCGTGGTCGCGGCGCAGCGTGCCGACGGCGACCGCGGAGGTGCCGGTGTCGTCGATGGTCTCCTGCACGCTCATCGTGAGCACTGGGTGCGGGCTGACCTCGACGAAGGCACGGTGCCGCGCGCCGAGCAGCGCGCGGACGGCGGGCTCGAACCCGACCCGGCCACGCAGGTTGCGGAACCAGTAGCCCGCGTCCAGCTCGGTGCCGTCGACCCACTCGCCCGTCACGGTCGAGTAGAACGGCACGTTCGCTTCGCGCGGGGTGATCGGGCCGAGCACGTCCAGCAGCTCGTCGCGGAGCAGGTCCACGTGCGCCGAATGGGAGGCGTAGTCCACCGGGATCCGCCGCACTCGCACGTCCTCGGCCGTCAACGCCGCAAAGAAGGTGTCGAGCGCATCCGGATCACCGGCCACAACGACCGACGACGGACCGTTCACCGCCGCCACCGACAACCCGTCCGGCAGCCGCGACTCGACCTCGGCCAGCGGCAGCGCAACAGACATCATCCCGCCACGACCGGCCAACGTGCGCGCAATGGCCTTGCTACGCAAGGCAACCACCCGGGCACCGTCCTCAAGAGACAACGCACCCGCAACGACGGCGGCGGCGATCTCGCCCTGTGAGTGGCCGACCACCGCGTCCGGGCGGACACCGTAGGACTCCCACACAGCGGCCAGCGACACCATCACCGCGAACGACACCGGCTGCACCACATCAACCCGGTCCAGCTCGTCGCGCAACACATCGAACAACGACCAGTCCACGAACGGTGACAACGCCGCACCACACTCGGCCATCCGCTCGGCGAACACCGGCGACTCGTCCAGCAACTGGGCACCCATGCCCACCCACTGGGCGCCCTGACCGGGAAACACGAACACCAGGCGACCGTCCACATCGGCCACGCCCTCGACCACCTCGGCGGCGGGCGAACCCTCGGCGAGCATGGCCGTACCGGACAGTGGGTCGTCGCCGACGACTACCGCGCGGTGGTCGTGCAGCGCCCGGCCGGACACCAGCGACCAGCCGACGTCGGCCGGATGCAGGCCGTCCACATGAGACACGAGGCGGGCGGCCTGGTCGCGCAGCGCGGCCTGCGTGCGGCCGGACACGACCCACGGCACGACACCCGGGTCGCGGCGGGCGGGTGGCTCGCCCGTTTCGGGTGCCTGCTCGAAGATCGCGTGCACGTTCGTGCCGCTGATGCCGAACGACGACACCGCCGCGCGCCGCGGCCGGTCGATCGCCGGCCACTCGTGCCGCTCGGTGAGCAGCCCGACCGCGCCCGCGGTCCAGTCGACGGCCGTCGTCGGCCGGTCGACGTGCAGCGTCTTCGGCAGCACGCCGTGCCGCAGCGCCATCACCATCTTGATCACTCCGGCGACACCGGAGGCGCCCTGCGTGTGGCCGATGTTCGACTTGATCGAGCCCAGCCACACCGGCCGGTCCGCCGGGCGCTGCCGGCCGTACGTGGCCAGCAGCGCGTTCGCCTCGATGGGGTCGCCCAGCGTGGTGCCGGTGCCGTGCGCCTCGACCACGTCGACGTCCGCCGAGGACAGCCGCGCCGCGGACAGCGCCGCGCGGATGACCCGCTGCTGCGCCAGGCCGCTCGGCGCGGTGAGCCCGTTGGACGCGCCGTCCTGGTTCGCGGCCGAGCCCCGCAGCACCGCCAGCACGTCGTGGCCGTTGCGGCGCGCGTCGGAGAGCCGTTCGAGGACGACGAAGCCGACGCCCTCGCCCCAGCCCATGCCGGCGGCGGAGTCGGCGAACGCGTGGCAGCGGCCGTCGCCGGACCACCCGCCGAGCGCGTCGAACTGGTCGAACGCGTACGGGGTCGCCATCACCATCACGCCGCCCGCGACCACCAGGTCGCACTCCCCCGCGCGCAGCGACTGGCCGCCCAGGTGGATGGTCATCAGCGACGCCGAGCAGCCGGTGTCGACGGTGAGGGCCGGGCCCTCCAGGCCGAGGGTGTAGCTGACGCGGCCGGACATGATGCTGGTCAGCACGCCGGTCATGACGTTCGCGGCGTCCTCGGCGGCGGGCATGTACAGGCTGCCCGCGGTGCCGACGTACACGCCGGTGCGGGAGCCGCGCAGGCTGGTGGGGTCGATGCCGGCGTGCTCGAACGCCTCCCACGAGGCCTCCATGACGAGGCGCTGCTGCGGGTCCATGCCCACGGCCTCCTTCGGCGACAGGCCGAAGAACGCCGGGTCGAAGCGGGTCGCCTCGTCCAGGAACCCGCCGTGGTAGGGGCGGTCCGGGTCGGTGGGCCAGCCGCGGTCGGTCGGCATCGGGCCGACGGCGTCGGTGCCGTCGGCGACGAGCCGCCACAGGTCCTCCGGCGAGCGCACCCCGCCGGGGAACCGGCAGCTCATGCCGACGATCGCGATCGGGTCGTCGGCGTGCGTGGCCGCGACCAAGGCGGCGGCCGGGGCGGCGGTGGCGGTCGTGTCCGTGCCGATCGCCTCGTCGAGCAGGTGCGCGGCGAGCGCGCGGGCCGACGGGTAGTCGAACACGAGCGTGACCGGCAGTTTGAGGCCCGTCTGCGCCACCAGCCGGTTGACCAGCTCGACCGCGGTGATCGAGTCGAAGCCGAGCTCGGTGAACGCCTTGTCCGGCTCGATCGCGTCCGGGTCGGGAAAGCGCAGCACGGCAGCGATCTGCGCACGGACCAGGTCGAGCAGCAGCTCCGCCCGGGCGAGCGGGGACAGCGGTCGCAGCCCCTCCCGCAGCTCGCTCGGCCTGCCCCGCTGCTGCCGCTCGGCCTCCTTGGCGGCCTCGAGCGCGCGGCGCACCTCGGGCAGGTCGGTCAGCAGGGCGTTGCGCCGCAACGAAAGGAAGCCCGGCGCGAACTCGGCCCAGTCCACTCCGTACACCACGGGGACGGGCTCGCCGCTCTCGACGACTCGGGGCAGCGCGGCGACGGCCAGCCGCGGATCCATGGCCACGACGCCGTTCTGTGCCTGTGCGCCGGTGCCGGCCGCGAGGCCCGACCCGGCCCACAGACCCCACGACACGGTGGTCGCGGGCAGGCCGGCGGCGCGGCGGGCGACCGCGATCGAGTCCAGCACGGCGTTGGCGGCGGCGTAGTTGGCCTGGCCGGGGCTGCCGAGCGCGCCGGCCGCCGAGCCGTAGAGCACGAACAGCGACAGGTTCGCGTCGCGGGTCAGGTCGTCGAGGTGGCGTGCGGCGGTGACCTTGGCGCGGAACACGTCGGTGAACCGGTCCGGGGTCAGTCCTTCGATGAGACCGTCGGCCAGCACGCCGGCGGTGTGCACGACGCCGGTGAGCGGCACGTCGGCGGGGATGCCGGCGAGCGCGCCGGCGAGCGCGTCGCGGTCGGCGACGTCGCACGCGTCGACGGTGACCCGCACGCCGGTCGCGGCCAGCTCGTCGCGCAGCTCGGTGGCACCAGGGGCGTCGATGCCGCGGCGGCTCACCAGCAGCAGGTGCTCGGCGCCCGCGCCGGCCAGCAGCCGCGCGACGTGGCCGCCGAGCGCGCCGGTGCCGCCGGTGACGAGCACGGTGCCGGAGACGTGCCAGTCGCCGCGATCGGGCGCGGTCAGGCGCACGAGGCGACGGCCGTACGCACCGGTGGCGCGCACGGCGACCTGGTCCTCGGCCGGGTCCTGGCCGCCCGCCAGCACGGCCGCGAGGCGGCGGCCGATCCCCTGGTCGACGACGTCCGGCAGGTCGACGAGCCCGGCCCAGCGCTTGGGGTACTCGAGCGCGGCGACCCGGCCGAACCCCCAGACGCCGCCCTGCAGCGGACCGGCCGTCTCGTCGCGGGCGGTCACGGCGACGGCCCGGCGGGTAAGCGTCCACAGTGGAGCGTCAAGGCCCGCGTCGCCCATGGCCTGCAGCAGCGCGGTGGTCCTCAGCAGGCCCGCCGGCACGCCGTCCGGCGCGGTCTGGTCGAGCGCCACGAACGACAGCACGCCGGCGAACCTCCCACCGCCCGCGGTGGCCGCACGCAGGCGACGCGCGACGGCCTCCCGGTCGGTGGTGTCGAGCGCGACCGAGACGGTTCGCACGCCCATGGCGGCGACGACCGAGGCGGCCCAGCCGAGGCCGGCCTGCCCGGTGACGACGAGCCAGGTGCCCGCCGGTGTGCCGGTGTCCGGCAGGGCCAGCGGTTTCCAGTCGACCCGGTACTGCCAGCCGTCCACGGTGGACTCGTCGTGGAGCCGGTCCCGCCACGCCTCGAGCGCGGGCAGCACGGCGGCGAGCGCGTCGGTGTCGACGTCGAGCGCGTCGGCGAGCGAGCGCGGGTCGGTCTCGCGCAGGGCTCGCCAGAACTCGGTGTCCGCCGGGGCGCTCGCGTCCTCGGCCGGCTCGGGCCAGTACCGCGTGCGCTGGAAGGCGTACGTGGGCAGGTCGACCCGGCGGCCGGCCGGGTTCCACTCGACCGGGACGCCGCGGACGAACAGCTCGGCGGCGGAGGTGAGGAACCGGGCGAGGCCGCCCTCGTCGCGCCGCAGCGTGCCGGCGCCGACCGCGTCCGGCACGGTCTCCAGAACGGCGGGCACCAGCACGGGGTGGGAGCTCACCTCGACGAACACGCCGTGCTCGGCCTCGGCCAGTGCACGGATCGCGGGCTCGAACTCCACCCGCCGGCGCAGGTTGCGGAACCAGTAGCCCGCGTCCAGCTCGGTGCCGTCCACCCACTCGCTGGTCACGGTCGAGTAGAACGGCACGTTCGCTTCGCGCGGGGTGATCGGGCCGAGCGCGTCCAGCAACTCGTCGTGCAGCAGGTCCACGTGCGCGGAGTGCGAGGCATAGTCGACGGCGATCCGCCGCACCCGCACGTCCGCCGCGGACAGCGCCTCGAACAGGACGTCCAGCCCGTCGGGGTCACCGGCGACGACGACCGACGCCGGGCCGTTCACCGCTGCCACCGACAAGCCTTCCGGCAACCGCGACTCGACCTCGCGCAACGGCAGCGCGGCCGACATCATCCCGCCGCGCCCGGCCAGCGTCCGCGCGATGGCCTGGCTGCGCAACGCCACCACCCGCGCACCGTCCTCGAGGGACAGCGCACCGGCCACGACCGCGGCGGCGATCTCGCCCTGCGAATGCCCCAGCACGGCGTCCGGGCGGACACCGTGCGCCCGCCACAGCGCGGCCAGCGACACCATCACCGCGAACGACACCGGCTGCACCACATCCACCCGGTCCAGCTCACCACCGCCACGCAACACGTCCAGCAACGACCAGTCCACAAAGGACGACAAGGCGGCGGCACACTCGGCCATCCGCGCCGCGAACACCGGCGACTCGTCCAGCAAGCGGGCGCCCATGCCCGCCCACTGGGCACCCTGACCCGGGAACACGAACACGGTCCGGCCGTCGACGTCGGCCACGCCCTCGACGACGTCGGCCGAGGGCTCGCCGCGGCCGATCGCGGCGACGCCGTCCCGCAGACGCTCGGCCGCGTCACCCACCACCACGGCGCGGTGCTCGAACAGCGACCGGCTCCGCGCGAGGGAGAACCCGACGTCCACCGGGTCCAGATCGTCCACACGGGACAGCAGCCGAACGGCCTGCGCGCGCAGCGCCGCCGCCGAGCGGCCCGACAACACCCACGGAACCGCGGGCGGCGCGACCGGCGCCGCCTCGGCCGGCGAGGCGGCGGGGGCCGCCTCGAGGATCAGGTGCGCGTTGGTGCCGCTGATGCCGAACGACGACACCGCGGCCCGCCGCGCCCGGCCGGTCTCCGGCCACCGAACCGGCTCGGTAGCGACCTCGATGGACCCGGCCGACCAGTCCACATGGGATGACGGCGCGTCGACGTGCAGCGTCCGCGGCACGACGCCGTGCCGCAGCGCCTGGACGGTCTTGATGACCCCGGCAACACCAGCGGCCGACTGCGTGTGACCGATGTTCGACTTGACCGAACCCAGCCACAACGGCCGCTCCCGATCCTGCCCATACGTCGCCAGCAACGCCTGCGCCT
>DASYKY010000095.1:0-21475 GCA_035995025.1 Actinophytocola sp.
AGCCCTCGGCGTGCTCTTCCAGCAGTTCGTCGATCCGCTCGCGGTGCGTCTGGACGCCGCGGACCAGTTCCGCCGCGTACTCCCCGACCGGGGGGCTGGCCGAGATGATCCGCTGCTCCAGCATGTCCAGCACCGGCTCGCCGCGGACCTCGGCCTCGAACAGGATGTCCAGGGCCCGCTTGCGGGCCTTACCTCGTGCCGACATGACGGGCGCCTTGCTTCCGCTGGGCTGCGGCCTCGGCCTTCACGCCCGGCCGAGATAGTCACCGGTGCGGGTGTCCACCCTGATCTTCTCGCCGGTGGTGATGAACAGCGGGACCTGGATCTGCGCCCCGGTCTCCAGCGTCGCGGGCTTGGTCCCGCCGGTGGAGCGGTCGCCCTGCAGGCCCGGGTCGGTCTGCTTGATGATCAGCTCGACGGTCACCGGCAGCTCGACGAACAGCGGCGACTCCTCGTGCGTGGCGACGACCGCGTTCTGGTTCTCCAGCAGGAACCGCGACGCGCCGCCGACGACGTCGCCGTCGATGTGGATCTGCTCGTAGGTGTCGCCGTCCATGAAGACGAACTGGTTGCCGTCCTGGTAGAGGTAGGTCATCTCGCGGCGGTCGACGGTCGCGGTCTCGACCTTCACGCCCGCGTTGAACGTCCTGTCCACGACCTTGCCGGTCAGCACATGCTTGAGCTTGGTGCGCACGAACGCCGGGCCCTTGCCCGGCTTCACGTGCTGGAACTCGACGACGGACCACAGCTGGCCCTCGATGTTGAGCACCAGGCCGTTCTTCAGGTCGTTGGTGGAAGCCACGGGGTCGTTCTCTCCTGTACTCGCAACGGGGTCACACGACGACGAGCTGTTTGGTCGTCAGCGTGAGAAGCTCCGGATCGCCGTCCCGTACGACGAGCGTGTCCTCGATACGGACCCCGCCCCTGCCGGACAGGTACACGCCCGGCTCCACGGTGACTGCCATGCCGGCGCACAGTCTACCTTCACCGGTCTTGGCCAGGGCCGGGGCCTCGTGGATCTCCAAACCGACCCCGTGGCCGAGGCCGTGCAGGAACTCCGCGCCCCGGCCGGCCCGCTCGACCACGTCGCGGGCCGCCGCGTCGACATCGCTCACGTCCGCGTCCACGCGCAGCGCCGCGCGGCCGGCCGCCTGCGCGGCGGCCACCAGGTCGTACAGCTCGCGCTGCCAGTCGGCCGGGGCGCCGAGCACGAACGTGCGCGTCATGTCCGAGTGGTAGCCGTCGACCAGCGCGCCGAAGTCGAGCTTCACCAGGTCGCCCGCGTGCAGCACGGCGTCGGTCGGCCGGTGGTGCGGCACGGCGGAGTTCGCGCCGGTGGCCACGATGGACTCGAACGACGGGCCGTCGGCGCCGTGGTCGAGCATCCGGCTCTCCAGGTCGCGCGCGACCTCACGTTCGGTGCGGCCCGCGGACAGGCCGCCGTGCTCGATGAGGTCGGCGAGCGCCCGGTCGGCCGCCGCGCACGCCATCCGCAGCGCCTCGATCTCGGCGTCGTCCTTGACCATGCGCAGCCGCTCGACCAGTCCCGGCGCGCGCACGAGCTCGGCGCCCCCGGCCGCGCCGGCCAGCGTGTCCAGCTCCTCGACGGTGACGCGGTGGCTCTCGTAGCCGGTGCGACGGTGGACGGTGCCCGCGGCCGCGTGAGCGAGCAGCGCGGGCGGGCACGGGCGGTCGATGAGCCGCTCGAGGTCGGGCACCTGCTGCCCGGACTGGGTGAGATAGCGGCCGTCGGTGCAGAACACCGTGCCCGCCTCGTCCCCCGCGTGCACGAGCAGCGCGGCGTTGGAGCCGGTGAAACCGGTCAGGTACCGCACGTTGCGCAGGTCGACCACCAGCAGGGCATCCAGGTCGCGCTCCCGCAGCTGGGAGCGCAGGGCCGCGCGGCGGCGGACGTGCGTCTCGGGCATGCGTGCGAGCCTAGTAGGCGGGCGCCTACGCTGTGGCGATGCGAACGGACGCGCGGAGCTGGCTGCTGCGGGGCGGCGTGCTGGCCGTCGTGCACGCCGCCGCGGAGACCGTACGGGCCGACTTCGGGGTGCACCATCCGACGTCCCGCACGGTGTTCGAGGCGATCATGCTCGGGGTGCTCGTCGCCGTCTCCGCGGTGTGGGGCGCCGTCGACACCTGGCGGGACCTGCCCGAGCGCGGCAAGGTCTGGCTGATCGCCGCGCTGATCGCCGGCTGGGGCGCCGCGATCCTTGGCATCGTCGGCAAGTCGATCTTCGTGGACCAGACCGGGGTGGCCGACCTCGGCGGCGCGCTGACCGGCGGCGCCGCGTTCACCGCGCTGCTGGTGCTCGTCCCGGCGTGCATCGGCTTCCTTGCCGGGCGGTGGATCCGGGTGCCCGGGCGGTCGGAGAAGTCCTAGCGCGGCGGGTCGAGGTCGGGCCCGCGCTCGTAGCCGTCCCACTCGTCGCCGGACATCCGGCTCACCGCCGAGGAGTTGAGCGCCGCCGCCTCGGGCGGGCCGAACTTCCACAGCTTGTCGCCGAGCACGAACCCGATCCCGCGGCCCTGCGCCTCGAGCGCCTCGGCACCCGGTTTCAGCCGCGCCACCACGTCGACGCCGTCGAGCGCCGGCACCCGCCGGTCGAGCACGCGCACGGCCAGCTTCTCCGCCACCGACCGCCGGTCGACCCGGACGAGCGCGCCCTTCACCACGAGGTCGATCGTGCGTTGCGGGGACGGCATGGCGAACCCGTCGAGCGCGAGCAGGGCGCGGCCCTTGCTCTTGCACGCGTTGAACCCGCCGAGGTCGACGCCGTAGTGCCGCAGGTCCGACGGCCCGTGCCGGCCTTCCTTGGTGGCGCGCACCAGGTCGACCGCGACGGCGCCGCACGGGTTGGCCGCGGAGACGACCGCGTGCCCGTCGGGCCTGCGGACCAGGCCGGGACCCTCGCGCCAGACGCCCGGCAGGAGCACCGGCTCGTACGGGTTGGTGCGGAAGTCGATGTCCCAGAAGGTGATCGTGGTGCCATCGCGGGTCTCGTGGGCGACGGCGAATGCGGCGAGCGAGTCGACCCACATCCAGTCGGCGCTGAACGCGTCGACGATCGTGCGGTTCCGCGCACCGGTGTCGGGTACCGGCTCGAAGCCGTCGTCGCCGAGCGCCTCGACGTCCTTCGAGAACGTCGCGTCGGGCGAGCGCAGGACGAACTGGCCCGCGCCGTTGTGCCCCGTGCCGTCGCCGGTGGTGTCGGTGAACATCAGGTAGAACTTGCCGCCGAGGTAGATGGCGGACGGCTGGCCGGTGCCGTAGGTGTTGCCGTTGGACACGTGGCGCGCGGACCGCACGAGCGGCTCGCCGTCGTTGACCCGGGTCCACACGCGGCCGTCGTGGCTGGTGGCGAGGCCGATGGCGTTGCCGTGGTCGTGGTCGCCCGCGGCGCCGGTGTAGTACATGTAGTAGAGCCCGGCCACGCGGATCACCGACGGGTCGCAGGTGTGCACGCCGTCGAAGCTGCCGGGATGGCCCGAGAAGACCGGGGTGGCGCGCCCGCCGCCGGGTCCGGCGAACGGGCCGTTCATCGAGGCGGACTCGGCCAGGAGGATGTCGTCGCCGGCGGGCTTCGCGACGCCGAGCTGGCTGCACCACCACATCCGGTAGCGGCCGCCGTCGAGGAGCACCGAAGGGGCGTAGTTGTAGGGAGCGTCGCCGCCGCCCACGGCGACGACGCCGGAGCTCTTGCGCTGGTGGCCCGTCGTGAGCGTGATCGCGACAGGGTCGCCGTGGTCGGGCTCGGCGGCTGGGGACGGGGTGTTGCCGGGAACGACGGCGATCTGCGGGCCGTCGCCGGGCTTGGGTGACGCCTCGCTGTTCGTGCATCCGGCGACGAGCGCCAGTCCGAGTAACGCGGCGGAAATGGCGGCCGGTCTTCGACGGTGCGAGATGCGCATCGTGGAAGTGCCTCCGAAAGTTTGCCCCTTGAACTCACCGGACAGTGTAGAGATCACACGTTGTGTTCGCTGGCTACGAGCTCGACCTCGAACCCCTCGTCGCTCTCCAGGTACGCCGCGACGTGGTCGGGGCCGCCGGCGTGGGGGTGCCGGTCGGCGAACATCAGGCGCCACCCGTGGTCCGGCGCGGCGGCCGTGATCCGGTCCAGTTCGGCGCGGTCCCGCACGTGCAGCGCCAGGTGGTTCAGGCCCGGGCGGGTCCGTTCGTGGCGGTCGCCGCGCCGATCCGTCGAGTCCTCGACGACGACGTACGCGTCGCGGTACCGCCAGCTCGCGCCGCGCGGCCAGCGTTGGTACTCGCGCCAGCCGAGCTCGGTGAACAGCCAGCCGAGGGTGCGCTCGGCGGCCGGCAGGTCCGCGACCCACAGCTCGACGTGGTGCACCCCGCCGGGGCGTGGCATGCGGACGTACACGTGGTGGGGCCGGCCGCGGCGCTCCCGCGAGCCGGCGCGGACGAAGCCGAGCCGCTCCACGAACCGGCGGCCGCGCGGGTTGTCCTCACGCACCAGGCAGAACACGGCCGGGGCGCCGAGCGTGTGGTGGGCGTGGTCGATGATCGCGCGGGCGGCCTCGGCGGCGACGCCGGTCCCGCGGTGCGCGCGGGCGAGATACCAGCCGCACTCCAGGACGCCCTCCTTCGAGGGGCGCAGCTGCCCGATCCCGGCGACCTCGCCGTCGAGCTCGATCACCCACTCACCGGTGCCCTTCGGACCCGCGTCGGCCAGCCGCCCGCGCACGAGCGCGGCGACGACGTCGGGGTTGGTGAGATCGGGCTCCGCGTCGTTCGCTTCCGGCGCGGAGTCGTCGTCGGCGAACATCGCGACGAGCGCCGCGATGTCCTGTTCGGACATCGGGCGCAGCGTGAGCCGTCTCGTGTGGAGGGTCGTCATGCGTGGGCGGCGAGCCAGCGCAACGCGAGCGGGTAGCCGTCGACGCCCAGCCCGACGATGACTCCGCTGGCGACCGCCGAGACGTAGCTGTGGTGCCGGAACTCCTCGCGCTTGTGGACGTTCGTGATGTGCACCTCGACCAGCGGCGCGGTGAGCTGCGCACAGGCGTCGCGCACGGCGATCGAGTAGTGCGTCCAGGCCCCGGCGTTGAGCACGACCGGAGTCGCGTGCCCGGCGGCCTCGTGCAGCCAGCCGAGCATCTCGCCCTCGTGGTCGGTCTGCCGGACGGTGACCTCGATGTCGAGCTCGCGACCCGTCTTCTCGCAGAGCTCGACGAGGTCGGCATAGGTGGTGTGGCCGTAGATCTCGGGCTCGCGCGTGCCCAGCCTGCCCAGGTTGGGTCCGTTGAGCACCAGGGCTTTCATGTCGGGCTCCCGTTCTCGAGGACTGACCGGGCCAGGGTAGCCAGGCCCGCGCGGAGCCGTGCGGGCGCGATCTCGCCGAGTCCGTTGAGGCCGCCGCGTCCGCTGAGGCCGCGCGTGGCCGAGTCCTGCTACCGGCCGCTGATCGCCGCGTAGGCGGTTGTCAGCAGGCCGGGGTCGGGGTTCTCCAGCCGCCCGGGCTTTGCCAGCCCGTCCAGCACCACGAAACGGAGCACGCCCGCGCGGGTCTTCTTGTCCCCGCGCATGCCCTCGACCAGGTCGGGCAGCGCGCCTGGCTGGTAGCCGGCCGGCAGGCCGATCGACTCGAGGACCGCGCGGTGCCGGTCCGCGGTTGCGTCGTCCAGGCGGCCGGCGTGGCGGGCCAGCTCGGCCGCGAACACGAGGCCGACGCTCACCGCCGCGCCGTGTCGCCAGCGGTAGCCCTCGCGGCGCTCGATCGCGTGCCCGAGCGTGTGGCCGTAGTTGAGGATCTCGCGCAGGCTCGACTCGCGCAGGTCCGCGGCCACGACGTCCGCCTTGATCTGGATCTTGCGGCGCACCAGCTCGGCCAGCACCTCGCCGTCCGGGTCCAGGGCCGCCTTCGGGTCGGCCTCGACCAGTTCGAGGATCCGCGGGTCGGCGATGAACCCGCCCTTCACGACCTCCGCCATGCCCGCGGCGAGGTCGTCGGCCGGCAGGGTGCGCAGCGTGTCCAGGTCGGCGAGGACCGCGGCCGGCTCGTGGAACGCGCCGACGAGGTTCTTGCCGGCGCCGACGTTGATGCCGGTCTTCCCGCCGACCGCGGCGTCGACCATGCCGAGCAGCGTCGTCGGCACGTTGACCAGCCGCACGCCGCGCATCCAGCTCGCCGCGACGAAGCCGCCGAGGTCGGTCACCGCTCCCCCGCCGTAGGCGACAACCGTGCCGCCACGGTCCATGCCCATCGCCGCGAGCGTGTCCCAGCACCGTCCCGCGACCTGGAGGGTCTTGCCCTCCTCGGCATCCGGGATCTCGATCAGATGCGCGTCCACGCCCGCGTCGCGGAGCCGCCGCCGGATGGTCGCCGCACCGTCCGCCAGCGTCGGCGGGTGGATGACCGCGACCTTCGGGGCGCCGGTGACATGAGCGACCAGCTCGCCGGCGAGATCGCGCCCGACGACGACCTCGTAGGGCCGCTCGGTGGCCACTCTGATGCGCACCGGCTCCGCTGCCACTGCCTCACTCCTCACCGCTCGTTGGTGGGTTGAGCATCGCACCGGGGCGTCGCCGATATTCAGTTGGGGATCAGTCCAGCTCCACCTCCGTCTTGCCGTCGTGCCCGCGTGCCTCGGCCGCGACCTGTCCCTGCTCCTCGACCTTCGTGCGCTGCTTCGCGGTGAGCTTCCGCGGCACGGTGACGGTCAGCCGCAGCACCTTGCCCGACTTCCGGGCGCGCCAAGTCCCGGCGATCTCACCGTCGAGCAGCACGGTGCCCGGGCTGCCGACCGGCCGCCACACCGTCTTGGCGAGCGCGCGGTCGGGCACCACGAACGAGCGGGTGCCCAGCGCGATCGCGTCGCGCGCCGGCAGGAGCAGCACCGGCGGCGGGTCGGGCGCGTCGGCGGCCGCGGCCACCGCCTCGGTGTGCGCGTGCATCGTGGCGCCGCTGACCTTCACCTTCACCAGCTCGTCGGCGAGGGCGTCGAAGCTCGGCCGCAGCCAGCCGGGCGGCGCGGTGACCGACCGGGAGTCCAGCCACGTCACGACGTCGCCGAGCGTCGCCGGACCCGCCAGCCGCAGGTAGGTCCGCAGCAGCTCGGTGGTCGCCGTGCCCTTCGTGCCCTTCGCGACCGTCGGCTTGCCCGGTGCGAGCCGGAACCGCTGGCGACGGCCGTCGTCCGGGACCAGCTCGAGGCCGGCGTAGAGCGTGCCGAGCCGGAAGAGTCCTTCGGCCACGTGCGCGGCGCCGCAGCCCTCGCACCAGGGCCGCGCGATCTCGGGTAATCGCGGGCCGACCGCGCCGGACAGTTCGCCCTTGGTGACCACGTCGCCCGGAAACACCGACCGCAGCTCGGCGGCGACGTGCGCGAGGAGCGCCGGGCCGTCCGCACCGGAGGCGACCAGCTCGTCGCCGTAGCCGCCGAGGAACGCACGCATCGCGTCGTTGTCCCGGGGCCAAAGTGCGGCGCGGATCTTCGGCAGGTCGGAGCGCCGGTGCAGGTGCGGCGAGCCGCGCACGGAGAGCACGAGCGCCAGCCCGGGGTCGTCGCGCTCCGGCGCGCGGCCCGTGCGCTGCCGCAGGCCGAGCGGGGCGGAGCCGGCCGGCGTGTCCTGCAGCCCGATGGTCAGCACGTCGAGGTCGTCGACGGTGGCGGTGCCGTGCAGGCCCTGCACCCACACCCGGTGGGCCAGGACCGCCTTTCGATCGAGTTCGACGGCCATGTGCCATGCCTATCAGGCGGCACCGACAGTGTGCGATCAGTCCGTCGCGACGGGCAGCGTGGCGAGCACGTCGGCGAGGACCTCCTCGGGCGTGCGCTCGCTGGTCGGCACGGTGGCGGCGGAGACCTGGGTGTAGACCGGCCGGCGTGTCTTCAGCAGCTCCCGGAGGTGCGCGCGGGGGTTGGGCATCAGCCACGGATGCAGCGTCGCGAGCCCCTCGCGGCGGAGCAGATGGTCGAGGTCGACGTCGAGGAAGACGACGTGGAACGGCTCCAGCAGCTCCGGCACCCCCGGCGCGGTCGGGGTGCCACCGCCGAGCGCGAGGACGCCGGTGAACTCGGGCAGCAGGGTCGTGAGCAGCTTCTGTTCGGACTCCTGGAACCTCTCCCGGCCGAGCTGGACGACGAGCTCGCCCGCGGGGAGGCCGTGCGCGTGCTCGAGGTCGTCGTCGAAGTCGCGGAAGCCGACACCCAGCCGGTCGGCGGCGAGGCGGCCGACGGTGCTCTTCCCGGAGCCGGGCGGGCCGACGAGGATCAGTACGGGGCCGCGTGCGGTCGTCGGGCTCACGCTGTCACCACCGCTCCTGGAGCGCCTTGAGGTAGCCCTCGGCGTTGCGCCTGGTCTCGGCGAGCGAGTCGCCGCCGAACTTCTCCAGCGCGGCCTCGGCGAGCACGAGCCCCATCACCGCCTCGAGCACGACGCCCGCCCGCGGTACCGCGCACACGTCGGACCGCTGGTGGATCGCCACCGCGGGCTCCCCTGTTGCGACGTCTACTGTGGACAGTGCACGTGGGACGGTCGAGATCGGCTTCATGGCGACCCTGGCGACGAGCGGCTCGCCGTTGGTGATGCCGCCCTCGAGCCCGCCCGCGCGGTTGGACCGCCGGGTAACGCCGGTGACGCCGACCGCCCGGTCGATCTCGTCGTGGGCCTTGCTGCCCCAGCGGCGCGCGGTCTCGAACCCGTCGCCGATCCCGACGCCCTTCATGGCCTGGACGCCCATCAGCGCGCCGGCGAGGCGGGCGTCGAGCCGCCGGTCCCAGTGCACGTGCGAGCCGAGGCCCGGCGGCAGCCCGTAGGCGATCACCTCGATGACGCCGCCGACGGTGTCGCCCGCCTCCTTGACGGCCTCCACCTCGGCGACCATCGCCTCGGTGGCCCCGGGGCCGAACGCGCGGACCGGGCTCTCGTCGATCTCCGGGAGGTCGGCCGGCTGCGGGGCGGGGCCGTCGGGCGCGTCAGCCGTGCCGATGGAGATGACGTGGCTGAGCACCTCGACGCCGAGGAGCTGGCGCAGGAAGGCGCGGGCGACGGTGCCGAGCGCGGTACGGGCGGCGGTCTCGCGGGCGCTGGCACGTTCGAGGACCGGGCGCGCCTCGTCGAAACCGTACTTCTGCATGCCCGGGAGGTCGGCGTGGCCGGGGCGCGGCCGGGTGAGCGGTTCGTTGCGGGCGAGACCGGCCAGCTCGCCGGGGTCGACCGGGTCGGCGGCCATCACCTTCTCCCACTTCGGCCACTCGGCGTTGTCGATGCGGACCGCGATCGGCCCGCCCTGGGTGACGCCGTGGCGCACCCCGCCGAGGAACTCGACGCGGTCGGTCTCGAAACCCATGCGCGGGCTACGCCCGAACCCGAGCCGGCGGCGGGCGAGCTGCTCGCCGAGCTCCGTGGTGGTGACCTCGACCCCGGCCACCATCCCTTCGAGCACGGCGACGAGAGCGGGGCCGTGCGACTCCCCCGCGGTGATCCAGCGCAACACCCGCTGATCCTGTCATGCCCCCTGCCGACCGTCCTGAGCTGGGCCGTCGCCTGCCGGATGCGGGTCATGCGACGGCCAGTGAGATCGGCGGGAACAGCGTGAACAGGCACGTCGCCATGAGCAGGCCCGGGCCGTGCGGGACGCCCTCGTGCCAGTCGGGGCCCACCGCGATCGACAGGAGCAGGGTGACGATCGCCGCGACGAGGGCGGCCAGGGTCAGGGCGGGCCAGCCCGTGGCCGCGAGCACGGCGCCCACGCTGCCCGACAGCTTCACGTCGCCCGCGCCAAGAGACCGCGGGCGCAGCGCGTGGACCGCCGCGTGCAGGGCCAGGAACACAGCCGCGCCCACCACGGCACGGGGCAGCACCGACCAGTCGCCGGACAGCCACGCCGCGAGCGTGATCGCGGCGAGGGTCGCGGGATACGCCGGCAGGGTCAGCGCGTCCGGCAGGCGGCTGTGCCGCAGGTCCACCACGACCAGCAGCACGGCGAACCACGTCACGGTCAGCGGGACGGGGAGCCACCACACCGGCAGGTGTCCACTTGCGACACGCCAGCCAACGACCGCCCACAGCGCGGCCACGGCGGCCGCTAAGTATCCACAGTGGACCTCGGTGCCGCGACGGAGGTGGGACAGGAGCCAGCGGCCGGACAGGCCGGCGGCCGCACCGGAGGTGGTGCCGAGGAGGACCAGGGACATGACTCCACAGTGGCCCCGCGCCGCCGGGAACGGCAAGGACGAAGCGGTGCGAATGGTCCATTCGCACCGATTCGTTGTCAGGTAAGGGGGAGTCCGGCGCGGGCGTGGATCTCCTCGATCATGTCCGTCTTGGCGTCCGCGTAGTTCTGCACGTACTTCCACTGCCGCTTCGCCAGCTCGCGCTTCACGGTGGCGTACCGGTCGCGGTCGTCGTCGTGGGTGCGCAGCCAGTCGCGAAAGCCGATGACGCGGGCGATCTCGTCGGCCGCGTATCGCCGGGAGAACACGTGCAGGTTGACGTCGTACCGGTCGCCCTCGGCGATCCGGCGGCGCAGCATGCGATGCTCGAGCCACTCCGGGTCACGGATCCGCAGCTGGAATCCCGCCGCCTCCAGCGCGGGCACGTAGCCCGGTTCGTCGGCGGTGTCGGCCACCAGCAGGAGCATGTCGATGATCGGCTTCGCCGGCAGGCCGGGCACCGACGTGGAACCCGTGTGCTCGACGAGCAGCGCCCGCTCCCCCAGCGCGCCGGCGATCTCCGCCCGGTTGGCCTCGAACATGGCCGGCCAGCGCGGGTCGTAGTCCTCGACCACGACCTTCACCGCGTACGGCTCCAGCTCTCCGATCGTCGCCGCGCGGATGCTCTCGTCGTCCATGCCGCCACCCTAGAGCGGCAGCGGCACGAGCCCACCCGTTTTCTCGTGCAGCGCGTCGCGCATGGCCTTGCGGGGCGCCGTCCGCCCGGTGAACTGCTCGACCTGCCCGAAAGCCTGGTGCAGCAGCATGTCCAGGCCGGCCGCCAGCCGGCCGCCGCGCGCGCCGACCGCCGTGGCCAGCGGGGTCGGCCACGGGTGGTAGATCACGTCCAGCACGCACGGAGCCAGCGCCAGCGCCGCCACGTGCGCCTCGATCCCGGCCGCGGGTGCGGTGTTCACCAGCACGGCCGCGTCACCGGCCAGCGCCTCCCACGGCGCCGACGACCAGCGGACCACCTCGACCGGCAGGCCCAGCTTCGACGCGCACCGCACGGCGGGCTCGGCCCGCGACGGCTCCCGCGCGACCACGTACGCCCGCGCCAGCCCGAGGTCGGCCAGCCCGGCCAGCGCGGCGCACGCCGTCCCGCCCGCGCCCAGCACCACTCCGTAGCCCGCCCCGGCGAAGCCCACCGCCCGCAGCGCCCCGACCACGCCGTCGACGTCCGTGCAGTCGGCGCGCCAGCCGGAGTCGGTCCGCACCAGCGTGTTCGCCGCGCCAACCGCGACCGCGCGGTCGGTCGCGTCGGTGGCCACGGACAGCGCCGCCTGCTTGCCGGGCATCGTGACCGACAGCCCGGCCCATGACTCGTCCAAAGTGGACACCAGGGCCGGCAGCGCGGCGGCGTCCGCCTCGATCCGCTCGTAGGTCCAGCCGGTCAGGCCGAGAGCGCGGTAGGCGGCGGCGTGCAGCACCGGCGACAGCGAGTGCGCCACCGGGTAGCCCACCACGGCCGCGCGGCGGGACCCGGGCTCAGTAGGCACCGCGCTGCTGGGCCGCGGCGACGTTCGCGTCGTGCTGGGCCTGTGTCGTCGCGAAGCACGACGTGCCGTCCTTCTGGCAGCGCACGAAGTACAGCCAGTTCCCCTTCGCCGGCCCGGCGGCGGCCTTGAACGCCTCCGGGCTCGGCGCCGAGATCGGCGTCGGCGGCAGGCCGGTGTTCTTGTACGTGTTGTACGGGCCTGCCTTGTTCCGGTCCGCGGAGTCGGTCCGGATCGTCGGGCGGTCCAGCACGTAGTTGACCGTCGAGTCGTACTGCAGCGACATCCGCTTGGCCAGCCGGTTGTACGTCACCCGCGACACCTTCGAGAAGTCCTTCTCGATCGCCTCGCGCTCGACCAGCGACGCCATGATCGTCACCTGGTACGGGGTGAACCCGGTGTCCTGCGAGATGTTCGGCATGCCGACGGCCTGGAGCTGCGTGGTCGAGTTGGTGACCAGCTCCTTCCAGAGGTCCTCGGCGCTCGACCCGGGCTTCACGTCGTACACGCCCGGCATGATCAGGCCCTCGAGCCGCCGCTCCGGGGTCGCCTTCTGCGCGTAGGGCACCGCCCAGTCCGGCACGCCCAGCTTGGCCACGTCCGCCTTCTTCAGGCTCGCCCACAACTGGTCGGCCTTCACGCAGGTGCTCTTGCCGTTCAGGTCCGCACACGACGCCTGCGCCAGTTCGGACACGATGCCCGGCGTCACCTTGCCGCCGTTCTTGATGTCGGCCAGCTGCGTGCCCGCGGTGATCTGCAGGTTCCCGACCTTCGCGTCCTTCGCGACGATCTGGCCGACCGCGGCCGAACCGGACGACTTCGTCTTCACCACGTAGTAGCCGGGCTGGATGGCCCGCACCCGCTCGTCGGTCTCCGCCGCGGCGACGAATGCCCGGGAGCTCGCCACGACGTCCGCGTCGGCGAGGGTGGCGGCGATGTCACCGGTGGACTGGCCGTTCTTGACCTGCACGACGACCTGCGACTCGCCCTTGCCCGAGTAGTCGTCGTAGCCCCCGATGCCCAGGATCTGCTGCAGGCCGAAGTATCCGGCCACGGCGATCAGGCCGAGCACGACCACCATGCTCACCCATAACACGAGCCGCCGGCGTTTGCGCTTACGCGGCTTGCGTACCGGCCGCGCACGCTCGGTGCGAGCGTCGGAGAACAGGTCCAGATCTTCGTGTTGGGTCATGGTTGCGACGCCTCCGGAGGCAAGTGCCGGGCCCGGCCGTCGAGCCAGGCCTGCAAGATCTCGACGGCCGCGGCCTGGTCGACCACCGCCCGCTGCTTCTTGCCGCGCACCCCCCGATCACTGAGCATCCTGGTGGCGCTGACCGTGGTCAGGCGCTCGTCGGCCAAGCGAACCGGCACCGGCCGTACCCGCTTCGCGAGCCGCCGGGCATAGGCGACCGCCCCGGCCGCCGCCTTGCCGTGCCTGGCCGCGAGCGTTCTCGGTAATCCGACCACCACTTCGACCACCTCGTGCTCGACAACGAGCTCGGCGAGCTGGTCGAGATCGCTTCCCGAGCGTTCGTCGCGAGACAGCGTAACCAGTGGCGTGGCGAGGACGGGACCGGGATCGCTGAGCGCGACCCCGACCCGTACGGATCCAACGTCGACAGCGAGCCGGCGGCCGGGCCCCGGATCGTCGAGACCCGGCTGGTCAGGCTGGGTCATGGCATCCCCTGCTCGCTCCGCTCACGCGCCTTCCGCGAGCGTTCGGCGCAGCGCCGCGACCGCCTCGGGGACGCCGCCCGGGTTGCTCCCGCCGCCCTGCGCCATGTCGGGCTTGCCGCCGCCGCGACCGCCGATGGCCTGCGCGAACGCCGGCACCAGCTTGCCCGCCGCGAGGCCCTGGTCACGGCCCGCGGACGTGGTCGCCACGACGAAGCTGACCTTCGCGCCGTCCGCGGAGAACAGCGCCACGACGCCCGGCCGTGCGCCGAGGCGGTTGCGCACCTCGGACGCGAGCGAGCGCAGGTCGTTGCCGCCGATGCCGTCGGGCGTGGCCACCGCTACGAGCGCGGTGCCGTGCACGTCCTCCGCCTGCTCGGCGAGCGTGCCCGCCGAGGACAGCAGCTGGGCGCCGCGCAACTTCTCGAGCTCTTTCTCCGCCGCGCGCAGCCGTTCCACGGTCTGCCCGATGCGCTCCGGTAGCTCCTCGGCGGGCACCTTGAACTGCTCGGCGAGCTGGCCGACGAGTACGTGCTCGCGCGCGAGGAACCGGAACGCGTCCAGGCCGACCAGCGCCTCGACGCGGCGCACGCCCGCGCCGATCGACGCCTCGGACAGCAGCTTCACGACACCGATCTCGCCGGAGCGGTGCACGTGCGTGCCGCCGCACAGCTCCTTCGAGTAGTCGCCGATCGTGATCACGCGGACCTTCTCGCCGTACTTCTCGCCGAAGAACGCGATCGCACCGGAGCGCCGCGCCTCGTCGAGCGAGGTGACCTCGGCGCGCACGTCGTAGTCGTTCAGCAGCACGTCGTTGACCTCGTCCTCGACGTCCGCGAGGACGCTGGGCGGCACCGCACCGCCCGGCGAGGTGAAGTCGAACCGCAGCCTGCCCGGCGCGTTGAGCGAGCCCGCCTGTGCCGCCTGGGTGCCCAGCGCGCGCCGCACGCCCGCGTGCACCAGGTGCGTCGCCGAGTGCGAGCGGGACACCGCGCGGCGCCGGTTCGGGTCGACCTCGGCGTTGACGGTCGCGTCGAGGGTGACCTCGCCGGCGGCCACCTTGCCGCGGTGCACGTTGAGGCCGGCGACCGGCGACTGCACGTCGGTGACCTCGACCTCGAACCCGTCGCCGACGATGCGGCCGGTGTCCGCGAGCTGGCCGCCGCCCTCCGCGTAGAACGGGGTGCGGTTCAGCACGACCTCGACCTCCGAGCCCGCGCCCGCCGCGACAGCCGGCTCGCCGTGGGAGAGCAGCCCGACGACCGTCGCCTCCGCCGTCAGGTCGCGGTAGCCCATGAAGTCGGTGATGCCGTGGTCGTCGAGGATCGACCGGTACGCGCCGCCGTCGGAGTGGCCGACCTTGCGCGACGCCGCGTCGTCCTTGGAGCGCTGCCGCTGCTCGGCCATCAGCCGGCGGAAGCCGTCCTCGTCGACCTTCAGCCCCTGCTCGGACGCCATCTCCAGGGTCAGGTCGATCGGGAACCCGTAGGTGTCGTGCAGCTGGAACGCCTGGTCGCCGGCCAGCACCTTGCCACCCGACCGCTTGGTCTCGGTGGCCGCCAGGTCGAAGATCCTCGAGCCGCTGGTGAGCGTGGTGAGGAACGTGTCCTCCTCGTTGCGCACCACCGACTCGATGCGGTCGAACTGGCTGACCAGGTCGGGGTAGGCCGGGCCCATGGTGTCCCGCACGACCGCCGCGAACTCCGGCAGCACGGGCTCGGCGACGCCCAGCAGGCGCACGGAGCGGACGATGCGGCGCAGCAGGCGGCGCAGCACGTAGCCGCGCGCCTCGTTGCCCGGGGTCACGCCGTCGCCGATCAGCATCACGCCGCTGCGCGCGTGGTCGGCGATGACCCGGAAGCGCACGTCGTCGACCGGGTCGGCGCCGTAGCGGCGGCCCGACATCTCCTCCGCCTTGGTGATCACCGGGCGCACCAGGTCGGTCTCGTAGACGTTGTGCACGTCCTGCAGCAGGAACGCCACCCGCTCTATCCCGAGCCCGGTGTCGATGTTCTTGGCGGGCAGCTCACCGATCGGCGGGTGGTCCTTCTTCGGGGACAGCTCGCCGCGCTCGTCCTGCATGAAGACGAGGTTCCAGATCTCCAGGTACCGGTCCTCGTCGACGACCGGGCCGCCGTCCTTGCCGAAGTCCGGGCCGCGGTCGTAGTAGATCTCCGAGCACGGACCACCGGGGCCTGGCACGCCCATGTCCCAGTAGTTGTCCTCGCCGCCGCGGCGCTGGATGCGCTCGTCGGGCAGGCCCGCGATCTTGCGCCACAGCTCGATGGCCTCGTCGTCGGTCTTGTAGACGGTGACCCAGATGCGCTCGGGATCGAAACCGTAGCCGCCGTCGGACTGACTGCCGGTGATCAGCTGCCAGGCGTGCTCGATCGCGCCGGACTTGAAATAGTCGCCGAAGGAGAAGTTCCCGGCCATCTGGAAGAACGTGTTGTGCCGGGTGGTCTTGCCGACCTCGTCGATGTCGCCGGTGCGCACGCACTTCTGCACGCTCGTCGCGCGCGGGTACGGCGGCGGCTCCTCGCCGAGGAAGTACGGCTTGAACTGCACCATCCCCGCGTTGACGAACAGCAGGTTCGGGTCGTCGAGGATGAGCGACGCGCTGGGCACCAGCGTGTGCCCGGCGGACGTGAAGTGATCGAGGAATCGCTTGCTGATCTCGTGTGTCTGCACGGTAGGTCCTAGGAAGGTGTGAAGCCGGCGGGAGTCAGGTCACGGCGAACAGCCGCGCGCCGCGCAGGCGCGGGTCAGCTGCCCGCCCGGCGAGCTCGCGCGTCGCGGGGCGCGGGCACCCGCCGCGCTGCCCGGTCGTCGCGCGCGTCGTCTCGCCGATCGTCACGCCGATCGTCACGGACACCCAGCGCGTGGCGGGCCACGGGACTCACGCCCGATCGCTGCTCCACCACTTCGGACAACTCCTCTTCGCGTTGGACCATCCCGGCCCGGACGTCGGCCCCGAACGAGCCGATCGCACCGGCCAGCTCGCGCATCGCGTCACCCAGGTTGCCGGCGATGCCGGCGGGAGTGGCCTGACGTGCTGTTTCCTTGGCCTTCCTGGACAAGGCTACGCCGGTGGCGATACCCACCCCAAGCCAAAAAACCCTCTTCACGACGTCCCCTCGCAGGCGCGGTGACGCCGTTCTCGGTCGCCCTGTGTCGTCTGGTTCGCTCCGCTCACGCCTTCGCTCCCTTGCGCCTGCCGCGCCGCGCGTGCTTGCCGTCGCCGGCCTCCTTGGCCTTGCGCCGGGCCTTGAGCGCTTTGTTGACGCCGTAGGAGAACGCGGCCGCCTTCACCAGCGGTCCACCGAGCGTGGCGGTGAAGACCGAGGTGAGCGCCGAGACGTTGCCGGTGACGGCCTGCGTGTTCGCGGTGATGCCGTCGACGCGCTCGAGCTGGGTGTTCACGTGCGTGAGCGCGGTGTTGGCCTCGTCGAACAGCGGATCGGTGTTGGTGTGCGCCTTGCGAATCGCGATGGTGGCCTCGTCGAGCGTGCGCCCGAGCTTGATCAACGGGATAGCCAGCAGCAGCACGAGCAGTACGAACGCGCCGGCCGCGATCAGCGCGGCGAGCTGTCCTGCCGACACGAGTCCTCCTAGGTGACGTGCACAACGTGGGATCGCGGGTCAGGCTACCGCGCTGCCCCGACAGTGGCCTGTTCGGATCACCGGGCGCGCCCGACCAGGTCAGCGCGGTCGTCGAGCGCGGCGCCGCCCTCGTGTCACTGGCCGCGGATGACGCGGCGGAGCTTGGTCAGCCGCTCCGCGATCGCGCGTTCGGCGCCGCGGCCGGTCGGCTCGTAGTAGTCGCGGCCGACCAGCTCGTCCGGCGGGTACTGCTGTTCGACCACGCCCTCGGGAATGTCGTGCGGGTACACGTAACCGGTGGCGCTGCCGAGCTTCTTCGCGCCCGCGTAGTGGCCGTCGCGCAGGTGGGCCGGCACGGTGCCGGCGGCGCCGTCGCGGACCTCGGCCATCGCGCGGGAGATGGCGGTGGTGACCGCGTTGGACTTCGGCGCGGTGGCCAGGTGCACGACGGCGTGCGCGAGGTTGAGCCCGCACTCGGGCAGGCCGATGAGCTGCACGGCCTGCGCGGCGGCCGCCGCGGTCTGCAGCGCGGTCGGGTCGGCCATGCCGACGTCCTCGCTCGCGAAGATCACCAGGCGGCGCGCGACGAACCGAGGGTCCTCCCCCGCCTCGAGCATGCGGGCGAGGTAGTGCAGCGCGGCGTCCACGTCCGAGCCGCGCATGGACTTGATGAACGCGCTGATCACGTCGTAGTGCTGGTCGCCCTGCCGGTCGTAGCGGACGGCTGCTTTGTCCACTGTGGACTCGACGATGGCGAGGTCGACGACGCCGTCCTTGGTGGCGACCGCGGAGTCGGCGGCGGCCTCCAACGCGGTGAGCGCGCGCCGCGCGTCGCCGGCGGCCAGCCGGACGATGTGGTCCTCGGCGTCCTGCTCGAGGGTGACCGCGCCGTTCAGGCCGCGCTCGTCGGCGACCGCGCGGCGGACCAGCGTGCGGACGTCCTCGTCGGTGAGCGAGCGCAGCTGCAGGACCAGCGAGCGGGACAGCAGCGGGGAGACGACGGAGAAGAACGGGTTCTCCGTGGTGGCCGCGACGAGCAGCACGATCCGGTCCTCGACGGCGCCGAGCAGCGCGTCCTGCTGGGTGCGGGAGAAGCGGTGGACCTCGTCGATGAACAGCACGGTCGACTCGCCGGAGTGGGTGAGCCGCCGCCGCGCCTCGTCGATGACGCCGCGGACCTCCTTGACGCCCGCGGACAGCGCCGACAGCGCGACGAACCGCCTGCCGATCGCACTCGACACGAGCATCGCGAGCGTCGTCTTACCGGTGCCGGGCGGGCCGTAGAGCAGCAGGGACGCCGGCGCGGCACCCTCGACCAACCGGCGCAGCGGCGCGCCGGGGCCGAGCAGGTGGTCCTGGCCGAGCACCTCGCTCAGCTCGGCAGGCCGCATGCGCACCGCGAGCGGCGCGTTCGCGGCGATCCGCGCGCTGCCGCCGGGGTGCGCCTGCCCCTTCGGCGGGCTGTCGAACAGCTGCAGGTCGAGCCCATCGTCCACGGCGACGACGCTACCCGTGGGCACCGACACTGGTTACAATCGGCTCGCGCGGCCCGGGGCCGCGTCCCGTCCGCGGACAGGGCCGAGCCCACCCCGGTTCCTCTCACGTGCCAGCACCTTCTGCCCCGCCCGGTGCCAGCGGACCTCGGGCGTTTCGGGTAAGGAGGTTGCCGTGAAACTCCCCGCTGCCGTCAGCCTGGAGCAGCTGCGCAAGCAGGCGAAGGATCTGCGTGAGGCGCGCTCGCTGAAGCTGTCGGAGGCGCAGTTCGAGATCGCCCGCCGCTATGGGTTCCCGAGCTGGCCGCGCCTGCGTGCCTATGTCGACCGCGTCGCGACGGCGGGCGGGTCGCTGCAGCACGCGTTCGAGGACGACCCCGGCTACTACGGCGAGCGGGCGGACGGGCTGCTCGCGTCCGCCACCGACGGCACGCCGGACGCCGTCGCCGCGTTCGAGCGGTGGGCCGCGCCGCCGACGACGGCCGGGGCCCGGCTCGTGGTGACCCGCAACCACGGGTTCACGTCGTGGGCCGCGCTGCGCAAGCACGTCGGCGACCTGCGGGCCGAGCCGTTCCCGCGAGCGTTCGCGGCGCTGCGGGAGCGGGACCTCGACGGGCTGCGCGCGTTGCTGGCGCGGTTCCCGGAACTGGTCACCGCGGTCGGCACGAACGGCAACGACCTGCTGGGCCTCGCGTCGGCGACGTGTGACGAGCGGCTGGTGGCCGTGCTGCTGGAGGCCGGCGCGGACGTGGCGCACGGCAACGCGCACGGGTGGACCGCGCTGCACCAGGCCGGGTACTCGAACCTGCCGCACCTGGCGCGGGTGCTGCTGGACGCGGGCGCGCCGGTCGACGTGCCGGCGCGCGGCGACGGCGGCACTCCGCTCGCCGCGGCCCTGTTCTGGGGCAACCGGGAGGTCGCCGCGGTGCTGGCCGGGCACGGCGTGGTGCCGCGCAACCTGCGGGTGGCCGCCGGGCTCGACGACGTCGCGCTGGTGACGGAGCTGTGGTCGTCCCCGGGCGCCGGGGCGCACCGGGGCTTCTACCGGCCGCACGGCGGCTTCCCCGCCTGGCGGCCGTCGGACTCGGTCACGGAGGTGCGCGACGAGGCGATGAGCTGGGCCGCGCGGGCGGACGCGGTCGGCGCGATCACCGCGCTGCACCGGCTGGGCGCGTCGCTCGACGCGAACGTGTACCGGGGCACGCCGCTGGTGTGGGCGGCGGCGCGCGGGCGGGTGGCGGCGGTGCGGCTGCTGCTGTCGCTCGGCGCGGCGCCGTCGGTGACCGGCACGTTCGGCGGGCCGCGGCACGGGGTGGGCACGACCGCGCTGCACCACGCCGCGGAGAGCGGGCACCTCGCGGTGATCGAGGCGCTGCTGGACGCGGGCGCGGACCCGACGATCGCCGACGAGCTGTACGGCGGCACCCCGGCGAACTGGGCGGCGCACGGCGGCCACGAGGACGCCCGCGCGCTGCTACTCCGCCGGGGCGGCACCGAACGGACGTAGGTCGGGCCGCTTCGCCACCCGGCCGGTGCCCGAGGAGACGCCGCGGACCCGCCGGGCCGCCCACGGCCCGGCGATGCTCGCGATCCAGCGCAGCTCCGTCGTCGCCACCCGCACCGGGCCCGGACGCGGTGCGGGGGGCAGCGGGCGGGTCCATGAGTCGTCGCTGCCCGGCAGCTCCAGCGCGTGGGCCATCGAGGCGGCGATCAGCTCGTGGCCGAGCGGGCTGGCGTGGATCCGGTCGACGGTCCAGATGCGCGCGTCGGTCGTCACGGCCACGGAGAACGTCTCCACGACCCGGACGTCGTGGCGCGTGGCGGCCGCGCGGACAGCGGCGTTGAGCGCGCGGACCCGCGGCAGCAGCGGGCGGGCCAGCGGCGTGATCCGGCCGAGGTCGGGGAAGGTGACGGTGCCGACGCGGGCGCCGGCCGCGGTAAGCGCGGCGAACATCGCCTCGAGGTGCCCGGCCACTGCGGCGACGTCGAAGCGCGGGCGGAGCAGGTCGTTCATGCCGGCGAGCACGGTGGCCAGGTCCGGCTCGAGAGCGAGCGCCGGCGCGAGCTGCTCGGCGTGGATCTCGGCGGCGAGCTTGCCGCGGACCGCGAGGTTGGCGTAGTGCAGGTCCGGGTTCAGCTCGGCCAGGCGGGCGGCGAGCCGGTCCGCCCAGCCGCGGTAGCCGCCGTGCTCGTCGCCGTCGCCGAGACCCTCGGTCTGGCTGTCGCCGAGCGCCACGTAGCGCGCGTACGCCATCGGGCTCCCCCTCCCGCCGGGTGATCAGTCACAGGATATCCGCGGGGATACGCTGCGAAGGTGGAGCGAACGTCCCGGATCCCGGCCGACGTCAAGGTGGTCGTGCTGCCGCGGAAGACCGGCGTGCTGCGCGAACAGCTGCCGTCGATCGCGGTGTTCACGCTGACCGCGGTCGCGGCGGGCTTCGGGGTCGCTGCCACCGGGACGGCGTTGGGCGTGTGGATGGTCATCGGGCTGCTGAGTGTGGCCGCCGTGGTGCTGGAGCTGCTGATCGTGCGCTCGGACGCCGCGCTCGGCCCGGCGCTGGCGGCCGACACGGAGCACGTGTGGGTGCGGGTCGGCGGCTTCCTCGTGCCGCGCTCGGTGCGGCTGGAGTGGCCGGAGATCACCGGCATCGGTCTGCGCTCGTGGCAGGGCCGCCGCCGCGCGACCGCCCGCTACCTGACGATCACCGTCACCGACGCGGCGCGGGCCGTGCTGGAGGACGTGCTGAACCGCAACACCCGCAGGCTGGCCGCGACGTTCGGTTCCCCGCTCGCGATCTCCGAGCAGCACAAGGCAACGAGCCTGGACGAGGCGGTCCGCGGCCTGCGGGCCCTCGCCCCGGACGGCGTGCGGTTCACCAACGTCTAGTGTTGCGTGTCGTTGATGGTTTTACGTTTGTGGGTCGGGGAGAATCGGGCCATGTATGTGGCCCGGGCGTTGTGGTTGCGGGATGGTGATCGAGGTCGGCTGGAGGCGTTGACGCGGGCGTCGACGGCTGCGGC
>DASYKY010000096.1:0-69566 GCA_035995025.1 Actinophytocola sp.
GGGCTTGGGGAGCTTGCCGTTGATCAGGTAGGTCGCGCCTGCCTTGTCCACGCAAGCGTTTCCCTGCAGGAAGACCGTGTGCTGGGTCGACTCGTAGGTCAGCAGGCCGCCGCCCAGGGCCTTGGCCAGCGCCACCCCCGCCTCGTACGGCGTCGCCGGGTCGTTGGTCGTCGAGATGACCAGGACCGGCGGGAGGCCGGCCACCTTCGGTACGTGCGGGGAGCTCGTCGGCGGCACCGGCCAGAAGGCGCACGCGTCGCGGGCCGCGCCGGGTGGGCCGCCGTCGTCCAGAAAGGGCGCGGCCGCCTTGTACCGGGTGTTCAGGTCCTTGATCGCGTTCGGGTCGGTGAGCCGCGGGTCGTCGACGCAGTGGATCGCGGTGAACGCGTCCTGCGTCGTCGTGTACTTCCCGTCCTGGCCGCGTTCCATGTACAGGTCCGCCAGGAACATCAGCGTCCGGCCCTCCTGCTGGCGCAGCTCGTTCAGCCCGGTGTTGAGGTTCTCCCACAGCTGCTGGGAGTACAGCGCCTGGATCACGGCCGTCGACGCGTCCTCGAAGGACAGCGGGCGGCCGTCGACGTCGACGGGGTGGTCGGCGAGCGGGCGGATCAGGTCCTGGAAGTTGCCCTGCGCGGCGCCCTTGTCCCGGCCCAGCGCGCAGTCGTCGCGCTCGACGCACCACGCCACGAAGTCGTCGAACGCCTTCTGGAAGCCCGCGCCCTGGGCCACCGTCGAGTCGATCTGGTTCTGGGTCGGGTCGATCGCGCCGTCGAGGACCAGCGCGCGCACGTTCTTCGGGAACGCCTCCGCGTACGCGCTGCCGATCCGGGTCCCGTAGGAGAAGCCGACGTAGGACAGCTTGTCGTCGCCGAGCGCGGAACGCAGCACGTCCATGTCCTTCACGACGTCGCGCGTGCCGAGGTTGGCCAGCATCTCCTTGCCGTGCCCGGTGCGCTGCGCGCACTTCGCCGCGTAGTCCTCTGCCTGGTGCTCGGTCTCCTCGGTGCCCACCGCCGACGTGTCCAGCTCGCTGTCGTCGGCCCGCTCCGCGTCGTTCTCCTTGTCGGTCAGGCACTCGACCGTCGGCTCGCTGGAGCCCACGCCGCGCGGGTCGAAGCCGACGAAGTCGAACCGGGCGGCCAGGTCCGCGTTCGCCTTGGCGACCGTGGCCGCGGTGGACAGGCCGGCGACCCCGGGTCCACCCGGGTTGACCAGCAGCGAGCCGACCCGGTCGCGCCGCGAGGTGGCCGGCTTGCGCAGCACGCCGATGCGGATCGTGTCGCCGGCGGGGTCGGCGTAGTCCAGCGGGACGGTCAGGTGCGTGCACTGCACGGCCGGGTCGCCGAGCGGCTCGGCGTCGAAGTCGCCGGTCGCGTAGTCCTTGCAGCCTTCCCAGGTCAGCCGCTGTCCGTAGAACCTCTCCAGCCCCGCCGGCACCGTCCCGGACGGCCCGTTGGTCTCGGCGAACGGCAGCTTGGGCGCGGACGCCCCGTCGACGGTCGACGTGCAGCCGCCCACGAGGGCGACGAGCATGAGAGCGGCGGCGAACCGGCGTGATCTGGTCACGGCCCGATCCTCCCATCGGGGTGTGAATAGGCTGTTGGGTCGGGTGGAACCAATCGGACCGGTTCCACCGTTACCGTGCAGGGCAGAACTCGAGAACGAGCGAGGAGGTGAGCGTCGGGTGGCGGCGTTCATGCGGCGGGTCAAGGACCGGTTCAGCCGGTTCCTGGATCGTCCGGCCACCGTCGACATCTCCCGTTACAAGGAGCTGCTCAAATCCATCGAGTGGCGCGAGGCCAAGGTCGAGAAGCTCTCCGACGAGGAGCTGGCCGAGGCCGCCGCCGAGCTGCGCGAGGCCGACTCCTTCGGCGAGAAGGAGCTGTCGGAGCTGTGCGCGCTCGGCCGGGAGGCGGCGCGGCGGGCGCTCGACGAGCGGCCCTACGACGTGCAGCTGCTCGGCGCGATGGAGCTGCTCGCGGGACATGTCGTGCAGATGGCGACCGGTGAGGGCAAGACGCTCGCGGGCGCGCTGGCCGCGGCCGGCTACGCCCTGCAGGGCCGGCCGGTGCACGTCATGTCGGTGAACGACTACCTGGCCCGGCGCGACGCGGAGTGGATGGGTCCGGTCTACGAGCTGCTCGGCGTCTCGGTCGCCTGGGTCGGTCAGACCTCCACGCCCGAGGAGCGGCGCGAGGCGTACGCGAAGGACGTCACGTACGGCTCGGTCAGCGAGATCGGCTTCGACGTGCTGCGCGACCGGCTGTGCACCGACACCGCCGAGATGGTCGGCCGGGAGCCGGACGTGGTGCTGGTCGACGAGGCGGACTCGGTGCTCATCGACGAGGCGAAGGTGCCGCTGGTGCTCGCCGGCTCGTCCGACGACGCGCAGACCGACCCGGAGGTCGCCAAGATCGTCCGCACGCTGCGGGCCGGTGCGCACTACGAGCGCGACGAGGACGGCCGCAACGCGTGGCTCACCGCGCGCGGCGCGAAGGTCGTGGAGAGGGCGCTCGGCGGCGTCGACCTGTACTCCGGCGAGCACGGCGACCGGCTGGCCGCGGTGAACGCCGCGCTGCACGCGCACGCGCTGCTCGAACGTGACGTCGACTACATCGTCCGCGACGGCAAGGTCCACCTGATCAACTCCTCGCGCGGCCGGATCGCGCTGCGGCAGCGCTGGCCAGACGGGCTGCAGGCGGCGGTCGAGGCCAAGGAGCGGCTGCGGCCGACCGAGAGCGGCGAGGTCCTCGACTCGATCAGCGTGCAGGGCCTGATCAGCCGGTACGAGACGGTGTGCGGGATGACCGGCACGGCGTCCGCGGTCGCCGAGCAGCTGCGGGAGTTCTACGACCTGCGGGTCGCGGTGATCCCGCCGAACAAGCCGTGCGTGCGCGAGGACGAGGGCGACCGGCTCTACGACACGGTCGACAACAAGGAGAAGGCGATCGTCGCCGAGATCGCGTCGACGCACGCGACCGGGCGGCCGATCCTCATCGGCACGCGGGACGTGGCCGAGTCGGAGAAGCTCGCGAAGATGCTCGCCGAGGCCGACGTGCAGTGCGTCGTGCTCAACGCGAAGAACGACGCGCAGGAGGCGGCGATCGTCGCCGAGGCCGGCGCGCACGGCGCGGTCACCGTGTCCACGCAGATGGCCGGCCGCGGCACCGACATCCGGCTGGGCGGCAAGGCCGCGCCGGAGGACCACGACAAGGTCGCCGACCTCGGCGGGCTGCTCGTGATCGGCACCGGGCGCTACCCGTCGTCGCGGCTGGACGACCAGCTGCGCGGCCGGTCGGGGCGCCAGGGCGACCCGGGTGGCTCGGTGATGCTCTCCTCGCTCGCCGACGACCAGGTCGTGCAGTACGCGCCGGACGCCACCGCCGGGGAGAAGCCCGACGACGACGGCCGGCTGGCGGACCCGACGACGCAGCGGTTCGTCGACCACGCGCAGAAGGTGGCCGAGGGCGTCCAGCTGGAGATCCACCGCAACACCTGGCGCTACACCCGGCTGATCGAGCACCAGCGCAAAGTGCTGCTGGAGTACCGCGACGAGCTGATGCGGACCGACCTCGCGGCCACGGAGCTGGCGGCCGTCGCGTCGGAGCGGTGGGCGTCGCTCACGGAGTCGCATTCGGACGAGGCGATGGAGCGCGCGGCGCGGCAGATCATGCTGTACCACCTCGACGAGCGGTGGACCGAGCACCTGGCGTTCCTCGCCGACGTGCGCGAGTCGATCCACCTGAGGGCGCTCGCGAAGGAGACCCCGATCGACGAGTTCCACCGCACGGCGATCCCGGTGTTCAAGAAGATCGCCGACGAGATCGCCGAGCGGTCGGCGAAGACGCTCAAGACGGTGGAGATCACCGAGGAGGGCGCGAACCTCGAGGGCGAGGGTCTGCGCCGCCCGTCCGCGACGTGGACGTACATGGTCCACGACAACCCGTTCGACACCGACGCGGAGCAGGCCCTGCAACGCGTCCGCGCGATGATCAAGAAGGTCCGCGGCGGCACCCGCCGATAACCCGCGAGTCCCCCGTTCCGGCGCTCGTGTCCCCCGATGCGCACTCATGGGTCCGGCGCGGGCGACGGGTGGACCCGCCGCCACAACGGGGAACTCGGTGCTTGGAACGGGGGACTCGCGGTCCGGAACGGGGGACTCGCGGGGGTGGGGTGTGACACTTTTCGCCTTGGGGGCGAAAACTGTGCGAAGATGGGTGTATGGCTCAACTTCGCATCGCGCTGGCACAGGTCAACGCCACCGTCGGGGGCCTCGACGGGAACGCCGGACTGGTCGCCGACCGGACTCGGCGGGCGCACGAGGCGGGCGCGCACGTGGTGGTCTTCCCCGAGATGGTGCTCACCGGCTACCCCGTCGAGGACCTGGCGCTGCGCCAGTCGTTCGCGGACGGCTCCAAGCAGGCGCTCGCCACCCTCGCCCGGCGGCTGGACCAGGACGGGTGCGGCGACGTCGCCGCGGTGGTGAGCTACCTCGACCGCGACGAGGTCGGGCCGCGGGACGCGGTCGCCGTGCTGCACGGCGGCGAGGTCGTCGCCCGGCAGTTCAAGCACCACCTGCCCAACTACGGGGTCTTCGACGAGCAGCGCTACTTCAAGCCCGGCCAGACCCTGGACGTCCTGCGCATCCACGGCCTCGAGGTCGGCATGGTCATCTGCGAGGACATCTGGCAGGAGGGCGGCCCGATCTCCGCCCTCGGCGCGGCCGGGGTCGACCTCGTGGTGGCGCCCAACGCCTCGCCCTACGAGCGGGACAAGGACGACGTCCGGCTGCCGCTGGTCCGCCGCCGCGCGGCCGAGGCCGGCGCGCCGCTCGTGTACGTCAACCTCGTCGGCGGACAGGACGACCTCGTGTTCGACGGCGACTCGATGGTCGTGGCCGCCGACGGCTCGCTCGTGACCCGCCTGCCGCAGTTCGTCGAGGACCTGACCGTGCTCGACCTGGACCTGCCCGGCGGCGCCACCCGCACCGAGGGCCCGGTCGGCGAGTTCACGGTCACCCGCCGCACGCTGCACGCCGACCCGCTGCCGGCCTATGCGCCGCTGCCGACCCCCGCCCCCGCCGAGCCGCTGGCCGAGCCCGCCGAGGTGTGGGCGGCGCTGGTCCTGGGGCTGCGCGACTACGTGCGCAAGAACGGCTTCGCCTCGGCCGTCCTGGGGCTGTCCGGCGGGATCGACTCGGCGGTGTGCGCCGCGCTCGCGGTCGACGCGCTCGGCGCGGACAACGTGCACGGGGTGTCGATGCCGTCGGTGTACTCCTCCGACCACTCGCGCTCCGACGCGCTGGACCTGGCCGAACGGACCGGGCTGCACTACCACGTCCAGCCGATCGCCGACATGGTCGCGACGTTCACCGCACAGCTCGGGCTGACCGGCCTGGCCGAGGAGAACGTGCAGGCCCGCTGCCGCGGCGTGACGCTGATGGGGCTGTCGAACCAGCACGGTCACCTCGTGCTCGCCACCGGCAACAAGACCGAGCTCGCCGTCGGCTACTCCACGATCTACGGCGACGCCGTCGGCGGGTTCGCGCCGATCAAGGACGTGCCGAAGACGCTGGTCTGGGAGCTGGCCCGGTGGCGCAACACCGGAGCGGACGCGCCGATCCCGGAGAACTCGATCACCAAGCCGCCGTCCGCGGAGCTGCGGCCCGGCCAGGTCGACAGCGACTCGCTGCCGGACTACGAGGTGCTGGACCGGGTGCTGGACGACTACGTCGAGGGCGACCGCGGCTACGCCGACCTGCTGGCCGCCGGCTTCGCACCCGAGCTGGTCGACAAGGTGCTGCGGATGGTCGACGCGGCGGAGTACAAGCGGCGGCAGTACCCGCCCGGCACCAAGATCACTCTCCGGGCGTTCGGGCGGGACCGCCGGCTGCCGATCACCAGCGCGTGGCGCGAGGGCAAGTAGCTACTCGAACCCGCCGTACGCGAACGGGCTGACGCTGATCGGCCCGTGGCACAGGGGCGGCATCGTCTCCATCGTGGCCGGCGTCTCGACCTCGAACGACTGCTGGTCCCCGGGCAGCCGGACCTGCGCGGAGATCGGCCCCGAGCAGTCGTCCGTCTCCCCCGACGCGGACGGGTAGCTGACGTACATCGACGCCTGCTCCTCCGGCCCGATGATCACCAGGTCGTCGGCCGGTCCGTCGCCCCCGGCGGTCTCCTGCTCGATGTCGAACGGGTCGCCGCTCCGCGCGATGAACATGATGTCGCCGACACCCTCCAACCGGCAGTTCGCACCGCCGGTGTTCGTCACCACGACCGCGGTGCTCCAGATCTCCGGGTGCGAGTGGTCGCCCTCGGCGACCTGCGGCGAGATGTCGTCCGCGGTGCACGGTGCCGGGTCGTCGCCCGCGGGCTCCTCGGCGGGTGCGTCCTCGACCGAGGTGTCGGGCTGCTCGCCGGACACGGTCTCGGTGACCGTCGCGGCGGCCGCCTTCTCCTGCTGCGGCTGGTACCCGCATCCCGCGAGCAGCGCGGCGGCTCCCACCGCGACCAGCACTCCCCTGGCTCCCCGACTGGTGATGTGCATGTGCGATCCCCTCTCTTGTGTGATTGCGGTCAGTTCGGGGCGACGCCCGGGGCGCCGCCGGAGTACCAGGACGTCACGGTCACCGGCCCGCACACCGGCGGCAGGCCGAGCTGCTTGTCCTCGGGCCACGCCTCGACGGCCTCCTTGTCGCCAGGCAGCGTCACGTGGGCGAACGAGCCGCCCTGCGCGCAGTCCGGACGCGTCGCGGGGGCCTCGGCGGTCGTCGGGTAGCTGACCGCCATCGACGCCTGGTCGCCGACGTCGAGGATGACCAGGTCCGCGGGCACGCCGTCGTCGCTGGTGATCTCCTTGACGTCCAGCCGCCGCCCGTCGCCGCCGGTGAAGAGCTCCAGCTCGCTGGTGCCGTCGAGCTGGCATGCGTCCGGGCCGAGGTTGGTGACCACGATCGCGGTGTCCCACACCTCGGGCGTCGGCGCCTCCCCCTCGGCCATCGCGGCCTCGACGTGCACGGCGTCGCACGGCAGCGGGTCCGGGTCCACCGCGGGCTCCGCACCCTGCTCGGGGCTCGGCTCTGGGCTCGACGCGGACTTCGTGACGGTCCGGGTGACCGTGGCCGACCCGTCGTGGCGCGTCGCGGCCGCGGGGTCGGTGGTGCAGGCGGCCAGCAGGCCGGCGGACGCCACCAGCAGCACGGTCGTCAGTCGTTTCATGGCCGGTTGACGGGTCGGCCCGCCGTCCTGTTGCGTCGCCCGCCCGGCGTTGCACAAACGATCAAATCGGGTGCACGGATCGGCGCGGCACATCCGCCTGGAGCCCGGGTCGCGCGACCGTGTGAAGCTCGTCGCACGGCGACGTATACCGGCCGACTTGGTGCGACTCTGGGGTCGTAAGCCATCCAGGAACACCCGGGGACCCGCGCTACGTGGGCCTCGAGGGAAGGACGGTAGACAATGACGTCAGCAGACAGCCCTGCCGCCGGCCAGCACGGCGAAGTGGCCGCCCCCTACGGCACCGGCCCGGGCGCCGCGCCGAAGCCGGCCAAGCGGGTGCGCATCCATCACCTGCGGGAGCTCAAGGAGCGCGGCGAGCCGTGGCCCATGCTCACCGCGTACGACATGTACACCGCCGAGCTGTTCGACGAGGCCGGGATCCCCGTGCTGCTGGTCGGCGACTCCGCGTCGAACAACGTCTACGGCTACGAGTCCTCGCTGCCGGTCACCGTGGACGAGATGGTGCCGCTGGTCCGCGCCGTGACGCGGTCGGTCAAGCGGGCGCTCGTGGTGGCCGACCTGCCGTTCGGGTCCTACCAGCTCTCGCCGGAGCAGGCGCTCGCCACGTCGGTCCGGATGATGAAGGAGGGCCTCGCGCACGCGGTGAAGCTCGAGGGCGGGCGGGCGTTCGCGCCGCACGTCAAGGCGATCACGACCGCCGGCGTGCCGGTGATGGGCCACATCGGGTTCACCCCGCAGAGCGAGCACAACCTCGGCGGCTACCGGGTGCAGGGCCGCGGCGAAGCGGGTGACGAGCTCGTCGAGGACGCGCTCGCGCTGCAGGAGGCCGGCGCGTTCGCGGTCGTCATGGAGATGGTGCCGGCCGAGGTCGCGAAGCGGGTCACGCACGAGCTGCAGATCCCGACGGTCGGCATCGGCGCGGGGCCGGACTGCGACGCGCAGGTGCTGGTGTGGCAGGACATGATGGGCCTGCGCCGGGGCAAGGCGCCGCGGTTCGTCAAGCGCTACGCGGATCTCGCGGGCGTCATGTCGGGCGCGGTCGAGCAGTTCGCGGCCGAGGTCCGCGGGCACCAGTTCCCCGGCCCGGAGCACGTCTTCCACTGAGGTCACTGAGGTCACGCGAGTCCGGCCGCCCGGTTCTCCGGGCGGCCGGACTCTTTGTTCTCCGCTTGTCGATCCGGGGTCGCGCCGCCCGACGCGTGGGCAGGCACCGACTGAAGGAGAACCCGATGAGCAAGATCGTGATCGACAGCTTCCTCACCATCGACGGCGTCATGCAGGCGCCCGGCGGGCCGGGTGAGGACCAGGAGGACGGCTTCCCCTACGGCGGCTGGCAGGCCCCGCTGTGGGACGACGAGTGCGGCGCGGCCATCGGCGCGGGCTTCGCGCGGACCGAGGGGCTGCTGCTCGGCCGCAAGACCTACGACATCTTCGCCTCGTTCTGGCCGCACGTCTCCGACGACCATGAGGACGCCGCCGCGGCCCAGGCGCTCAACTCGCTGCCGAAGTACGTGGCGTCGCGCACCCTGACCTCGGTGGAGTGGCAGAACTCCACCCTGCTCGGCGACGACGTGCCGGCCGCCGTGGCGAAGCTGCGGGAGCGTGACGGCGGCGAGATCCACGTGATGGGCAGCGCCGACCTGACCCAGACGCTGCTGAAGCACGACCTGGTCGACGAGCTCTCGCTGATGATCTTCCCGGTCGTGCTCGGCACCGGCAAGAGGCTGTTCGCGCAGGGCACGGTGCCCGCGGCGTTCCGGCTGGCCGAGTCGAGCGTGACGTCGGGTGGGGTCGTCATCTGCCGCTACGAGCGGGCGGGCGAGGCCAAGTTCGGCGCGCACGCCGGGCTGGAGGCCTGAACAGCGCAGCTCTCAGCCGCGGCCGTGCGGCTCGGACCAGCCCGAAAGGTCCGGGCCGCGCGGCACGATCCGGGTCGGGTTGATCGCCTCGTGCGTGCCGTAGTAGTGGCGCTTGATGTGGTCGAAGTCGACCGTCTCGCCGATGCCCGGGGTCTGGAACAGGTCCCGGGCGTAGGCCCACAGCACCGGCATCTCGGTCAGCTTGTCCCGGTTGCACTTGAAGTGCCCGTGGTAGACGGCGTCGAAGCGGACCAGCGTGGTGAACAGCCGGACGTCGGCCTCGGTGAGCCGGTCGCCGAGCAGGTAGCGGCGGTCCGCGAGCCGCGCGGAGAGCCGGTCCAGCTCGGCGAACAGCGCGTCGAACGCGTCGTCGTAGGCCTCCTGGCTCGACGCGAACCCGGCGCGGTAGGCGCCGTTGTTGACGTTGCGGAAGATCGGCTCGACGACCTCGTCGATCTCCGCGCGCAGCTCCTCCGGGTACAGGTCCGGCGCGCCCGGGCGGTGGAACTCGCGCCACTCGGTCGAGAGGTCCAGGGTGATCTGGGGGTAGTCGTTCGTGACGACCCGGCCGGACTCGACGTCCACGATCGCCGGCACGGTCACCCGGCCGGCGAACTCCGGGTCGGTGGCGTGGTAGGCCTGCGACAGGTACTCGATGCCCAGCACCGGGTCCCGGCCGCCCTCGTCGAGGGTGAACCGCCAGCCCTTCTCGTCGCGGATCGGGTCGACGACGGCCAGCGAGATCGCGTCTTCGAGCCCGAGCAGCCGCCGCACGATGATCGAGCGGTGCGCCCACGGGCAGGCGAGGCTGACCACCAGCCGGTAGCGGCCGGGCCCGGCCTGCCAGCCCGACGATCCGTCCGCGGTGATCCGGTCGGTGAAACGGTTTGCCTGGCGGACGAACTCGCCCCGCGTCGAGGTCTCCCGGCCGAACTGCGTGGTCGCCATGACCCGAGACTAGGCGCGAAGAGAGACTGTGTGCATGCGCTTCCTCTACCCGCCGGTCGAGCCGCATGCCGAGGGCATGCTCGACGTGGGCGACGGACACCGGATCCACTGGGAGGTCAGCGGGAACCCGGCCGGCAGGCCCGCGGTGTTCCTGCACGGCGGCCCCGGCAGCGGCAGCACGCCCATGCAGCGGCGGCTGTTCGACCCGGCCGCGTACCGGATCGTGCTGTTCGACCAGCGCGGCAGCGGGCGCAGCACGCCGTCGGTGCGCGAGCCGGACACGGACCTGTCCGCGAACACGACGTGGCATCTGGTCGCGGACATGGAGGCGCTGCGCGCGCACCTGGGCGTCGAGCGCTGGCAGCTGTTCGGCGGCTCGTGGGGCGCGACGCTGGCGATGGCGTACGCGCAGGCGTTCCCGGAGCGGGTGAGCGAGATCGTGCTGCGCGGCGTGTTCCTGCTCCGCGAGCGCGAGCTGGACTGGATGTACCGGGGCGGCGCGGGGAACCTGTTCCCGGAGGCGTGGGCGGAGTTCGCGTCGCCGGCCGGGCCGGGCGACCTGCTCGCCGGCTACCACCGGCTGGTGAACGACCCGGACCCGGCGGTGCGCGCGCGGGCCGCGGCGGCGTGGAGCAACTGGGAGGGCGCGACCGTGTCGCTGACGCCGAACCCGGGCCTGCGGGCGACGTACGCGGACCCCGCGTTCGCGGTGCCGTTCGCGCGGATCGCGCTGCACTACTTCGTGCACGACGGCTGGCTGGAGCCCGACCAGCTGGTGCGCGACGCGGGCAAGCTGGCCGGCATCCCCGGGCGCATCATCCAGGGCCGCTACGACGCGGTGTGCCCGCCGGTGACGGCGTGGGACCTGCACCGGGCGTGGCCGGACTCGACGCTGCAGCTGCTCCCCCAGGCCGGCCACGCGGTCACCGACCGGGGCGTGCTGGACGCGCTGCTGGACGCCACGGACGAGTTCAGGGAGCCAGCGCCGCGCTGAGCGCCCGGTGAGCGTCCACAAGGGACGGTCCACACCAGGTGAGGTGCCGGCCGGACACGAGCGCGTACCGGACGCCGGGGAACGACTCCGGCCCGTCGTCCGCGGTGAACTCGTACGGCTCGTCCGGGAGCACGACGACGTCGAAGTCCTTGTCCCGCAAGGCATCTAGCGACGGGCGCGGGTACCGCTCCGCGTCCTGCGCGTACGCGTTGGCCACGCCGAGCCGCAGCAGCACGTCGCCGGCGAACGTGTCCCGCCCCAGCACGACCCACGGCCGCCGCCACACCGGCACGACGGCCGTCCACCGCACCGGCGGCACCGGCCGCCACAGGTCCTCCGCCTCGACGAGCCACGCCGGCTCCGGGATGCCCAGCCCCTGGGTCAGCAGCCGCCGCACCGAGCCGAGTCCCTCTCCGACCGTGGCCGCGGCGGCCGTCACCCACACCGGGACGCCGTCCGCGCGGATGCGCGCCACGTCCTCCGGCCGGTTCTCCTCCGCGTTCGCCACCACCAGATCCGGGCGCAGGGCCAGGACGTCGTCGACGCGCGGGTACTTCGAGCCGCCGACCCGCGGCACGGAAAGCGAGGCCGGGTGCGTGCAGTAGTCGGTCGCGCCCGCCACCAGGCCGGGTCGGCTGGTCTCCATCGCGTCGGTGAGCGACGGGACCAGGCTCACCACCCGCGCGGGCGGGCCGGCCAGCGGCACCGGCTCGCCGAGGTCGTCGACGAGGACGGGGTCGAGCACGGGGTCGAGCACGGGTCAGGCCGGGCCGAGCGCCTGCAGGCGCGGCACGACGTCCTCGGTGAACTGGGTGAGGAACCGCTCCTGGTCGTGGCCCGGGCCGTGGAACACCAGGTGGTTCAGCCCGGCGTCGACGTACGGCTTGATCTGCGCGACGGCCTCGTCCGGGTCCGAGGCGACGATCCAGCGGCTGGTGACCTGCTCGATCGGCAGCTCGTCGGCGAGCCGCTCCATCTCCTCGGCCGAGCCGACGCTGTTCTTCTGCTCGGCGGTCAGCGACAGCGGCGCCCAGAAGCGGGTGTTCTCGCGCGCGGCCTCGGGATCGCGGTCGTAGGACAGCTTGATCTCGATGGTCTTCTCGATGTCCGCGACGTCGCGCCCGGCGGCCGCCGCCCCGTCCGCGACGGCCGGCATGAGCTTGTCCGTGTAGAGGTCCATGCCCTTGCCGGAGGTGCAGATGAAGCCGTCGCCCGCGCGGCCCGCGTACTTGGCCACGACCGGCCCGCCCGCCGCGATGTAGACGGGGACCGGCCGCTCCGGGCGGTCGTAGATCCGCGCGCCGACGAGCGTGTAGTAGTCGCCCTCGACGCTCACCTCGTCCTCGGTCCACAGCGCCCGCATCAGCCGCACGGCCTCGCGCAGGCGGGCGAAGCGCTCCTTGAACTCGGGCCACTCGCGGCCGGACACGGCGATCTCGTTCAGCGCCTCGCCGGTGCCGACGCCCAGGATCACGCGGTTGTCGTAGAGCAGCGCGAGCGTGGCGAACGTCTGGGCCATGACGGCCGGGTTGTACCGGAATGTCGGCGTCGTCACGCTCGTCCCGATCCGCACGCGGCTGGTGCGCTCGCCCACGGCCGCCATCCACGACAGCGCGGACGGCGCGTGCCCGCCCTCGTGCCGCCAGGGCAGGAAGTGGTCGGACACCCACACGCTGTCGAGGCCCAGCTCCTCGGCCCGCACCGCGTACTCGACCAGATCCCGCGGGCCGAACTGCTCGGCAGACGCCTTGTACCCAATCCGCACGGACTACCCCTCCTTCGTCGCCCCGAGCCTACCGAGCACGATATAGTTAGCCGGGTAATAAACAGGAGGGGTCGACTGTGGAGCTAGGACTGCGCGACCGGGCGGTGCTCGTCACCGGCGGTTCGTCCAACATCGGGGCGGCGACCGCGGTGGCGTTCGGGCGGGAGGGCGCGCGGGTCAGCCTCACCTACCGGACCGACCGGCGGGCGGCGGAGAAGGTGGCCGCGGAGGTCGAGCAGGCGGGCGGCGACGCGCACGTGCTGGCGTTCGACCTGGCGGACGCCGGCGGCCCGGCCCGGCTCGTCGAGGCCGTCACCGGTCGTTGGGGCGGGCTGGACGTGCTGGTCAACAACGCCGTGCGCTGGGCGGACGCGCCGCGCGAGCTCGGCGACGACACCGGGTGGGAGGCGCTGATCGATACGAACCTGACCGCGCAGCTGCACGTGCTGCGGGCCGCGCTGCCCGCGTTGCGCGACAGCCACGGTGGCCGGGTCGTCAACGTGTCCACCTCGCTGGTCGAGCGGGGCATGGCCGGCTCGGTCGCCTACACCGCGGCGAAGTCGGGGCTCTCGGGCGCTAGCCGGAGCCTCGCCTGGGAGGTCGGCCGGGACGGCGTGCTGGTCAACGTCGTCATGCCGGGCTGGGTGCTCGACGGCAAGGAGCCGCCGGCCGAGGTGCCGCCGGCGCTGCTGGCCGAGCAGACCGCGCGGCTGCCGACCGGCGAGCTGCCGTCGTGCCGGCACGTCGCGGACGCGGTCGTCTTCCTGTGCTCGCAGGCGAACCGCAGCATCACCGGCGAGACCCTCCGCGTCACCGGCGGCATGTCCTGATCAGTCCGGCTCGCCGGGGGCCAGTGCGCGGCCGACGCGGTCGAGCATGTCGCCAAGCGCCACGCGTTCCTCGGCGGACAACGCCGACAGCGCGTCCGCCTCCAGGCGGTGGGTGATCGCCGGGACGACGCCGCGCAGCCGGTCGCCCTCGGCGGTCAGCCAGACGCGGACCCGGCGGCCGTCCGCCTCGTCCGCGTCCACCCGCACCAGGCCCGACGTGGTCATCCGCTGCACGGCCCTGGTCACGGTCGGCGCCTCGACGTTGATGATCGACGCGATCTCGCCGGGCGTGATGCCGTCGCGCTCCCACAGGCAGCCGAGGATGAACTGCTGGCCCGAGTGCACGCCGTGTCCCGCCAGCCGCCGCTGGGCCTCGCTCTTCAACCTCCGGGCCACCAGGCTGATCCGCGACAGGAACAGGTCCTCACCCGGCACGCTCGAACGCCACCTTCCGCTCGTCGGCGTCCGCCCGCACCAGGCGCACCCGCACCGTCTCGCCTTCCGGCAGGTTGTCCCCGGCGCACTTGGCGATCACCGGCGGGTCGGCGAGGAACACCTCGGCCGAGCCGCCCTCCGCGCGCAGCACGATCGCGTCGAACGCCTGGCCCACCCGGTCGCCGAGGACCCACGCCTCGACCTGGTCCAGGCACGCCTTGTCGACCCTGCCGGCCAGCGCGTCGGAGCTCTCCATCAGCCGCGGCAGCTCGGGCAGGACCGCGCGCACCCAGCCGGGCACGGGCTCGTCCGCGCACAGTGCGAGGCAGATCTCCGTGCCGAACCGGTCGACCAGGCGGCGCAGCGGCGCGGTCACGTGCGCGTACGAGGACGCGAGCCCCGCGTGCGTGGCGAGCCCGGGGCGGACGCCGTCGAACACCGTGTACCCGGCGCCGCGCAGCAACCGGGTGGCGTCCATGAACAACGCGAGCGCCTCCGGCTGGGTGGGGTCGAGGCCGGCGAGCACCTCGGCGGCGTCCGCCGTCCTCGGCCAGGCGACGCCCAGCGAGCGCGCGGAGCGGCGCAGCCACCGGACCGCACCGTTGTGCGCGGCCGGCAACGTGCGCAGCACGCCGATGCCGCCGTCGAGCATGATGTCGGCCGCCGCGATGCCGGTCAGCAGCGAGATCTCCGCGTTCCACGCGTCGACCTCGGTGTGCGGGCGCAGCACCAGCCGCCAGCCGCCCCGCCCGTCCGGCTCGACCTCCTGGTCGGGCAGCTGCAGCTCGACCGCGCCGCGGCGGACCGCGCGCTCGCGGCGCAGCCTGCCCAGCGCGGGCAGCTCGGCCAGCGACGGGTGCGGGGTGCCCGCGTCGACCGCGGCCTGCACGGTGTCGTAGTCGAAGCGGGCGACCGAACGGACCAGGGCGCGCCGCACCCGGGCGGCGGTCAGCGCGCCGTCCGGGTCACAGTCCAAAGTCCACAGTGCGGCCGGGCGCACCCGGTCGGGCAGCAGGCTCGCGGCGCCCTCGCTCAGCACGGTCGGGTGCAGCGGGACGTTGCCGTCCGGCAGGTACAGCGTCTGCCCGCGGTGGCGGACCTCGTGGTCGAGCGCGCTGCCGGGCGTGACGAACGCGCCGAGGTCCGCGATCGCGTAGTGCACCCGGAACCCGCCGAGCCGCCGCTCCACGAGCATGGCCTGGTCGAGGTCCCGCGCGCCCGGCGGATCGATCGTGACCAGCGGCAGGCCGGTAACGTCCTCCCGGCTCGCGTGCGATATTCCGGCGGACGCGGCGCGTTCGGCCTCCTCGAGCACCGGGGCGGGGAAGCGCGCGGGCAGGCCGAACTCGGTGCGGATCCGGGCGAAGTCGACCCCGGCACGGTCGGTCCTGACCACCATGGCCGCACCCTATCCGCCCGGGATCGATCATGGAGCCGGTTGCGTCCAACCGGGACGGAGGTGAGGGTGATGGCCGGATCCGGTGGCCGGGTGACGCACACGCTCGCGCGTGCGGGATGGCTGGTGTGCGCCACGCTCGGCGCGATCGCGATGATGGTGGTGGCGGTGTTCTACGCCGCCGACCCGGTCGCGCGCGGCACCGACCCGGCCGCGGCGACCCTGGTCGGCGCGATGATCGTCTTCGTGCCGATCGGAGCGGCCCTCGGCGCGCTGGTGGGCCTGCCGGTGCAGTTCGTCACGCGCGCGGTGCTGCGGTCGCGCGTCCCCGTGCCGCCCGCGGCGAAGCCCACGAACGGTTTGACGCAACGTGGGCGGTGGGCCCGCTCGTACAAGGCATGCGCCCGGTCGGTGACGGCGTTCCACGCGATCGTCGCCACGGTGTCCTCCGCCGCGGCCCGCGAGTGGCTGGCCGGCATCGGCGAGACGCTGGACGACGAGCTGGCCGAGGCGCTTCGCCTGGCACAGATCGGCCAGAGCCTGGCCCCGACCGGCGAGCCGAAAGGCACGGCGCTGACCGTGCAGGACATGCTGGGCGCCGCGGAGAAGTCGTTCGCGGAGACCACCGAGCGCGCGGCGTCGATCGCCCTGGACCTGCGCGACGACTCGGATTTCGCACGCGTCCGCGCCCAGCTGGACATGCTCGCCGAACAGGCCCCACAGCTACGCGCGGCGGATCTGGACTGACGCGGGCCAGGCCCGCGACCGGAACCTCACGGCCGGTCACGCGTCGTAGCCAGTGGAGGTGCGCGAATGGGACAGTACGACCGCGAGCGGTCACCCGCCGGGCCGGTATTGCAGGTGCTGGCGGAGGCCGGCCGGTTTGTCTGCGGCATCCTCGGCCTGGTCGTGATGACCTTCCTGGCTGCGCTCGTCGGGGGTTCGGGTGTCGCCCTCCTGGGCTGGACGGCCCTGCTCGTCCCGATCGGCGTGGTGGGCGGTGCTTTGGCCGGGAACGCGGCACAGTCGGCGGCGCGGAACCGGCTGGTCGCCATGCCGGCCGAGCCTGCGCGGGCGGTGATCCCGGCATACGGCCTGCGTCGTTACGGGCGCTGGGAGCGGTTCTACGAGGCGTGCGCGCGGTCGGTCGCCACCTACCATGAGGTTGTCGCCACGGTGCCGCACGGCGCCGGCCGGAACTGGCTCGCAAACATCGGCACGACGCTCGACGCCGAACTCGCGGAGGCGCTGCGCCTCGCGCAGCTCGGCGAGAGCCTGGAGCCCGACGAGCTGACCACTCCGGGCGAGACCGTGTACAAGGTGCTGGAGCGGCTGCGGTCGGCGATGTCCTCGTTCGCCGAGACCACCGAGCGCGCGGCCGCGATCGCGCTCGACCTGCGCCACGATTCCAACTTCGTGCAGGTGCGTGCCCAGCTGGACACGCTGGCCGAGCAGGTCCCCCAGCTGCGGGCGACCGGGCTCTAGCGCCAGGACTGCTGGGCCGGGAAGCCGCGCGGCGGGGTGTCCTCGTTCGCGTTGTGGTACTCGGACGGGATCGGGTCCGCGCAGGACACCAGGACCTCCGTGTCCTCCGGGTTCTCGATCCGCTTGCCGGTGCGCTCGCGGTACACGAGCTCGCCGTCCACGTCGATCTCCACCAGGTAGCCGGCCTCGGCCAGCTGCTCCTCGTCGAGGTTCACCAGCCGCTCGCGCCGCGACGGCACCACCCGGTACTCCGGCCAGTCGAGGTGCGCGTACGCCCGGTGGAACTCCTGCATGATCTGGACCATCGCCTGCTGCCACGGCAGCGGCATCGACTCGACCAGACCCTTCGGCAGCACCACGTAGCCGTCCGGCACTCCCGGCTGCGGTCCCGCGGCCAGATAGTCGTGCACCGGCGTGGCCGAGACAGGTCTGCCGACGGGCGGCGGGTACATGGTCATCGAGACCCCCAAGATCTAGACGCCCGGCCGTACGGCCTGGGGCACCAACTCGTTCTCCGTGAAGCTCACCGGCCGGATGTGCACGGGCACCCCGGTCTGCTGGGCCTCCACGATCTTGCCGTCCCCGAGGTACATGGCGACGTGGTGGATGGTGGCCGGGTTGCTGGAGTCGTAGGCCCAGAACAGCAGGTCACCCGGCTTCGCCTGCTTGACGGGCAGCATCGCGCCCGCCTGGAACTGCTGGCGAGAAACCCTCGGAAGTGTGACACCGGCCTGGCGGTAGGCCTGCAGCATGAGGCTCGAGCAGTCGTAGGAGCCCTGCTGGGTGGTCAGCGCACCCCACTCGTACGGCTTGCCCTGCTGGCCCAGCGCGAACTCGATCGCGTTGCCGGCCTGCTTGGTCGGCGCCGGCAACAGCTTGCCGGTGCCCTCGCCGCACCCGGTCGGGTCGGCCACCAGGCCGACGTTGCCGATCAGGTGGGCCGCCATCGGCTCCCACTTGTGGTACCGGTCCGGGAACGCCGAGCGCTCCACGTCCTGCGCCGACTCGCCGGGCCGCTGGGACTTCCAGTTCGGCACGTTCTGGAGCACGTCGTAGAACTTGTTGATCGCGTACTCGGGGTCGGTGACCTGCTCGGGCGTGCCCCAGCCCATCGACGGGCGCATCTGGAAGATGCCGAGCGAGTCGCGGTCGCCGTAGTCGAGGCTGCGCAGGCCGGACTCGGTCATGCCGGCCTGGATCGCCACCTGCCACGCGCGGGCGGGCAGCTTGCGCTTCTTGCCGACGGCGATGATCGTCGCGACCGTGCCGCGCTGCTCGCCGGTGAGCCGGGCGGCGTCGGCCGCGCCGCTGCCCGCCGGGCCGCTCGTGATCGGGCCGAGCATGGCGTTGCAGGACTGGCTCGCGCGGCGGGCCTGGTCGGCCTCCTGGTTCTCGGTGACCACCGTGGTGATCGCGCTGACCCCGACGACGGCGACGGTCACCACCGCCACCAGGCCGCCGACCAGATATCCCGCCTTCATCACGCCACCTGCTCGTAGAAGGCCACCCGCCAGCCCTGCGGGGTGTCGATGACGGTGATCGCGATCGTGCCACCGTCGGTCGGCAGGTTCGCGGTGACCGAGCTGGTGTAGGACTGCTTCGGCACGGGCGGGCCGGTGACCTTGGTGGCCGGGATGTTGGCCGGGTCCACTGTGGACATCTCCACGAGGTATTCCTCGGTGGTGTACGGCTTCAGCCCGTCGAGCCACTTGTCGGTGGTGGTGCCGGCCGGGTGGTGCACCCACGCCTTGCCCCACGAGTCGGCGATCTTCAGCGCGTCGTCCGCCGGCGGCGCGGAGGTCGGCTTCTGCGGCGGCGAGGGCAGCCGGGTCGGCAGGTCGCTGGTCGCGCTCCCGGTCGGGCCCGGGCCGGCCGCGCCGCCGTCGCTCGTGCCGGGGTCGCTGCCGCCGGTCTCGGTGGCCGCGTCGCTCGTGGTGTCCCGGGTCTGCGCCGCGGCGCCGCGCCCGCCGTCGCCGGAGCCGGTGAGCTGCGGTACGACGATGCCGATCGTGAGCACGACCGCGGCGAACACGAGCAGGACGATGACGAGGTGGCGGGGCGAGCGCATGGGCCACCCCCACAGCTTCCGGTACACCGCGGCCCGGCCGCGGTTGGTCCGAATCGGCATGTCACCTCACCACCGCGTCGGTGTCCCGCGGCCCGTCCCGCAGCGGCATCTGGCCACCTGTCCGCTGCTGTGTCCGGCGCGGCGCCGGTTCGCGCACCTCCAGCCCGCGCGAGGGCCGGTAGACCACGTGCACGGGGCGGCCGGCGACCATCTCCACGTCGGCCGGGCGTGGCCCGGTCTGGCGCGGCGCCGGCACGTTCTCGAACCGGCCCGCCGCCTCGCCGCGGCGGCCGGCCACCCGGGACGGCACGACCATGGCGTCCTCGCCCCAGTCGGCAGAGCGGTCCCAGCCGCGGTCGGTGACCGGCGCGGTGTCCACGAGCCGGCTCGACCCGCGGGGCAGCGCCTCGGCCGGTCCGCTGCGTTCGGGCGTGCCGGCCGGCATCAGCACCGGCGAGGCGCCGGAACCGGTGATCGTGGCCCGCCCGCCCGGCAGCGTGCGCCGGGTGTCGAGCCGCTCGGCGGTCGCGCTGACCGGGCCGGTGGCCTCCGGGCGCGGGCGGCGCATCCGCCCACCCGTCGCCACGGTGTCGCCGGCCAGCTCCTCGTCGCGCAGGTTGTCCCAGAACTCGTCCTGCGGGCCGCGCTCGGTGGCCGTGCCCTTGCGGCGGCGGAACCGGGAGAACAGCCCGCCCGCGGTCGGCACGCTCGCGCCCGCCGCGCCGACGGACAGCTCGACCATCTGCCACATCCGCTTGATCGGCCGGCCGACCATCATGAACACCAGCGTGACGATCCCGGCCAGCAGCATCTGCGTGAGCATCGACAGGTGCACGTCCGGGCCGAAGATCATCTGCAGGAACCGGAAGTGGATGCCGGCCAGCACGGCCAGGATCAGCACGTTCAGCACGACGGCGCCGACCGCGCGGCCGACCTTGCGCAGGATGTCGTGGTGGACCAGCGCCACCAGGCCGATGACCGGCGCGGCCAGCGTGAAGATCCGCAGCAGGAGCTGGGCCAGCAGCACCGCGAGCTTCGCGAGGAACTGGAAGAGCGAGTACACGATCGCCTGGAAGAACCCGAGGAACCCGGCGCCGGTACGGCTGCCCTCGGTCCCGGTGAAGTAGCCCTGCGCGGCGCCGAGCTCGTTGTAGATCTTCTGGTAGTCCGCCCGCTTGCCCGCCTCGACCTGGTCGTTGCCGTCCCGGCCGGACACGAGGTCGTCGCGGGTCCAGGCCTGGTCGGCGAGGAGCCTGCGGCCGAACTGGAGCGCCTTGGGGTCGTCGGGCTTGCCGAACTCGCCGCGCAGCCAGTTCTCGTACACGACCCGGGTGTGCAGCTCGTTGGGCAGCACGTGCTGCTGCACGTCGTCGCGGCCGGGGTCCTCGAAGCCGTTCTGGATGCCGGTGGTGGTCTCCACGATCAGCCGGTCGACCGCGTCGTAGTTGTTGACCAGCACCAGGGTCGACGCGGCGAGCCACATGCCGCCGAAGGCCCACAGGGTGCGCTTGCTGACCGCGGCGAGGTCGCCGCGCCAGATCTGCCGGAACATCCCGACGGCGAGGATCAGCATGAAGATGCTGAACAGCTGGACGAACACGTTGTCGAACACCGCGCTCGCGGCCTTGCCGATCTGGTCGTTGAGCCCGCCCAGCACGCCGCCCTGGTAGAGCGTGTAGTGCAGGGAGTTCGTGGCGGCGACGATGTTCTTGCCGATGTTGAACAGCTCGTTGCCGGCCCAGGTGTCGATCGTCGTGCTGGGGTTGGAGATCGACAGCGGCTCGTTGCAGTTCGGGTCGAAGACGTGCCAGATCATGCCCGCGTAGCCGTGGTCGCGGTACGGGCTGTTGGGGAACTTCGCGTCGGTGTAGGGCACGTCGCTGCCGGTCCCGTTCCCACCGCCGCCGCGCAGGCCGTTGCCCTGCGGCGGGTCGATCGCGCCCGCCATGCCGGCGCCGGGGCGCTCCGGGAAAGGCGCACAGCTGGTGTCGTCGGCCGGCTGGGCCATCGCGGGCGTGCCGATCAGCGTGCTCAACCCGAGCAGCGCGGACACCACGAGCATCGCGGCGCCTCGCCCCGACCGGACCTTGGTGGTGGAACGTCTGCGCCGCCGCCGTGCCAACGTGATCAGCACGGCGGCCACCACCACCAGGATCGTGATCATGCCGCGTCCACTCGTCCCTGTTTGCCCGCCTGCGCCTTTCCACCGTCCGGACTCGTCCCGCCGCCGGAGCCGTTGCCGCGCTGGTCGACGGGTTGCTTGGGCTGACCGTCCGCCTGTTCGGGCGCCTGGCCGTTGGCCGGCTCCACGTGGTCGGCCGGCACGTCGTCTTCGGTGAGGCCCAGCTCGAAGTCGGCGGCGAGGTCGAACTCGTCGTGGTCGCCGTACTCGGTCTCGTCGTCGACGCTGCCGTCGCGCGGCGGGGTCGGGTCGTCGTCGTCGGGCAGGGCCGGGGCGTGCTGGCCCGACGAGGGGGTCACGCCCGGCGCGGTCTCGCGCAGCGCGTCCGGCGTGGTGTCCATGACGGCCCGGACGTGGTCGAGGTGCGGGCCGGACAGGTCGATCCGGATGCGCTCGACGCCGCCCGCGCCGTCGCCGAAGATGAACTGCCGCGGCGAGGTGTCGCGCTCGGTGTCGCGGTGCGCGCCCGGGCGGCGGCCCAGGCTCGCGATCACCTGCTCGTAGCCGGCGCCGATCGGGACCTTCAGCAGCCGCAACGCGTCCGCCTGCGCGGACTCGTCGTCCAGCCGCCCGACGAACACCGAGTCGAGCAGCGTCACGAAGCCCTGGATGCGCAGGAAGTCCGCGGGGATCTGCGAGCTCAGCAGCACCCGGACGTTCCACTTGCGGGAGTCACGGGCGAACCGGTTCATCAGCACCCGGCCGGTCGGCACCTCGGACAGGAAGAACGCCTCGTCGATCCAGACGCCCTTGCGCAGGTCCTTCGGCCGCTCGTAGATCGAGCGCTGCGTCAGCCACGCGGCGAGGTTCAGCATCTCCACGCCGAGCGCCTCGGCGTCGGTCCAGTGCTCGCGGCCCACGCCGTCCTTCGGCAGCGTCAGGCCGGCCATCGTGAGCACGGTCAGCCGGTCGTCGCGGTCGTCGTGATACGGATCCGCGTCCTCCTCGGGGATGAGCAGCTGCATCCGCTCGCGCATCTCGTCGAGGAAGTCGGCCACCACCACGGCGTGCTCGTGGTGCTCCGACGCGTCGCGGCGCAGCGCCTCGAACACCAGGCTCGGGTCGGCGTCCTGGCGGCCGCCGACCATCCGCACCGCGCGCAGCAGCACGATCCGGGTCTGCGGCATCCGCGCCACGTCGTAGGGCAGCAGGCCGCTCAGCACGTCCAGCACGAGCCGGCGCCGGGTGGCCGCGGCGAGCGCCTTCTCCCGCCGCCACGCGCGCTCCGGGTCGTCCTCCTCGGTGAAGTGGTCGAACAGCGGCTCGGCCACCACCCGGTACGGGTTGAGGATGCCCGGCTGGGCGTTGAGCAGGTTGATCGGCCGCGCATAGGGCCGCAGCTCCGGCAGGTCGCACAGCCGCGACAGCGGCCCGGACGGGTCGAGGATCGTCCAGTGCGCGCCCGAGCGCAGCGTCTTGTAGACGATGCCGCCACCGAGGAACGACTTGCCGCCACCGAGCCCGGCGACCATCGCGGTCAGCCCGGAGCCATCGCGGATCTCCTGGGCCATCCACGGGTCCCAGGCCACCGGCCGCCGCGTCGCCGTGCACGTCTCGCCGAGCAGGATGCCCCGCCGGTCACCGACCTCCGCGGTCGCCGTCGGCACCGACGCCGCCGCCCACACGACCGAGCCGCGGCGCAGGTACGCCGAGTTCGCCAGCGACTCCCCCGGGATGAACTCCCGCGCCAGCGCGTACTGCGCCTCCGGGTGCTCGATCGCGACCTTCGGCTTGTACAGCTCCAGCAGCTGCTGGGCCAGGCGCAGCGCGTCACGCTCGGTCGGCCCGGACACCGCCAGCCGCCACCACGACCGCACCCGGGTCGCCAGCGCGGTGAAGCCCGACGTCATCTCGTCGTCGATCTCCAGCACCCGCGAGGCCTGCCGGGCCAGCGACTGCGGCGGCTCCAGCTCGTGCTCGTCGGTGTAGTGGCGCACCTGCGAACGAACCTTGCTCATCTGCCGGCCCAGCTCGCCGGAGACCTCCTCCGGGCGGCGCACGTAGATCCGCGCGGACCACTCCACGGACGCGGCGAGCCGGTCGGAGTGCTGCACCCACGGGTCGTCGATCTCGGGGATCGCCAGGCCGTGCATCTGCCCGACGGTCAGCACCGCGACATGGCGCGTCATGCCGGCGTTGGAGCCGGTGCGGCCGCGCACGGTCACGGTCGGCGCGTAGGGCTCCTGGTGGAAGTCTGCGGCGTCGGTGAACGACGCGAGGTCCTCCGGCTCCCATGCCGCGCCCGGCACGGCCGGCAGGTTGCGCGGCGCGGGCAGGCCCAGCGAGCACGACCGGTGCATCAGCCAGGCCATCTCCTCGGCCGTCACCGGCCGGCCCTCCAGGCCGGCCGAGCCGATGACCTGGTCGAGGTGCTCCACCTCGGAGTCCAAAGCGAGCAGCTCGGCATCCACCGCGGTCGGGAAGATCCGGCGCAGCAACGGCGCGGCCCGCTCCACGGCCCGGTCGACCATGTTGCGGGTCTGCACCTGCACGCCCAGGTAGACCTCCTTCTCCGCCATCGACCGGCCCAGCAGCTGCTGCTGCTCACCGATCAGATAGTCGTCGAAGGACATCGCACCCTGCGCGTCCGGCAGCCGGTTCACCGCGTTGTGCACGTGGGCCTCCGCCCACATGCGGATCGGGTACGGCCGGGTCGTCACGCGCAGGTGCAGCCACCGGCCCGCGAGCTCGGCGTACTGGCCCGCGATCGCCGCGATGAGGTCCTGGCGCTGCGAGTCCGACCGGAACGACCAGCGCTGCGGCGCGAGCCGGTACCACGCGAGCACGTCGTGGCCGTTGCGCAGCAGGTGACCGTCGATGCTCCGGGCGGCGATGGTCGGCGTGTACGTGGGAATGGACTGCTCCCCTGGCAGACGTCTGTTGCGCTTTCCGTTACGGCCGGGTGCGACCGCGGGCCGGTACTGCGCCGGGTAGGCGCCTTCCCTCGGAATGATCTTGGCCGGTGGCTGCGGCGGCGGCTCGGGCGGGTCGCTGTGCGGAGCCGCGTGCCGGGGCTGGTAGCCGGGCCGCCCCGGCGGTAAGCCGCCGGGATGCGGCTGGCCGTGGCCCGGTGCGACGTGCTGCACGCCCGGCTCAGGCCCGCGCTTGTTTCGACGACCGAACACGGCGAGCCTCCTTCCTCCGGACCTGCTGCCCGCCTGTCGTGCGGCGCTTGTTCATGTGCCGGTGCTTCTCGGCGGAGCGCGGCCCGCGCTCGGCGGGCGGGTGCCCGGCGTGCTGGCCGTGCCGCTGCTGGGCACGGGTCCGCGCGCCGCGCTCGGCCCGCTTGCGGTCGGCGCGCTTCGTCCGTGGCTCGGGACGGGGCCGGTCGGTGCGGACCCGGACGCGGGTCGCGCTGACCGCGCCGCCCTCGCCGGCGGTCGCCTCGCGGGGGGCGGTGAGCTCGCGGACCCACATCGCCGTGACCGAGGTGAGCGGCCGCTCGTGGGAGATCCGCGAGGTGATCAGCCGGGTGAGCACGATCGTCATCACGATGCCCCAGGCCACCGACCAGAACAGCGACACACCGAGCCGCCGCTCGACGGTCAGCACCAGGAGGAACATGACGACACCGACGCCCCATGCGACGTAGCGGGCCCGCCACGGCATCGTGGCCCGGGGCGGACCCAGCCAGACCGCATCGACGCGGTACACCTCGTCGTCAGTACGAATGCGCACGCGATGTCCCTACTCGTGATCGTGGGCTCGGACTCAGCCGGTGAACAGGCCGGCGATCCAGGTGCCGATGTTCTGACCGGCATCCGTGGTCACGGCGAGCCCGATGATCGCGAGCGCGACGATGACACCACCCAGGCGGCGCATCACTCCTGCGTTGTCTCCCTTGCCGCCGCCCAGCCAGAGCAGCAGGAGGGCGACGACGAGCAGCAGGAGCGGGATGATGTTGTTGAGGATCCAGTCGCGGACCCCTCCGGTGCCCAAGCTGCCATCCTGGGCGAGCTGAAGAGTGGTCATGGCGATCATGTCTGACTCCCAAGTACGCGGAGCGGGTTTGGTCGAGGCACCCCGCGGGCCGGTCTTCTGCTGTTCGTGTGTCCGGTTGTCCGGTTGTTCAACAATCAGTGAAGCACGACGTGTAGTGGTTCGGAACCTCTGCGTAGCTCACATCGTGTTTCTGGTGGTGTTCGTGGTGCCTCCTCGACGGCCGACCGGGTGCCATCTGACCACACACCATGATGAAGCGAACACGGGCGATCACGAGACGTCTTTCTCGAGAGAGCCTGGTAACTTCACTCGGATGCGGGCCGTCCCTCACCGTAGGTATGGCGCGTCACAAGTCAAGACGTGCGTTCCAGCACTCGATCGGCGGCATGTACTGACCGTGTCCGTCGCGTGACTCTCCTGTGAGCAGCCCTGCGCCGTCCGCGACCGATGTGCGCCCGGTCGCAGCAACCACTGGACCGAACGGCTCAACCGCCACCGTCATGCGGCTCACGCCCGAGGGCCGTGACCGCGGTGTGACCACTGAACGTCTTAGCGCACCACCCGTTAGGCGGAAGTCTTCTCTCCCTCACCCGCCTGTGTCGTGGCGCGCCGAACGGGCGGGGCGCCCGATCGGCCGTACGGGTCACGCGGGCGGACGAGCCGGCATGTAAGCCGGATCCTGTCCCCGGCGCCCGAGGGCGCCGGGGGGCGGCCATCCATCTGGGCCTGCCGTCGCCGGCAGGCTCTAGCGGCCTACCCGCAGGCTCGGGCGGGCAGCCCTCGAACGCCTGCGCAGGAGGCCCGTGGGCCTCCCTCTTGGCCTCGCTCCGGGTGGGGTTTACCGAGCCATCCCGGTCACCCGGGATGCTGGTGGTCTCTTACACCACCGTTTCACCCTTACCTGGTTCGCACCAGGCGGTCTGTTCTCTGTGGCACTGTCCCGCGGGTCGCCCCGGGCTGCCGTTAGCAGCCACCCTGCCCTGTGGAGTCCGGACTTTCCTCGGCGGGTCTCCCCGCCGCGACCGCCCTGCCGACTCGTCCGCGGAAACAGGATCTCATGTGAGGTGCGAGGTGTCGTTCACCAGGCGCACCGTGGCGTTGCCGTCCGGGTAGAACTCCACGATCGACAGCGACGCGAGGTCCAGGTGCAGCCGGTACAGCAGCGACGGACCGGCGTCCAGCCCCATGCGCAGCAGCGACTTGATCGGCGTGACGTGGCTGACCAGCACGGCCGTCCCGGCGCCGAGCCGGGCGATCAGGTCGTCGCGCACCCGGCGCACCCGGCGGTGCACCGCGTCGAAGCTCTCGCCGTCCGGGGCGGGCTGGCGCGGGTCGGCGAGCCAGCGGCCGTGCAGCTCCGGGTCGCGTGCCCTGGCCTGCGCGAACGTCAGCCGCTCCCACGCGCCGAAGTCGGTCTCGATCAGGCCGTCGGCGACCTCGACCTCGCTGCCGGCCGCCTCGGCCACCACGTCGGCCGTCTGCCGGGCGCGGGACAGCGGCGAGGAGACCACGGGCGTGCCGGGCTCGACCAGGCCGGCGACCCGCCCGGCCACCGCCTTCGCCTGCCGCTGGCCCAGCTCGGTCAGCGGCACGTCGCCGCGGCCGGAGTAGCGGCGCTCGATCGACAGCTCGGTCTGCCCGTGGCGGACCAGCAGCAGCCGGGTCGGCGTGTCGGACGCACCGGTCCAGCGGGTGGCGGGAACGGGCTTGTCAGCCCGTGGTGCTTTTCCCGCCTGGGCGTCCATCGCCTCGTTGGCCAGCCGGTCGGCGTGCGAGTTGCGCGCGCGGGGGATCCACTCGTACCGAATCGTTGTAAAGCCGCGGGCGATCTTCTGGGCCTCGAGCGCGATCGGCTGCAGCGCGGCGTGCTTGATCTTCCATCGGCCGGACATCTGCTCGACGACGAGCTTCGAGTCCATCCGCACGGACACCTCGTCGGCGCCGAGCTCGGCCGCCGCCTTCAGCCCCGCGAGCAGGCCCTGGTACTCGGCCACGTTGTTGGTCGCCACGCCGATGCCCTCGGCCCGCTCGACCAGCACCTCGCCGCTCGCCGCGTCCTTCACGAGCGCGCCGTACCCGGCGGGCCCGGGGTTGCCGCGCGACCCGCCGTCGGCCTCGACGATCACCTTCAAGGGCACCTTCACAGGCCCGACTCCGGCGTCCGCACCATGATCGCTCCGCACTCCTCGCAGGTCACGACCTCGTCGGCGGCCGAGGCGGCGATCCGCGAGATCGCCGAACGGTCCAGCTCGATCCGGCACGCGCCGCAGCGGCGGGACCGCAGCAGCGCCGCGCCGATGCCCTTGTTCTTCCGTACCTGCTCGTACAGGCCGAGCAGCGCCTCCGGGAACCGGCCCACCAGCGTCGCGCGTTCGGCGTCGCGGCGGGCCTGCGTCGTCTCGAGGTCGGCGAGCACCTCGTCGCGCCGCCGGTTCGCGTCGGCCAGCGCCTCCTCGGCCTTGGCCAGCTCGACGCCGGTGTGCTGGCCGTCCAGGTCGACGGCCTCGCGGCGCTCCATCAGCTCCAGCAGATCGTCCTCGAGCGAGCCCTGCCTGCGCTGCAGCGTGGCCAGCTCGTGCTCGAGGTCGGTCATCTGCTTGGCCGACACCGTGCCGCCGGCGAGCAGGCCGCGGTCGCGGTCCTCGCGGGCGCGCACCGCGTCGACCTCCTTCTCCTGGCGCTTGACCTCGCGGTCCAGGTCGCCCAGGGTGGTCTCCGCCGCGACCCGGGCGTCGCGTTTCGCCTGCACCGTCTGCTCGGCGTCGGCGACCTCCACGAGCTCGGGCAGCGTGCGGCGCCGGTGCTCGACGCGACCCAGCTCGGCGTCGACGTCGGCCAGCTCGAGCAGGCGCCGCTGCACGGCGGAATCGGCTTTCACCCTGAGAACCTCCACGGGTCGGTGCATTGGGTGGACACGGTGATACTGACGTTACCGCCGAGCACGTCGGTCAGGATCGCCGCTACCTGCTCGCACCACGGCCACTCGCTCGCCCAGTGCGCGACGTCGACGAGCGCGGGCGCGCCGGGCGCGGCCAGGTGCTCGCTCGCCGGGTGGTGGCGCAGGTCGGCGGTGACGAACGCGTCGACGCCGGCGCGGGTGGCGGCCTCGAGGTAGCCGTCGCCGGCCCCGCCCGACACCGCGACCGTCCTGATCGGACGGTCCAGCGCGCCGGCGGCCCGGACGCCGCCCGCGGTGGCCGGCAGCGCGGCGGCGACCCGCGCGACGAACTTCTCGAACGGCTCGGCGGCGGGCAGCTCGGCGATCCGCCCGATCCCGGTCCGCCCGTCGGGGTTGGGCCGCAGCGGGCCGGCGACGGTGAGCCCGAGCGTCTCGGCCAGCGCGTCGGACACGCCGGGGTCGGCGGCGTCGGCGTTGGTGTGCGCGCAGAACAGCGCCGCACCGCCGCGCACGAGCCGGTGCACGATGCCGCCCTTCGGGGTGCCGGCCGGCACGCCGTGCACGCCGCGCAGCAGCAGCGGGTGGTGCGCCACGATCATCTCGGCGTCCAGCTCGAGCGCTTCGTCCACTGTGGACTCGATCGGGTCGACGCACACGAGGATGCGGCTGACCCGCTCGGCCGGGTCGCCGCACACGAGCCCGACCGCGTCCCACGACTCGGCGAGCTCGGGCGGGTAGGCCGTCTCGAGCACCTCGACGACATCAGCGACCGTCGTCATGAAGGGACCTCCGTACTCAGCTCGGCCCGCAGCGCGTCGACGAGCAGCGCGGCGCGCGCGGGGTCGCGGACGGCCACCCGCAGGTGGTCGGCGGACAGACCGGGGAACGTGTCGCCGCGGCGGACGGCGATGCCGCGGCGGCGCAGGCCCGCGCGGACCCGCTCGCCGTCGCGCACGCGCAGCAGCAGGAACGGCCCGGCCGCCGGCTCGTGCACGGCGACACCCACCAGCCCGCCGAGCGCCGCGGCGAGGTGCGAGCGATGGCGGGCCAGCTCGACGGCGGCGGTGCCGGCCTCGGCGACGGCCGGCGGCGCGGCGCACGCCTCGACGGCCGCCAGCACGAGCGTGCCTACCGGCCAATGTGGACGGTGCGCGGCGAGCCGGGCGAGCAGGTCCGGGCTGCCGAGCGCGTAGCCGGCGCGCAGGCCCGGCAGCGCCCACGTCTTGGTGAGGCTGCGCAGCACGAGCAGGCCGGGCAGGTTCTCGCCGGCCAGCGTCCCGGGCTCGCCGGGCACGGCGTCCATGAACGCCTCGTCGACCACCACGACCCGGCCTTCCCGCGCCAGCGCGCGGATCGCCCCGGCGGGGTGCAGCACGGACGTCGGGTTGGTGGGGTTGCCGAGCACGACGAGGTCGGCGTCGCCGGGCACCCGCTCCGGCCGCAGCGCGTAGCCGTCGGCCGGGTCGAGCAGCACCCGGTGCACGGGCACGCCCGCCTGCCGCAGCGCGACCTCGGGCTCGGTGAACGACGGGTGCACGATCGCCGCCCTGCCGGGCGCGAGCGCGGGCAGCAGCGCGAACGCCTCGGCGGTGCCGGCGAGCACGAGCACCTCGTCGGCCCGGCGGCCGTGCCGCGCGGCGACCGCCCGGCGCGCCTTCTCGTCGTCCTCTGTGGACGGATAGCGGCCGATGCGGTCGAGCGCGCCGACCAGGTGCTCGCGCAGCCACGCCGGGGGCGCGCCGCCGCGGACGTTGACCGCGAAGTCCGCGAGCCCGGGCGCCGCGTCCGCGTCGCCGTGGTGCCGCAGGTCGGTCATCCGCCGGATCCTACGTACCGGCCGGGGCCGCCCCTAGACTCGGCCGGGTGCACGTCTGCTTCGTCTGCTCGGGCAACATCTGCCGCTCCCCCATGGCCGCCCTCGTCTTCGGCGAGCACCTGCGGCGGGCCGGGCTCGCCGACGGCGTCGAGGTGACCAGCGCCGGCATCGGCGGCTGGCATGTCGGCGAGCGGGCGGACTCCCGCGCCCGCACGACGCTCACCGGGGCCGGGTACGCGACGGAGCACGTCGCGGCGCAGGTCGGGCCCGAGCACCTCGGCGCGGACCTGCTGCTGGCCATGGACTCCGGGCACCACGCCGCGCTCGTCGACCTCGTGGGGCCGGAGCGGGTGCGGATGTTCCGCTCGTTCGACCCCGCCGCCGACGGTGACCTCGACGTGCCCGACCCGTACTACGGGCACGGGGACGGCTTCGCCGAGGTGCTGGCCATGATCGAGGCGGCGACCCCGGGCCTGCTCGACTGGGTCCGCGCGCGGACGTGAACATCGAGGCGCTGACCGGCTCCCCCGCCGCGGACACCGCGCCGCTCGGCGGCATGGCCCGGCGCGTCACGCTCGCCGACGGGCGGGTCGTCGTCGCCAAGCGGCACGACCACGCCTCCGCGGTGCGGGCGGAGGTGGCGGGCCTGCGCTGGCTCGCCGCGGCGTCCGCGGTGCCGTTGCCTGCGGTGCGCGGGTACGACGACGAGTGGCTCGTGATGGACCTCGTCGAGGCGGGCGCGCCCTCGGCGCGTGCGGCGGAGGAGTTCGGGCGCGGGCTGGCCCGGCTGCACGCGGCGGGCGCGCCCGCGTTCGGCGCGCCGCCGCCCGGCGGGCCTGCCGACGCGTGGATCGGGCTGGCGCCGATGCGCAACGAGCCCGCCGCGGCGTGGCCCGCCTGGTACGCGGCGCACCGGATCGAGCCGTACCTGCGGGCCGCCGTCGACCGGGGCGTGCTGTCCAGCGGCGCGGTGACCGACATCGAGGCGGTGTGCGCGCGGATCTCCTCGCTGGCCGGTCCGGCCGAGCCGCCCGCGCGGCTGCACGGCGACCTGTGGAACGGCAACGTCCGGTGGGCCGCGGACGGACGGGCGTGGCTGATCGACCCGGCGGCGTACGGCGGGCACCGGGAGACCGACCTGGCGATGCTGGACCTGTTCGGCTGCGCGCGGCTGGACCGGATCGTCGCCGCGTACGACGAGGCCGCGCCGCTCGCCGGCGGCTGGCGCGCGCGGACCGGCCTGCACCAGCTGTTCCCGCTGCTGGTGCACACCGTGCTGTTCGGCGGCGGGTACGCCGGGCAGGCCGCGGCGGCCGCCCGGTCGGCGCTGCGCGGATGAGCCTGGCCTACCGTTGGGGGGTGCGGTTGCGCTTCCTGCTCCGGCCGGGCTGGCTCGGGCTGACGCTCGCGGTGGTGGTGTTCGCCCTCGCGTGCTTCGTCGTGCTCGCGCCGTGGCAGTTCGGCCGCAATGCCGAGCGGACGGCGACCAACGACGCGATCACCCGCTCGTTCACCGCCGCGCCGGTGCCGGTGGAGACGCTGGCCGCGAACGCGCACAACGAGTGGCGCACGGTGTCGCTCACCGGTTCGTTCGTGGCCGATCAGGAGGTCGTGGCGCGGCTGCGGTCCGTGGAGGCGGCGGCGGCGTTCGAGGTCCTGACCCCGTTCCGGCTGACCGACGGCACGGTGGCGCTGGTCGACCGCGGCTACGTGCGGCCGGTGGAGGGCCGCCAGGAGCTGGCGCTGCCGTCGTACCCGGCGCCGCCGGCCGGCCGGCAGGAGCTGACCGCACGCATCCGGGTCGACGAGCGCGACCCCCGCGGCCGTGCCGCGCTGCCGGGCGATCCGCCGCAGGTGTACGCGGTCGGCGCGTCCACGGTGGCCACGGTGACCGGGCTCGACATCCGGCCGGGGTACGTGCAGCTGACCGAGCACAGCCCGGGCGCGCTGGGCGTGCTGTCGCTGCCGGAGCTGGACTCCGGGCCGTTCCTGTCCTACGCCCTGCAGTGGCTCACGTTCGGCGTGATGGCCCTGCTGGCGTGGCTGTACTTCACGTGGCGGGAGATCAAGCCGGGCGGCGTGCTGGCGACACCGCGTGACTCCGCCCCCGCCCGCCCGCGGCGGCAGTCGGTGGCGCGGCAGATCGCCGACGACGAGGCCCGCGAGCGGGCCGACCAGGTCAGCTGAGCGCCTCGGCGGCGGGCGCCGGGTCCGCGCGCCGGGAGCGGAAGAGCGCGATCAGCGCGGCGACCGCGGCGGTGAGCCCACCGACCACACGGGACAGTTCGACGGCGCGGGTGACGTGCCCGGAGTCGGGCATGCGGCCCTCGCCCATCACGGGGCGCTCCTCGACGCCGTGCGCGTACTCGGTGCGCCCGCCGAGGCGGATCTCGAGCGCGCCGGCGAAGGCGGCCTCGACGCGGCCGGCGTTCGGGCTGGGGTGCGCGGCGGCGTCGGTGTGCCAGGTCTGCCAGGCGCCGCGCCAGGATCCGCCGACGACGGGGGCGCCGGCGACGGTCAGCAGGGCGGCGAGGCGGGCGGGCAGGAGGTTGACGAGGTCGTCGAGGCGGGCGGCGGCCCAGCCGAAGCGGCGGTAGCGGGGCGAGCGGTAGCCGACCATGGCGTCGAGGGTGTTGACCGCGCGGTAGCCGAGGAGCCCGGGCACGCCGGCGACCGCGCCCCAGAGCAGCGGCGCGACGACCGCGTCGGAGGTGTTCTCGGCGACCGACTCGACGGCGGCGCGCGCGAGTCCGTCGGCGTCGAGCCGCTCGGGGTCGCGCCCGCACAGGTGCGGCAGCCGTTCGCGCGCCGCGTCGACCTGCCCGGCGTCGAGCTCGCGTCCGATGGCCGCCCCGTGCGCGGCGAGCGACCGTCCACCCAGGACAACCCAGGTGGCCGCCGCGGTGGTCAGGGTCTGCACGACGGGGCGGCCCCGCCCGGCCCGCTCGGCGAGCATCCCCGCCGCCACCGCCCCGCCGCTGAGCACGGCGGCGTACAGCGCGCCGTTTGTCTTGGAGTCGCGGTAAACCCGGCGCTCGATCCGCGCCGCAAGCCTGCCGAAACCGGCCACCGGATGCCCCCGCTTGGGATCCCCGAAGGCCCCATCGGCGGCGACGCCGAGCAGCAGCCCCACCGCACGCGCCACGCCCACCACGTCGCTCACCCCCCGCGCCCGACCGGATGCCGGACCCCGAGCCCGACACGGTAGCGCCTTCGCGCGCCCGGCCCGCACACAGCCCGAGCCCGTGGCTGCGGCTGTGGCTGTGGCTGTGGACAAAGGAGGCGGAACTGTCGGTGGTCGCCGGTAGCGTTGAGTCCGGGGGTCCCCCGGCCGGGTTGTCCACAGGTCTCAGGCGCTCGCACGAGAACTGTCGGTCCCACGGCGTAGCGTGGAAATCGGGGGGCCCCGGGGCCGGTTGAATGGACCGTTCAATCGGGTTGGTTGTCCACAGGGGTTGGCGCGTAAGGGTTCTCGCGGGGGTCGCGGGTACGCTGGAATCCGGGGGCCGGAGGCCGTCCCTCGCTCGCGGTCTCGGCGCCAAGGCCCGTTTAGTCGGCGGTGGCCCAGCCGGTCAGCATGAGGCGGGCGATCGACGTGGGGCCGGGGAGCCTCAGGCCCTCGATCTCGCCGCCTGCCTCGAGCGCGGCGCGAAGATCTGTTCTCGAGACCCAGCGGGCCTCCTCGATCTCGCCGTCCGCGGGGCGCAGTGGGGCGTCCGCGGTGGCGACGGCCGCGAAGCCGACCATGATCGAGCGGGGGAAGGGCCACGGCTGGCTGCCGAGATAGCGGATGCCGGTCACCGCGATGCCGACCTCCTCGGCGATCTCCCGCGCGACGCACGCCTCCAGCGACTCGCCGGACTCGACGAAGCCCGCCAGCACCGAGTACCGCTCCGGCGGCCAGATCGGCTGGCGGGCCAGCACGACCTTCGCACCGTTCACGCCCCGGTCGTCGTGGACCAGGCAGATCACCGCCGGGTCGGTGCGCGGGTACTCCTCCCGGCCACAACCCGTGCAGTGCGTCGCCCAGCCGGCATGCACCCGCTCGGTCGGCGCGCCGCACTTCGCACAGAAGCCGGCCAGCGCGTGCCAGCTCGCCAGGCCGACCGCCGTCGTGTACAGGCCCGCCGACGTGTCGTCCAGCAGCGCGCCGACCGTGCGCAGGTCGTGCCACTCCTCGCCGTCCTCCGACGCGGCGCCGGTCCACAGGCCCCACGCGCTGTCCGGCGACGTCACGCCCTCACGCAGCCGCGCCGCGCGTTGCAACGCCCAGTAGCCGACGCCGTCGTGCTCGCCCAGCAGCAGGGCGTCCGGCGGCCGCTCGTCGGCGACCCGCACGGCCGGCCGGGTCGCGAGCGAGGTCGCGCCCGCGCCGACCGGGGTGCGGCCCTTCTCGTCCAGCAGGATGACCTTGCCGGTCGACCACAGCTTCGCCAGCCGCGCCTCGTCGGTGCGCATCATCTCGTTGCGGTCCACTGTGGACCGCGAGAGCGCCGGCAGGCCGGCGAGCTGGAACGGCGCGCCCGGTGACAGTGGTTCGCTCGCAAGCTCGCTCACGCGGAGACGACGCCGCCCAGCGACCGCAGCAGCGGCAGCTGCGCCGCGTCGCCGACCACCACGCCCGTGTACCTGGTGGGCGAGAAGAACTCCAGTGCCGCCTCGGCGATCTGCTCCGCGGTGACCGCCGCGAGCCGGGCCGGGTGCGCCACCAGCCAGTCGACGCCCAGCCCCAGCGACGCGAGCGCCGCCAGCTGCGAGGCGAGCCCGGTCTGCGACGCGGTGGCGATCAGCAGCGAGCCGATCGCGTACTGCCGCACAGAGTCCACTTCGGACTCCGTGGGCGGGACGACACCCAGCCGGGCCAGCTCGTAGCGCGTCTCCAGCAGCGCGGGCGCGGTGACCTCGCTGGCCGTGTCGGACTCGACCAGCAGCGTGGCGCCGCTCGGCGTGAACTCCAGCGACGACCGCGCGTGGTAGGTGTATCCCTTGTCCTCGCGGATGTTCTCCACCAGCCGCGAGGAGAAGTAGCCGCCGAACACGAGGTTCGCGAGCTGCAGCGCCGGGTACCGCGGGTCGGTGCGGGCGATCGCCTGCGCCGTGAGCCGCAGCTGCGACTGGACCGCCCCGGCGCGCGGCACGAACAGCACGTCGCCGCCCGTGACGTCCGGCAGGTCGGGCAGCACGGCGGCGGCGCGCTCGTCGGACCACACCGACAGCGCCTTGCCGAGCCGGGCCACCGCGTCCGCCGGCTCGATGTCGCCGACCAGCACGAGGACCGAGCCGCGCGGCAGCACCCCGTCGGCGTGCAGGGCGCGGACCTGGTCGCCGGTGACCGTGGCGACGTCGGACGCCTCGGGCATCTCGCGGGTGTACGGGTGGTCGCCGTAGCGGTGCTTCTGCAGCGCCTCGCGCGCGATCACGGATGGCTGCGAGCGCGCCACCGCGATCCGCTCGACGAGCCGGCCGCGCTCCCGGCCGACCTCGTCGTCGGCGTAGGTGGCGCCGGTGAGGGCGTCGGCCAGCACGTCGAGCAGCGTGTCGAAGCCGCTGGCCAGCGCGTTGCCACTGATGGAAAGTCGCTCGGGGTCGACGCCCGCGTCGAGCTCGCCGCCGACCAGCGCCAGGTCGGTGTCGATGGCGACGCGGTCGCGGCGCTTCGTGCCGGTGAGGATCGTGGCCGCGAGCACCTCGGCGCGCGCGGCGTGCAGCGGGTCGGCGCCGGCGAACGGGATGCGCAGCCGCAGCTCGACCATCGGCACGGTCGGCGCGTGCACGGCGACGACGCGCAGCCCGCTATCCAGCACGGTGTCCACTGAGGACAGACCGGTGGCCGCGCGCTGCTCGGCGAGCGCGGGCAGCGGCCGCGGGCCGAGCTCGGTGTGGCCGATCTCGGCGGCGGTGCGGAACCCCGCCGACGCACTCGTCGCCGCGGTGGCGGCATCGAACCTGGTCACTGGTCTCCTCCTGCGGGCGTCACGGTGAGCACCGCGCGCGAGTCGGGGCGCAACGCCTTGGCCGCGGCGGCCACGGCGTCGGGCGTCACCGCGGAGATGCGGTCGGGCAGCGTGTGGACGAGGCCCGGGTCGCCGTAGAGCAGCTCGAGCGAGCCGAACGCGAGCGTGCGGGCGATCAGCCGGTCGTGCTCGCGGTGCAGGCCGGCGACCCAGCGGGCGGTGACCTTCGCGAGCTCCTGGTCGCTCGGCGGCGTGGACGCGAGCTTCTCGAGCTCCTCGTCGACGGCGGCGAGCACCCGGTCCTGCTCGACCTCGGGCGAGTGGACCGCGGTGACGATGAACGTGTCGGGGTCGCGCGCCTCGAACGGGCCGAACAGTCCGCAGGCGGCGTTGACGTCGGTGACCAGCGGCTCGCGGTGCACGAGGCGCTGCTGCAGGCGCGAGCCGTCGCCCTCGGCGAGGACCGCGGCGAGCACGAGGTTGGCGAGGTAGCCGTCGAGCTCGTTGATCGGGTCGGGCATCCGGTAGCCGACGGCGAGCGCGGGCAGCGGCGCGTGCTGGTCGGCGTGGTCGCCGCGCAGCTCACCGGTGGGCGGGGGCTCGGCGAACGACGGCCGCTCGGGCGCCGGGCGGGCCGTGACGTCGCCGAAGTGCTTGTCGATCAGCGACTTCGTGCGCTCGATGTCGAGGTCGCCCGCGACGGTGAGCACGGCGTTGGCCGGCGCGTAGAAGGTGTCGAAGAACTGCGCGCAGTCGTCGAGGTCGGCCTGCTCCAGCTCGGTGAAGTCGCCGTACCCGTTGTGCGCGTTGGGGAAGGTCGAGTACAGCACCGGCGGGAGCAGGATCCAGGGGAAGCCGCCGTAGGGCCGGTTGAGGACGTTGAGGCGGATCTCCTCCTTGACCACGTCGACCTGGTTGCGGAGGTTCTCCTCGGTGAGCTTGGGCGCCCGCATGCGGTCGGCCTCGAGGAACAGGGCGCGCTCGACGCCGCCGGAGGGCAGCACCATGAAGTAGTCGGTGTAGTCCGGGTGGGTGGACCCGTTGAAGGTGCCACCGGAGGACTGCACGTGCCGGAAGTGCGCGAGCTTCTCCAGGCTCTCGCTGCCCTGGAACATCAGGTGCTCGAAGAGGTGCGCGAAACCGGTGCGCCCCTCCGGCTCGGACCGGAAGCCCACGTCGTAGTGCACGCTCACGCCGACCACGGGCGCGGTCGCATCCGGGGCGAGGACCACACGCAACCCGTTGGGCAGCGTGAACCTGTTCAGCTCGGTTGCTGGCATGTCCGCAGCCTACGTGGCGACTCCGACATTCGGCCGCCAGCCCAGCCGCTCGATCATCGCCCTGGGTGAACGACCCGGACCGGCTGCGCATCCGCCCGCCCCAAGCGCGTGACCACCCGCCCCAACCCGGCCGCCGACAACAACACGCTGCCCCCACCCTCTCCGGGGGCACCCCTCAGCGCCAGTCTACCGGCCCGGGCCGGCAGTTCCCGGGTTTGCGCGCCGGCTGTGGACAAGTCCGGCGGTTGTGGACAACCGGCGGAATGCGCCGTCGGGCACCTGCGTCGCCGCCGGGTCAGCGCAGTTGGCCCGACGACGTGAGCACCGCGTCCAGCTCGCGCAGGAACAGCGGCAGGTCGCGGGTCACGTTCTCGCCGTCGTACCAGTAGATGCCGGCCGTGCCGTCGGCCGCGGTGTCCAGGTCGGCGAAGCGGGCGAGCCAGCCCTGCGTCTCGCCGAGCACGATCGCGTACGGCAGCGAGCGGGACAGCACCATCTCGCGGTCCGCCGCCGGGACGGTCGCCGCCGCGTCGCCGCGCAGGAAGCCGAGCAGCCCGCGCACCTGCTGCACGAGCACGCTCCCGCGCCGTGTGCGGGCCGGCATGAACCGGGCGCCCAGCGCGAGGCCGAGCCCGCCGATCACCACGGCGATGCCGAGCAGCGCGTGCCCGATCGTCAGCGCCAGCACCACGGTCGCGGCGACGCCGACGACGGCCAGGAGCACGCCGGCGAGCATCCAGCGGGTGCGCTCGTGGTCGGGCCTGCGGGCGAACCACTGGCGGCCGACCACGCCCGCGTACAGCTCGTCGCGCACGCCGGACAGGTCGAGCCGCCGCGCGCGCAGGGCGGCGAGCGACACCTCGCCCGCGTCGCCGAGCAGCGCCCGCCACACCGCGCGCTCGTGGCCGGTGAGCGCGTCGTCCGGCACGTTGCGGACCACCAGCAGCCAGTCCTCCCCGGCGCGGCGGATCGACAGGTAGTTGCGGACCGCCAGGTCGACGACCGTGGCGGTCACGTCCGCGACGTCCACGTGCTCGTCGACGACCGTGCCGACCTCGCCCGGCAGCACGCCGTCCGGCGAGGCGAACGCGACCCGGCCCGCCTCGGTGACGAGCAGCTCCACCGGCGCGACGTCGGCGGCCAGGGCGCGGGCGTCGCGGCCGCGGGCCAGCCACAGCAGCACGAACCCCCCGACGAGGACGACCGCGAGCACGCCGAGGCCGATGCCGCTGACCGGGGTGAACGCGAACGCGTTCGGGGCCGCGGTGGCGAACCGCGCGTCGCCCGCCCCGCCGACCGTGCCCGCGGGCAGCAGCACGGACAGGTCGACGCGCTCGCCCGCGGGCAGGTCCTCCTGCACGACGCGCAGCACCTGCCCGCTGTCGGTGAGCGCGGACGAGCAGGGCGCCTGCGAGCCGCGCGACCCGGCCAGGCAGACGATCCGGACGGGCTGGTCCGGCGCGACGAACGACGCGCGCAGCAGGTGCACGTTGACGTCCCAGCCGCCGGCCAGCTGCCAGCGAACCTCCTGGCGGTCGCCGGCGTCGCGGACCGCACCGTCCACTGTGTAGGTGACCGTGCTGGCGCCCTCGCCGAGTGAGAGCACGAGCTCGTCGCCGGTGACGTCGGCGCTGCCGTTGCCGTCGACTTTGACGTCGGTGACGGTGAACACCCGGTCGGTGTCGTCGCCGGCCTGGATGCGCAGCGGCTGGTGGCGGGTCATCGTCTTGCCTGCCTGGACGAACACCTGCTCGCTCACCGACAGGGTGCCGTCGCGCTCGACCTTCAGCGCGACGTTGACGCTCTGCGGCAGCAGCGGCACCGGGCGCGGGCCGGTCGGCCGTGTGGTCGGCCCGGTGCCGGGTTTCGTGGGCTTGATCGACGGGACGCCGCCGCCGGTCGGCAGCGGAATGTCCAATGTGGGCACACCGGGCGGCGGCGACGGCACGGACGGCTGAGCCAGCCCGGCGAACGCGGCGCCGGACACCATTGCCGCAGCGACCGCGGCCCCCCACTTCGCGAACACGCCTGCGGAGGATAGACCAGTGGCCATATGCTCACCGGCTGTCCGGCAAGATCGGGCCGGCGCTGGATCATCCGGGGGGAACAGGGAATGACGCAGCCACCGCCGGGCCCGTGGCGGCCCACCGGACCGCTGCCGCCACCGCAGGCGCGGCCGCTGCCGCCGAGCCCGGGATACCGCCCGACTGCGCCCTACCCCGTGCCGCCGCCCGGCCCGCCCCGCCCGCCTCGCCCGCCGATGCCGCCGGGCCCGCCCCAGTACGGACCTCCTCAGTACGGGCAACCCCAGTACGGCCCGCCGCCCGGGTTCCGGCCCGGCCCGTACCCGCCGCCCGGGGCGACCGCGCCGCCGTGGGCGCAGGGCTACCCCGGCCACCCGGGCATGCTGCGCCCGCGGCCGAAGTCCAACACCGGCCCGCTGGTGGCGACGATCATCGTGGCGGTGCTCGTCGTGAGCGCCGGGATGGTCGGCTTCCTGGCGCTGAAGGACCGCGGCAACCACGTGGCGGACACCGGCTACGACGACCCGGCCACCACCACGAGCAGCGAGACGAGCACGTCCACCGGGACGACGACCATCACCACCACGACCGACGCGCCGATCACGACGACTACGGACGCGCCGGTCACCACCACCACGCAGGACACCCCGACCGAGACCACTCCGGCCGGCCCGCAGCCGGTGTACGAGCTGGCCGGCAACCCGTTGTTCGCGGGCGACGCCGGGACGCCTGCGGTGTCCTGCGCGCTCAAGCGCTGGCAGACCACGCCGGCGGGCTCGGAGGCGTTCTTCCGCAGCGCGCTGCCGTGCCTGGACGCGGCGTGGAAGCCGGTGCTGCAGCGGGCGGGCCTGCCGTTCGTCAGCCCGGCGATGAAGTTCCCGCAGGGCAAGAACTGGTCGAGCCCGTGCGGCTCGGTGGCCGGCGGCGAGGGCGCGGTGGCGGCCTTCTACTGCGGCGAGGACAACACGCTGTACATGCCGTTCGCGGGTCTGCAGACGGACTCCTACGGCGCGCATCCCGGGGTGTACCTGGCGGTGTTCGCGCACGAGTACGGCCACCACGTGCAGGCGATGAGCGGCGTGCTGGACGCGTACTCCCAGGCCAGGTACGACGCGGGCGTCGACACCGGGCCGGGTCTCGAGCTGTCGCGGCGCCTCGAGCTGCAGGCGCAGTGCTTCTCCGGCATGTTCCTGGCGGCGACCTACGGCCGCGGCTCCGTGGACGCCAACATCCTGGGCGAGGCCCGGTCCACCCAGGACCGCGGCGACCACACGTCGGGCCTGCCCCGCGACCACGGCACGGACGCGCACACCGCGGCGTGGTGGGAGCAGGGCGCGACGAAGAACCGCACCTACGAGTGCAACACCTGGAAGAGCCCCGCCGCGGACGTGGCGTAGGGGCTAGGACGCGAGCCGCAGCGCTCGCGGCAGGGTGTTGCCGCGTGGCCCGCGGCGGACCAGGAACGCGAACCCGGCCCCGGCCAGCCCGCTGGCCACGAGCAGCACCAGCCCGAGGCCCTCGCCGGGCGCGCTGTCCCCGACGGCCGCGCCGGCGGAGTGCACGACCATCGAGTCCACGACCGGGCCGGGCGGCAGCAGGATCTCCACCGGCTCGCCCTTGGCGTGGCCGCAGCCGTCGAAGCGGGCCTGGCGGTCGTCACCCTGATACTTGAACGAGACGATCTCGAAGGCGTTCGGCCGGTCGCACGGGGAGCTCGTGGCGACCTTCGCGGACACGCGGGTGCCCTCGTCCTCGGGGGCCGCGGTGAAGCCGAACAGGCCCAGCACGCTCACGACCGAGGCGATGACGACGCTGAGTAGCAGGAGCCCCAGCCCCGCGGCCGCCCAACGCAGGTAGCCGGGTGGTACCTGCCAGCCCGAGATCCGCACCCGACGATGGTCGCAGATCTTTCCGGGCGGGAGTACCTCAGTCGGTATCGCCTGCAGGGGTGACCTTCTTGACGTAGAGCAACCGGTCGCCGAGCTCGAGCGCGTCCACCTCCGGGTGATCCACCCGATAGAGGGTTCCGTTGCGGACGACGCCCAGCACGATGTCCGCCAGGTGCCGCGGCGACCCGCCGACCTCGCCACGGTCGACCTCGCGCTCGGCGATGGCGAGGCCGGACTCCGGGGTGATCAGGTCCTCGACCATGTCCACGACCTTCGGCGTGTGGGTGGCCATGCCCAGCAGCCGGCCCGCCGTCTCGCTCGAAACCACGACCTGGTTCGCGCCGGACTGGCGCAGCAGGTGGACGTTCTCCGCCTCGCGCACGGCCGCCACTATCTGCGCCTTCGGAGCCAGCTCGCGGGCGGTCAGCGTGATCAGCACGGCCGAGTCGTCCCGGCTGGCGGCCACCACGATGGCGCGCGCCCGCGGCACGCCGGCGACGCGCAGCACGTCCGAGCGGGTGCCGGAGCCGTGCACGGTCACCAGGCCAAGCGCGGAGGCGGCGTCGAGCATCGACTGGTCGGTGTCCACGACCACGATGCGCTCGGGCTCGACCCCGTCGGAGAGCACCGAGCTGACCGCCGACCGGCCTTTGGTGCCGTAGCCGACGACCACCACGTGATCGCGCACCTTCGTCCTCCATCGTTGCAGCTTGAAAGCCTGTCGGGAGCGCTCGGTGAGCACCGCGAGCGTGGTACCGACCAAGACGATGAGGAACAGCACCCGCAGCGGGGTGATGACCAGGATGTTGACCAGGCGGGCGGACTCGCTCACCGGCGTGATGTCACCGTAGCCGGTGGTCGAAAGCGAGACGGTCGCGTAATAAACGCAGTCGAGAAACGAGAGCCCGTTGCCGTCGGAGTCGCGGTAGCCGTCGCGGTCGAGGTAGACCAGCAGCACGGCCGCGAACAGCGCGACGAGCGCCCAGATCACCCGCCGCACGATCGACGTGATCGGGCTGACCGAGCCCTCCGGCATGCGGATGACGCCGACCAGCGAGTGGTCGGGGCGGTCGGTGAGCCCGTCGCCACCCAGGCGGCGGCGCAGTTTGTGCGACAGGCCGTGCTCGGGCTCGTCAGGGCTGGTCACGGCGGCAGATTAGCGTGGGGGCCAACGGCAATCCGGTGGCCCCCACGGGTGGCCTCGGCGGCAGGCCTCAGTAGAAGGCCTCAGCAGCCGGCCTCAGTAGTAGGTGATGTCCCAGTGGTTTCCCTCGTCGAAGTAGACGTTGCCGGACGAGGACCGCCACTTGCCGCCGCCGATCGAGCTGAAGGTGCGCTTGACGTAGCTCGTGGCGCAGGACGTCTTCGCGATGTCGACCTTGTAGCCGTTCCAGTGGCTGTAGGTGCCCGACGCGTGGCCGGTCTCGGTGCCGCCGGTGATCGTGATCTTGCACTTGCTGGACTTCTTGAACGTGATGATCCCGCTGACCGTCCCGGACTTGATGCCGCTGAACGACGTGCAGTGCGGGTTGTTGCGGTTGCTGCAACCGCCGCTGGAGGTCCAGCTGATCTTCGCGGCGCGCAGCTTCGCGGCGGCCGCGCTCTGGCTCAGCTCCTTGCCGCTGGCGTCCGCGTCGCCCCCGGGCAGGAACGTCAGCAGGCCGAGCGCCACCGCGACGGCGGCCGCGAGCCCGATCAGCACCTTGCGCATGCCCATGTGTCCTCCTCTTCAGGTTGCCCTCGGGGAGGAACGTGTCATCCGGCGTCGCGGGCGCCGAGCGGTTGTGCACGACGAGCAACCGCGACTGCACGCTGCGACAAGACGATCGGAGGGCCCGGTTGTCCACAACCCGGCCGGTTGTCCACAGCTTGCCCGCGCCGGCCCGAAACCGTCGGTGTTCGCGACTATCGTGGCACCAGGGGTCCCCCTTGCCGACACGCAGACGTCTGAGCAGGAATGTTCGCATTCGCACAGGCGTCAGGCTGTCGGGACGGCGCGGAGCAGGTCTCGCAGGCCGGATGCGTCCAGGAGGTCCGCGGCGCGGATCGTGCGGTTCTGGCGGACGTAGTGGAACGCCGCGCGGACCTCGTCGACCGGCACGCCCGTCAGGCTCGCCCACGCCAGCCGGTACGCGGCCAGCTGCACGGTCAGCGCCGGCAGGTCGTCGGAGTGCGGTAGCGCGCCGGTCTTCCAGTCGACCACCGTCCAGCCGCCTTCGGTGTCGGCGAACACGGCGTCCATCCGGCCGCGCAGCGAGATCCCCGCGACGTCGCAGGTGAACGGGACCTCCACCTCGCGGGGCACCCGGTCCGCCCACGACGACGCGAGGAACGCGTCCTTCAGCGCGTCGAGGTCCGCGTCCGGCGCCGCCTCGGCGTCCGCGGAGCCGGGCAGCTCGTCGAGGTCGAGCAGCGCGCGCGAGCCGAACCGCTTCTCCAGCCACGCGTGGAACGCCGTGCCGCGCCGCGCGGTCGGGTTCGGCGGGAACGGCAGCGGCCGGCGGAGCCTGCGGGCGAGCGCGGCGGGGTTCGCGGCCAGCTCCACCAGCTGGCTCACCGACATCGACGGCGGCAGCACGACCTGCTCGCGCCGGGCGTCCGCGGCCGCGAGCTCGGCCAGCAGCACGTCGGTGTCCGCCTCCCAGCCCTCCGGGTCCTCCTCGAACATCAGCTGACCCGCGCCCGCGCGCAGCGCCGCCAGCGCGTCACGCACCATCGTCGCGCCCTCCCGGACCCCGGTGCGGCCCAGCGCCAGCGGGTCGGCGGGCCACAGCGCGACGTGATGGGCGCTCGCGATCGGGTTCTCCTCGTCCCCGGGCGGCGGCGGAGCCGAGTGCGACGGCGGCACGAGCGCGGCGATCTCGGTGAAGAACGGCGACGGGCCCTTCGGCTTGGTGCCGGTGCGGCCCCACCAGTGCGCGGACACCAGCAGCGTCCGCTCGGCACGGGTCAGCGCCACGTAGCACAGCCGGCGCTCCTCGACGAGATCCCGCTCGGCGAACTCCTCCGCGTGCCGGGTCAGCTCCTGCTCGACCTCCTTGCGGTTCGCCGCGCTCGCCAGCGAAAGCGTCGGCAGGTCGGCGGCGTCGCCGCGCAGCGGGGCGGGCAGCTCGGTGACCGCGCGCAGCCAGCACGACGTCCGCTTGCGGCTGGGGAACACGTCGTTCACCAGGTGCGGCACCGCCACGACCTGCCACTCCAGGCCCTTCGCCGCGTGCACCGTCAGGATCTGCACCCGGTCCTCGGCGACCTCGACCTCGCCCGGCTCGAGCCCGTCCTCGGCCGCCTCCGCCGCGGCCAGGTAGTCCAGCAGCGCCGGCAGGCTGGCCGACGGGCTGGTGCGCGCGTAGTCGGACACCACGTCCGCGAACTTGTTCAGGTGCGCCCGGCCCGCGCCGCCCGGCCGGGCCTTCGCCTCGACGTCGAGCAGCATCGCCCGCTCCACCTCGGCGACCAGCTCGGGCAGCGGCTGGTCCAGCCGGCGGCGCAGCGCACGCAGCTCGCCGCCGAGCGTGCGGATCCGCCGGTAGCCCTCCGCCGAGTACGCCGCCGCCTCGCCGGGGTCGTCGATCGCGTCGACGAGGCCCGCCTGCTCCGCGCCCTCCCCCGGCACCGTGTCGACGAGCCGGCCGGTGTTCTCGCCCGCCTCGTACGCCTTACCCAGCCCGGCCGCCCGCCGCCACAGCGCCGCCAGGTCCGCGGCGCCGAGCCGCCAGCGGGCGCCGGTCAGCACGCGCGCCGCCGCCGTGCCGGCCAGCGGGTCGATGAGCACCCGCAGCGCGGACACCAGGTCGCGCACCTCCGGCTCGTCGAGCAGCCCGCCGATGCCGACCACCTCGACCGGCAGCCCGCGCCCGCGCAGCGCGGCGGCGAGGTCGGTCATGTCCGCGCGGCGGCGCACGAGCACCGCGGCGGTCGGCGGCGCGCCCGTCTCGTCCACCGTGGACCGCCAGCGTCGGGCTACCTCGTCGGCGAGCCAGTCGACCTCCGCGTCGGCGTCCGCGAACAGTCCACATAGGACGTCGGCGGGCGGGGTGCCGTCCGGGGCGCGCAGCTCGTCGACGTCCAGCCCGGCCGAGCGCAGCGGCGCGGACAGGGCGTTGGCGAGCGCCAGCACCTCCGGCGGGTTGCGGAAGCTCGTGAGCAGGCCGTAGCGCCGGGCCGGTTTGCGGCCGTGGGTGGGGAAGTCGGTGGTGAAACGGGGCAGGTTCGCCGCGCTCGCGCCGCGCCAGCCGTAGATGGCCTGCACCGGGTCGCCGACCGCGGTGACCGGCGCCGGCTCGCCGTCCGGCCCGCCGAACAGCGACCGCAGCAGGATCCGCTGCGCGTGGCCGGTGTCCTGGTACTCGTCGAGCAGCGCCACGCCGTAGCGCTCCCGCTCGCCGCGCACGACCTCCGGGTGCGTGCTCGCGAGCTGTGCGGCGAGCGCCATCTGCTCGGCGAAGTCCAGCGCGCCCTCGCGCCGCTTGCTCTCCGAGTACGCGTGCACGAGCGGCAGCATGGCGAGCCGGAACCGTTGCGTGGCAACGACCTCGCGCAGGTTCTGCGACAGCTCGTCGCGCTGGCGCGGCCCGCGCGGCGCGTTCTCGATGGCGGCGGCGACCTCCTCGGAGTACGCGGCGAGCTCGTCCTCGTCGACGAGGTGCTCGGCGAGCTCGCCGGCCAGCTCCAGCAGGTAGCGGGTCACGGTCACCGGCACCCGGTCGGTGTCCAGGTCGCGGGTCCAGGTGGCCACGACGCGGTGCGCGAGCTGCCAGCACGCGGTCTCGGTGAGCAGCCGCGCGCCCGGCTCGACGGGCAGCCGCAGGCCGTGCTCGGCGACGAGCCGGCCGGCGTAGGCGTGGTAGGTCAGCACGGTCGGCTCGCCCGCGTACACGGCGGTGAGCCGCTCGCCGCCCGGGTCGATGCGGGCCAGCAGCCCGGATCCGGCGAGGCGGCGCAGCCGGGCCCGCACGCGGTCGGCGAGCTGACGGGCGGCCTTGCGGGTGAACGTCAGGCCCAGCACCCGGTCCGGCGTGACCAGGCCGTTCGCCACGAGCCAGACCACCCGGGCGGCCATGGTCTCGGTCTTGCCGGCACCCGCACCCGCCACGACCAGGGCCGGCTCGGCCGGCGCCGCGATGACCGCCACCTGCTCGTCGGTCGGCGCGGGCAGCCCCAGCTCGGCGGCGAGGAGACGGGGACTGATCAGGTCGTCGCTCACCCGCGAGTCCAACGCTCGCGCGGGGTGAGTCCGACATTCGGCGCGCCCGTGGCGGCGGTCCCGCGCGGCGTCGGACTCGCCGCGCTTCGGTGTTGGACTCGCGAGGGCTGAGCGTTGGACTCGCGAGGGCGGGGCGTTGGACTCGCGGGGGCGCGGTGTTGGACTCGCGGGGTCATTCGGTCACCTGGCGGCCGCTGGGGTTGACCGGGCAGCTGAAGCGGACCGGGCAGCGGGAGCAGTCCGGGTTCTGGCGGGCCACGTACTCCGGGCCGGTGCTGGCCGCCGCCGCGTCGGCCACCACGCCGGTCCAGTGCTTGAGGCCCTCCTCGTCGAGCGCGTCCTGGTTGCGCTCGGTCGCCATCTTCTTCCGGTTGGCCTTCGACACGTACAGCAGCCGCGCGCCGCCCGGCTGGTCGTCAAGGCCCAGCCGGCGAAACGCCCCGTACGCGGCGGCGAGCTGGTAGACGGCGAGCTGCGGGTGCTCCTTCGCGTCGTTCTCGGTGACCGGCGCGCGGCCGGTCTTCACGTCGACGACCACGGGGTGGCCGTCGGCGTCGGCCTCGAGCCGGTCGACCCGGCCGCGCACGCGCACGGGCGTCTCCGGCACGTCCACGGCGAAGTCCTGCTCGACGGCGACCTGGGTCAGCTCGCCGCGGGTGGCGCGCAGCCAGCCGAGGAACGTGTCCATCATCGCGTGCACCCGGGTCCGCTCGCGGCGGCTGAACCACGGCGCGCCGGCGTCCACGGCGTCCCACGCCCGGTCCAGCTCCGCGCGCAGCGCCACCTCGTCCGCGCCGTCCGCGGCCGCCTGCGCGAGCGCGTGCACGAGCACGCCGGTGATCGACGCCAGCTCGGCCGGGTCCGACCCGCCGTGCCGCTCGACCATCCAGCGCAGCGGGCAGCGCGCCAGAACCTCCACTGTGGACGGTGAGACGGCGATCCGCTCGTCCGCCACCCGCAGCGGCTCCTCGCTGGACAGCTCCGGCAGGCCGTACCAGACGTCCGGGTCCGCGCCCGCCACGTCCGCCTCCGCGAGCCGGGCCAGCTGGCGGGCCGCGCGCCGCCGCCGCTCGACCGGGGCGGTGCCGTCGCACACCGCGCGGCGCAGCTCCCCCACCAGGTCGGCGAGCACGAGCGCGCGGTTCGGGCCGCCGAGCCGGGCGGGCCGGGTGACCTCCTCGACGTCGCCGCCGGCGATCTCGGACAGGAACCGGGACGGCTGCTCGTCCTCGCCGCGGATCGCCGACAGCAGCAGCGTGTGCCGCGCCCGGCTGGCCGCGACCAGCAGCAGCCTGCGTTCCTCGGCGAGCAGCGGCGCGGTCGCGGACAGCGCCACACCGTCCACTCCGGACAGCAGGTCGGTGAGCCGCTCGACGCCGAGCAGCGAGCCGCGCAGCCGCAGGTCCGGCCAGGTTCCCTCCTGCACGCCGAGCACGGCCACGACCGTCCACTCGCGACCGACCGCGGCGTGCGCGGTGATGACCGAGACGGCGGCGCCGCGCTGCGCGGACGGGGCCAGCGTGTCGCCGACGATCCGTTGCGCGGCAAGGAACTCGGCGAACCCGGTGACGCCCGCGCCGGGCAGCCGGTCGGCGTAGCGGCCGGCCGCGTGGAACAGCCCGACGATCGCGTCGAGGTCGCGGTCGGCCTGCGCGCCGAGCGGCCCGCCGCGGTGGGACTGGGCGACCCAGCGGTCCTCCAGGCCGCTCTCCTGCCAGACCAGCCACAGCACCTGCTCGATGCCGGTGTGCTCGGCGATGGCCCGCCGCGCGGTGCGCAGCAGCCCGCCGACCCGGTGCACGCTCGCGGCCTCGTCCTCGCCGAGCGCGGTGAGCACGTCGCCGGTCATGGCTACGGAGCGCAGCACCTCGACGAGCAGCTCGTCGCTCGGCCGGTCCTGCCCGCTCGCCAGCTCGAGGCGGCGCAGCCCGCGGCGGAGCCTGCGCAGCGCCAGCGGGTCGGCGCCGCCGAACTGGCAGGACAGCAACATCTCGGAGCGGGCGGGGTCGAGCAGGTACGGGTTGGCGGCCACGCGCAGCAGCTCGAGGAACGGGCGGACCGCGGGCTGGCGGGCCAGCGGCAGCTCGTCGGCGTCGGTGGTGACCGGGACGCCCGCGGCGGCGAGCGCGCGCTGCAGGATCGGCGCGGAGCGTTCGGCGGAGCGGACCAGGATCGCCATCTCCGTCCAGGGCACGCCGTCGATGAGGTGGGCGCGGCGCAGCTGGTCCGCGGCCCACGCGGCCTCGGCGGCGTCGGTGGCGTGCAGCGCGACGCTGACCCGGCCGTCGGGGCTCGGCGCCTCGTCCACGTCGAGGGTCGGCCGCTGCGGCGCGAGGCCGGGCAGCCGGACCGCGAGGCGGGCGACGGCCTGGCGGACCGCGGGCGCCATGCGGTGGGTCTCGGTGAGCACCACGGTGCCGCCGTCGGGCCGGGTGTCGGCGAGCAGCCGTGGATCCGCGCCACGGAAGGAGAAGACGGCCTGGTCGGGGTCGCCGGCGAGGACGAACTCCTTGGCCGCGAAGCCGAGCCGGGCGAGCAGCCGGTACTGCAGCGGGTCGAGGTGCTGGGCGTCGTCGACGAGCAGGTAGCGGACCCGGTCACGCTCGGCGGCCAGCAGCTCGGCGTCGGTCTCGAAGGCGAGCAGAGCGCTCGCGACCAGCTCGGCGGCGTCCAGTGCGGGCGCGGACTCCTGGGCGACCGCGCTGTCCGCGCCCGCGAGCAGCGTCACCTGCTCGTACTGCCGGGCGAACCGCCCGGCGGCCACCCACTCGTCGCGCTTGGCGTCGCGGCCGACCCTGATCAGGTCCTCGGGCCCGAGCCCGCGCTCGGCGGCGCGGAGCATGAGGTCGCGCAGCTCCTCGGCGAAGCCCGGCACGGCCAGGGCGGGCCAGAGCCGGTCGGGCCAGTAGTGCGCCTCGTCCTCGAGGTCCCCGGCGAGCAGCTCGCGGACCACGGCGTCCTGCTCGGGCCCGGACAGCAGGCGCGGGCCGGGCACGTCGCGGATGGCGGCGTGCAGGCGCAGCACGGAGAACGCGTAGGAGTGGACGGTGCGCACGAGCGGCTCGCGGACCGTGCGCAGATCCTCGGTGCCCGCGGTCAGCAGGCCGCTGATGGTCTCGCGGACGTCGGTGGCGGCGCGGCGGTTGGCGGTGACGACGAGCAGCTGGCCGGGATCGACGCCGCCGCGGCGGATCCGGTCGGCCGCGACCTCGGCGAGCAGCGTCGTCTTGCCGGTGCCGGGGCCGCCGAGCACGCGGACGAACCCCTCGGCGCCGTCGAGCACGCGCCGGGCCGCGGCATCCCACCGGGAGGGCCGCCGGGGCGCCGGGGGCCGCCGGACGAGCCGGGGTGCGACACCCCGTGCCTGCCCGCGTGCCTGCCCGCGTGCCTCAGTGACCACGCCGTCGATGAAAACACGGCGCACCGACCTTCCCCGCATCGGCACGCCGTCATACTGGCGCCGTGGACGAGGCCCTGCACGAACGCGTCCGGGAGCTGATCGCGTCGATCCCGCCCGGCACGGTGTCCACCTACGGCGACATCGCCGCGCTGGCCGGCGCGTCCACGCCCCGCCTGGTGGGCCGGATCCTCAGCGAGGACGGGCACGACCTGCCGTGGCACCGCGTGCTGCGCGCCAACGGCACGCCCGCGCCGCAGCTGGTGCGCGAGCAGCTGGAGCTGCTGCGCGGGGAGGGCGTGCTCGCGGACGGCCAGCGGATCAGCATGCGCAGGTACCGCTGGCGCCCCTGACCTACAGGTCCTCGTCCGCCTGGGTGCGGTGGGCCAGGTGCTCGGCCGGGATCTGGCCCAGCTGGCCCGCCTGGAAGTCCTCGAACGCCTCGACGATCTCCTGCCGCGTGTTCATCACGAACGGGCCGTACCGGGCCACCGGCTCGTTGATCGGCAGGCCGCCCAGCACCAGGATCTCCCAGCCCGTCGGGCTGTTCGCCTGCTGCGTGTCGGCCGCCTGCACGGTCAGGGCGTCGCCGTGGCCGAACACGGCCAGCCGGCCCTCCTCGAGCGGACGGCGTTCCGGGCCAACGGTGCCGCGGCCGGACAGGACGTACACCAGGGCGTTGTAGTCCGCGGGCCACGGCAACGCCAGCCGCGCGCCCGGGCTCACCGTCGCGTGCAGGTACGTGATCGGGGTGTGCGTCACGCCAGGGCCGTCGTGGCCGGCCAGCGAGCCCGCGATCACCCGCACCAGCGCACCACCGTCGTCGCTCGACAGCAGGGTCGCGTCGGCCGCCTGGATGTCCTGGTAGCGCGGGGTGGTCATCTTCTTGGCACGCGGCAGGTTGACCCACAGCTGCACGCCGTGGAACAGACCCCCGCGAGCGACCATGTCCTGCGGCGGCACCTCGTTGTGCAGGATGCCCGCACCCGCGGTCATCCACTGCGTCGCGCCATCGGTGATCAGGCCGCCGCCACCGATGGAGTCGGTGTGCTCGAACGCGCCGTCGATCATGTACGTCACCGTCTCGAACCCGCGGTGCGGGTGCCACGGCGCGCCCCTGGCCTCGCCGGGCCCGTACTCGACGGCACCCATGTGGTCCAGCAGCAGGAACGGGTCGGCCAGCGCCAGGTCCGTGCCCGGGAACGGGCGCCGCACCTGGAAGCCCTCCCCCTCCAGGAACCGCTGCGCGGTGACGACCTTGCCGGCGCCGCGCCACTTCGTGTCGGGCACGGACAGGTCGGGCAGGCGGGGCAGGGTCAAAGTGTCCGCGGTGATGGCCGGCATGACACCCTCCTCTGGTCGTGTGAAGCCTATGCCCGCGACAAGGTAGTTGCAGCTTCAATTATTCCCGGAGGTCCGCGAATGAGCCTGGTGGCACGGCAGCTGACGGGGACGTGGGTGGTCGGGTCGGCGACGACCGGCACGCTCGCGGTCCTGTTCACCCTCGACCGCGGCGAGCTGCCGGTCCAGCCCCTCGACGACCTGCCCGCCCTGTCGCTGCTCGGCGTGCTCGGCATGCTGGCGGCGCTGTTCGCGGCGCTTGGCCTGCTCGCGTGGGGCACGCTGGAGGTCACCTGGCTGCCGCGGACCGGCCGCGCGGGGGCGCTGTGGGTGGTGGTCGCCGGCGTCGGCGGGCTCGCCGGCTGGGGGTACGCGGCCGCGGCGACGTTCGCCGGCGACTACTCGCTCGCCGCACAGCTGATCATGGCCTACGTACTGGGCGGGCTGCCGTTCGTGCTCGTCGCCGCGCTGCTGCTCCAGGCCCGGCGGGCCAACATCGGCGCGCTGGTGGTCACCGTGGCGCTGCTGCTGATCGGCGCGCTGGTCATGCACGGCGACCCGCTGCAGGCGTGCGCCGAGCTGCTGTGGTGGCTCTTCGGGGCGGACATCACAGTTCTGTGATCTGGTGCGCGGCCCGCGAGAGGCCGCGCATCGACTGCTCCGTGGAGTGCGGGTGCAGGGCGTGCACGGCGAGGCGGAACAGCAGCGCGTGCAGCAGGACCTGCGGCCACTCGGGCAAGTGCGACCAGCGCCGCAGGATGCCGGCGTCCGCGCCGCCCCAGGCGAGCGCGTCGACGACGACCACGGCGGCGGCCCACTCGGCCGGCCGGTGGTACGCGGTGAAGTCGGCGATGCCGGGCGCGGCGTCGCCGTCGAAGAGGACGTTGCCGAACAGGTCGCCGTGCACGACCTGCGACCGCAGCGACAACGGCTTGCGCGCGCCGACGATCACGTCGAAGAGCCGCCCACCGAGCGCGGGGTCGAGCGGCACGTCCTCCTTGCCCGCGGCGGCCCGGTCGGCCATCGCGAACACGTCGACGCGCGCGCTCAGGAAGCGCGGCACCTTCAGGTCGGCGGTCGCCTTGTGCAGCCGCAGCGAGGCGGCCACGACCTCGTCGTAACGCGGCTCGGCACGGCCCTGCACGTCGTGAAACGCGGCCCACCCGCCGACGACCCAGCGGCCGTCGGAGGCGCGAACCGGTCTGCCGATACGGAGCTCGGGTACCTGCAGGTCATCGAGGGTCTGCGCGACCCAGGTGGCTTCGGCGGGATTGGTTACGGGCCGCAGCGCCACCCCGCCGCACCGCCACTGCGGCCCGGTGTCGAGGAGCTCGGGCTCGATCTCCTTGACACCGAAGGCCGCACGGACGTGCAGGGGCGGCGGGGACGCGGTCACGACAAGGCACGCTACCGCCTGCCTGGCGCCGAGCTGGGATCAGTAGGTCGGCAGGCTCGTGTCGACGTCCTTGGCCCAGCCCAGCACACCGCCGCCCACGTGCACCGCGTCGGAGAAACCCGCCTTGTGCAGCGCGGCCAGCGCCTCCGCGGACCGGCCGCCCGACTTGCAGTGCAGCACGATCTGCTTGTCCTGCGGCAGCTCCGCGAGCGCCTCGCCCGAGAGGATGCGGTCCTTCGGGATCAGCACCGCGCCCGGGATGTTCACGATCTCCCACTCGTGCGGCTCGCGGACGTCGATCAGCGCGAAGTCCTCGCCGCGGTCGAACTTCTCCTTCAGCTCGCGCGGGGTGATCGTGTGACCGGCCGCGGCCAGCTGGGCGTCGCCGGACACCACGCCGCAGAACGCGTCGTAGTCGATGAGCGCCTCGATCGGCTTCGTCTCCGGGTCCTTGCGGACGCGGACGGTCCGGTACGACATCTCCAGCGCGTCGTACACCATCAGCCTGCCCAGCAGCGGCTCGCCGATGCCGGTGATCAGCTTGATCGCCTCGGTCACCATGACCGACCCGATCGACGCGCACAGCACGCCCAGCACGCCGCCCTCGGCGCACGACGGGACCATGCCGGGCGGCGGCGGCTCGGGGTAGAGGTCGCGGTAGTTCAGGCCCTGGCCGTTCGGCGCGTCCTCCCAGAACACGCTGACCTGGCCCTCGAACCGGAAGATCGAGCCCCAGACGTACGGCTTGCCGAGCAGCACGGCCGCGTCGTTGACGAGGTAGCGCGTGGCGAAGTTGTCCGTGCCGTCGAGGATCAGGTCGTAGCCGGCGAAGATGTCGAGCGCGTTGTCCGAGGTGAGCTGTTCCTGATGCAGGTTCACCTTGACGAACGGGTTGATCTCGGCCACGGACTCCTTGGCCGACAAGGCCTTCGGCTTGCCGATGTCGGACTGCCCGTGGATCACCTGGCGCTGCAGGTTGGACTCGTCGACGATGTCGAAGTCGACCACGCCGAGCGTGCCGGCACCCGCCGCGGCGAGGTACAGCAGCGCCGGGCTGCCGAGCCCACCGGCGCCCACCACGAGCACCTTGGCGTTCTTCAGCCGTTTCTGCCCGTCCACCCCGACATCCGGGATGATCAGGTGTCGGCTGTAGCGGGCGACCTCCTCCTTGGTCAGCTCCTCAGCCGGTTCGACCAGGGGCGGCAAACTGCCTGCCATCGTTCCTCCTCGACGCGCGAACCCGTGCACTCCATTCAACGCGCACGTCCCACCAAGGCTTCCGCGGCTCTCACATCGCGGGACGGTTCAGCGTGCCTGCGGGTTGGGCCAGGGGTTGTAGACGCACGTCTTGCCGTCGGCGCGCACCGGGTCGTCGTAGCCGGCCTTGTTGTTCAGCTTGGCGACGTAGTTGTTGGACACGCCGAACGACTGCTGCATCATCACCGGCGCGAGCCCGCCGTTGCGCTGGCAGCCCACGTGGTCCTTGCCGAACGCGTGGCCGATCTCGTGGTTGATCGCGTAGATCCGGTAGTTGCCGATGTCGCCGCCGAACGCGATCGCGCCGCGCACCCAGCGCGCCAGGTTGATCATCAGCCGGCTCTGGTCGCGCCGCCAGCACGAGGACTCGTACTTGATCGAGTAGCCGCAGTACTGGTCCTTGTGCGTGGTGTTCGGCGAGGACAGGCTGATCCGGATGTCCGGGTTCGCGTCGCCGTCGACGCGCTGCACCGACACCTGCCCGGTGCCGGGCCAGCTGCGCGGGTCGGCGAGCGTGGCGTCGACGAGCGAGGCGAAGGAGTCGTTGCCGCCGTAGGGTTTCAGGTCGATGCCCTGCTCGACCTCGATCGTGTAGGTGTACAGGCGGCCACCCTTGCCGACGCGGTCGCCGCGGCCGGCCAGGACGTCCCACTTGCCCTTGCCGGACTGCGTGAACGACGCACCCTTGGGCAGCTCGGCGGTGGGAATGTTCAGGTTCGGCGGGACCGCGGGCTGCTCGGACAGGCGAGGCGCGACGTCGCCGTCGCCGCCGGCCAGCTGCTGCGCCTGGTTCGCGACACCGGGCTGGTTCGCGCCGGCGACGTCCGCGGACCGGTCGCCGATCGTCTGCAGCACGGCCACCACGGTGACCCCGATGAGGACCGGGATCGCGTAGATCCGCCAGCCGTACGTCGCCATGACGCCCCGCAGACCGCGCTTGCGTGGTGGGCGGCGTCTGCGCTGCTCACCCCGGCTGGGCTGGTCGGTGGGACGCCACGACGCGGCGAGAGGCTGCGCCGCGTGTCGGCGCGCCCCGGCCCGGTGCCGTTCCTGGGTCGCCCGCTTGGTCACGGGGACCAGGGTGCCACAGTTTGCCCGCCGGCCTCGCGTCCAGGTGATCCGTTCACCAATCGCCGGCCGCCGCGTGCTCCCACATGCCGAGCACCGCGCGGGCCACCGTGCCGGGTCGTTCCATCTGCGAGACGTGTCCGGTGCCGGGCAGCACGAGCAGCCTGCCGCGGGGCAGCAGCTGGGCCGTCCGCGGCGCCTTGCGCACCGTGACCAGCCTGTCCTTGGCGCCCCAGACGACGAGCGCCGGCGCGGGGATCGTCGGCGCGATGCGCCACAGCGAGCGCGACCGCGGCGCGAGCCAGGTGCGGAACAGGCCGACCGTGCTGCGGGCGAGCGCCGGGCTGGACCACACCAGCCGCTCGCGTTCCGCGAACTCCTCGGCGGCCTCGCGCCTGCGGGACTCCGGGATGCGGTCCGGCTCGGCGAAGCACAGCGTCAGCAGCCGCATGACCCGGCGGTCGACGTCCTCGCGGGCCATGCTGCGGCGCACCGGAGGTCCGATGAACGGCAGGTAGGCGACCGCGAGCCGCGGGTCGGACATGCGCGACAGGTAGGGCCGCAGGTCGGGCATCGCCGGCGAGACGAGCGTCAGCGTGCGGACCAGCTCGGGGTGGCGGGAGGCGAGCAGCATCGAGATCGCGCCGCCCATGGAGTTGCCGAACAGGTGCACCGGCCCGGCGTCCAGGCCGCGGACGAAGCGCGCCACGGCGTCCGCGTGCGCGGGGATCGAGTAGTCGAAATGCTTCGGCGGCTCGCTGCGCCCGAACCCGGGCAGGTCGATCGAGATGCCCGGGACCTGCGAGGACAGCTGGCCGGCGAGGTCGGTCCAGTTGGTGGCGGAGCCCCCGAGCCCGTGCACGTACACCGCCATCGCCTCGGCGTCCGCCGGACCCGGCGTGCGGCGCACGTGCAGGGTCACCCCGCCGGCGGTCTGGTTCCCGCCCGGCCACGGCGGGATCGACATGTCGACGGGCGGCAGCACGGCGTCCGACAGCGGAACATGGGTCACGGGAGGCCTGATCGCGGCGCTGGTGCTCATCCATCCAGTATCCGCGAGGAGGACAACCGTCGCGGATCGACGCTACCGGCGAGTAAGGTCGTACCACCCGCACCGTGTCGGTGACCCCGGCCCGGAAGGAGTGGACGCGCGTGGGAGGCGGCATGTCGGAGACGGCGACACAAGCAGGGCAAAACGGGGGCCTCACGGGCCAGGCGAACAGGGCGGCGCGGCTGCCCCGCAACGCGCGACGGGCGCAGCTGCTCGACGCGGCGCAGGACGTGTTCGCGGCCAACGGCTATCACGCGGCGGCCATGGACGAGATCGCGGAGCGCGCCGGCGTGTCGAAGCCGGTGCTGTACCAGCACTTCCCGGGCAAGCTCGAGCTGTACATGGCACTGCTGGAGATGCACGTCGACGAGCTCATCGAGCGCGTGACCGACGCGATGGCCTCCACGACGGACAACAAGCTGCGCGTGCAGAACGCGGTGAGCGCGTACTTCGACTTCGTGGACGGCGAGAGCCAGGCCTACCGGCTCGTGTTCGAGTCCGACCTGCGCGGCGAGCCGGCGGTCCAGGCGGCCATCGACCGCGGCACGGACGCCTGCGTCCGCGCGATCACGGCGACGATCACCGCGGACGCGGGCCTGGACGAGGAACGCGCGTCGTTGCTGGCAGTGGGCCTGGTGGGCATCAGCCAGGTGGCGGCCCGCTCCTGGCTGGCCGGCAACCGGTCGATGGTCAAGGAGGACGCCGTGGCGCTCATCTCGAACCTGGCGTGGAAGGGCATCGGCGGCGGCTTCCCCCTGCAGAACGGCTGACCGTTCGGCGGTTCGGCTCTGCACTCGCCGATCCGGGCTGCGCCAACAGGAGTAGCGTTCCCAGGATGTCCGGCCGTACTGACACCGACAGCACCGGCGACGCCAGACGGGACCGCTGGCGTTCCCACCGGGCGGCGCGGCGGGCGGAGTTCGTCGACGCCGCGATGCGGGCGCTCGCCGAGCACGGGCCCGACGTCGGGATGGACCACATCGCCGCCGAGGCCGGGGTCACCAAACCCGTGCTGTACCGGCACTTCACCGACAAGGCCGACCTGTTCGTCGCGCTCGGGCAGCGTGGCACGGAGATCCTCTTCGACCGGCTCATCCCGGCCATGAACAACGAGGAGGCGCCGGTCCCCCGCATCCGCAAGAGCCTCGACGCCTTCTTCTCGACCGTCGAGGAGCACCCGAACCTCTACCGCGTCCTCGTCCGCCGCTCGTTCGCGAAGGCGCGGGTCGAGCAGGACATCGTCGCCGAGGACAAGGAGCTCATCGCGAACGCGCTGGCCGCCCTGCTCGGCGACTACCTGCGCTCGCTGGAGATCGACTCCGGCGGCGCCGAGCCGTGGGCGCACGGCATCGTCGGCATGGTGCAGAACGTCAGCGAGTGGTGGCTCGAGCGGCGCACCATGACGCGCGACGCCGTCGTCGAGTACCTAACCCAGATCATCTGGTCCGCCATCGACGGCTTCACCCGCGCACAGGGCATCGCCCTAGACCCGAACAAGCCCCTAGACGTGAACAAGGTGGTGAAACTCCGAGTAGAAGAGCCCAACGCAACCGCAGGCTGACCCACCAACCAGAAATCCACGCCAACCAGGAATCTTTGTGAGCACGCCCGAACCTGACCAACGCAACCTCAGGGGACCGTGACGCCACCCAGCCACAAGTACGTGCCCGACCGCACCATCCGCCGGAACCCGGCCAACACTTCGAATCCCGGGGAGGCGGTCAGGTCGCGAAGCCTACGCGGCGGCTGTCGGCTGTGCCGATCTCCACGTACGCGACCCGCGCGGAGGGCACCACGAACCGGCGGCCCTTGTCGTCCACCAGGCTGAGCGTGCCGCCGGAGTCCTTCAGCGCGGCCGCGACGAGGGACTCGATCTCGTCCGGTGACTGCGTGCTGTTGAGCACGATCTCCCGCGCCGTGTCCGCGACTCCGACCTTGACCTCCACGCTTACCTCCGCCTCGCAGAACAAAACGCTGACCCCGTAAGGCTAGCCCAGGCCGAGCGCCGTCATCCGCCGCCCGTGTGCCTGCTGCAACCGCCGGAACAGCGCGGCGATTCCCGCGAGGTCGCCGGTGCCGCCGACGATGAGCTCCGCGAGCCCGTCCCGCTCGGCCACCACGTATTGCGCCTGGGTCAGCGCCTCGCCCAGCAACCGCCGCCCCCACAGCGTGAGCCGGTCGCGCACGGTCCTGTCCTGCTCGATCGCGGCGAGGACCTCCCGCTCCGCGAACGCCGAGTGCCCGGTGTCGGCCAGCACCTCGTGCACGAGCGCGCCGGTGTCCTCGTCGACCCAGTTGGCGATCTCGCGGTACAGGTCGGCCGCGAGCCCGTCGCCGACGTACGCCTTCACCAGCGACTCCAGCCACGAGCGCGGCGCGGTCGACGCGTGCCAGGTGTCGAAGTGCCCGATGAACGGCCGCATGGCGTCCTGCACGTCCACGCCACGCTCGGCGAGGAAGCGCTCGATCCGCGTGTAGTGGCCGATCTCCGCGGCCGCCATCGCCGACAGCGCGGCGCGCCCGGGCAGCGTGGGTGCCGTGCGCGCGTCCTCCGAAAGCCGGTCGAAAGCGGACAACTCGCCGTAGGCGAGCACGCCGAGCAGGTCGACGATCCCCGGGTCGATCGCCTGATCCGTACCCGACTCACCCGCAGCGCTCATGAGCCAAGAGACTATCCGTCCGGACACGCAGGTAGACTGCGCAGGACGCGAGCTGCTGAAAGCCGCGTACAGAGGGTGTGCGCGCCTCGCCGGCCCTCCCGCACCGAAGGTGCGGTCGAGCGGCCCGTCCAGGGCGGAGCGCGCTGGACCAGAGGGAGAAGCAGATCAACAACACATCCGAAGTGGACGCGGTCGAGCTGGAGCACAGCGAGGCCGGCGTCCCTGAAACCGACACATCTCATCCGCTCCAGGCAGGCGCACCGGTCCGCGACGACTCACCGACGTTCGCCGAGTTCGACATCCGTCCGGAGATCGTCAAGGCGCTGTCCGAGGCCGGCATCGAGCGGACCTTCGCGATCCAGGAGCTGACGCTGCCGCTGGCGCTCGCCGGCGAGGACGTCATCGGGCAGGCCCGCACCGGTACCGGCAAGACGCTGGGCTTCGGCGTGCCGCTGCTGCAGCGGATCACCACCCCCGGCGACGGGACCCCCCAGGTGCTCGTCGTCGTGCCGACCCGCGAGCTGTGCCTGCAGGTCACGCGCGACATGGCCGACGCGGGCAAGTACCTCGGCTCGCGCGTGCTCTCCATCTACGGCGGCCGCCCCTACGAGCCCCAGATCGACGCGCTGCGCAAGGGCGTCGACGTGGTGGTCGGCACCCCGGGCCGGCTGCTCGACCTCGCCGAGCAGCGCCACCTGGTGCTGGGCAAGGTCGGCGCGCTCGTGCTCGACGAGGCTGACCGCATGCTCGACCTGGGCTTCCTGCCCGACATCGAGCGGATCCTGCGCATGGTCCCCGAGGACCGGCACACGATGCTCTTCTCGGCCACCATGCCCGGCCCGATCATCACGCTGGCCCGCACGTTCCTGCACCGGCCGACGCACATCCGCGCCGAGGAGACCAACGCGGGCGCGATCCACGAGCGGACCCACCAGTTCGTCTACCGGGCCCACGCGCTGGACAAGATCGAGATCGTGGCCCGCGCGCTGCAGGCCGAGGGCCGCGGCCTCACGATGGTCTTCAGCCGGACCAAGCGGACCGCGCAGAAGGTCGCCGACGACCTCGAGGAGCGCGGCTTCGCCGTCGCCGCCGTGCACGGCGACCTGGGCCAGGGCGCGCGCGAGCAGGCACTGCGCGCGTTCCGGGCCGGCAAGGTCGACGTGCTGATCTCCACCGACGTGGCGGGCCGCGGCATCGACATCGAGGGCGTCACGCATGTGATCAACTTCCAGTGCCCCGAGGACGACGGCACGTACGTCCACCGCATCGGCCGCACCGGCCGGGCCGGCCGCGAGGGCGTGGCGATCACGCTCGTCGACTGGGACGAGGAGCCACGCTGGAAGCTGATCAGCGACACGCTCAACCTGGACATCCCGGAGCCGGTGGAGACGTACTCCACCTCCGAGCACCTGTTCGCCGACCTCGGCATCCCGGCGGGCTCGACCGGCCGGCTACCGCTGGCCAAGCGGACCCGTGCCGGGCTCGCCGCGGAGCCGGAGGAGGACCTGGGCGGCAAGGACCGCGGCCGGGGCCGCGGCCGCGGTCCCGCCCGGGGCCGCCGCACTGGCGTGAAGAGCGGCGTCACGAACAGCGCCCCGGCCGCCGAGGGTGAGCGCGCGTCCGACGACGAGGGCGGCGAGGCGCGGCAGCGCCGCCGCCGCAGGCGCACCCGCGGCGGCGAGGGCCAGCAGGCCGAGCCCGCGGCGGACACGGCCGCCACATCCGGCACCTCGCCGGCCGGCCGCTCCGACCGTCCGGCCCGCCAGCAGCGCCGCAGGCGGCGCAGCCGGGGCGGCGTGGACGCCGCGCCAGAGACACCGAACACGAGCGAAACAGCGCCTTCGGCAGACTGACCCCTCGTGACCCACCACATCGGGGACGAGGACGTGCTCGGCGCCTCCGGGACCGGCCCCGCGGCCGATGCCGTGGAGCCGGGCGGGCGCACGCGGTTCACCCGCGGGCGCGACGTCCTCGTCGTGGCGTTCATCGCGGTCGTCGCGCTGGTCGCCGGGATCCTCGTGTGGAACTCCAGCGACAACCGCGCGACGACGTCGCGGACGTACGCCGGCGCGGCGCCGTCCCCGGAGGCGCCGACCGCGTTCCCGCCGTCGCTCGGCGAGTCGTGGCGGGCGAAGAGCCCCGCCACGCCCGCGCCGGTGACCGTGGGCCCGGCGGTGGTGACGGGCGACGGCGGCGAGGTCGCCGGCCGCGACCCGGTCAGCGGCCGGATCCGCTGGCGCTACAGCCGCGACCTGCCGCTGTGCACGCTGGCCGGCGCGTGGTCGATGGCGGTGGCGGTGTACGAGAAGTCGGACAACCTCCTGCCCTCCGGCGACCAGCGCAAGGCGGGCGGCTGCAGCGAGGTGACCGCGCTCGACCCGGCCACGGGCAAGCGCGGCAAGCAGCCCCAGGCGGGCGAGGAGCGGACCAAGCCGGACGGCGGGCAGCGCAACTCCGACGCCGAGCGCGGGACCCGGCTGCTGTTCGACGGCAGCTACGTGACGACCACCGGCGAGCGGCTGCTGACGACGTGGCGCTCGGACCTGGTGCAGACCATGGAGTACGGCCAGGTGCCGGCGCTGGTGAACCCGGACAAGCAGCCGCGCACCGGATGCGAGTACCACACGATGGCGGTGGTGCAGAGCCGGATCGCGGTCGTCGAGGACTGCCCGGACGACGAGGGCGACCGGCTCACCGTGTACCGGGCGACCGGCAACAACGACTCGGAGAAGCCCGAGGTCGTGGCGAGCGTCGCGGTCTCGAACGGCACGCGCGTGGTCGCGATGACCGACCAGTGCCGGCTCAACCCGGACGACGCGGAGGACGTGCAGCAGTGCACGGCGATCGTCGAGCCGAGCCCGGCGCGGCTGCTCGTGCTCGACGAGAAGGGCGAGCAGGTCGGCAGCTACCCGCTGTCACTCGGCCCGGGTGACCTCGACGAGGAGCCCGCGGACCACGTCGTGCCGGCGACGCACACGCCGGTCGCGGTCTACTGGTACACCGGCTCGCGCACGATCGCGCTGTCCGCGGCCGACCTGAGTCCGCTGTGGACGGTGGACGGCGCGCTCGGCCCCGGCACGATGTTCGCGGGCCGCATGCTGGTCCCCGTGCGCGACGGGCTGCGGGTGCTCAAGCCCGCGAACGGCGAGCCGGTCGGCACCCTGCCGGTGAACCGCGACGGCTACACCGGCCCGGTCGCGATGTCGGCGCTCGGTCAGATGGTCTACGAGCAGCGTGGTGACACGCTGGTGGCCATGCGCTGAAATCTCACGCAGTGTCACAGTTCACCCGTTCTGTACAGCGACTCAAGCCCCGGTGAGGCACACTCGATAGTGTGAGCCTCCCGCCGTCGCAGATCAGCCCGCATCGGGGTGGCCGTGTCGATCTGCCCGGACGGTACGGCCCCGTCGCCGCGTTGCACGCCCGCACGCCGACCACCGGGCACCCCCCGCCCACGGCACTGCTGGTGCCGGGCTACACGGGGTCCAAAGAGGACTTCGCACCGCTGCTCGACCCGATAACCGACGCGGGCTTCGACGCGATCGCGATCGACATGCCGGGCCAGTACGAGTCGGGCGGCCCGGACGACGAGGACGCGTACCTGCCGGCGGCGCTGGGAGTGGTGCTCGCGGAGCTGGTGGGCAAGCTGGCGGCCGAGGGCAACCAGGTGGTGCTGCTGGGACATTCGTACGGCGGCCTGGTGGCACGCGGGGCGGTGCTCGCGGGCGCGCCGGTGGCGGGCCTGACGCTGATGGACACGGGCCCCGGCGAGCTGCCGGACGGCCTGCGCCGCCAGACCCTGGACCTGGGCGAGCCGGCGATGCGCGAGCACGGCCTCGAGGTGGCGCAGCGGATGCGCGAGCAGCTGGACGCGATGCAGCCGCCCGGGCCGAACGGTCCCCCGTCGCCGGAGCTGTCGGCGTTGTTCCGGGAGCGGTTCGTGCGGTCGCGGCCCGCGGCGCTGCTGGGCAAGGCGCGGGCGCTGCGCTCGGAGCCGGACCTGGTGTCGTCGCTGGCGCGCACCGTGCACACGGGCGGCATCCCGTGCCTGGTGGTCTGCGGCGAGGGCGACGACGCGTGGTCGGTGTCCTCGCAGCGCGACATGGCGGACCGCCTGGACGCGGACTTCGCCGTGATCCGCGACGCGCGGCACTCCCCGAACACGGAGAACCCCGGGGAACTGCTGGCCACGCTGATCCCCACGTGGCGCTCCTGGCTGGCCGCCTGACACTCCCCGCGCCTCGTGGCCGAGCCCCAAGTGGGTTTCCGCTGCTGAACCGCCAGCCGCCCTGCCCGGCTGCCGCCTCGGGGCGGACGGCCCACAACGCCGGTAACCACCGACAACTACGTGCACGCAGCCCCACCCTCTCCGGGGGGCCACCCACGTCCCAGCGTACCGGCAACACGTACCGGGAAGATCAAGAAGCGGTCGGCTGTGGACAACTCACGCGGTTGTGGACAACCGTCAGGACCACCACAGGAGCCACATCGTCACCGCGGTGATGGCCACCACCGCGACCGCCGCCAGGCCGGCCGGCCAGCCGCTGTTGCGGTCGGCCACCCGCTGGACCAGCACCGCCAAGACCGCCGCGCCCAGATGGCCACCGACCATCGTCGTGCCGGGGCCGGGCAGGCCGCGGATCCAGGCGAGGATCTGGAACACCAGCACCACGATCGCGAGCACCGACAGGCCGACCGCCAGCGCGCCGGCCAGCTCGCGGGCGAAGCGGGAGAAGCCGCCGCCGGGGCGGCGGAACTCAGCGGGGCCGACGGCCAAGGCCACCGTCGTCTCGCCGGCAGTCGCCAGGGGCACCGTGGGGGAACTGTCTGACACAGGTCATCCCTTCACCTCATCGGCGCGAGCCTCGCCGGCACGAGCGCCGCCGGCCTCGTCGGCGCGGGCGAGCGACGCCCACGGCTCGGCCTGCGGGCCGGCGGCCTGGCCCTCCGGGCAACTGCGCCGGAAGTCACACCAGGCGCACTGTCTACCCACCTGCGGCGGGAACAACACATCCGGATCGCCACCGGCCTTGAGGGTATCCGTCGCCAGGTTGAACTCCTCGGCCGCCTCCTCCGCCCGCTGCCGGTGCCTCGTCAGCGACTCCTCGGTGTGCTCCCACGCCGCCACCGTCCCGCTCGGCAGGTGGTGCAGCTCCACCCGGCGGCACGGCCGCCGCAGCGTGCGCCGCGCGGCCAGGGCGTACAGCGCCAGTGCCTGAGAAGACCGGGCGTCGTCGGTGGTCAGCGCCGCGCGGCCGGTCTTGTAGTCGACGATGACCAGCTCGCCCTCGCGCTCGTCGATACGGTCGACCCGGCCCTCGGCGACGATCGTGCCGATCGGGGCCGACACCCAGCGCTCGAGGCCGATCGGGTCGTCGGCGACGTCGATGCCCTCGACGTACTCGGCCACCCAGCCCGCCGCCCGGTCCCGGTACGTCGCCGCCTGGATCGGGCCGGCGAAGCCCTCGTCGGTCCAGTTCTGGCCGACCAGCGCGGCCGCGGCCTCCGGCGTGCGGCGGCGCACCGGCAGCTCGAAGAACGCCCGCAGCGAGTTGTGCACCACCGCGCCGAGCGAGCTGTGCGCGAACGCGCCCCCGCGCGGCGGCGGCGGCCGGTCGAGGTAGGCCATGCGGAACCGCCGCCGGCAGTCCATCCAGGTCGACAACCGGGCCGGCGTGACCTTGATCAGCTTGCGCGGCATGGCGTCGAACCCGAGTTGCACGCCGTCAACCGTAGAGCAGCCCACCGACACTCAACCGCCGCCCACGAACCCGCGCACGGAGTCCGCGATGAGCTGCACCGCGATCGCGGCGAGCAGCAGGCCGGCGATCTTCGCGAGCAGCGTGATCCCGCTGTCCTTGATCAGCCGGATCAGCGCGCCCGAGAACCGCAGGCACACCCACAGCACCAGGTGCACGGCCACGATCGCGGCCGCCAGCGCCACGTACGAGCCCGCCCGTCCGTCGGCCTGGCGGACGAACACGATCGTCGCCGCGATCGCGCCAGGGCCGGCCAGCAGCGGCGTGCCGAGTGGCACGAGCGCCACGTTCACGTCGTCGACCGCCTGCGGCTGGTTCGCGTCCCGGCCGGTCAGCAGGTCCAGCGCGATCAGCAGCAGGAGCAGCCCGCCCGCGCCCTGCAGCGCCGGGATCCCGATGTGCAGGTAGCTCAGGATCGCCTCGCCGCCGATGGCGAACAGGCTGATCACGGCCAGCGACACCAGCACGGCCTGGCGCGCGGCGCGCACCCGCGCGGGCCGGGGCCTGCGACCGACGAGGCTGAGGAACACCGGCACCGTGCCCGGCGGGTCCATGATCACCACGAGCGTGATCGTGACCTCGGAGAACAGGCGAATATCGAAAAAGCTCACGACGCCCTCTCGCAGGCTCGGTGACGCCGTTCACGGTCGCCCTGTGTCAACGGTTCGCTCCGCAAGCTCCGCTCACGAGCCGGTGACGATCTCGGCGCCGGTGGCCCGCTCGGCGATCGCGTCGAGCATCTCCGGTGCGGTGGTCTCCTGGCCGAGCTCGATGATCTTGTTCGTGCCGTGGTAGTCGCTCGAGCCCGTGGTGATCAGCCCGAGCTCGGCGGCCAGGCCGCGCAAACGTTCGCGCGCCGACTCGTCGTGGTCTGGGTGGTCGACCTCGAGGCCGCCGAGCCCGAGGCCGGCCAGCTCCTTGATCACCTCCGCGGTGATCGTCGGCCCGCGGTGGTGGGCGAACGCGTGCGCGAGCACGGTCACGCCACCGGCGTCGGCGATCGTGGCGAGCGACGACTCGACCGGCGTGCGCGAGCTGGGCACGTAGTAGCGCCCACGGCCGTTGAGGTACTGCGCGAACGCCTCGTCCACAGTGGACACAATGCCGGCGCGGACGAGCGCCATCGCGATGTGCGGGCGGCCCGGCGTCGCGTCCTGCGGCACGGCGGCGAGCAGGTCGTCGCCGTCGACGGGCAGGCCGTCCGCGGCCATCCGGCCGGCGATCGTGGCGAGGCGCCTGCGCCGGTCGGCGCGGGTCCGCGCGGCCTCTGCGACGACGGCCGGGGCGTGCGGGTCGAACAGGTAGGCCAGCAGGTGCACGGTGCAGTGCCCGCCGCGGCCGTCCTGGCTCACGCAGGACAGCTCCGCGCCGCGGACCAGCCGGAGCCCCGCGGGCAGCGCCGCGACCGCCCCGGCCCACCCGGACGTCGTGTCGTGGTCGGTGATCGCGACGGCGTCGAGCCCGGCGGCCGCCGCGTTGGCGACGAGCTCGGCCGGGGTGTCGGTGCCGTCCGACGCGGTCGAATGCGTGTGCAGATCGATCCTCACGTGCCCTATTGAACGTGAGGAGCCACGTCAGGGGGCCACCGGCTTGCGCTTGGCCAGCCGCTGCGCCTTGATCATCGAGAAGCGGGCCTTCTGCGCTTCCTTGTCACCGAAGACCAGCTCGGAGATGGCGTCGTAGACCTGCTCGGCCTTGGGCAGGTAGGTCAGCCGGTTCAGCGCCTGGATCTGACCGGCGGACTCGACGATCATCGTGCCGTAGCCGAGCACCCGGCCCATGAGCGGCCGCTCGTAGGTGAGGTCCGTCACCTTGCTGATCGGCATCATCAGCACCTTGGTCGTGATGATGCCGGTGGTCATCATCATGCGCTGGTCGGTGACCACGATCCGTTCGACCCACCAGATGAGGACCTGGTAGGTGAAACGGAGGACGACGAACAGCGCCGCGTACCAGAGGATGTTCTGCACCAGCCACATCGACGGCGGCAGCAGGTAGGAGATCATCACGGCGACCGCCAACAGGGCGACGGCCTCGAACACCTCCCAGGCGAGACAGGCCCAGTGCAGGCGCACTCGGATGACCCGCCGTTCGGAATCCAGCAGGTACTCGTCGGGATCGCGTGGCGCGAACATGGTTCGACGGTACCCGGGTCAGGTCTGGAAAACCGAGCGAACGAACGTGATCACCGCTTCGGCGGCGTCCTTGAGCGTGTTGAGGATGGACGTCACGAGCGCCGCGGACTGGACTGGTTGGGTCACCAGGAAGAACACAACCAACGCCGCGCCGGAAATTATCAGAACCTTCTTGACATTCACCGCGAGCTACTCCGTGTCCCACGCGATCCGTGATCGTAGGTTGTTGAACAAAAACCCTGAAACACTTGTACCGCACGCCGCTCGAGAACGGGAGGGGAGTCCCGCACTTGGGGCAGAGCTCCGGCGTGGTAAAGCGTTTTAGCTACGCTGTGTGTCCGTGACAGGTGCGCACATTCCGATGATCAGGTGTGTTGGGGCAGTCGTGCATGACGCAGCGGGACGACTGCTGCTCGTCCGGCGCGGCCACGAACCGGGTCGGGGCCTGTGGTCGCTGCCGGGCGGACGGGTGGAAACGGGCGAAACGGACGAAGAGGCGGTCGCTCGAGAGCTGCTGGAAGAAACCGGGCTGTCGGTTCGCTCCGGTCCGCTGGTGGGCCGGGTGGAGCGGCCGGCGCCCGCGGGGACGTACGAGATCTTCGACTACGCCTGCACGGTGGTCGGCGGCACGCTGCGGCCCGGGGACGACGCGGACGACGCCGGGTGGGTCGGGCCGGCGGAGTTCGCAGAGCTCGTCGAGCGCGGCCGGCTGGTGGCCGAGCTGGCGGAGACGCTGCGGGAGTGGGACGCCCTGCCGAGGCCCTGAGACACCGTCGTTGGGCACACGCGTCACCTGTGGACAACTCGCGGCCACGCGGGGGCCCCCCGCTTTCCAGCCTACCGAGGAGGTCCGACGGTTCCGGGGCGCGCGGACCGGGCTGTGGACAGGTTCGTGGTGCGAGTGGCTGAGAGGCCGGCCGGGGCCGCGTGAACGGGAACGGCTCAGGTGAGCCATTCCATGCGTTCGCCGTGAAAGGCCGTTCTGGCCAGGGCGGTGGCCGACGGGCGGCCGTCGGTCCAGCGGACCATGCCCAGCACGGCGAAGGTCGGCTCGCCGTCGCCGACGCGCAGGTCGTCGCGGTCCGGCAGCAGCAGCTCCAGGCAGCCGCGGTAGCCCTCCTGGCTCACCCACCACAGTGGACGGCGCGCGGCCAGCGCGCCCAGGGCGTCCACGAACACGCGGCGGCGCTCCTCCGGGAGCAGCCACAGGACGTTGCTCGTCAGGACCACCAGCGGGACCTCGGCGGGGATGCGGGACGCCACGGCCGCCAGGTCGTCGACCGCGTCGGCCCGCACCAGCTCCGGGGGTGACTTGCGCTGCGCGGTCGCCGCGGCGCCGAACAGGCGCAGCCGTTCGGGCTGGTCCGGCCAGATGCACGCCTCCAGCCACGCGTACTGGTCCTCGTCGGTCAGGTCGACGGGGTTCGGGTCCATGCCGATCTTGGCCGCGGTCGCCAGCTTCTTCGGGATCGCGGGCAGGCTCGCTCCGGGCGCCAGCGCCAGCGCGCAGTGCAGGCCTACCGACGAGCGGGCCGGGCCCGCGGCGAGCTGGCCCGCCTGCTCGGTCTGGTACCGGTAGGCGTAGGTGTCCATGCCGAGCAGCAGGCCGGCGCTCGTGCCGACCTCCAGCAGGCCCACCGGTTTGCCCGCCTGCTTGGCCGCCAGCGTCACCGCCGGGTACAGCAGCGCGGACCGCCGGACCTCGTTGGTCTGCGTGACGTGCGTGGCGACCAGGGCGCGCACTCGGTCGGCGCGCTCGAGCACGAAGGACCGGAACAGCGGCCACGTGCCACCGTCCGGGCCGTAGCTGCCACCGAACGAGGGGTAGTAGTTCGTCAGCTCGTGGAACGGCTCGGCCTGCAGCACCCGCTGCACGGCGGCGAGCAGCAACGTCGGGTGGGCCGCCGTCGCGTCGGCCGCGGTGAGCAGGCCGGCGACCTCGTCGTCGTCCGCCGCGTGGCCGGCGAGATGGCTGTACAGCGGGGAGATCGTCGCGGCGTGCTGGTCGGCGAACCACCGCAGGCGTCGGCGGATCTCCTCCAGCGTCGCGGCGGCCATGCGCCTAGTCTGCCGCAGGCTCTGGACGGCCCGGCTGCTCGCCTCCGCGGGACTCGCCGTACGAGCGCTTCGGCACCATCACCTTGCGGCGGAAGACGCACACCACGGTGCCGTCCTGCTTGTAGCCGCGGGTCTCCACGTACACCACGCCGCGGTCGTCCTTGGACCGCGACGGCGTCTTCTCCAGCACCTCGGTCTCGCCGTAGACGGTGTCGCCGTGGAAGGTCGGCTTCACGTGCCGCAGCGACTCGACCTCCAGGTTCGCTATCGCCTTGCCGGAGACGTCGGGCACGGACATGCCGAGCAGCAGCGAGTAGACGTAGTTGCCGACCACCACGTTCCTGCCGAAGTCGGTGGTCTTCTCCGCGTAGTTCGCGTCCAGGTGCAGCGGGTGGTGGTTCATCGTGAGCAGGCAGAACAGGTGGTCGTCGTACTCGGTGACCGTCTTGCCGGGCCAGTGCTTGTAGACAGCGCCGACCTCGAACTCCTCGTAGTAGCGACCGAACCGCACCGTTGCCCTCCGCCCTGGCCCGTGACCGTCCGAGCTGAGCGCAGTCTGCCAGGTGGAGTATTGTTGACAACTGGTGTGTGAGTGACCCCGCACCCTTTGACCCGAGGAGGTGAGGACGCGTGAGCGACCCGCATAACGCCGGAGACGCAGCTGGCAGCAGTACGACCCGCGTCCTCGCCGAGAGGGCTAGCCACTAGGTAGGGCAGGCCCGCGGTTCCGGCCGGACGCTCCGGCGCCGGACGAACTCTGGCGCGTCGAGGAAGACGTCTCCGCTGGAGGACACACATGCCTGCGATTCCCTCGCTGGGCGGCCTGAGAGGGCGCAACAACCGCCGCGTTGCCACCCGTCCCGATGCCGCGCCTGCCACGCACGTCATCGACTGCGCGGTCTACGTCGACGGCGAACGGCTCCCCGGCGGGTGGTCGCACGCCGAGGCGGTGGCGGAGGTGCGCAGGCGGCGCGAGGGGTTCGTGTGGATCGGCCTGTTCGAGCCCGACGAGCGGCAGATCCAGGGTGTCGCGGACGCGTTCGGACTGCACGAGCTGGCCGTCGAGGACGCGGTGACCGCCCACCAGCGGCCCAAGCTGGACCGGTACGAGGAGACCTTGTTCATGGTCCTCAAGACGGTCCGCTACATCGAGCACGAGTCGCCCACCACGGCCAACGAGATCGTCGAGACCGGCGAGATCATGGCGTTCCTCGGCCGGAACTTCATCGTCACC
>DASYKY010000097.1:0-1584 GCA_035995025.1 Actinophytocola sp.
TGCGCCTGCGGGATGCGCAGGTACTCGGCCTGGCCGCCGGCGACCTGGCCGTAGAGCTTCGTGTAGCCGAGCAGCGCGGCGCCCTTGCCGTACTCGGTGACCTGTGTGGTCTCACATTGCGACTGCAGGCCCTGGCCGCACATGTAGCAGTGTCCGCAGGAGATGTTGAACGGCACCACGACCCGGTCGCCGGGCTGGATGTGGGTGACCTCCGCGCCGATCTCCTCCACGACACCCATCGGTTCGTGGCCGAGCACATCGCCGGGGTCGATGAACGCAACGAGTACCTCGTACAGGTGCAGGTCCGAGCCGCAGATGCCGGTGGAGGTCACGCGGATGATCGCGTCGGTCGGCTGCTGGATCCGTGGGTCGGGCACGGACTCGACCCGCACGTCACGCCTTCCTTGCCAGGTAACGGCTTTCATGTCGTGTGTTCCTCTCTCACGTGGACGGCTGGCTCGTGCGCCCGGTGTCGCGGGCGCGGAACCGGAGCCGGATACTGAAGTTGTCGAGGGTCGCCGGTAGCGGGCGCTCGTGGTCGATGTCCGGTTTGCCGACGAGCTCGACGTCGTGCTCCGCCACCAGCGCGGCGAGCAGCGTGCTGGTGGCGAGAAGCACCACGTTGCGGCCGGGGCATTCGGCCGCGCCCGCGCTGAAGGGCACGAGCCCGGGATGGCTCGCGGCGGTGCCGTCCAGCCAGATGTGGGGTGCGAACGTGTCCGCGAACGGCAGGGTCTCGCTGTCGCGGTGGAAGTACGGGGTGTACAGCAGCATCGAGGTGCCGCGCGGGCCCCACCGGGTGTCGCGGACAGTCTCGCGGAGCAGGGCCGGCGTGGTGGGCCACAGGCGCACGGATTCCAGGACGCACGCGCGGAGGTAGGGCAGCAGCCGTGGCGCGGCATCGTCGGTGCCAACCGCTTCCTCGTGCGCCGCGCGCGCCTGCTCCGGATGGCGGGCGAGCAGCGCGAGCGTGCGGGCGGTCGCCATCCCGGCCGCGTCGAACGCGAACAGCCAGTGCGGGGCCTGTCCGGCGGGATCGACGTCCCCGGGCGCGTTGCGCGCGGCGGCGGCGAGCTCGGCGGCCAGGCTGCCGGGCTCGGCCTGGCGGACGTGTGCGGCGATCTCGGCCAGGAAACGCTGGCGCTGCCGGCGGCGACGGGGCCGCAGGTATGCCCAGTTGCCCGCTTGCCGCAGCGTGCCGAGCAGGTCGGTGAGCTGGGCGTCCTCTCGCGCGTGGTCACCGAGCACGATCCGGCGGACGACCGCCCACCACGCACGGTTGAACTCGTCCCAGCCGAGCTCGACCGTGCGCTGCTGCGACACGAGCCGGGCAGCCTCATCGCGGGCGATGGCGGTCACCGCGGGCGCGAGAGTGTGCATCGGTTCGTCCGGCTGCAACGCTGCCTCGTTGAGGGCCCGGCGGGCGGGACGCTCGGCATTGCCGGAGATCAGTACGGCGTGTGGCTGAAAGTGCCGCAGCGCGGCCTTCTTCTCCACGGTGGCGGGGGTGAACGGGTCGGGTGTGCCGGCCAGCACCAGCCCGGCGTCCACCTCGGCGAGCGGCAGCTGGATCGACCGGCCGGG
>DASYKY010000098.1:0-57086 GCA_035995025.1 Actinophytocola sp.
CTCGGCATGGAGCTGGAGCTCACCGAGGGCATGCGCTTCGACAAGGGCTACCTGGCCGGTTACTTCGTGACCGACCCGGAGCGCCAGGAGGCCGTGCTCGAGGACCCGTACATCCTGCTGTTCGGCTCGAAGATCTCGGCCGTCAAGGACCTGCTCCCGGTGCTGGAGAAGGTCATGCAGGCGTCGAAGCCGCTGCTGATCATCGCCGAGGACGTCGAGGGCGAGGCCCTGGCGACCCTGGTGGTCAACAAGATCCGTGGCACCTTCAAGTCGGTGGCCGTCAAGGCGCCGGGCTTCGGTGACCGCCGCAAGGCGATCCTGCAGGACATCGCCATCCTCACGGGTGGCCAGGTCATCAGCGAGGACGTGGGCCTCAAGCTGGAGAACGCCGACATCTCGCTGCTGGGCCGTGCCCGCAAGGTCGTCGTCACCAAGGACGAGACCACGATCGTCGAGGGTGCGGGTGACGCGGAGCAGATCCAGGGCCGCGTGAACCAGATTCGCGCCGAGATCGACAAGAGCGACTCGGACTACGACCGCGAGAAGCTGCAGGAGCGCCTGGCCAAGCTGGCCGGCGGTGTTGCGGTGATCAAGGCCGGTGCCGCCACCGAGGTCGAGCTCAAGGCGCGCAAGCACCGCATCGAGGACGCGGTGCGCAACGCCAAGGCAGCCGTCGAGGAGGGCATCGTCGCCGGTGGTGGCGTCGCGCTGCTCCAGGCCGCCGAGGCCGCGTTCGCGGGCCTGCGGCTCGAGGGCGACGAGGCGACCGGTGCCAACATCGTGAAGGTCGCGGTCGAGGCTCCGCTCAAGCAGATCGCCATCAACGCGGGCCACGAGGGTGGCGTCGTGGTGGAGAAGGTCAAGAGCCTGCCGCAGGGCCACGGCCTGAACGCCGCGACCGGCGTCTACGAGGACCTGCTCGCCGCCGGCGTGCCGGACCCGACGAAGGTGACCCGCTCGGCGCTGCAGAACGCCGCGTCGATCGCCGCGCTGTTCCTCACCACGGAGGCCGTGGTCGCCGACAAGCCGGAGAAGGCCTCCGCGGCCCCGGCCGGCGACCCGACCGGCGGCATGGACTTCTGACCCAGCCGATCTGATTCACCGAGGGCCCGGGCGCGAAGCGCCCGGGCCCTCGCTTTTGCTTGCGGCAAAGACAAAGGCGCGAGCCCGCCGCGGCGAAAGCCCGGTGGACAAGCCGAGATCAGTCCAGCGGCAGGCAGGTCTCGCAGAAGTCGATGCCGAACGGTGTCAGGTGGATGGACCGCCGCACTGTCCTCGGTGCCCGGCCGGCCTTGGCCATGGCCGCCTGGACCTCCGGCTGCACCTCGACGACCTGGTACCGCGACGGCTCGACCTCCTCGCGGGAGAACCACACCAGGCCCAGCCGGAACAGGTTGTTCAGGTAGGCGTTGGTACGCCCCATCTTCCGGACCCCCGCCTGCCGCCCGATCATCGACAGGCCCGCCTCGATCAGCTCCGAGCCGATCCCCAGTGGACGGTTCGTCCGGACGTCCACGGTGGGCTGCGGGCCCTCCTTCGCCAGGAAACGCAGGATCCGGGCCTCGTCCGGGGACAGCTCGCCCAGGATGCGTTCGTACGCCGGATGCATGTCCTCCACGAAGTTCACGTCCGCCGACCGGCGCAGCAGCTCCGTCCCGCGCGCCCGCAGCTCGGCCGCCGACGAATGGTGCGCCGTCTCCGGAGGCGGGGCGACCGCGGGCGGCGAACCCAGCGCCGAGGACGCCGCCGAGCGCAGGTCGGCACCCAGCGACGACACGATCGCGACCGGGGACTCGCCCGCCGCGAGGCCGCGGACGACGCGGGTTCCCGTGTGGACGGTCGTGGTCACGACCCACTGTGCCGTCGAGAGGCCGGCGCTCGCGGCGATGCGCAGCAGGCCGGCGCCTTCCTGGATGGGCGAGCTGGACATCCTCACACTCCGAAGATCGCTAGGTGAATCAGCCCGGCACCGACGCCGAGCACGCCGCCGTGCACGAACAGCAGCCACTCGTCCTGCTTGATCGCCGAGCGCAGCAGCTCGTTGAACTCGTCGTAGCGCAGCTGGCGCATCTGGCGCGCCACGAACCGGTTGATCTTCACCGACTGCTGCCTGCCGAACTCGTCGTCGCCGAACGCCGAGGCGAACTCGACCGCCTCGCTCGCCACCGCGTCGCGGATGCGGTCGTACCGCTTCGGGCCCATGCCCACGCGCACCGCCGAACGGGCGAAGCCGACGGCGTTGTCCACGGCCGGGCGCAGCGACGTCTCCAGCATCTGCCGGGTGCGGTCCGAGCGCGGGCCGAACAGCAGCTCGTCGCCGATGTTGCGCATGTTGATGATGTCCTCCGCGATGATCTTCGCCATCACGTCGCTCACCTCGGGCTGGCGGCGCAGGAACAGGCCGTGGAAGGTGAACGGGCCGATGCGGCGCGGGAAGACCGGCTCGAAGATCAGCTTGATGCCGATCCAGTTGACCACCCAGCCGATCACCGCGCCGCCGAGCGGCAGCACCCACCACTGCGGCACCGCCTGCAGGACGAACACCAGCACGATGCCCATCGGGAAACCGAAGTAGAAGCCGAAGTTCTGCATGAACCGCAGCTCCTTGCGCCCGACCTCGCGGAGCATGTCGTTCATCAGCTCCGGGTGCTCCTCGAAGTGCCGGATCACCAGCAGCTTCGCGTCGATGAGGTCCTCGATGTGCTCGCCGAGCTGTTCGGTCAGCCCGCGCACGATCGACGGCAGCCGCTCCTGGATCCGCGCGTGCACCGCCTCCCGCACGGCCGGCGGCAGGTCGTGCCACAGCTGCGGGTGCTCGCGCTCCATGATCCGCTCGACGACGCCGCGGATCTCCTCGCGCGCCGTGGCCGCGATGTGGTCGGCGATCTTGTCCGGCTCGAACTCGCGGTAGAAGTCGCCGATGCTGCCGACCTTCAGCAGCGCCTTGTCCACCGAGATGCTGGCCATCTTGGACACCCGCGACGGGATGATGCCCTGCCAGCCGAACCGGCCGTCGTGCGTGATCGCCGGGATCACCTGCACCCGGCGCGGCAGGTAGGAGTACAGGAAGCGCAGGCCGGGGATCCGCATGCCGTGGAAGCGCATCGGCTGGAACAGCATGAGCACGCCGGTCCAGTTCGTGATGTAGCCGATCACGCCGGTGAACAGCGGCACCGAGATCAGCGACCTCACGAAGTGCGGGTCACTCCACTCCACCGCCATGCCGGACCCGCCCCTCGTCGCGCGTACGACCCATGGTCATCCGCCGACGATCTTTGTGCAAACCTCTACCCGGCGCCGAGCAGGATGAACGGCCTGCGCAGCGGGTCGGCGGCGGTCGCCTCCGCGAGCGCGCGGGCCGGGCGGGTGCCCGACGCCAGCCTGCGGTGGTACTCGGTCATCGTCTCGGCGAGGTCGGCCGCGGACGTCGTGGCCGCGAGCCGCCGGTGGTAGTCGGTCATCGTGAGCGCGGCCGAGCGGTGCCCGACCCGGTTCACCGCCGCCACCACGGTCCGCGAGCCGCTCGCCAGCATCGCGCCCGCGAACCCGAGCGGCTCGTCGCCCGGCCGGATGTGCGACAGCGCCAGCTCGCACGCGGCCAGCACGATGTGCTCCGGCGGCCGGTGCAGCCGGGCCACCTCGTGCGCGAGCAGGCCGCCGTCGGCGAGCTCCAGCCGGGAGAACATCTCGTTCGCCGGCTCGTGCGTGCCGTGCGCCGCGATGTGCACGAGCTTCGCACCGTCCATGGCGGACAGCACCGCGGCGGTGGTGGCCTGCTCGCCCTGCAGCACGGTGGCGTCCGGGTACACCTGCGTCAGCTGGTCCAGCTCGGACACCGACTCCGGCAGGTCCGGCCCGCACACCAGCACGACCCGCCCGCCGCCGTTCGCCTCCGGGATCGACGGCGCGGCCGAGGGCTCCGCGGCGCCCACCCACGCGGTGGCCGACGGCGCCACCGACACCGCCCGCCCGCGCAGCGTCGGCAGTGACTCCCACGGCACCGAGTACAGCCCGCCGAACGGCACGATCACCAGGTCCCGGTCGGCGAACAGCTCCATCGGGATGCCGTCGGGGCCGAACAGCCGGCGGTCCAGCGCCTCGATCCGGCTCAACGCCGACTGCGACACCGCGTTGACCAGCGGCGCGATCAGGTCGTCCGGTGCGAGCGCGTCGAGGTCGGCGTGCAGCTGGCGCGCCACCTCCAGGACCTCCTCGCGGCGGCCCAGCCGGAACAGCCGGGTGCGCCCGCCGCTGACCACGACGGCCGCGAGGTCCTCGCCGGGCCCAGCGAAGCTGATCAGCGTCCGGTCGCCGAGCCGGTCGATGACCTCCTCCGCCGAGCACACCGGCCGCGGCTTGCCCCAGTGGCTGGTGTGCCAGCCAAGCCGGCTGACCTCCCGCTGCAGCCCGGTGATCCGCCGCTCCAGGTGCGCGGTCGACCGCCGCTCCAGCCGGAACTGCTGGACCGTCCGCGTCACCGTGCGCAGCTCGGCCACCGCGGTGGCCAGCTCCGGGTCGTCGATCGCCGGCTGCGGCTCGTAGCGGTACACCTGCGCGCGGGTGCGCTCCTGCCAGTCCAGCAGCCGCCGCCCGTCGGCGTCCGTGCGCGCGTTGTCCAGCACCAGCTTCACAGCGAGCCTGCCCAGCTCGAAGCCGTGGATCGCGGTGCCGCACACCAGGTCCAGCCCGCCCATCCGGTCGCGGGCCGCGCCCAGCTCGGTCAGCCCGGCCTTCGCCTGCGCGAGCACCCGGCGGGTCTCGCCACGCGCCAGCGCCACCTCCGCGCGGCACAGCCGCAGCAGCATCCGGTGGTCCATCGGCGCGATCTTGCTCGGTGCCGGCACCTGCTCCAGCAGCTCCTCCGCCGCCTCGACGCCGCGGCGGCGCAGGGCGAGGCGGACCGCGAGCATCGTCGCCATCGCCGCCTCGTCGGTCAGGCCCGCTGCGGCCAGCCGGCCGGCCAGCGCGACCGCCCGCGCGGGCGTGGCCGTGCTCGGCCCGCCGGCGAGCGCGGCCTCGACCTCGCTGCGCAGCCGGGTCAGCGCGGCCACCTCCGCCCACGGCTCGCTGCCACGCTTGACGAAGTGGCTGCGCGCGGACGCGGCGAGCTGCTTGGCCAGCGTCAGGTCGCCCTGCAGCAGCGCGGCCGCGGCGCGTGCCACCTCGGCCTCCGCGAGGTCCTGGCCGATGCGGTGCTCGCGCAGCTCCGGCAGCGCCTCGTCGAGGTGGCGGGCGGCCTCGTCGGCGAGGCCGGCGGCGAGCAGGGACCGGGCCTGGTCGATCTTGGTGCGCGGCACGAGGCCGGGGGCGAGCTCGCGGAACGCCCGCTCGGCGCCCTCGAAGTAGCGCAGCGCGTCCGGGATCGCGCCGCCGAGCTGGGCGATCTCGCCCAGGTTGCCCTCCGCCTTCGCGGCCATCAGCAGCAGGCCATGCTCGGCGGAGAGCGTCATGCTGCGCCGGGCGTCGGCCTCGGCCGGACCGGGCCGGCCCGCGGCGATGTGCGCGAGGCCGCGGTTCAGGAACGTCCTGGCCAGCATCTCCGGGTCGCCCGCCGGGCCGTCGAGGCCCTCCTCGAGCTGCGGGATCGCGAGGTCGAACAGGTCGATCGCCTCGGCGGCGTGGCCCGCGCGCAGCAGGATCAGCGCGTGCTGCTGGTTCGCGAAGCCCAGCAGCGCCTGCTTGTGCGGGCCGCTGGGCATGCCGTTGACGAGGCTGCGCGCGGTGCCGAGGTGCACCAGCCCGTCGGTGATCGGCCCGGTCTCGGCCTGCACGTACGCGAGCGACAGCAGGATCCGGGTCCGGACCGTGATGGCTCCCAGGTCGCCGGAGTCGACCGGCAGCATCCGCAGCGCGCGGCGCAGCAGCTTGATCGCCTCCGCGGGCCGCGCCGCGGACGCGACCTCGACCGCCTTGCGGCGTAACCCGGCGGCCGCCTCGACGCTCGCGGCGGCCGCGTCGCCGTCAGGCGACACGGCTCGGTCCGGCGCCGGCGAAGCACGGCGGTTGCGCGCGGAGGGCATGGGTCAATGGCAGCACACCGCGGCCCCCACCTGTCCAGCAGGTGAGGGCAATCCGCGGTCTGCCGGAAAGCTACCGGCGGCTACCGGGCCGGCGTGCCGCCGTCGTCGCTGTCGCTGTCCTTGCCGAAGTTCTCGGCGGCCAGACCACCGTCGTGGTAGCCCATCGGCGACATCCCGCCGTCGCGCGGCGGCGCGCCGCCGTCGTGGTAGCCGGCGGTGTGGTCGCGCGAGCCGCAAACCGGGCACGGCGGACGCGGGTCCGTCGGGGGCTTCGGGTCTGTCGTGGCGGACTGCTCGGTCATTGCCTTACTCCCCTTTCAGCAGTGCATTGCTGCGTTTTCCACTTTGACAAGAGGCAAGCGGACGCAGCGAGATACAGAGAATATCTGCCGAAAGGGTGAATGGGGCCAATCGGGTTACAAGTCGACAGTTGGTGTCACGACGGTGCGTGACTGCTCGGCGTGCATGCGTACGAGCAGCTGAGTCGTGCCGCGCGGTACCTCGGTGAGCACGAAGCGGCCGCCCTCGTCGGCGGTCGTTGTCGACGATCCGTGGTCGGCGACCCGGACCTCGACGCCGTGCGCGCCCGCGGGCACCAGCCAGCCGTCGATGCGCTGCCGTTCGCCGGTGCGGGTGACGTTGACCATGACGGTCAGGTCGCCGACGAAGAACGTGATGGTGCCGGGCAGGCCGCCGCGCACGCCGGCCAGCGTCCGGTTGTCGGCCCACCGGGCGACCTCGAGGTCGATGTCGTCGACGTCGTCGATGGCCACGGCGAACTGCGTGCGCTCCACCAGGCCGGGCGGCATGGGATCGAGCTCGTTCACCAGGCGCGCCACCTGGGCCATCAGCTCGTCGTCAGGGTGGTGCGTTCTCATGATCCACTGTCCCCGTTGTACAGGCTCCGCAAGCTGTTCAAGCAGCGCCCTCTGGTCGGTCCGATACTGCCGTGCGGCATGTGCAGGGCCTCGGCGACGGCGCGGTACTCCGCGCGGCCGGCGAGGACGGTCAGCCGCAGCAGCTCCTGGCAGCGCTGCGTCAGGTTGTGGAAGGCGGACCACAGCTGCCGGTCCCGCTCGTCGCGCAGCACCTCGTGCTCCGGCGACGGGTCGGTGGTCGGCAGTTGCTCGGCGACCTCGCTGGACAGCTCGACCTGCGCGGCCCCCCGGTGCGCCACCCGCTGCGCCTCGCGGCGGGTGGTCGTGATCAGCCAGCCGGCCAGTGCCCGTGGTTCGGAGAGGCGGTCGAGGTGCCGCAGCAGCGCGAGCCACACGGTCTGCACGACGTCCTCCGCACTGGTCCGTTCCAGCCCGTTGCTCCGCGCCACGTGCCACACGAGTGGCGAGAGCTCGGCGACCAGGATGTCGAACGCCGACCGGTCCCCGGCCTGCGCGGCGATCATGCATGCCGCGTGCCGGTCCCGGCCCTCCAGCCCTTCCCAGGGCTTGGCAACGCTTGTGGTCTGCAGTTCGGTCACCGCGTCCCACCCCGCTCCGTGGGTTGTGTTCCAGATGGCTCCAGGACCATCGTGCCAACCCCCAGGCCTTCGCGTCTCGTTCGTATTCTCATCGCTTGTTCGGGCTACTCCAACGATAGATCGTCTCGGTAGTCAAGAGCGTGAGCTGAGTGGCCAGATACCGGCCATTCGGGTGGTACCGGCGAGTTGTGACCGCGATCCCGGCATCACGTGCCCGAAACCAGCAGGAGCAGCACGGCCAGGCCGAGCACGCCGCCGCCGACCAGCACGCCGAAACCGCGCGCGAGCACGGCACGCACGGTGCGGGCGCGGACCGCGAGCAGGCTCGCCGCGATGCCGGCGGCCAGCACCACGACGCAGCACGCGGCGGTGCCGAGGATCGCGGAGCCGGCGAGGCCCTTCAGGGCGCCCGGGCCCAGCACGAGCACGGCCAGGCAGAGCAGCGCGCTCGCGGCGAACGCCAGCACGGCGGCGAGCAGCACGAGCGCGCGGGCCGTGCCGAGGCGGGAGACGGTCTTGCGGTCCTGCTCCTCGGTCACGGCCGTCACTGTAGGTGTCAGGTCCGGTGTTACCTCTCGGGCACGATCATCCAGCAGATCAGGTAGATGATCGCGCCGGTGCCGAAGCCCAGCAGGGTGGCGGCGACCAGGCCGATGCGGACGAGTGCGGCGTCGATGCCGAACATCTCGGCGATGCCGCCGCACACGCCGGCGACCATGCGGTCGGACCGGCTGCGGTACAGCGTGCGGGTGGGACGGGTGTCGGTGTCTGTCATGTGTCCAGCCTCGCCGCCGGGCGGCTGCGCGACATCGGGGAACGACCCTGGCCGGACCCTGGTGGTCCGGCCCGTAGGCTCAGGGGTGTGGTGAACGCGTCGTGGGCGCCCGTCGACTCGCCGGACGAGCTGGCCGACTCGCTGGACCGGGTCGGCTACCTGGCCGACGAGGGGGTCGCCACGGCGGCCTTCCTCGCGCTGCGGCTGGGCAGACCGCTGTTCTGCGAGGGCGAGCCGGGTACGGGCAAGACGTCGCTCGCGACCGCGCTCGCCGAGGCGCTCGGCGTGCGGCTGATCAAGCTGCAGTGTCACGAGGGCATCGACTTCACCCAGGCCCTGTACGACTGGGACTTTCCGCGCCAGCTGCTGCACCTGCGTGCGCTCGAGGCGGCCTCGCACGGGTCGCTCGACTCCGACGAGGCCGAGCGCTCGCTCTACAGCCGGCGGTTCCTGGTGGCGCGGCCGCTGCTGCAGGCGCTCGAGGAGTCGCCGTGCGTGCTGCTGATCGACGAGGTCGACCGGGCCGACGACGAGTTCGAGGCGTTCCTGCTCGAGGTGCTCGGGGAGAGCGCGGTGACCGTGCCGGAGCTCGGTGAGGTGCGCGCGGAGGTGCCGCCGCTGGTGATCCTCACGTCGAACCGGACGCGCGAGGTGCACGACGCGCTGAAGCGGCGGTGCCTGTACCACTGGCTTGAGCACCCGGCCCTCGCGCGCGAGGTGGCGATCCTGCGCCGCCGGCTGCCGGACCTGTCCGCGCAGCTGGCCACCCAGGTGGCGACCGCGGTGCGGCGGCTGCGCGAGGTGGAGCTGCTCAAGCCGCCGGGCGTGGCGGAGACGATCGACTGGGCGGAGGCGCTCGGCGCGCTGGGCCGCACGGAGCTTGACGCGGCCGCGGCGGCGGCCACCCTGGGCGCGGTGCTCAAGTACCGCGAGGACGCGCAGCGCGTGGTGGCGGTCGGCCTGGACCAGATCCTCGCCGGCTGACCCGCGAGTCCAACCCCCACCCCGCGCGAGTCCAACCCCCAGCCCCGGCGAGTCCAACCCCCAGCTCCCGCGAGTCCAACGCTCGGCCCCGGCGAGTCCAACGCTCGGCCCCGGCGAGTCCGACGCTCGGCCCCGGCGAGTCCGACGCTCGGTCCGTGTAGGTCCGGCCCCAGCTTCCGCGAGTCCAACACCCGGCCCCGCGGCGGCGGACGGTGCCGCCGGGCGGGAGCGTTGGACTCGCCGGGCACGGACGTTGGACTCGCGGGGCGGGAGCGTTGGACTCGCGGGGCACGGACGTTGGACTCGCGGGGCGGGAGGGTTGGACTCGCGGAAAATCGGTCGCGGGTTTCGTTGGGGTGTCGCATAGTTGTGGCCGGCGCGCGCCGAACCCACAGGAGGACACCATGAGCACCGTGACTCGGGGGAGTAGTCGGTAGTTCCGGTGTCCCCGGCCGGATGGCGTCGTCGTGCCGACGCGAGCCTGTCGCGGTGCTCGCCCGCGGCGGCGCCGTCCGGATGCCGGGAGCCGTCCCTTCTGCTCCGAAGAGGACGGCTCCCCGCATGACCTCTCCCCGACTCCCCGCGCCCGGCTTCCGCTACCTGGCCATGGGTCGCGGCGGGGAGTCCCGTCCCTGTGCCGGCCGTGATCCGGCCGGCACAGGGATCGGTCGTGACACGGTCCGTGATTTCGAGATAAATTCGCACACATTCATCTCGTTTGTATTACCGGACGCATTGGTCAGAAAATTGTCCAAATGTCCACCTGCGCCGTCGGAAGTGGTGGGCCGGACGGGTGAATTCCCAGCTGCGCTATGGTCTGTCCGGCGGTATGCCGCGACGCTGACCTCTTGGTCATCGACTACCGGGTCGGTAACGGGACAATTTCACAGCTGTGTGTCACGTGACGCAGATCGATTCCTCCACCCATGTGAGCCTCGAATTCGTCGGGGTAGTCGGGAAACAAGGGGGAGGGGCGAGAAGTGCGAGCCTATTGCCCGGTCTCGTTCGCGCTGAAGCTCGCGTTGTTCTGCCTGATCCTGGGAGTGGCCGCCGGCATGTGGCTGAGCTCTGCGGCTCTGTCCTCGTCGGACTCGCTGCCCTCCCGGCCACCGTCGACCCGGGTGACGGATGGGTCGCCCGGGCAGCCGGTAGGAGAGGAACCGTGATGGAGTCGCACGTGGTGAGCGATCTCGTGACCACGCTGGTCGCGCAGATCGGCTGAGGCGTTCCGCGACTGGGGGTAGGGTCGGCCGGCCGGGATTCCCCCGGCCGGCCCACTCTTTTCACCAGCCGGTCCACTGCACCCCGTAGGCGAGTCCCTGGCGCGGGCCGGGAAATATCTCGTGGACATCGCCCGCCGCGTCCGGGCGCAGCAGCTCGCCGCTCGGCACCCCGTCGTCCACGACCCGGACCGGCGACCCGGTGACCCGCCACAGCTGCCGCGGAATCCGCCGCGGGTCGAACCGCAGCCGCATCTCGAACAGGTCGCAGCGCCGGTGCGGGATGAACACGTAGTGCTGGCGCACCGGCTGCCCGTCCGGCACCCGCAGCTGCAGCGCGTACTCGTGGTGCTGGCCCGTGCCCAGCACGGCGGGCAGCTCCACGGAGAACGAGAAGTGGCTCTCCGAGCGCCGCTGCCGGCGCACCAGCCGCCCGCCGTAGAGCAGCGACACGCCCAGGTCGTGCGCCGGTCGCCGGTCGCCGGGGTGGCGGGGCAGGCTGAACTCCGTGTCCAGCTCGCCGATCCCGTCCCGGGTGGCGACGACCATGCGGGTCTCGGTGACCTCCGGTGCCGTCCCGTCCAGCTTCACCAGCGCGGTGAACCGCCGCACGTACCAGCCGTCGTCCTCCTCCGGTGGCGCCTCCGGCAGCACGCCGGCCACCTCGGTGAGCCGCTCGCACGCCAGGTCCGCGCGCCGCCGCGCCGTGCGCGGCTCGCGGGCGAGCTGCCCCGCGAGCCAGTCCAGCCGCTCGCCCAGGCGCGGCGCCGTGGCCACCGCGTGCAGGCCGAGCTCCACGAGCAGGGCCAGCCGCAGGTCGTCGGGCAGCCTGCGGGCGAGCTCGGTCAGCGTGGTGGCGAGCCGGTCGCGGACCGCCGCCGGACCGTCGTCCGGGCGGATCCCGCAGAGCCTGCGCAGCGCCGGGCCCGCCCGCTCGCTGATGTCGGGCGCGTGGACGCCGCGGCCCTTGCGGAGCCGCTTGAGTTCGTCGGTGAGTGTCGCTTGGCTGTCCGGCATCCTGGCTGTCCGTGGTGAGGTCGCACCTGAAAGTAACCCGTTGAAGGAGTCACAATAAAAGGGTGCACACGTCCGACACACCGGACCCGCTGCCGGGTCTGGTCGGTTTCGCCGCCGCGCTGCGGGAGGCGGGACTGCCCGCCGACGCCCAGCGGGTGCAGGCGTACCTGGGTGCCGTGCGGGCGGTGAACATCGGCGACCCGGACCAGCTGTACTGGGCGGGCCGGCTGACCCTCTGCGCCGAGCCGGACGACCTCCCCCGCTACGACGAGGCGTTCGCCGCGTGGTTCACCGCGCGCCGGCCCGCCCGGCGCCGCACGGCCGGGCCGCCCCGGCAGCGGCAGGCCACGATGGCCGCGCTGACCGAGGTGTCCGGCAACGGCTCGTCCGCCGAGCGGGAGACCGACGAGCTGAAGGTGGCGGCGAGCGACACCGAGGTGCTGCGCCACCGCGACATCTCCGACCTGACCGCCGCCGAGCGCGAGCACCTGCGCGAGCTGCTCGCCACGCTGCGGCTGGATCCGCCGCTGCGCCGGTCGATGCGCTTCCGCCCGATGCGCTCGGGCCGGCTCGACGTGCCGAAGGTGCTGCGGGCGATGCGTGCCGCGGGCGGCGAGCCGATCCGGCTGGCCTACCGCGGCCGCGGCCGCCGGCCCCGGCGGGTGGTGCTGCTGATTGACGTGTCCGGCTCGATGACCCCGTACGCCGACGCGCTGCTGCGGTTCGCACACGCGGTGACCCGCGCGGCGCCGGCGACCACCGAGGTGTTCACCGTCGGCACCCGGCTGACCAGGCTGTCCCGCCAGCTGCGCAAGCGCGATCCGCAGGAGGCGCTGTCCGCGGCGTCGCGCGCGGTGCCCGACTTCGCGGGCGGCACCCGGCTGGGGGAGACGCTTCGGGTGTTCCTCGACCGGTGGGGGCAGCGGGGAATGGCCAGGCGGGCCGTGGTCGTTCTGTTCTCCGACGGCTGGGAGCGCGGCGACTCGTCGCTGCTGGGCGAGCAGCTGGCGAGGCTGCGGCGGCTCGCGCACGCGGTGCTGTGGGTGAACCCGCACGCCGGGCGGGACGGGTACGCGCCGGTGCAGTCCGGCATCGTGGCCGCGCTGCCGCATCTCGACCAGCTGCTGGCCGGGCACAGCCTGGCTACTCTCGAAGAGTTGTTGACGGAGGTACGCCGTGCGTGACGTGTTGGACGAGCTGCTGCGCCGCTACTCGGCGGGCGAACCCGCCGCGCTGGGGACGGTCGTGGCGACGTTCTCCTCGGCACCCCGCTCGCCCGGGGCCGCGATGCTGGTCGCGGCGGACGGGACGGTGTCGGGCAGCGTGTCCGGCGGTTGTGTCGAGGGCGCGGTGTACGAGCTGGGCCAGCAGGTCCTCGAGGACGGCACGCCGGTGCTGCAGCGCTACGGCGTGAGCGACGACGACGCGTTCGCGGTCGGCCTGACCTGCGGCGGGATCATCGACATCTACACCGAGCGGATCTCGGCCGCCGACTTCCCGGAGTTCGTCGACCTGGCCAAGTCCATCCAGAGCGAGGAGCCGGTGGCGCTCGCGACCGTCGTGGCGCATCCCGACGAGTCGCGGCGGGGCAGGCGGCTGATCGTGTGGCCGTCGCGGACCCTCGGTGACCTGGGCACGGCCCGGATCAACGACGCGATTGCCGACGACGCACGCGGCATGCTCGCCAGCGGCCGGACCGGCACGCTGCATTACGGCGTGGAGGGCCAGCGGCGCGGCGAGGGCATGTCGGTGTTCGTCAGCTCGTTCGAGCCGCCGCCGCGCCTGCTGGTGTTCGGCGCGATCGACTTCGCCGCGGCGATGGCCCGGCTCGGGTCGTTCCTCGGCTACCGCGTGACCGTGTGCGACGCGCGCCCGGTGTTCGCGACGAAGAGCCGTTTCCCGGAGGCCGACGAGGTCGTCGTCGACTGGCCGCACCGGTACCTGGCTGCCGAGGCGGAGGCGGGCCGGATCGACCGGCGCACGGTGGTCGCGGTGCTCACGCACGACCCGAAGTTCGACGTGCCGGTGCTCGAGGTGGCGCTGCGCTGCGACGTCGGCTACGTGGGCGCGATGGGCTCGCGGCGCACGCACGACGACCGGATGGCGCGGCTGCGCGAGGCGGGCCTGAGCGAGGAGGAGCTGGCCCGGCTGTCCTCGCCGATCGGCCTGGACCTCGGCGCGCGCACCCCGGAGGAGACCGCGGTGTCCATCGCGGCGGAGGTCATCTCGCTGCGCTGGGGCGGCGAGGGAAGCCGCCTCACCGAGGCCGAGGGCCGCATCCACCGCGAGCCGTGACCCCCTCCGGGGCTAACCCACACGGGGGATGCCTTCGAGGTCGCGAGTCCAACGCCGGGCACGCGCGAGTCCAACGCCCGGCACGCGCCGGCCGGTGCGCGCGGCCGTTGGACTCGCCGGCCCGGAGCGTTGGACTCGCGGGTCGGGAGGGTTGGACTCGCGGGTCGGGAGGGTTGGACTCGCGGGGGCTAGGCCGGGGTGGCGGGTTCCGGGGCGCGCGGTGTGCGGGCGGCGCGCATGCCGTCGACCGTCAGGACGAGCAGACCCAGCCACACGATCGCGAAGCCCAGCCAGCGCTGCGGCGGCATCTGCTCGTGGAACACCAGCACGCCGAACGCGAACTGGAGCACCGGCGCCAGGTACTGCAGCAGCCCGATCATCGACAGCGGGATGCGCACCGCCGCGCCGCCGAACGCCAGCAGCGGCAGGGTCGACACCACACCACCGCCGATCAGCAGCAACGTGTGGCCCACGCCGAGGGAGAAGAACGTCCCCGAGCCGGTCGCCTCGAGCACGCAGACGTACGCCAGCGCCGGCACGAGCGTGATCGCCGCCTCGATGCCCACCGACTCCAGCGCGGGCACGCCCGCGAGCTTCTTCACGAGCCCGTAGGCGGAGAAGCTGAACGCGAGCACCAGCGCCACCCACGGCACCTGCCCGTAGCCGACCGCCAGGACCACGACCGCCACCGCGCCGAGGCCGACCGCCACCCACTGGGCGGCGCGCAGCCGCTCGCGCAGCAGCAGCACGCCGATCAGCACCGACACCAGCGGCCCGGTGAAGTACCCGAGCGCGGTCTCGACCACGTGCCCGTGGTTCACACCCCAGATGTAGGCGCCCCAGTTGCACGCGATCAGCACCGCCGCGGCCGTCAGCAGGCCCAGCTTCCGCCGCGACGCCAGCACCGCCCGCGCCGAGGACACCCGCCCGGTCGCCACCAGCACGACCGCCACGACGACGAGCGACCAGAGCATCCGGTGCGCCAGCGCCTCGAGCGCGCCCGCGGCCGCCAGCAACGTCCAGTACAGCGGAAAGAGACCCCACAGCGTGTACGCCGTCGCGCCCAGCGTGACGCCGCGGCGGTACTCCGGGCCGTTCTCCGGGATCGCGCGCTGAGCTGCGACGGAAGCGGCCACGACATCGATCGTAAGCGTGGCGAACGACCTTTCCCGCCACCTCCGGGTGAGGTTTCGCGCACAGATCCACTTTTTCCCGGCTGGACTTGTCCGAACGGTCCGGCGGGGGCAGGCTCGTCGGCGTGTGTGAGTCCGCTCACGCCCGCCCGAACCGACACCAGCGCGGCCGTCTGTGTCGTATTGGAGGCCCCATGCGCATCACCGTGACCGTTGACGGAACCAAGTTCACCGACGAGGTCGAGCCACGTCAGCTGCTCGTGCACTACCTGCGAGAACGGCTCGGCAAGGTGGGTACCGTCGTCGGCTGCGACACCAGCAACTGCGGTGCGTGCACCGTCCATCTCGACGGGCAGAGCGTGAAGTCCTGCTCCGTCCTGGCCGTCCAGGCCGACGGCAGCGAGGTCACCACCATCGAGGGACTCGCCCGGGACGGCCGGCTGCATCCGGTCCAGCAGGCCTTCCACGACAACCACGCCCTGCAGTGCGGTTTCTGCACGCCGGGCATGATCATGCAGTCCATCGACCTGCTGGCCGACAACCCCGACCCCGACGAGAAGGCCGTGCGCGAAGGCCTCGAGGGCAACCTCTGCCGCTGCACCGGTTACCAGAACATCGTCCGCGCGGTGCGCGACGCGGCCGGTCACATGCGAGGTGGCGCCGGTCCCGAGGCAGAGCGGGTGGCCGACGCGAGCCAGCCGGTGGGAGGCGGGAACTGATGACCGCGACCGTTGAGCCCGAGGTCGGCAGGTCACGCCGGCGCAAGGAGGACGCGCGGCTGATCACCGGCCGCACGCGGTGGACCGACAACCTGACGCTGCCGGGCCTGCTGCACATGGCGATCCTGCGCAGCCCGCTGGCGCACGCCCGGATCACGAGCATCGACACGTCCGCGGCCAAGGACATGCCCGGCGTGCTCGCGGTGGTCACCGGCGCCGACCTCGCCGACGAGCAGGGCAGCCTGCCGTGCGCGTGGCCGATCACGGCGGACATGAAGTCCCCCGGCGCCCCCTCGATGGCAGTCGACCAGGTCAACTTCGCGGGTGAGGCGGTCGCGCTCGTCGTGGCCCGCAGCGCCTACGAGGCCGCCGACGCGCTCGAGGGGATCGACGTCGACTACGACGAGCTGCCCGTGGTGCTCGACATGGCGGCCGCGGTCGCCGACGGCGCCGACCTGGTGCACGAGGACCTGGGCACGAACTCCAGCGCCACGTGGATCTTCGACTCCGGCGAGGCCGGGACGGGTGGCGACGTCGAGCAGGCGATCTCGTCGGCCGAGGTGCTGATCGAGCGGACCTTCCGCCAGCAGCGGCTGATCCCCGCGTTCATGGAGCCCCGCTCGGTGATGGTCGACCCGACCGGCGAGCAGCTCACCATGTGGTCGTCCACCCAGGTCCCGCACATCCTGCGGGTGATGCTCGCGATGACGCTGTCCGTGCCCGAGCACAAGATCCGCGTGATCGCGCCGGACGTCGGCGGCGGGTTCGGCGGCAAGCTGCAGGTCACGCCGGAGGAGGTGCTCACCTTCCTGGCGGCCCGCAGGATCGGAAAGCCGGTCAAGTGGACCGAGTCACGCAGCGAGAGCCTGCTGGCCGGCCACCACGGGCGCGACCAGATCCAGAAGCTGACGCTGTCGGCGAAGCGCGACGGCACGGTCACCGGCCTCAAGGTCGAGCTGCTCGCCGACATGGGCGCGTACCTGCGGCTGGTCACCCCGGGCGTGCCGATCCTCGGCGCGTTCATGTTCAACGCGATCTACAAGTTCCCGGCCTACCGGTTCGTCTGCACCAACGTGTTCACGAACAAGGTGCCGACCGACGCCTACCGCGGTGCCGGGCGGCCGGAGGCGACGTTCGCGATCGAGCGGCTGATGGACGAGCTGGCCGCCGAGCTCGGCGTGGACCCGATGGAGGTCCGTGAGAAGAACTGGATCAAACACGAGGAGTTCCCCTTCACCACGGTCGCCGGCCTGACCTACGACTCGGGCAACTACGAGGCGGCCACGGACAAGGCGAAGGAGCTCTTCGGCTACGACGCGCTGCGCGCCGAGCAGAAGGAGCGCCGGGAGAAGGGTGACCCGGTCCAGCTGGGCATCGGCATCTCGACGTTCACGGAGATGTGCGGCCTGGCCCCGTCGCGGGTGCTCGGCTCGCTGTCCTACGCAGCGGGCGGCTGGGAGCACGCGGCGATCCGCATGCTGCCCACCGGCAAGGTCGAGGTCGTCACCGGCTCCTCGCCGCACGGCCAGGGCCACGAGACGGCGTGGAGCCAGATCGTGGCCGACCAGCTGGGCGTGCCGTTCGAGGACATCGAGGTGCTCCACGGCGACACGCAGTCCTCGCACAAGGGCATGGACACCTACGGCTCGCGCTCGCTGACCGTCGGCGCCATGGCCGTCGTGCAGGCCACGGACAAGGTGAAGGCCAAGGCCGCCAAGATCGCCGCGCACATGCTCGAGGCGAGCGAGGACGACGTGGAGTTCGCGTCCGGCTCGTTCCGCGTCAAGGGCGCCGGGACCGAGGCCTCCGGGGCGAAGTCGGTGTCCATCCAGGACGTCGCGCTCGCCGTGTTCGCCGCGCACGACCTGCCGGACGGCGTCGAGCCGAACCTGGACTCGGAGGCCACGTTCGACCCGGAGAACTTCTCCTTCCCCCACGGCACGCACCTGTGCGCGACCGAGGTGGACACCGAGACCGGCCGGGTCACGATCCGCTCGTACGTGTGCGTGGACGACATCGGCAAGGTGATCAACCCGCTGATCGTCGAGGGCCAGGTGCACGGCGGGCTCGCGCAGGGCATCGCGCAGGCCCTGTTCGAGGAGGCCGTGCACGACGAGTCCGGCACGCTCACCACCGGCACGCTCGCCGACTACCTGGTGCCGTCGGCGGTCGACCTGCCGTCGTTCGTCACCGACCGGACGGAGAGCCCGTCGACGACGAACGTGCTGGGCGTCAAGGGTGTCGGCGAGGCGGGCACGATCGCGTCCACCCCGGCGGTGGTCAACGCGGTCGTCGACGCGGTACGCCATCTCGGCGTGTCCGACGTCCAGATGCCGTGCACGCCGATGCGGGTGTGGCAGGCGATCCGCACCGGCCGGCCCGACGCGGGCGGGCTCGGCGCCGAGGCCGGCGGCGGTCTCGGCTCCATCGACTCCTCCGGAGGTGCCCGGTGATCCCGGCAGCGTTCGACTACGTCGCACCGTCCACTCTGGACGGCGCGGTCCGCGCGCTCGCTGACGCGGGCGAGGACGCCAAGGTGCTGGCCGGCGGGCAGAGCCTGCTGCCGGTGCTGCGGATGCGCCTCGCCGCGCCGACCACGCTGATCGACCTCAACCGGGTCGCCGAGCTGCGCGGGATCCGCGAGGACGGCGACGCCATCGTGATCGGCGCCATGACCACGCACTACGACGTGCTGCACGACCCGCTGGTCGCCGAGCACGCCGCGCTGCTGGCCGAGACGACCGGCACCGTGGCCGACCCGCAGATCCGCCACCGCGGCACCTTCGGCGGTTCCCTCGCGCACGCCGACCCGGCGGGCGACCTGCCCGCGGTGGCGCTCGCGCTGGACGCCGAGCTGGTGATCGCCGGATCCGGCGGCCGCCGCACGGTCCCGGCCGCGGAGTTCTTCGTGGACCTCTTCACGACCGCGCTGGAGCCGGGCGAGATCCTGTGCGAGGTGCGGATCCCGAAGCACACCGGGTGGCACGCGCACTACGAGAAGTTCAACCGGGTGGCCCAGGCGTGGTCGATCGTCGCGGTGGCGGCGACCGTGCGCGTCGACGGCGGGTCGATCACCGAGGCGAGGGTCGCGCTCACCAACATGGGCTCGACCCCGGTCCGGGCGGCCGGCGTCGAGCAGGCCCTGGTCGGGCAGCCGGCGACGGCCGAGGCCATCAACGCGGCGGCCGAGCACGCGGCGGAGGGCACCAGCCCGCCCGCCGACGGCAACGCCGACGCGGAGTACCGCCGGCACCTGGCCAGGGTCCTCACCGGCCGGGCGGTGTCCGCGGCGGTGGGCGCTTAGGCTGAGGACACGGCCCCGGGCGACGAGCCGTCGCCCGGGGCCGTGGACTTTCCGAGGGAGGATGTCGTGAAGCTCGAGCACTCGTTCACCGTGCCGGCCGACCTGGACACCGTGTGGGCGGCGGTGCTGGATCCCGAGCGGGTCGCACCGTGCATGCCCGGCGCCAGCCTCAGCGAGGTCGACGGCGACTCGTTCAAGGGCACGGTGAAGGTGAAGGTCGGGCCGATCTCCTTGCAGTACAAGGGATCCGGCGAGTTCCTGGAGAAGGACGAGGCCGCCCGCAAGGTCGTCATCAAGGCGGCGGGCAAGGACACTCGCGGCAACGGCACCGCGTCGGCCACGGTCACCGTGACGCTGCGCGCCGAGGGCGCGGGCACCGCCGGCTCGGTCGACACCGACCTGTCGATCACCGGCAAGCCCGCCCAGTTCGGCCGCGGGCTGATCGCCGAGGTGGGCGGCAAGATCCTCGACTCGTTCGCCGCCTGCCTGGCCACCAAGCTCGCTCCGGAGGCCGAGCCGCCGCCGGCCGAGGCACCGAAGCCGGCCCCCAAGTCGTCTCCGAAGGCGTCCACGAAGTCGTCCCCGAGGTCCGGCAAGGCGGCCCCGGACTCGCCGAGGCTGTCGGTCGTCGAGCGGGACGAAGCGATCGCGACGGGCGCCGCGGCCGGCCGCGCCGTGGCGGCGTCCGCGCCGCCGCGGGCGGAAGTTTCCGGCAAGAAGCCGAAGCTGACCGCGGTGGAGCCCCAACCGGAGGCCGAACCGATCGACCTTCTGGCCTATGCGGGGCCGTCCGTGGTCAAGCGAGTGGTCCCGTTGGTCGTCGCCCTCGTGGTGCTGGTGGCCGTCGTCCGGCTGCTCCGCCGGCGCAGTTGACGACGATCGGCTCTTGAAACTCGCGGCTCTGCACCGAAAGAATGCGCGCGTGCGCCGTTGGTTGCTGATCCTGTGCGGAGTGTCAGCACTCGTGGCCGGCTGTTCGGAGCCGTCCTCGAGTGGGATCACCATTCCCCAACCACAGTCGCCACCGTCGAACCCGCAGTCCGCGCCGGTCGCGCGCCCGCAGGGCGGCGCGTTCACGGTGCTCGCGACCGGCGACGTGCTGGTCCACCCGGCGCTCACCGAGCAGGCCACGAAGGACGGCGACGGCAGCCGTGACTTCACCGAGATGTTCGCCGGGGTGCGCTCGGCCGTCAACGCCGCCGACTTCGCCATCTGCCACCTCGAGGTGCCGCTGGCGACCAAGGCGGGGCCGTTCGAGGGCTACCCGACGTTCTCCGCGCCGCCCGAGGTGGCCACCGCGCTCGCCAAGACCGGGTACGACAGCTGCTCCACGGCGTCGAACCACACGTTCGACCAGGGCGTGCAGGGCGCGAACACCACGCTCGACGAGCTCGACAAGGCCAAGATCGCGCACACCGGCTCGGCACGCACCGAGAAGGAGGCGAACACGCCGCTGGTGCGCGACGTCGGCGGCGTGAAGGTCGCCCAGGTGGCGTTCACGTTCGGCTTCAACGTGGGCACCGAGCCGCCGCAGCCGTGGATGGGCAACGTGCTGACGGTCGACAAGGTGCTTGCCGCCGCGCGTGCCGCGCGCAAGGCAGGTGCCCAGATCGTCATCGCGAGCCTGCACTGGGGCAACGAGGACCAGTCCGCGCCGACGCCGTTCCAGCGCCAGACCGCGCGCAAGCTGCTCGCCGACCCGGCCATCGACCTGATCGTCGGCCACCACGCGCACGTCGTGCAGCCGTTCGAGAAGGTCAACGGCAAGTGGGTCGCCTACGGCCTCGGCAACCAGCTCGCCCGGCACGAGGAGCCGCGCGGCACCACGGAGGAGGGCGTGATGGCCCGCTTCCGGTTCAGCCGCGGGCCGAACGGGTGGGCGGTGGACCAGGCCGAGTACCTGCCGACGCTGGTGGACCTGGGCCCGCCGATCCGGCTGCGCAACCTCACCACCGACACCAGCGTCGACCCGAAGCGGCGCGCGGAGGCGCTCGTGCGCACCGACCGGGTGGTTCTCTCGCTGGGTGCCGCCGAGAACGGGCTCACCAGGCCCGGTGAGTAACGTCGTTCGCATGCAGAGTGTGCGTGCGGTGGCCGACTGGCCGGTGGACCACGCGGCCGTGGCGGTCGTGGGTTCTTCCGGTGCGGTGCTGGCCGCGGAGGGGCCGATGGCGCGGGAGTTCAAGCTGGCCTCGGTGACGAAGGTCCTGACCGCCTACGCGACGTTGATCGCGGTCGAGGAGGGGGCGGTCGAGTGGGACCAGCCCGCCGGGCCGCCGGGGTCGACGGTGCGGCACCTGATCGCGCACACGTCGGGGCTGGCGTTCGACGAGCACAAGGTGGTCGCGCCGCCCGGCAACCGGCGGCTGTACTCCAACCCCGGTTTCGAGGTGCTGGCCGACACCGTCCACGAGGCGTCCGGGATCCCGTTCGCGGAGTACCTGACCGAGGCGGTGCTCGGCCCGCTCGAGATGACGTCGACCCGGCTGGCCGGCACGGCGGGCGCGGGCGCGGTGTCCACATGCGACGACCTGGCGCTGTTCGCGGCGGAGCTGCTGGCGCCGACCTTGCTGTCGTCGTCGACGCTCGCCGAGGCGGTGACGGTGGCGTTCCCCGGTCTGGCCGGCGTGCTGCCCGGTTTCGGCTACCAGAAGGAGAACGACTGGGGCCTCGGGTTCGAGCTGCGCGACCACAAGGATCCACATTGGACGGGCAAGAACAGCTCGCCGCGCACGTTCGGCCACTTCGGACAGTCCGGCACGTTCCTGTGGGTCGATCCGGACGCGGGCGTGGCGTGCGCCGCGCTGTCGGACCGCGCGTTTGGCCCGTGGGCGGTCGAGACGTGGCCGGCGTTCACCGACGCCGTGCTCGCGGAGGTGGCGTGATGCCTTTCCACCGCATGCCCCGCGACGAGTGGCTTCCGTTCGTCATGGCGGGCACCCGCACCGGCCACCTGGCGGTGACTCGTGAGGACGGGTCGCCGCACGTGGCGCCGGTGTGGTTCGTCCTGGACACGTCTTCTGGCGAGGACCGCATCGTGTTCAACACCGGGGCCACGACGGTCAAGGGCCGTGCCCTGCGCCGCGAACCCCGGTTCGCGATGTCCGTCGACATCCCGGAGCCGCCGTTCTCGTTCGTGATGTTCTACGGTACGGCGTCTATTGTGGACGATCCGGTGGAGTCGCTGCCGTGGTCGGTGCGCATCGCGGCTCGGTACATGGGGGAGGAGAAGGGTGAGGAGTTCGGGCGGCGCAATGCCGTGCCGGGGGAGCTGCTGATCCTGGGCACGATCACGAAGGTCGTCGCGAACGCCGACATCTCCGATTGACGCTTGTCCACAAAGGCTTTCGCGGTAGCTCGGTTTTGTCGGTGAGGGCCGGTAGCGTTGAAACCGGGGGCCCCGGGCCGGTTGTCCACAACTCGCTCGGTTGTCCACAGAACGGCTTGCACCGTCAGGAAATGTCAGTGCGCGCCGGTACGCTGGATTTCGGGGGTCGGAGGCCAGGCCACTTGCGGCCTGGGAGAATTGGGCTTGCTTGTGGGGGCCAGTGTTCTGTTCGGCGGCCGGTTGAAGGGGGTCGGGGCCGTCGGCGGATTTTACGGGCTCCGACTCACGCCTCAAGGGGTCGCGCCATTTCCAGCGCCGGTCTTGTGCCGTCGGCGACGCCCTTGACCCGCGAGCCTCCGTCGCCCTGAGGGCAGGGCATTGCGGGCAGGGGCTGGCGCCCCTGCCCTCCGGTGGCCCGCCGACGGCCCCGACCCTCTTGTCGCACGAGCTGGCGCCGAGTGGGCTCGGCTTTCGCCCTCGTTTGCTGGCGCCGGTCGGCCGCCCTTGTTCCTCGCGCCGGCGCTGGCTCGGCTTCGCCTTCGCCTTCGTACTGCGTGTCGGGCTTCGCCTTCGTCAGCCCTTGATCTCCGGAAGTGCCGGGCCGAGGAAGTCGTCCGCGTCGCGGATCGTGTATGCGTAGCCCTGTTCGGCCAGGAAGCGCTGGCGGTGTGCCGCGTAGTCCGTGTCCAGGGTGTCCCGTGACACCACCGAGTAGAAGTGTGCCTGCCGGCCGTCCTCCTTCGGGCGGAGCAGGCGGCCGAGGCGCTGCGCCTCCTCCTGCCTCGAGCCGAACGTGCCGCTCACCTGTACGGCGACCGTCGCCTCCGGGAGGTCGATCGAGAAGTTGGCCACTTTGGACACCACCAGGGTCCGGAGCTCACCACGCCTGAATTCGTCGAAGAGGCGTTCGCGTTCCGCGTTGCGGGTCGAGCCCTGGATTATGGGGGACTCCAGGGCCTCGCCCAGCTCCTCCAGCTGGTCCAGGTAGGCCCCGATGACCAGAGTGGGCTCGCCCTTGTGGCGCTCCAGGATCTTGCGCACCACCGGCAGCTTGCTCTCGACCGTCGAGCACAGCTTGTACCGCTCCTCCGGCTCGGCCGTCGCGTACGCCAGGCGCTCGTTGTCGGTCAGGGTCACCCGCACCTCGATGCACTCCGCCGGGGCGATCCAGCCCTGCGCCTCGATGTCCCGCCACGGCACGTCGTAGCGCTTCGGGCCGATCAGCGAGAACACGTCGCCCTCGCGGCCGTCCTCGCGCACCAGCGTCGCGGTCAGACCCAGTCGGCGCCGGGACTGCAGGTCGGCCGTCATGCGAAAAACCGGCGCGGGCAGCAGGTGCACCTCGTCGTAGACGACCAGGCCCCAGTCGCGCGAGTCGAACAGCTCGAGGTGGCGGTACTCGCCCTTCGTTCGGCGGGTCATCACCTGGTACGTCGCGATCGTGACCGGGCGGATCTCCTTGCGCTCGCCCGAGTACTCGCCGATCTCGTCCTCGGTCAGCGACGTCCGCGCCACCAGCTCGCGCTTCCACTGCCGGCCGGCGACCGTATTCGTCACCAGGATCAGCGTCGTCGCCTGGGCCTGGGCCATCGCGGCGGCGCCGACGAGTGTCTTGCCGGCACCGCACGGCAGCACGACCACACCGGACCCACCGGCCCAGAAGATGTCCGCCGCCTGGCGCTGGTAGTCGCGCAGCTCCCAGCCCTCCTCGCGCAGCGCGATCGGGTGGTGCTCGCCGTCGACGTACCCCGCCATGTCCTCCGCGGGCCAGCCGACCTTCAGCAGCGCCTGCTTGAGCCGGCCGCGCTCACTGGGGTGCACGACGACCGTGTCGTCGTCGATGCGATCGCCCAGCATCGGCGCGATCTTCTTGTGCCGCAGGATCTCCTCGAGCACCGCACGGTCGGTTGTGGACATGGTGAGCCCGTGCGCGGGGTGGTTCTGCAGCTGCAGCCTGCCGAACCGGCCCATCGTGTCGACGATGTCGATCAGCAGCGGCTGCGGCACGGGGTAGCGCGAGAACTTGGTCAGCGCGTCGACCACCTGCTCGGCGTCGTGCCCCGCGGCCCGCGCGTTCCACAGTGCCAGCGGCGTGATGCGGTAGGTGTGCACGTGCTCCGGCGCCCGTTCCAGCTCCGCGAACGGCGCGACCGCCATGCGCGCGTCGTTCGCGCTCGGGTGGCCGACCTCCAGCAACAGGGTCTTGTCCGACTGCACGATCAGCGGGCCATCGGTCACGTCTCGTGCTCTCCTCGTCTAGATTTGCCGTCATGACTCCGCCGCCGCCCCGGCACCGGCCGCAGCGCCGGCACCCGGGCGGGCTCGGCGAGCAGCCGACGCAGCGGATGCGACCGGTCTCCGGTCAGCAACCGTACGGTGAACGGCAGCCTTCCGCGCAACAACCACGGTACGGCCGGCATTCCGGCGGCGTGCGGCACAGCCCCCGTTCGCGGCCCCGGCGGCTGAGCGACCAGACCGCCGTGGTCACCGGGCTCCTCGCGGTGGCCGCGCTGCTCGTGGCCGGTCTCGGGGCGTGGGTGATCGCCAAGGGGGACGGCACGGACGACGCCGGCGGGGACCAGCCGGCGGCCACGGCACAGGCGCCGGCGACCGCGCAGGGCCGCACCTCCGGGGCCGTGCCGGGCGCGGCGGTCGACGCGAAGGCCGGCGACTGCATCAAGGTCAACGACGCCGGCAAGACGAACGCCGACGTCGAGACGATCGACTGCGCCGACCGGGCCGCCGTGTACAAGGTCGGCATCCGCGAGTACGGCCGGGGCGGTGACTGTCCCGGCGAGAACTACGTGAAGTACACCGAGCAGGACAGCCTGTTGCTGTGCCTGACGCTCAATGCCCGGCAGGGCGAGTGCTTCCACGAGTCCGAGGAGCAGGACACCCGCGTGCCGTGCGACTCGCCGGACGCGAGCTACGAGGTGGGCGCGGTCTACGACGGCGAGGAGGACGCGGCCCGCTGCGGCGAGCGCGACGCGTCCAACGCGCTCACGTATCCGCGCCCGCCGTTGACGATCTGCCGCCTCGACATCGGCTGACCGCTTCCGCTCGATGACGCAGGGTGTTTGTCCGCACCGGTTCTCCGGGTTCACCCACGACGGTCGGTGGCACCGCGTACATTCCTGATGCTCCGACCAGGACTCACTTCTTTCCCCGGCGCAGCGCCGGCCCCGCGAGGTGTACATGAACACGCCCAACTACCCGCCGCCCGCCGGGCCGCCTCAGGGTGGCGGACAGTACGGCCCGCCGCCCGGCTACGGCCCGCCCGGTGGGCGTCCGCCGGGGACGCCGCCCGGCGGTCAGCAGTACGGTCCGCCCGGGGGCCGTCCGCCGGGGACGCCGCCCGGTGGCCAGCAGTACGGTCCGCCCGGAGGCCGACCGCCGCAGACGCCGCCCGGTGGCCAGCCCTACGGCCAGCCCGGCCAGTACGGCCCGGGCCCGGGCGGTCCGCCGCCGGGCACGCCGCCTGGTGGTCAGTCCTTCGGCCCGCCGCCGCCTCCGCCCGGCGCCGACGCGGGCGTGCCCCCGGCACCCGCGCCGAAGAAGCGCAACCGCAAGGCGAACCTGATCCGGATCGGCATCCTCGTCGTGATCGCGATCGGCGTGGCCGCTTTCGCGCTCATCTTCAACAAGGACGCCCCGGCCAGCGCGAAGGCCGGCGACTGCATCAAGGTCAACGACGTCGCGAGCGCGAACATCGAGACGATCGACTGCAAGTCGGCCGACGCGATGTACAAGGTCGGCGTCACCAAGGACGACCCCAACGCCGACTGCCCGAGCGACAACTACCTGGCCTACACGGAGACGGGCGGTGCCAGCGACGTGCGGCTGTGCATGGTCCTGATCGCCAAGGAAGGGCAGTGTTTCAAGCAGGACGGGAAGATCCAGGTCAAGATCGACTGCACCAAGGGCGCCGAGTTCAAGATCGCCAAGGTGATCGAGGGAAGCGACGACGCGAAGGGTTGCGGGGCTGGCAACGAGGCGACCGCGGTCACCTACCCCGAGCCGAAGCTGACGCTGTGCCTGACCGCGCCTGACGCCGCGGCCGCGGGCTGAGCGCTTTCGTGGCTCCCGCCCGGATTTTCGGGCGGGAGCCACGCTTTGCGTGTGCGGTAGCGTGCTCTGAGTGAACCGCCTCCTCACGCCCCGTCAGCAGGAGCTCGTCGACATCGCCGGGACGCTCGCGGACACCTTCGCCGAGCGTGCCCCCGCGCACGACCGGGAGAACACGTTCCCGGTGGAGAACTACGACGACCTGCGCGCCGCCGGTTTCCTGAAGCTGACCGTGCCCACCGAGCTGGGTGGCCAGGGCGCCACGCTCGCCGAGCTGGTGCCAGTGCTGGAGCGGCTGGCGATGGGCGACGGGTCGACGGCGCTCGCGGTCGCGATGCACATCTCGCCGATCGGGCAGTGGGCGAGCGTGTGGCGCGGCACGGGGAACCCGCGCCTGGAGGAGCTGCTGCGGATGGCCGCGGAGGACCGGCTGATCTGGGCGTCGGTCACGAGCGAACCCGGCGTGCGCAACGACATGACCGACGCGCGGACCGCGGCGGTCAAAGTGGACGGTGGGTTCCGGCTCACTGGCCGCAAGTCCTACGCCACCAACACGGTCGTCGCCACGCACTGCTCCACGACCGCGCGCCACGAGGAGGCCGAGGGCGGGCCGCGGCTGCTGCTGTGCCGCGTCGCGCTCGACGCGCCCGGTGTCACCCGGCACCAGACGTGGGACACGCTCGGCATGCGCGGCACGCAGAGCAACGACATCGTCTACTCCGACGTGTTCGTCGCCGACGAGGACGTGGTGCACTCGCTGCCCGTCGGGCACCTCGACGCGCGCGTGTTCGAGACCGTGTGGTCGTGGGCGATGGCCGCGTTCGCCGCGGTGTACACCGGTGTCGCCGCGGGTGCGCTCGAGTGGACGGTCACCCAGCTCGCCGCGCGCGGAAAGGGCACCGATCCGCTGGTGCAGGACACGATCGGCGAATGCGAGATCCTGGTCGAGAGCGCTCGCGCGCTGACCTACCGGCACGCCGAGGAGGTCGCGTCCCGGCGGCTGTTCGACCTCGGCGTGCAGGAGGGCATCGCGCGTTGCGCCATGGTCAAGTACGTGGCGAGCAACAACGCGTCGCTGGTGATGCGCAGGCTCGTGGACGTCGTCGGCGGCGCGAGCTACTCGCGAAAGCTGCCGTACGAACGGATGTGGCGCGACGCGCAGGCGGGCATCTTCATGCCGATGGGCAACCAGGCCGCCCGCAAGATCATCGGCGCGAGCGCGCTCGGCGTGGAGATCGCGCCGGTCATCGGCTTCGACGAGACCGGCCACGACAGCCGGGCTGTCCCGCCACTCCGGAACTAGGACTCTGGGCCGCGTCTCGCAGTGATCGTTCTTTTGGCCACGTACTTGTGGCTGGGTCGCGTCCCGTTCCCGTTGGGTGCGGTTGCGAGCCGCTCGGGTCGTGGCCGGCGCTGAGCCTCAGCGGGGCTGGCGCTGGCGGGCTTCCTCACGCTCGGCGGCGAGGAACTTGTCGGCCGCGAGCACGTCGGTGGCCGCCGGGTCGCCATGGGGGTTCGGGTTGCCGTGGCCGTCCTTCTTGTCGTGCAGCAGCCGGGCCACCTCGGTGCGCAGCTCGACGAACGCGGCCGAGCCGCGGGTGGTGATCTGGTCGCGCTGGGCGGGCAGGTCGACCCGCAGGTCGGCGACGATCGTGGCCGGGGACTTCGACAGCACCAGCACCCGGTCACCCAGGTAGACGCTCTCGTCGATGTCGTGGGTGACCAGCAGCACCGTGCTGCCGTGCTCGCTGCGCACCCGCAGCAGCAGGTCCTCCAGCTCCCCACGGGTCTGCGCGTCGACCGAGGCGAACGGCTCGTCCATCAGCAGCAGCGCCGGCTGCGAGGCCAGCGCCCTGGCGATCGACACGCGCTGCTGCATGCCGCCGGAGAGCTGCCACGGGTACTTGGCGGACGCGTCGGACAGGCCGACCCACTCCAGCGCCTCCATGGCCCGCGCGCGGCGGGCGGCGCGGCCGGACACCCTGGTGCGCAACGGGAACTCGACGTTGCCGCGCACCGACAGCCACGGGAACAGCGAGCGGCTGTAGTCCTGGAACACGACCGCGAGGTCGTCGGGCACCCCGTGCACCGGGTCGTCGTGCAGCGTGACCGTGCCGGCGGTCGGCCTGATCAGCCCGGCGATGCAGCGCAGCAGCGTGGACTTGCCGCAGCCGGACGGCCCGACGATGCACGCGAGCTCGTCCTCGGCGACCGTGAACGTCAGCTCGGACACCGCCGTGTGGGCCTTCGGCCCGGTGCCGTACACGTGCGCCAGATCGCGCACCTCGAGCATGGTCGGCATGTCGTCCTCCTGCTGTCGCGGTCGCGGCGCGCGATCGGTCCGTCACCGATGATGCCAAGAAAGCGGCCGGGCCGGGTGCCCGCCCCCCGCGAACGGGAGGCGGCCACCCGGCCCCGGCGTGCTTTCGAGCTGGCGGTCAGCCGGCCTTCGCCGTCGGTACCACCATCTTCTTCACGTCGAGCGCCTTCTTGATGACGTCGAACTCGCGCATCAGGTCCGGCACCCGCTGGATGCGGGTGGCGTCCAGCTTCGACTGGAACGTCAGCAGCGTCGCCATCTTCGCGGTGTCGCCGTCGACACCGGAGAACTCGACGAGCATCGGCTCGACCTGACCACGATCGGACAGCGCCAGGTCGGTGCCCCGCAGCATCGCGCGCTGGAATGCGGCGATGGTGTTCGGGTTCTTCTGCACGAACTCACCGGTGGACCCCCAGCCGGCGGTCGGCATGTCGGCGGTCGGGCCGACGGCCGTGTCGAAGATCGGCTGGGCGCCGGCCTTCTTCATCGTGTCCTGGATGAACGGCTCGGTCACGAACGCGGCATCGACGTCACCGTTCTTGAGCGCGGCGGCCGTCTGGGGGAACGGTGTCGGCACCCACTTGATGCCCTTCCAGTCGACGTTGTTGGTCTTCAGCGTCGACATGGTGAGCAGGTCGGAGATGGTGCCGGTGGCGGTCACCGCCACCCGCTTGCCGGCCATGTCCTTGATCCCCTTCACCGACGAGCCGGGGGTCGCGACGACCATGCAGCTGCCGGGGCCGGCCGACGACGCGTCGGCGACCAGCTTGATGCCCCCCTTCGTCCCGCCGAGGTTCTTGCTCTCGGCCAGGAAGAACGGGGTGTAGCTCGAGTACGACATGTCGACTTCGCCGGCGACGAGCTTGCTGACCGACTCCCCGCCGCTGAGGGAGTCGACGAACTTGACGTCCAGACCTTCGTCCTTGAAGTAACCCTCCTTGACGGCCAGATGGAAAGGCGCGAGGTCGGTCGTCTTCATGATGGAGACCTTGATCTGCGAGGTCTCGAGCTTGCCGCTGCTGCCTCCCGTTGCCTGCTCGCCGGTGTCTTCCGACTCCCCGAGCAGGCCGCAGCTCGTCAAGCTCGCGACCAGCACGACCGCGGTTCCGAGCATGGCTAGACGGGCGCGGAAGCCGCGCCCGGTAACGCCCTTGGGCATTGAGTCTCTCCTCGTGGGGTGAGAGTGCACATGACAACTACTTCCGGTGGTGCCCACGTTCACCAGCGCGCCACTCTACAGTGTGGTCACAGCGTCACAGACGGTGCCTGCAATCTCCCATCCGGATGATGCATTCCGAAGGCAGGGTGAATCGCGACGACAGGCGCCTACTCGTGGTCGAAGTGGTGTCCCCAGATGACACACTCTATGTGATTAATCGGCTACGGAGCGACGAGGAGGGTCCGCCGAACGTGGACGGCGCCCGCTGGACCGATCGAGAAAAATCGTTGTCTGCGTGTGACTTTTCCTACCCTGATGTGTGACCATCCATCCGGAGGGCTTACATCAACGGGTAGACTCCGCTACCTTCTGTGGCCACAGTGAGGTAGTGATTCATCGAAGCGGTTAAGGAGCGCGCCCAAATGTTCTTGCGCGTGCTCCCCGGCAGTGGGAGCTGGGGAGTGGAGCTGCACGGGTGCGTGACCGCTGGGGGCGCCCGGTGGGTGAGTGTCCTCACTGGGGTACTTGTCCGTTCGAGCTGGCGGGCTACCGGCTTGACAACCAGGGAGAGTGCTGGGAGTGCCCGACCCAACGTCTGATATCCCACCTCGCGCCGGCTACCGCACCGACTATGGTGCCGCCGTGCCTCAGCAGAGCCCCGCGCCGGGTCGACCGGCCGCGCAGGCGAGCGCCATGAAGGGCGGTTCCCGCCTCCGCATGCGCAACTGGCGGCTGCGAACCAAGGTCATCGCGGTCATCGTCGTACCGACGCTCACCGCGTTGATCCTCGGTGGCCTGCGCGCGAAGGTGGATCTGGACCGTGCCGCCGAGTTCCGGCAGACGGTGAGCCAGGTGGACCTCGCCCGGAACGTGACCAGCGTGGTCCACGAGCTGCAAAAGGAACGCACGCTCGCGGTCGCCAGGGTCGCGAGCAGCGGCCAGGGACCACGCACCGAGCTGGACACGCAGATCAACCTGGTCGACCAGGCGGTCCGCTCGGCGCAGTCCGCGGCGGCGTCGCTGGACACCGACGACGAGGCGGCGAAGAACCGCTACAACATCGGTCTGCAGCGGCTGTCCGCGCTGGGCTCGATCCGGCGCACGGTGGAACAGACCGCGCTCTACCCGGACTCCGCGCTGTTCTCCGCGTACTCCGCGGTCCTCGACGCGGTGGTGCGGCTCGGCCGCGAGATCAACACCGCGGTCACCGACCGGAACCTGCTGCGCGAGAGCTCGGTCATCCAGTCGCTGTCGGAGAGCAAGGAGAACGTCGGCAAGGAGAACGCGATCCTGCAGATCGCGGCCGCGCGCGACCAGTTCCCCGCCGACCTGCTGGAACGCATCCGCGACGCGCAGTCCAGCGCGGCGACCACGCTGGGCGACTTCCGCGCGAACGCGTCGAACGACCAGCTGCAGCTGTTCTCCGACACCGTGTCCGGCCCCGAGGTCGACAACCGGCAGCGGATCAAGTCGCAGGCCATCGCGGCCGCCGAGGCCGGCAAGCCGCTGGAGATCAACGACGCCGGCCTGACCAACGACGGCTCGGCGACGCTCGAGCACATGCGCGCGGTCGAGACCGAGCTGCTGAACGACCTGCGTGACGACGCCAGCGTGCTGGCCGACCAGGCCACCGACTCCGCGTGGCGCGACTCCGCGTTCGTGCTCCTGGCGCTGCTCGTCGCGCTGGGCCTGATGACCATCATCACCCGCTCGCTGCTCAAGCCGCTGCGGGCCCTGCGCCGCGAGGCGCTGGACGTCGCGAACCACAGGCTGCCCGCCTCGGTGAACCGGATCCTCGCCGACCCGGACCCGGCCGAGGCCGCGAAGCACGCGGTCGAGCCGGTGGCGGTGTTCACCCGCGAGGAGACCGGCCAGCTGGCCCGCTCGTTCGACGCGGTCCAGGAGCAGGCGGTCATGATGGCGACCGAGCAGGCCCTCCTGCGCGACAACATCAACTCGATCTTCGTCAACCTGTCCCGCCGGTCCCAGGCGCTGGTCGAACGCCAGCTGTCCTTGATCGACCGGCTGGAGCAGGACGAGCAGGACCCGGACCAGCTGGCGAGCCTGTTCGAGCTCGACCACCTGGCCACCCGGATGCGGCGGAACTCGGAAAGCCTGCTGGTGCTCTCGGGCACCGGCCTGTCCCGCCAGCTCAACCGCCCGGTGCCGGCCTCCGAGGTCGTCGGCGCGGCGGTGTCCGAGGTGGAGCACTACGCCCGGGTCGAGGTCGCCTCGTCGCCCGAGGTCGCGGTCCAGGGCCGCGCGGTGTCCGACCTGGTGCACGTGATCGCGGAGCTCCTCGACAACGCCACCTTCTTCTCCGAGCCGGAGAAGAAGGTCATCGTCCGGATGGCCATGACCCGCAAGAAGGAGCTGGCCATCCAGATCACCGACCAGGGCGTCGGCATGTCCGAGGACGAGATCGAGGCGGCCAACGCCCGCCTGGCCGACCCGCCGGACCTGGACGTCGCGGTGACCCGGCGCATGGGTCTGTACGTGGTCGCCCGGTTGGCCAAGCGGCACAACATCATCGTGCGGCTGCGCGACAACGAGGACATCGAGGGCGGCCTGATCGCGCGGATCAACGTGCCGGCCGGGCTGGTGCAGCCGGTGGGCGCGCCGTCCCGGTCCATGTCCGCCACCTCGACGACCTCGTCGCTCGCCGCCACGGAGGCGCCGACCAGCGCCGGCCTCACCAGCTCGACGAGCCTGCCGGTCCGCAACAGCGGCATCGCCGGCGCGTTCACCGGCGGCATGCCGCGGCTGCGCCAGGACGGCGGCCCGCTGGACCCGGGCGCGGAGACGCGCCAGGACCGCACGCCGGAGGAGGTGGCCGGCTACCCGGCCTTCACCCTCGGCTACGACCAGACGGGCACGGCGACCGCCAACGGCACGACCGGCGAGACCGGGCAGAACGGCCGGCACGAGGAGCCGACCGCGCTGTTCGGCACGCCGCTGCCGGAGCCGCCAGAGCCGGTCGAGAGCACCTACCCGCCCCTGGGCGCGAGCCGTCCGCAGGACGACGCGAGCGTGGACGCCCCGACCGAGCGGCTGCCGATCTACGAGGCCGTCCTCTCGCAGTGGTTCGAGGCCGCCGACACCGGAACGACCCAGGTGACGCCGGACGACCTCGCCGAGCACGGGACGAACGGCACGAACGGCACACAAACTGCCCAGGACGACAGCGTGGAGGCGACGTCGACCGAGTCCACCCCGTGGAACTCGGCCGGCGACGACGGGTGGCTCGCCGCGCAGGCCCTCCTGGACACCTCCCCGGATTCGGAGACCACAGCCGGTCTGCCGAAACGGGTGCCCAAGGCACATCTCGTGCCTGGCTCGGCGGCGCCACGCCATGCGGCGACCGCTGCGGAGACACCAGCGGCTCCGCCACTGCCACCGCGTTCGGCAGACGCCGTCCGCGGGCGCATGTCAAGCTTCCAACAGGGTGTTCGGCGTGGCCGGCACGCCCTGATCGAGGCCTACGCTGGTGACCAGTCCGGTTCCGAGGACAGCCGTACAGACGAGGAGCAGGAGTGACGACCCCGTCCGCCAATCAGCCCGGAAGTTTCGGGTGGCTCATAACAGATTTCGTCCGTCAGGTGCCCGGTGTGGCGCATGCCGTGGTCGTGTCGGCCGACGGGCTGCTCCTCGCGGGCTCCCAGGGCCTGCCGAGGGACCGCGCCGAGCAGCTCTCGGCCGTGTCGTCCGGCCTCGTCAGCCTCACCGCGGGCGCGGCGAGGTGCTTCGAGGCCGGCGGCGTCAACCAGACCGTGGTCGAGATGGACCGCGGCTACCTGTTCTTGATGTCGATCTCGGACGGCTCGTGCCTCGCGGTGCTGGCCGCCCCGAACTGCGACATCGGTCTGGTCGCCTATGAGATGACTCTGCTGGTCGAGCGCGTCGGCCAGCAGATGACTCCGGAGCTGCGTGCCCAGCTACAGGGCGCTCAGCGCAGGTAAGTGGATACCTGCAGCGGCGGGTACCGCGTACCGGAGAGTCAGAGCGGAGGCGAGTAGTAGATGCCTGAGAAGGGTTGGGAGGACCTGCCCGAGCACGACGTCGGCGACGCGCCGAACAGGTTCGACGTCGATGGTTTCCGGGCCAGGTTGTTCGGGGGCCCGGGTGCCACGTTGTACGGCGACTCGGGGATCCCGGCGCAGACCGCCTGGGACAGCAAGGAGATCCCGACACTCGGGCCGGAGCAGAGCTCGGTGGGCGCGTTCAGCGGTAGCGGTGTCTGGGACAGCGGCGCCGACCTGCTTGGCATGGACGGGGGCCGCGGGGCCCCTGCCATGCACGAGACCGGATCGATGGTGCGTCCGTACACCAAGACAGGCGGCCGGACCCGGTCCGATTATGATCTTGCAATTGAAGCGCTGGTCTCCACCAGCGAACGGGGGAAGGTCCCGGATGCGGCGGTGCGACCTGAGCACCGCTCCATCTGCGGGCTTTGCTTGGACACCCGCTCCGTCGCGGAGGTCGCCGCTCACCTGCGGTTACCCCTCGGTGTGGCCAGGGTGTTGATTGGAGACATGGCCGGTATGGGGCTGGTCCTGATCCATCAGAGCGGCATGGTCGTCGGTGACCGGCCGTCGATCGATTTCATGGAAAGGGTGCTCAGTGGTCTCCGCAGGCTCTAGTCCCCTCAGCTCGCGCGACGCGGCACCGCAGCCGACGACCTCGGCGAAGATCGTCATCGCCGGCGGGTTCGGGGTCGGCAAGACGACTCTGGTCGGTTCGGTGTCCGAGATCGTCCCGCTCACCACGGAAGCCGTCATGACCGAGGCGAGCGTCGACGTCGACGACCTGTCGAACACCCCGAACAAGGTCACCACGACGGTGGCCATGGACTTCGGGCGCGTCTCGCTGGACAGCGACCTGATCCTGTACCTGTTCGGTACGCCGGGTCAGCACCGTTTCTGGTTCATGTGGGACGACCTCGTGCGCGGCGCGATCGGCGCCGTGGTGCTCGTCGACACCCGCAGGCTCGCCGACGCCTTCGCCTCGATCGACTTCTTCGAGGACCGGCAGCTGCCGTACGTGGTCGCGGTCAACTGCTTCGACCGGGTGCTGCACCACCGCATCGACGACGTGCGCGACGCGCTCACGATCGACCAGTCGGTCCCGATGGTCACGTGCGACGCCCGCGACCGTGAGTCGACGAAGGAAACGCTCATCACGCTGGTCGAGCACGCGATGCACCAGCGGATGTCTGCCCGCGCCGGCTGACGGCACACATATTCGCCCGGTTACCGGCTGCGCTCTTCCCTGGTGCGGCCGGCTTCCGGCACGCCCCCAGTCGCGGACCTGACCGGCCCGCTGCCCCGGCAACCATAGCCGCCCAGGCTTGCCAGAAGGTGTACGACGCGCCGCCCGGTTGATCGTTACCCGGCCTCATGCCCGGTCATCCGCCGATTCGGCCACCTTGTGCCGATGGTGCCTTCGGGGTAAAGATGTCCGGCTTGCGGGCTGATGTCGCAGGCGCCATTCGGCTCACGCCGTGCGTAGGGATTTCCCGGGTTTCTCAGCCGAGCGCCCGCCGCGCGTACTCGTTCATCGAGCCCGTGGCCTCGTTCGCGAGGGCGAGGTCGCCCGCCGCGAGCGCGCGTAACGCGTCCGCGGCGCGGCTGACGCCCATCAGCGCGTCGATCGTCCGCTCGTGGTCCGCATCGGTTCGGGTCAGGTCGAGCTGGGCCAGCAGTGCGCGCACCCCGCCGTCGATCACGTCGGCGCGGTCCAGGTAGTCGTCGCGGAGCAGCTCGAGCCGCTCGCGTGCCGTGCGCGGCTGCCGGCCGGTCCGGTCGTTCGCCATACGACGACGGTGAACCCGGCGGCTCGAGAACCGCTCGAGCCGGCCTCAGCGCACGATCAGCGACGCCGACGTGATCCGGTGCAGCGGGTACTGCCGCACAGCCTCCGACGTGTCGTCACGGCCCTCGAGGATCCCGCCGCCGACGCGGAACGGCGTCACCACGCGGCGGCTCGCCACGCCGCGGGAGTCCACGAAGTCGATCAGCACGTGGCCCTGCCGTTCGATCGCCTCGCGCAGCAGTGCCAGCGTCTCGGCGGTGTCCGCCGCGCCGCTGCCCGCCACCTGCGAGACCGTCCGGCCGCGCCGCGACGCGGCCGCCGCGTCACCCGCCCGCAGGTGCGCCACGATGTCGTGCAGCCGCTCGTCGCTCGGCGGCACGGGTGCGCCGCGGCGGGTGCGGGCCGGGGACTGCAGCCGCCGCCCGGCCGCGCGCAGGTCGAGCACCTCGCCGTCCGCGCCCTCGGCGGCGGGCGCGAAGCCGGCCTTGCGCAGCTCGTCCAGCACGTCGGCCAGCGGCAGCGGGCTCACCAGCACGGTGGGGGCGATGCGGCGCAGCTCCAGCGACGCCGCGGCGGAGTGGGCCAGCACCTCAGACACCAGGACGGGGTCGTCACAGCGCAGGAACGAGGCGGCCACGCCGCCGCGCAGCCTGCCGTGGCGGCGCGCCACGTCGTCGACGAGGTAGGTCAGCGACTGCGGCACCGGGGTGCGCGAGCGGGTGCGGAACAGCTCGTGCAGGTCCTCCGCGGTGCGCCCGGAGTCCAGCGCGCGGCGCACGGTCGCCTCGGTCACCCGGTACACCGTCGCGCTGCCCGCGGACTCGACGTCGGCCACCTGGCCGATCTCCGCGGCCAGCTGCGGTTCCAGCGGGCCAGGTGCCACGACCGTCAGGTCCGCCTGCACGAGCACGTGGTCGAGCGGCTCGGGCATCGAGTCGGCCATCCGCTTCGCCGCGGCGGCCGGGCCGTCGGTCAGCAGCGCCCGGCCGGCCGACGTGATCGCGCCCAGCGCGACCACGCCCAGCGCGGTCGCCTCGGACAGCGTCCAGCGCACGATCTCGTCACGCAGCCGCCCGCCGCGCCGGGGCGCGCGCCACGCCAGCACGTCGGCCAGCTCGTCGGGCGAGGCGACACCCGTGCCGCCCGGCAGCTCCGCGAGCGCGGCCAGCACCCGGCGGCGCTCGGCCGCGGCGGGCGGGCGGCGCAGGTCGTCGGACAGCGGCGCCAGCACCCGCTCCTTCGCGTCCCGCATGCCGGCGAGCCCCGGCAGCCGGGGCAGCTCCAGCCAGGCGGCGGCGAGCGTGGCCCACTGGTTCTGTGGGTTCGCGACGAGCCACGGATCGACGTTCGACGTCGGCAGCCACTCGGGGTTCAGCGCGTTCGGGTTCTCGCCGACCAGGCTCGCGCCGAACACCAGCTCGGCGACCAGCCCGGCGCCGCGCTCGTCGGTGTCGAGCTCGCGGGCGAGCCGGCGCAGGTCGCGCACGCCCACCCCGCCGGCCTTGAGCACGCCGGCCGGTTCCTTGCCCCACAGCTCGACGAGGCTTTGCGCGCGGCGCAACAACTCCAGCCCCTCGCCGGCTCCTGTCGCGTCCACAGTGGACATCGTCTGCCTGCGCGTGCGCAGCTCCGGCTCGTCCAGCCGAACCGTCCCGAGTGGACTGTCGCCGCGCAGTGCGAGCCCGACCTGGCGGGGCAGCTCCACCGTCTCGGCGTCGCGGCGCAGCAGCAGGCCCTGCGCGAGCATCCGCTGCACCGGCGTCCGCGCCCTGTCCAGCGGCACGACCACCGCCGCGTCGCGGGTCCGGCCGACCGGCGACGAGCCGTGCGCGAGCGCGGTCAGCAGGCGCCGGTCCGCCTCGGGCAGCCCGGCGAGCAGCGCGCCGACGTCCACGCCGTCGAGCGCGGGGGACGGCTGGCCGAGCCCGGCGGGGTAGGTCCCGCCCGCCTCGCGCGCGGCGGGCACGACCGACACCTCGCCGGTCCCGTCGCCGTCCCCCCACGCGAGCGCCAGCGACACCAGCGTGCGGACCCCGGCCCGCACCCGCGCCGGGTCCGCGCCGACGAGCCCGGCGACCTCGCCCACCGGTACGGGCACGTGGTCGGCGTCGGCCACCACCAGCGCGTCGAGCACCGCGAGCGTGAACGTGTCCAGGCCCTCCGCTGCCCTGGTCACCGACGCTCTGCTGCCGGCACGGGCGGCCAGCACCGCCATGTCGGCCGGCGGCGGCGTGGCCAGGTCAGGGCGTGCGCGGAGCAGGTCGGCCAGCAGCTGGTCGTCCTGGCCGCGCAGCCAGTCGGTGAGCGGGACGGGCACGTGACCACGGTATACGCGCGTCCGATCCACTACCGAGGTCCGGTAGCCTTCCCACCGCAAGGCGCTGGCCGAACTCCCTGGAGGGACCCCGTGGCGAAGGGCGACAAGCAGCATCGGATCGACCCGTCGTGGCCGACCGACATCGAGCACCCGGTGAGTGAGATCGCGGCCGACCGGCAGGGCGCACTGTCCCCCTACGGCGACCTGACGTTCCCGCTCCCCGCCGAGGAACTGGGCTACGAGCACCCGGTCACCGAGATCAACAAGTAGGTCCGTCCACTCAGGAGTAAACGAACGATGCCGGTTCCTGGTCCTGGCTACTCCATCACCGTCCGGGTCGAGGCGCCGCCGTCGGCGAGCGCCGCCGGTGACCTCGCCGCGGCGGTCGGCCGGGCCGGCGCGGTGATCACCGCGTTCGACGTCGTGGAGTCGCACGGCGACCGGATCGTCGTCGACATCACCGCGAACACCTACTCCGACGAGCATGTCCGCGACATCACCGTGGCGCTCGAGGTGCTGCCCGGCGTGGCCGTGCGGAAGGTGTCCGACCGGACGTTCCTGATCCACCTGGGCGGCAAGATCGAGGTCAGCCCGAAGGTCCAGCTCCGCAACCGCGACGACCTGTCCCGCGCCTACACGCCCGGCGTGGCGCGGATCTGCCAGGCGATCGCCGAGAACCCCTCCGACGCGCGGCGGCTGACGATCAAGCGCAACACGGTCGCGGTCGTCACCGACGGCTCGGCGGTGCTGGGCCTCGGCAACCTCGGCCCGGCCGCGGCGCTGCCCGTGATGGAGGGCAAGGCCGCGCTGTTCAAGAAGTTCGCCGGCGTCGACGCGTGGCCGGTGTGCCTGGACACGCAGGACACCGACGAGATCATCCGCGCGGTGGAGCTGATCGCGCCGGTGTACGGCGGCATCAACCTCGAGGACATCGCGGCGCCGCGGTGTTTCGAGATCGAGCGCAAGCTGCGCGAGAAGCTGGACATCCCGGTGTTCCACGACGACCAGCACGGCACGGCGATCGTCGTCGTCGGCGCGCTGCGCAACGCCCTGCGGGTGGTCGGCAAGCAGCTGTCCGACTGCAAGGTCGTGGTGTGCGGGGCGGGCGCGGCCGGGTCGGCCATCATGCGCCTGCTGCTGCAGAAGAAGCCGGGCGAGCTGCTCGCGGTGGACGTCAACGGCATCGTGCACCCGGACCGCCCGGACCTCGACCCGGTCAAGGACCCGAACCTGACGTGGATCGCCGAGCACACCAACAGCGAACGCGTTTCCGGCTCGCTCGTCGACGCGCTGGTCGGCGCGGACGTGTTCATCGGCGTGTCCGCGCCGAACCTGTTCGGCGCCGAGGCCGTGGCCACGATGGCGTCCGACGCGGTGGTGTTCGCGCTGGCCAACCCGGACCCGGAGATCGACCCGCTGGAGGCCCAGCGGCACGCGGCGATCGTCGCCACGGGGCGCAGCGACTACCCGAACCAGATCAACAACGTGCTGGCGTTCCCGGGCGTGTTCCGCGGCCTGCTGGACGCCCAGGCGAACGGCATCACCGACCAGATGCTGCAGGCCGCCGCGGACGCGATCGCCGACGTGGTGGACGGCGACCGGTTGAACCCGTCGTTCATCGTGCCGAGCGTCTTCGACTCGGCGGTGGCCCCGGCGGTAGCGGAGGCCGTGGCCAAGGCCGCCGTTCGCCGCTAGCCGCCGCCGAACAGGACCGCGAGAAGCGGCCAGAAATCTCCACCAACGGCGCGCCACAACACAGTTGGCACGCCACAACACCGTGCGCGCGGCCCACAACACCGTGCGCGCACCCCGCCCTCTCCGGGGGGCCACCCACGTTCCAGCGTACCGGCCGAAGGCCTCGGGGAGATCAACTCGGTGCGCGCTGTGGACAACCGGGACGGTTGTGGACAACTGCCCGGCCCGCGTCGCGCCCGGCAGGGCCGGGTTCGGGGCGCGGCCGTAGCATCGGCTCGTGAGCGAGCTCAGTCATGTGGACGCAGCCGGGGCGGCGCGCATGGTCGACGTGACCGGCAAGGCGGCCACCGCGCGCGTGGCCGTGGCCACGGGCACCGTGCGGACCACGGCCGAGGTCGTCGGACTGCTGGCGACCAACGGGCTGAAGAAGGGCGACGCGCTCGCGACCGCCCGTGTCGCCGGGATCATGGGGGCCAAGCGCACCCCGGATCTGATCCCGCTGTGCCACCCGATCGCGCTCTCCGGCGTCACCGTCGACTTCGCGCTCGGCGACGCCGAGGTCGGCATCACCGCGACCGCCCGCACCACCGACGTCACCGGCGTCGAGATGGAGGCGCTCACCGCGGTCGCCGTCGCCGGGCTCACCCTGCACGACATGATCAAGGCCGTCGATCCGGCCGCCGTGCTGGACGCCGTCCGGCTCGAGCGCAAGGACGGCGGCAAGACCGGCACCTGGACCCGACCGGAGGAGTAGATGGCGCGCACCGCACGGGTGGTGACCGCGTCCAACCGCGCGGCCGCCGGGGTGTACTCCGACAAGACCGGCCCGCTGATCACCGGCTGGCTGCGCGACCACGGCTACGACGTGCCGCCCGCCCAGATCGTCCCGGACGGCGAGCCCGTGCGGGACGCGCTGCGCTCGGCCGTCACGGCCGGCGTCGACGTGGTGATCACGACCGGCGGCACGGGCATCTCGCCGACCGACCGCACGCCGGAGATGACCGCGTCGGTGCTGGACTACGAGATCCCCGGGCTCGCGGACGCCGTGCGCGCGGCCGGCCTGCCGAAGGTGCCGACGGCGGTGCTCTCCCGCGGCCGCGCGGGGGTCGCCGGGACCACGCTGATCGTGAACCTGCCCGGCTCGACGGGCGGCGTGAAGGACGGCCTCGGCGTGCTGGACGGCGTGCTCGAGCACGCGGTCGACCAGGTGCACGGCGGCGACCACGCGCCGTCGGTGACCTCGGTCGTCACGCACGCCGCCCCGGAAGCCGACGCGCCCGGCACGGCCGTCACCGAGCCCGCCCACGTGCTGCGCGCGGTGATCAGCGACGCGCCCCTGTCGGTCGACGAGCACGCGACGCTGGTCGAGCGGGCCGCCGCGGGCGCGGTGGTCACCTTCGCCGGCGTGGTGCGCGACCACGACAAGGGCCGCGGCGTGGTGGACCTGGACTACGAGGGCCACCCGAGCGCGACGGCCGTCATCGAGGAGGTCGCGTCCGCGGTCGCCGGGCGGCACCCCGGCCTGCGCGCGATCGCGGTCAGCCACCGGGTCGGCCCGCTGGCGATCGGCGACGTGGCGCTGGCGTGCGCGGTGGCCGCCGAGCACCGCCAGGAGGCGTTCGCCGCCTGCGCGGACCTCGTGGACGACGTGAAGGCGCGGCTGCCGATCTGGAAGCACCAGAACTTCACCGACGGCACCGACGAGTGGGTCAACTGCCCCTGAGTCCTGGGAAAGTGGTGAGGGGCTCCACCGCCGGGGGATGTGTCGCGGTGGAGCCCCTCGAGCTTCGTGACGTACTAGGTCACGGAGCGGTTCACTTGGTGGCGATCTTCTGACCCACGAGGATCAGGTTCGGGTCGCCGATGAACTGCTTGTTCTTGGCGAACAGCGCTTGCCAGCCGCCCTTGACCTTGTGCGCCTTCGCGATCTTGGACAGCGAGTCGCCGGCCTTGATCACGTAGTCGCCCTTCGGGTTGGACTTCGCCAGCACCGGACGGGCCGGCGCGGACTGCTGCTGCGGAGCCTCGTACGAGGTGGACTCGTTCGAGCTCTGCTGCTGCTGCGGTTGCTGCGGCGCGGGTGCGCTGTGGTGCGCACCGCCGCCGGACGAGCCGCCGCGGGAGCCACACACCGGCCACGCGCCGATGCCCTGGCTCTGCAGGACGTTCTCCGCGACCCGGATCTGCTCGCCACGGGAGGCGTTCGCCGGATTGCCGGAACCACCGTTGGCCTGCCACGTGCCCTGCGAGAACTGCAGGCCACCGTAGTAGCCGTTGCCCGTGCTCGTGCCCCAGTTACCGCCGCTCTCACACTGCGCGATCGCGTCCCAGTTCGGGGAGGCCTGGGCTTGGGCGGTGGCCAGCACCAGCGGAACACCGATCACGGCGCCGGCTACGACGACGCGGGCGATGCTACGCAGAGCGGTGTTCGGCTTGCGGTCCTTGCCTTCGTACGCCATTTCGGTCTCTACCTCAACGCCGACGCATGTTGCGCTGTGGGACCGACCTTCGGGGAGGTCGAGCCGGGGTCTCCGGCGCCACGCCTAGCTCGGGGTGCTCGTCGTGGTCCCTCGTCCCGGTCCGGAGGTGCTCTTTCAGTCGGGGGTGTTTCCGCCGAGTGTCCGCCGGTCCGGGTTTGGCGTTCGGGCACTCGGGTCCTGCACGGCCGGTGGGAACCAGCCGGACGCGACGCTACGTAAGCAATTCGTGTTTTGGAAATTCGAAGTGCTGTGACCGTCATCACAGTAACGGTGATTGACAGCGATTCGATCGCGATTGTTTACGCAGGTCAGACCATATTCAAACGCCTGTATTCAGGCGCATTTTCGTCAATCTATTTCACTCGAACTGAGGTCTGTGTCACGTCATCACGTCCCGATTACTGGTCTGGAAAAATGTTACCCAAAAGGTTGATGCAGCCCTCCGAAATCAGTCCGTTACCTGCAGCAATGCAGTACCTAATTCGGTGACTCGCGGAACGGCGGACGGGCATGCGGCACCACACGCCGATCGGCGCGTCGCGTCGGCGTGTCGCGCCGGTGGGCCTCAGCCGCCCGCGAACGGGGGCAGGACGTCGATCCCGGCCCCGTCGGACAGGGGGATCGAGGTGTCCCGGACGGCGACGCCGTCGAGCAGAAAACTACAGGCAGTGAGCACCCGGGTGAGCGCGTCGCCGTGCCGGCCGCCGAGCTCCTCGACGAGGTCGCGCATGCGGGCGTCCGCGGGCAGCGCCACGATCTCCTCGGTGGTGCCGGCGGCCGCGCGGGCCCCGGCGAAGTAGCGCACGCGCACGGCGGTGGTCACGACCACAGGTTAACCGCGGCGACACGACGCCCGGCGGGCACGTGCGGGACCATGTGGCCATGGCCTGGACCTACCTGATGGACATGGACGGGGTGCTGGTGCACGAGGAGCACCTGATCCCCGGGGCGGACAAGCTGGTCGAGGAGCTGCGGACCAGGGAGATCCGGTTCCTCGTGCTGACCAACAACTCCATCTACACGCCACGCGACCTGCGGGCACGGCTCCGGCGTACGGGGCTGGACGTCCCGGAGACGTCGATCTGGACCTCCGCGCTCGCGACGGCGACGTTCCTGGACTCGCAGCGCCCGGAGGGCTCGGCCTTCGTGATCGGGGAGGCGGGGCTGACCACGGCCCTGCACGAGATCGGTTACGTGCTGACCGACCGCGACCCGGACTACGTCGTGCTGGGGGAGACCCGCACCTACAGCTTCACCGCGATCACGACGGCCATCCGGCTGGTCGAGCAGGGCGCCCGGTTCATCGCGACCAACCCGGACGCGACCGGCCCGTCCCGCGAGGGCTCGCTGCCGGCCACCGGCTCGGTGGCCGCGCTGATCGAGCGCGCGACCGGCCACGCGCCGTACTTCGTGGGCAAGCCGAACCCGTTGATGATGCGCTCGGCGCTGCGCTCGGTGGGCGCGCACTCGCAGTCCACGCTGATGATCGGCGACCGGATGGACACCGATGTCCGGTCGGGGCTCGAGGCGGGCCTGCAGACGATCCTCGTGCTGAGCGGCATCTCCACGCTCGACACCGCGGAGCGCTTCCCGTACCGGCCGACCCGGGTGATCGACTCGGTGGCGGATCTGGTCGGCCGCGCCGACGATCCCTTTCCCGCTGTGTAAGCGAAACCCCGGCTCCGGGCAGTGCCGCCTGCGCCGGGCCGGGGTTCGCGTGTTCCCGAACTGACTGCCGCTCCCACCACGAAGCGACAACGATTAGGCTAGCCTAACTTAACCGCCCAGGCAATCCCGCGAGTCCAACATTCCGGACATGCGAGTCCAACGTTCCGGCCCGGGCGCGGCGATCGCGAATGTTGGACTCGCCCCGCCGCGGCGTTGGACTCGCGGCACCGGGGTGTTGGACTCGCGGGGCGTCGGTGTTGGACTCGCGAGGGGTCAGGCTGCGTCCTGCTCCAGTTCGGTCGACGGGACGGGTTCGGCCGTGCGGCGGCGCATGGTCCACCGGGGCCGGATGCGGTCGCCGACCTCGATGCCGCCGCGCCGGGCGAGCACGATGCCGCACACCGCCGCGCACACGGTCGCGATGATGCCGCCGATGACGAACGGCGACCGGCCGCCGAACTCCGCGGCCATCCAGCCGGTCATCGGCCCGCCGATCGGGTTGCCGCCCAGGAACACCAGCATGTACAGCGCCATCACGCGTCCGCGCATCTCCGGCGCCGTGCCCAGCTGCACGGTTCCGTTGGCGGTGTTCATGAACGTCATCATCGCCAGGCCGACCGGGATCAGGGCGAGCCCGAACGTCAGGTAGGTCGGCATCAGCCCGGCGATCAGCTCCAGCACCCCGAACGCGAGCGCCGCGCCGATCAGCAGCCGCAAACCCGGCCGGCGCCGCGTCGAGCGCCGGACCGCCAGGATCGCGCCGGCGAACGTGCCGGCCGCGAGCAGCGTCGACAGCAGGCCGTACCCGTCGGCCTGCCGGTGGAAGACGTTCGCGGCCACGACGGCCAGCGTCGTGTTGAACGTGATCGCGAACGTGCTGACGCAGAAGATCAGCACCATCACGGCCAGGATGTCCGGGCGCCCGCGCACGTACCGCACGCCGTCGAGCAGCCGGCCGCGGGCCGGCGCCGGTTCGCGGTGCAGCTCCGCGGGGTTCATCCGGCCAAGGTTCACGATCACGGCGACCGTCGAGATCGCATTGACCAGGAACACCCAGCCGGTGCCGGTCCAGATGATCATCACGCCGGCGATCGCCGGGCCCACGATGCGCGCCAGGTTGAACGTCGACGAGTTCAGCGCGACGGCGTTGGTCAGCTGCTCCTTGCCGACCATCTCGCCGACGAAAGACTGCCGCACCGGCGGGTCGAACGCGGTGAACATGCCGAACACGAAGCACAGCAGGTACACGTGCCACAGCGCGACGAGCCCGCTGACGTCGAGCAGCCCCAGCACGAGCGCGCACGTGGCCATGCCGCTCTGGATGATCATCAGCATCTTGCGCTTGTCGTGCCGGTCGGCGAGCACGCCCGCCCACAACGTGAGCAGCAGCGTCGGCGCGAACTGCAGGGTGGCGGCGACGCCGAGCGCCAACGGGTTGTAGCCGGACAGCTCCAGCACCAGCCAGTCCTGGGCGATGCGCTGCATCCAGGTGCCGACGTTCGAGATCACCTGGCCGGACGCGAACAGTCTGTAGTTACGAACCCGCAGCGACCCGAACATGCTGCTGCGGCGAGATCTTGTTGCTATTCCCACTAATCCTGATGGCTCGCCATCCGGTCCAGAATCTCCGACGCGCGGAAGAGCAGCGTTCGCTCCTCATCGCTGAGCTCGGCCAGCCGCTGGTCCAGCCATGCCTCACGCGCCGAGATGTCCGCCAGGATGAGCGCGCTCCCCTCCTCGGTGATCTCCACGATGGCCTGCCGGCCGTCACTCGGATGTGGTCGTCGGCTGACGTAGCCGTTGTCCTCGAGCGCTGCGATCACCCTGGTCATGGACGGTGGTTGCACGACCTCCTTGGCCGCGAGCTCACCTGGGGTGAGCGGGCCGCATTTGTACAGGCAGAACAGTGCGGAAAGTTGGGTGAGCGTCACCGAGGAGCTGGTCCGCTGGACACGCAGTCTGCGGTTGAGCCGCACCGTCGCCAGCCGCAACCGGCTGGCGAGCGTGCGCTCTGCTACGTCCCGCTCCTTGCCAAACACATCGTTAGCATACCTCACGAATTGCGCTGAGTCACAGTGATCATGCCCAGCGCAGGTGCTTCGTCAGGCACTCGTCAGTTGATCGCGTCCTGGATGGGGCCGAGCGCGAAGTAGACCACGAACAACGCGGCCACGATCCACATCAGCGGGTGGATGCCGCGCACCTTGCCGGTCGCCGTCCGCAACAGCACGAAGCTGATGAAGCCCGCGCCGATGCCGTTGGAGATCGAGTAGGTGAACGGCATGACGACGATCGTGAGGAACGCCGGCAGCGCGATCGTGAAGTCGGTGAAGTCGATCTCCTTGATCTGCGCCATCATCAGCACGCCCACCACGACCAGCGCCGGCGCCGCCGCCTCGACCGGAACCGCCTGGTAGAGCGGGGTGAAGAACATCGCGGCGATGAACAGCAGACCGGTGACGATGTTCGCGAGGCCGGTGCGCGCGCCCTCGGCGATGCCGGCGGCGGACTCGATGAAGACGGTGTTCGAGCTCGACGACGCCGCGCCGCCGGCCACCGCGCCGAGGCCGTCCATGAACAGCGCCTTGCCGGTGTTCGGCAGCTTGCCGTCCTCGCTGAGCAGCCCGGCCTCCTTGCCCAGCCCGGTCATCGTGCCGATCGTGTCGAAGAAGTCGGTCAGCACCAGGGTGAACACGAGCAGCACCGCGGTGATGATCGGCACCTGCACCCAGGCGTCGAAGTTCACGTTGCCGACGAGCGAGAGGTCCGGCGTGTCCACGACCTGGTCCGGCATCGCCGGGTAGCCCAGGTTCCAGCCCTTCGGGTTCGTGCCGAGCGAGGGCCCGGCGTCCACAATGGCTTCGATGACGATCGCGATGACTGTGCTGGCCAGTACGCCGATGAGGATCGCGCCCTTGACCTTCTTGGCGACCAGGATTCCCGTGATGATCAACCCGACCACGAACACGAGCGTCGGCCAGGACGCGATCGAGCCGTTGATGCCGAGTCCGACGGGGACCGTCGTGTTGGCCGCGTCCGGCAGCCTGCGCACGAAGCCGGCGTCCACCAGGCCGATGAGCGTGATGAACAGGCCGATGCCGACCGCGATCGACGCCTTCAGCGACTTCGGCACGGCGTTGAAGACGGCCGTCCGCACGCCGGTCACCACGAGCACGAGAACCACGAGCCCGTTGAGCAGGACCAGCCCCATCGCGGCCGGCCAGCTCATCTGCGGCGCGATGCTGTAGGCCACGAACGCGTTGAGGCCGAGCCCGGTGGCCAGCGCGAACGGGAAGTTCGCGACGAGTCCGAAGAGGATCGTCATGACGCCGGCCACGAGCGCGGTCACCGCGGCGACCTGGTTCGCGGGCAGGATGCCGCCGAAGGCGTCCTCGTGTGCGTTCGGGCTGCCCGGGAAGCTGCCGATGATCAGTGGGTTCAACACCACGATGTAGGCCATGGTCACGAACGTGACCAGCCCACCACGGATCTCGCGGCCCGTCGTAGAGCCTCGCTCGGAGATCTTGAAGAAGCGGTCCAGCCCCGAAGTGGGCGTCTCCGTCGTTGTCTTGGTGTCCGCCATGACGCGGTAGCCTCTCGCATGTGGTAGGCCCAGCGGAAGCCGAAGACCCAATCGAGATACAAAGGTCATCTCCGCCACCGCTGTCGCAGCGACTGCTCGCGCTGCCTCCGGTGGTGTACACGGGAACGACCTTGTGGCTGGTCGCGCTCGTGGCGCTGTTGATCGCGCGTTACGGGTTCGACGCGGGCCCGCCGATCTGGCTGTGGACGGCACTGGCCGGCTTCGTGCTCGGCCTCATCGGCATCCCCGTCATGGTCTGGCAGCGGCGCGCGTCCCGGCGCGGCGCACGCGGGGCGCAGCGCAACCTCTAGCTGAGCACGCCTTCCGGGTCGTCGAGCAGCGCGGCCAGCAGGTACCGGTCGGCCCAGCGGTCGGCGGCCCAGGCCAGCGCCCTGCCCAGCCCGGCGGTCGAGTCGACGCAGTGCAGCACGCGATCGTCGACCCACCACGCCACGTCGTGGCCGGCCTGCCCCGTTTGCACGGTCAGCCGGTCGTGCATCAGCGGTCCGCCCGGTGGCACGGGGATCCCGGCGAGGTCGCACGCGTCGACCACCGCGCCGAGGTCGGCCCAGCGCACCGGCTCGCCGCCGGCCACGACACCGTCGACCTCCTCGGCGGCCAAGGGCAGGTCGAGCAGTTCGGCGAGCGGCTCGGCCAGCGTCAGGTCGGGCCCGGCGGCGACGATCCGCTCGGGCTCGACGACCTGCAGCACCCAGGGGGCGTCGAGCACGAGGCCCTCGGCGGCGGGCACCACCTGGCCGGTCAGCGAGCGGACCGCGCCGGGCGGGTCGACGTCGGCGGTGCCGAGCGTCCCGTCGCGGACGGCCCGGGCGAGGGCGGCGTGCGCGCGCAGCGCGGCGCCGGCGGGGACGTCGCGGTCCGGGTCGGCGAGCCGCTCGAGGAGGTCGCCGCCCGGTTCGAGCGTGGTGCGCACGCCGATGGCGGCGAGGACCGACGGGTCGACGTCCACGGGCGGGACGGGGTCGTAGAGGCCGGCGAGCTCGGCGGCGGTCTCGAGCCGCCAGTCGTGCGGGGCCCGGCCGGCGAGCAGCGCGTTGCGGGCGATCCACCAGCCGGTGTAGCCGCGCGGTTCGTGCAGCGCCTGCCAGGTCTCGGGTTCGGCGGCGAGGAGCCGGAGCGCCGCGGGCCAGGCGTCGTCGGCGACGAGGTCGAGGTCGCGGACGGCGGTCATCCGGGCGGGCGGCTCGGCGAGCTCGTCCCACCAGTCCTGCTCGTCGTCGAGGTCGTGGTCCGGCGCGGCGGGCGACTCGTCGACGACGACGGCGAAGGTGTCGAGGACGCCGACCGCGGCGAGGACGTGCCGTGGCCAGGCGTTCGCGACGTCGTCGTGCAGGACACCGAGCGGGGTGTCGTCGTCGAAGAGAGCGAGGAGCGGGGAGCCGGGGAGGACGAGCTCGTCGGCGCGGCGGTGGTCGCCGGCGTCGTCGGGGAGGGCGAGGGCGCCGAGCCAGGTTCGCGCGCCGGCCTCGCTCGCCAGCGCCAGCACGGTGTCGCGCAGGTCGTCGACGTCCAGGCCGGACTCGGCGTCGTCGACACTGCGCTCCACGGCGTCGCGGGTGGCGTCGAGGAGGTCGCCGGGCCCGGCGCGGCGGGCGCCGAGCCGTTCGAGGAGCGGGTGGACGGCGTCGGGATGCACGACGTTCGCGACCGCGGCCGGGCTGTTGTCCACGATGAGCAGCCCGCGCGGGCCGGGGAGGGTGCGCCCGTCGGTGAGCGGTACCGGCAGCGCGCCGAGCGCCTCGCGGGCGTCGCGGTCGACGTCGGCGAGCGGGGCGAGGGCGGTGTAGAGGCGGCGCCACCAGGCCGGCGGGCGGTCGATCCCGGTGACCTGCGCGACGATGTCGGCGACGGTGAGCCGGGTGACGTCGAGGGCCTGGAGCCGGGGGTCGTACTCGGCCGTCGTGAAGCCCTCGACGACGTCGTCGAGGGCTTCCGCGCAGGCCGGGTTCGGCACGGTCTTGGCGTATCGCGGCTCGACGGTGCCCGTGCGGGTGGGCAGCCACTTGCTGGTCCGCAGCTCTTCCAGGATCCGGCGGCGGAGCTTTTCGTCCACTTCGGACAGCGGGAAGCCGGGCTCTGGCACGAGGCCGACCCGCTCGGCGGGCGGGCGCGCGTCGAGCAGGCGCGGGTAGGCGCGGGCCGCGTGGTCGAGGACGGTGTCGGTGGCGGGCCCGGGCCGGACGCGGCGGCGGTCGGGCTCGAGGGGGAGGGTGGCGATGAGCCGCGCGGGGAGGGAGAGGCGCTCGTCGGTGCGGGTCGGGGCGTGCAGGACCTCGCCGGCCGCCATGGGTGCGTCCGTCCGCGCCGCCCAGCAGATCGTCCACTGTGGACGCGCTTCGGCGCCGAGGCCGGTGAGGTCGGTCAGCTCGCCGTGGTCGCGGACGATCTGCCAGCGGGTGGTGCCGTGGGGGCCGTGGATGTCGCTGTTGTCGCTGTTGTCGCTGTTGTCGCGCCACCAGCGGTCGCCGTCGATCTCGATGGTGCTGAGGCCGTCGAGGGACAGCAGCAGGTCGGTCGCCTGGGCCGCGAACTCGGCTTTCAGCGCGGTCGGGTCGATCCCGTCGCTTCCGTCGTCGCTGCTGTCGCCGCTTGCGCGGAGCGGCAGCCGGACCTCGGTGTCGAACCCGTCGGGCGGCTGCTCGTCGGTGGGCCAGCAGAGGCGGAGGACCGGTACCCGCCCGTCGCGGTTCGTCGCCTCGCGGGTCCGCTGGGCGGAGAAGGCCACCCCGCCCTCGCGCGAGACGACCTTCGGCGCGTCGGTCACGGCGAGGACGGCCGCGAACCCGACGCCGAAGCGCCCGACCCCGTCCTGCTTGGCGGAGGCGCGCAGCGAGGCGAGGCTGGCCACCCCGGCGGCATCGAGGACCCGCCCGGTGTTGGCGACCCTCAGCTCACTATCCACAAAGGACACCCTGAGATGGCCGCCGTGCCCGGCGGCGTCGGCGGCGTTCTGCGCGAGCTCGACGAGGAGCCGGTCCCGGTAGCCGCCGAGGTAGAGGTCCTCCTCGGCGTTGGCATCCTCGCGAAAGCGGGTGGGCGAGTCCCGCCAGGCGGCGAGCACACCTTCGCGAAGCGCCGCCGTCCCGAAGGGATCAGTCACCCTCGGTCCGTCGCTCGGCAGACCTCATCCAGTAGGGCCGAAAACTGGGCTCCCAGGGGTGGTGTGCCGTTGCGGGCTCGCCGTGAGCCTGGTCCTCGTTGTCAGCGTCGGTGTCGGTGTCGTCGCTCGGCTGGTGGGCCGGGGCCGCTTCGGGTTGGGCCGGAGCCTTGCTGTCCAGCAAGCCGCCGCTCAACAGGCCGCCGGTCAGCAGGCCGCCTCGGTTGGTGGCTTCGGGCCCGGTCGGTGTGTCGATCCGCCCGGCGGCCGGGCCCGGCTCGAGCTGGGCCGCCGGCTCGGTGGCGGTCTCAGTGGCGGTTTCGGTGGGGGGCTCGCCCGCGCGGGCGGCGCCCTCCGGCCGGATCCACGGCGTCAACGTCTCCGGTGCCCCGGCCGCACCCGGCGAGTCGATGACGGTCTCGGCGGTCACCACCGCCTCGAGCGATGCCACTGGCTCCGACGCCTCCGGCTGCCGCACCGCAGACGTCTCGCTAACCGATAACTCCCTCGGCGGCGCGATCGACTGCTCCGGCTCGGCCTGATCTTGTTGCGCCGGCTGCGCTTCGGTTTCCGCTGCGGGAGACTCGGTCAGCTCCCCGGTGGCTTCCGCCGGTTGAGTGTGGGTCGGTTGCGCCTCGGAGAGCTCGGCTGCCGAGGTGGGGGTTTCGTCGGTGATCGCCGCTTCGCCGGTGGTGGCTTCGGCCGGTGATGCCCCGGCAGCAGCCCCGGTCTCAGCGACGCTCTCCTCGGCAGGCGGTGCTTCGGTGGTCGCGGTTGCGGCCGGCGGCTCTTCGCCGGCAGCCCTTTCGGCGGCAGTCTCTTGGAGGCCAGCCCTTTCGGCGGTGGCGGCTTCGCTGGTGGTTTCCGGAAGTGCGGCCTCGATCGCGGCTTCCGCCGCTGCATCGGCATCCGTGGTCGCGGCCCCGGCAGGAGCATCGGGAGCCGCGGCTTCGGCGGAAGCCCCGGCGGTCGCAGCTTCGGCAGCGGCCTCCGCGGCCGCTTCCTCGATCGCGGCTTCCGCCGGAGTCGTCGGAGCCTCGGTGGGACTCTCGGCGGCCTGGGTGGGAGCCGTCGTGGCTTCGGCGGGGACCTCGGCGGCCTCGACAGGAGCTGTCGCTGCTTCGGCGGGCGCCTCGGCTGCGGGCTCGGCCGGCGCGTCAGCGGGGAGGGCTGTGGCTTCGGCGGGTTCCGTCTCCGGAGCCGGGACCGGCTCTACGTCCAGTAGGGCGTCGTCGTAGATGAGGTTGGCTACCAGGACCGGGGAGACCTGCTCGACCTCCGCCTCCGAGTGGGCGCCGCAGCCGTACTCGGTGTGGACCACGTGGCCGTCCGCCGGCGAGATCTCGTTGCCGCACGTGCCGAAGGCCGCTCGCAGCGAACCTGCCAGCGGCAGGTAGAAGCCGCAGGTCCCGCATTGTGCCGGGGCGCTGCGGGCCATGTCCGACCTCGGGCCGAACTCGCTGTGCTGCCACCTCGCCGCGGCCTCCAGGCGTGCGGGGCGGGCCATCACGCGCAGCCGGCCCAGGCCTACCTCGCGGGCCAGCGCCTCGACCGCCGGGTCGTCCGACTCGACGTAGGCCGGCACCAGGCGCGGGTCGTCGGGAGCGGTCGGCAGCAGATCGCCTACGCCCAGGTCGCCCGCCTGGACACGGTTCTCCCATGGGACCCAGTCCGGCGCTACCAGCGCGTCCGGGCCCGGCAGCAGGACGACCTCGCTGATCGTCACGTCGGTGTCCGGGCCTGCACTCGCCACGGTCACCGCCCAGCGCCAGCCGTAGTAACCCGGCTTGGCTGCCTCGAAAAGGTGGGTGACCGCGGTATCCGCCTCGACATGGGTGTCGACGTGCGCGCCGACCTCCTCGTCTGCCGCTTCCTCTTGGGCCGCGGCGCGCGCGATGTCGACCTCGCCCAGCAGGGCAGGGTCCCGCAGTTCCGACTCCGTCGCACTCATCGGGCACGATTGTGCCGCACCACCCCTCGACTCGTGTAAGGCTGGTCCCGTGCGGGCCCTTCTCGCCGTCGCCACCGCCCTGCTTCTGGCCGCCTGCGCGCCGTTGCCAGCCGCGCAACCCGAGCCCAACGCGCCCACCCGGCTGCGGCCCCACGTGCTCGAGAAGATCCCGCACGACACCGCCGCGTTCACCGAGGGCCTCGAGATCGACAACGGCGTCCTCTACGAGGGCACCGGGCTCAAAGGCAGGTCGGACCTGCGTGCCACCGACCCGGAGACCGGGCATGTCACCAGGACAACCGCGCTGCCGCGGCAGATGTTCGGCGAGGGGATCACCGTCGTCGGCGACGTGATCTGGCAGCTCACCTGGCAGAACGGCATCGCGATCAAGCGCGACCGGGCCACGTTCGCCGAGACCGGGCGGGCCACCTACAACGGCGAGGGCTGGGGGCTCTGCCACGACGGCCGCCGCCTCGTGATGAGCAACGGCACCGCCCGGCTGACCTTCCGCGACCCGGCCACGTTCGCCGAGACCGGCCACACGGAGGTCACCGACGCCGACGGGCGGCCGGTCCCGCTGCTCAACGAGCTGGAGTGCGCGGGCGGCGCCGTCTACGCCAACGTCTGGAAGACCGACCGGATCGTCCGCATCGACCCCGGCGCGGGCAAGGTCACCGCGACCGTCGACCTCACCGGGCTGCTGCCCGCCGCGGACCGCGCGGAGGCCGACGTCCTCAACGGGATCGCCGCGGTCCCCGGCACCGACGAGTTCCTGGTCACGGGGAAGCTGTGGCCGACGATGTTCCGGGTGAGGTTCGTCACCGACGGCGATTGACCATCCCCTGACCGTGCCAGCCGTCTTCGCCTCATTCGCGGTCGACTTACGGCAGGATGGAAGCGTGATTCGTTCCGGTTCCGGTGATGGCCAGCCGGGCGGCCGCGAGGGCCGCTCCGGCCGCAAGCGCCGCCGTAGCTGGACCGCCCAGCAACAGCCCGCGATCCGGCCGAAGCCGACGCTGCCCTACGACCAGCCGCCGCGCCAGGAGCCCCGCCGCGAACCACGTCCCGAGCCGCGCCCGGAGCCGCGCCACGAACCGCCCGCCGAGCCGCGCCGCGAGGAGCCGCTGACCAGCGCGATCCCCACCGCGCCCGCGTACCCGACCGAGGACCAGCGGCGCACCCAGCCGGTTCGCCGCCAGCCGCCGCCGGCCCGCAACTGGCGCGACGTCCCGCCGCCGCGGCGCCAACTGCCACAGCAACCGCCGCCGCCGGAGACCTACGGCCCGGACGGCTACGCCGCCGACTACCCGCCCGAGGCCCGCGAGGCGCAGCAGCGCGAGGCCGAGCAGGAACCCACCGCCGCCGCTCCGCACTTCCCGAAGAAGCTGACCGTCACGCGGGTCGCGGCCATGCGCAGCCGGCAGCTCACCGGCAACGCGGTGCGCGCGTTCCGCCGTGCCGCCAACGCCGACGGCGCCGACAAGTCCGGCCTCACCTCCCTCACCTACGCCACGATGCTCAACTACGCGAGCGACGCGGCGATGGCCGTGGCGCTCGCGAACACGCTGTTCTTCTCCGCCGCCAGCGCCGACTCGTCGAAGACGAAGGTCGCGCTGTACCTGCTGATCACGGTGGCGCCGTTCGCGTTGGTGGCGCCCGTGATCGGCCCCGCGCTCGACCGCGTCCAGCACGGCCGCCGGCTCGCCATGTGCGCCGCGTCGGCCGGGCAGGCGCTGATGTGCGTGATCATGGCGGTCAACTTCGACACCTGGCTGCTCTATCCCGCCGCGCTCGGGAAGATGGTGCTGTCCAAGTCGTTCACGGTGCTCAAGGCAGCGGTGACGCCGCGGGTGGTGCCGCCGGAGATCACGCTCGCGAAGACCAACGCCCGGCTCACCGTGTTCGGGCTCGTCGCGGGGGCCGCGTTCGGCGCCGTCGCCACGCTGTTCCTGCAGATCTTCGACTCGCCGGGCGCGCTGTGGTTCACCACGCTGATCTGCGTGGTCGGCGCGGTGCAGGCCATGCGGATCCCGGCGTGGGTCGAGGTCACCGAGGGCGAGGTGCCGGCGTCGCTGCGGGCGAACCCGGAGAAGGCGCGGCGCCAGCCGATGGGCCGACATGTGGTGGTCGCGTTGTCCGGCAACGCGACCGTGCGGGTGCTCACCGGTTTCCTCATGATGTTCGCCGCGTTCGCGGTCCGCGCGCAGACCGAGGGCGAGCCGTTCATGCAGCTGCTGCTGCTCGGCGTCATCGCCGGTGCCGCCGGCGTGGGCAGCTTCGCCGGCAACGCGATCGGCGCGCGCACGACCCTCGGCCACCCCGAGCAGATCATGCTCGGCTGCATCGCCGGCTGTCTCGCGTCGACGCTGCTCGCCACGGTCCTGCCCGGCATCGGCACCGCCGCGATCGTCGGGCTCGTCGGCGCCGTCGCGAGCGCGATCGCGAAGAACAGCCTGGACGCGGTGATCCAGGACGACCTGCCCGAGGAGTCGCGCGCCTCCGCGTTCGGCCGGTCGGAGACCGTGCTGCAGCTGGCCTGGGTGTTCGGCGGGGCTATCGGTGTCTTACTGCCTCCTACGTTCTGGATCGGCTTCCTCGTGGTCACGGTCCTGCTGGCGGTGGGCCTGGTCCAGACCATCCTGACCCGGCGCGGTCAGTCGCTGCTGCCGTGGTTCGGCGGCGACCGCCCGATCCGCCCGTGGCGCGCCGGTGCGCCGCGCAGCTTCACCCCGAGCCCGGCCGTGCGGGAGGCCCCGGAGGAGCGCACGTAGGCTCTGCGACGTGCGCATGCTCGTCCCGCTCGCCGCGGTGGTTCTGCTGGCCGCCGCGTGCTCTTCGCAGCCGGAGCCGCCGCCGGCGCCGCCCAAGGTCGACTTCACGGTCGCGTCCGGCAAGGTGTCCGCGAAGCCGTTCCTCTACTGCGACGTCGACATCAAGGACTGCAAGCGGAACACGGCCGCGCAGGTGAAGCTGAAGGTCGCGCCGGGCACGCCGGTCGAGGTGCGGGTGCCCAAGGACGTCGCGGACACCCCGTGGTCGGTGGTGATCCAGTACCGCACGGCGGCCGGCGTGGAGAAGGAGCCGGAGACCGTGGCCACCTTCGGTCCCGGCAAGCAGGACTCGTTCGCGGCCAAGGCTCCCGGCACGGGGGACCAGCTGCAGACCGTGGAGGTCAAGCAGGCCGGCGGCAAGCTGATCCAGGGCGACAGCGGCCCGGAGGCCGTCACACGCGGCGTGTGGTCCGCCCAGGTCGAGCCTGCCTAGACATCCGCGAGTCCGACGCTCGGCAGGCGCGAGTCCGACGCTCGGCACGCGCGAGTCCAACACTCGGCACGCGCCGGTCCGCCAGCTCGCAGCGTTGGACTCGCGGGTCCGGAACGTTGGACTCGCGGGTTCGGAGTGTTGGACTCGCCAGGTCGGAGCGTTGGACTCGCGGGGTGGGAGTGTTGGACTCGCGGGGGGGGGGGGGTGGGTTAGGGGTCTAGTTCTCGGGCTACGGCGCGGACTACGTCGGCTACCAGTTTGGTGTTCTTGCGGTCTGGGTAGCGGCCGCGGCGCAGGTCCGGCTGGACCTTGGCCTCCAGCAGGTTGATCATGTCCTCGATCAGCCCGTGGAGCTCCTCGGCGGGCCGGCGGCGCGCCTCCGCCACTGACGGCGGCGGGTCCAGCAGCCGCACGGACAGCGCCTGCGGACCGCGGCGGCCGTCCGCCACGCCGAACTCGATTCGCTGGCCGGCCTTCAGCCCCGGCACACCTGCCGGCAGGGCCGACGACCGGACGTAGACGTCCTCGCCGCCCTCTTGTGTGACGAACCCGAAGCCCTTCTCCGAGTCGTACCACTTGACCTTTCCGGTCGGCACAACGGTCACCTCCACACAACGAACGCGCCCCGGGGGCGTACCCAGGACGCGTTCGTCCAGCCTAGGCCACCCCGGTGCGGCGGGGGTAGCCGGTTTGGCGGCGTTAACCCATGACCTCGTGGATGCACAGGATGTTTCCCTCGGTGTCGCTGAACCACGCGGCCTTCTCGCTGCCCAGCTCCGCGACGTGGTTCACGGTCTTGAGGTCCGGCAGGTCGTAGTCGGCGAACCGCACGCCCTGACGCTCGAGGTCGCGGATCTCCGCCGAAATGTCGGTCACCTCGAAGCTCAGCACGGTGTGCTTGCCCTGCGAGCCGGGCCCGGCCGGCAGCAGCCCGATCGCGTCGCCGTTGCCGGCGTCGAAGACCGGGCTGCCGTCGGCGCCGCTCGTCTTCTGGTGCAGGCCGAGCGTGTCGCCGTAGAACCGCGTCGCGCGGTCCACGTCCGACACCGGGAGCATGGTCGTGGTCGTGGCTTTGGTGAGCATGTGGCCTCCTCATGGCCGGCGTACCGGTGCATACGTCGGCACCGGCGCAGCTCACCCATGCTGCTCCGTTCGGCCGAGCGAGACCAGCGTCGCTTCGGTGCCGAGCCGGGCGGTCACCTACCGCGAGCGAACGCCACGAGCGCCACGACGGCCGTGCGGCGGGCGGGGAGCCCGGCGCCGGGCCGCTTGCTGTCGCGCACGGCGGTCAGGTCGTTCCGCACCTCGACGCAGTTGGTGTCCGTTGAACGGGACGACTTACGCCACATGGTCACTTCTCCCGCGCCAGCGAGACGAGACGGG
>DASYKY010000099.1:0-138900 GCA_035995025.1 Actinophytocola sp.
CGGCGCGAAGAACGACTTGAGCGAGGTGTACGACGACGGGCTCGTCCGGATCGATCGCCGGGCTCGTTCCGTGCACGTCACCACACCCGAAGGCGAGCAAGAAGCACGCCTCACCAGCATGGAGTTCCGGCTGCTCAACGTGCTCGTGACACACACCCGTGCGGTGCTGTCCGCACAACAGCTGCTCAGCCAGGTCTGGGACGACCCCACCGGCCTCGGCCCAGACCGCGTGAAGTTCGCCGTCCTCCGGCTGCGCCGCAAGCTCGGCTGGGACGGCGACCAGTCGCCGATCGAGGCGGTGCGCAGCGTGGGCTACCGCTACCTTGGCGCACCGCGGAGCTGACCACATCTCGCCTCCCATCCGTCGGTGTACTGGGTCAATTCTGTTTCGTACCGAGTAGTTGATCAGGTGCAGCTTGGGTGCAGCTCGGTTGCGGAGTCACGTTCGTGGAGAGCGCCAGACCGGGCACCGTGCCGTAGGCACGCAGCGGATCTACCTGGCGTACAAAGAGTTCAGACCGGCCACGTCCCCACCCGCCAGCAGGCGCTTGGAGGTGTCGCAGGGGCGGGTCTTGGGGCTCATCGTCTCGATCGCGTGCGTCAGCTGGTCTACGTGTGCCAGCCCGACGGTGTGGCCGCGCTCGTGCACCACCACGGACAGCAGGTCGAACTTGTTCGCGCACGACGCGGGCATCGTCGTGAACCACTGGTGCACCTTGTTGTCGATGAGCATGTCCGAGCCCAGCACCGCACCCGTGCCGGTGCGGTAGTAGGTGCACGTGTAGGCGAGCGTCGTCGGGGGCAGGTCGCCCCAGCTCGTGACGCTGACGTTGTCGTTACCGGTGCAGGCACCGGTGGCGGAGACCTGGGCGACCTTTGTGGACGTTCCCTGGTACGCGTCGGTCGTCTTGAGCGCGGGGGTGGCGCCGCAGCGGTTCTGGCCGGTCATCACGTTCCTGGTGCCGGTCTTCAGCGTGTCCAGCGCCGTCGCCGACACGGACGCCGGTGCTTTGGCCGGGTTGTAGTACCACTTGAAGGTGCTGGTGAGCTTCCACGGAGCCATCGCGTACGCGGTGTTCACACACGCCGGGCTGGGCGTCGCGACCTTGGTGGCGGTCGTGGTCACCGGAAGGGTCGCGCCGGCGATGATGGCCTCGCCGACGACGGTCACGCCGTCGCTCGGCTGGGAGGCCGGCGCGGAGGTAGCGAGCGGAGCCACGGCGACCGCGGCGAAGGCGACGGAACCGACGAGCGAGAGAAGCGCGTTGCGAGACATGGGCTTGGCCCTTCAGTCGGAGCTTGTTCTGTCTCCGAGAATCGGGGCCGTGCGTTGTCCGACGGGTAGTCGTCGTGGTGCAGATCAGGAGCCGCTTTCCTTGTGACACAAGGAAGTTCCGCAGAGCGGCAAAGGGTTGAAACTCAGGTGCGGTCCGGGTGCGGTTCGGGAGCGAACGCCCGCGGTTTGATGGTTCCGGCGAACCTTCTCCGGGCGGCGCGGCCGCGGGTTCGTGGCCTGACGCTTCACTCGTTCGGGGGTTACCGGTGGAGCTCACGCCCCGTCCGTGCTCACATGAACATCTGGGACATCCGAGCCGACGAGTGGGTCAGGAAACGGGGACGTGAGCGCGGACGCCCGAAGTAGCCGACGCTGGACTGTGGGACGGCTGCTGGCAGTCGGATACCTGCTGGCGATCGGCGGCCTGCTCGTCGTCGGATTCAGCTCGTACGTGCAAATCGGCACCCTGCTGCGCGACCGGGCTCCGGTCGACCACACCTACCGGGTCCTCGCCCAGATCTCCCAGCTGCGCCTGGAGGTCGAACAGGCAGTTCGCGGCCAGCGCGGCTACCTGCTCACCGGCGACAGGACCGAGCTACGTACCTACGAACGCTCAGCCGACGACGTGGCGGACACGACGACGACGCTGGCGCAGCTGACCGCCGACAACCCACGCCAGCAACGTCTGCTCGCCGAGCTGCGTCCCGTGGTCACCGAGAACCTGGCCAGCCTTTCGATCGCAATCGACGCACGCCGCGACGGCGGCGTGGCAGCCGCGTCCAAAAAAGTGACCACGGTGGAAAGCGCTCGCGACGCGCTGCGCGTCGAGGCGCTGCTATCGGCCATGCGGGTGGAAGAAAGACGGCTGCTCGACGTGCGGCAGCAGGCCAGCGGTCAGGGCGCGAACATCACGCGCGCGATCGTCATCGCGACGACGCTGGGTGTCGCCGCCCTGGCCGCCGTCGGCGCATGGTGGGTGACCCGCAAGGTCACCGTGCCGGTGGCCAAGGTGACCGATGCGGCGCGGCGCGTGGCCGCCGGCGAGTACGGGTCACGGGCCGAGGTCAACGGGCCGGTCGAGCTGTCCCAGATGGCCGAGGCCGTCAATGCCTCGACCGAGGCGCTCGCCGAGGCCCGTGACCAGGCAGTGGCGGCGAGCCGGGCGAAGGCGACGTTCCTGGCCACCATGAGCCACGAGATCCGCACCCCGCTCAACGCGGTCATCGGCATGACGGGTCTGCTGATCGACACCCAGCTGACAGACGAGCAACGCATACTCGTCACGACCGTACGAGACAGCGGCGACGCACTGCTCGAGATCATCAACGAGATCCTGGACTACTCCAAGATCGAGGCGGGCGAGCTGCACCTCGAGGATGCGTCGTTCGACGTCGTCGACTGTGTCGACAGCGCCCTTGCCCTCGTCGCGCTGCCCGCGTCCGCGAAAGGGCTCGAGCTGATCGGCCAGGTCGAGCCGAGCTGCCCGCAGACGCTGCGCGGCGATGCCACCCGCTTCCGGCAGATACTCGTGAACCTGCTCAGCAACGCGGTGAAGTTCACCACGGCCGGTGAGGTCACGATCACCATCACCGCAGAGCCCGCGGCGGACGAGGCGGACCGCGTGCTGGTTCGCATCCGCGTGCGGGACACCGGAATCGGCATACCACCGGACAAGCTGGACACCTTGTTCCGCTCGTTCAGCCAGGTCGACACATCGACCACCCGCGTCTACGGCGGCACCGGCCTCGGTCTCGCGATCAGCCATGAGCTGGCCCGGAAGATGGGCGGTGACATCACCGTCGAGAGCACGCCGCTGGTGGGTTCCACGTTCACGGTCACGGCCGTCCTGCGGACCTGCCCCACCGACAGTGACGTGGATCGTCACGCGCCGACGCGTCTCGCCGGCCGGGTCGCGCTGATCGTCGACGACAACGACACGAATCGGCGCGTCCTGGGGGCGCAGCTCACCGACTGGGGAATGCACTGTGTCGACGCGGCGTCCGCCGCGGAGGCGCTGGAGCTGGTGACCGCCGGAACTCATTTCGACGTCGCGATCCTCGACATGCAGATGCCCGGCACCGACGGGGTTCAGCTCGGCGCAACGCTGCGCCGCCGAGCGGACAGCGCGAGTCTGCCGCTCGTGCTGCTCAGCAGCCTGGCCGAGCGCTTCGACACCGCCGCCCAGCAAGAGATCTTCGACGCCACCCTCACCAAGCCGACCCGCGTCGCCACGCTGCGGGCCACCCTCACCCGCGTGCTCGCCACTACGGCACGGACGGAAGCCGAGCCCACCGCCGGAGCCGACCGCGGCGGCGAACCGCTACGGGTGTTGCTCGCCGAGGACAATCCCGTCAACCAGAAGGTCGCCCAGCTCATGCTGACGAAACTCGGACATCGCGTGGATGTCGTGGGCAACGGCATCGAGGCGGTGCAGGCGGCGCGACTCGGGTGCTACGACGTGGTGCTGATGGATTTGCAGATGCCCGAGCTGGACGGACTGGCCGCGACCCGGCTCATCCGCAAGCAGGTCGCCGCGGACCGGCAGCCGCACATCATCGCGATGACGGCCAGCGTCCTGATCGACGACCGTGCGGCGTGCGCGGCAGCCGGTATGGACGACTACCTCGCCAAGCCCGTCCGGCCGGCCGAGCTCCATGCCAAACTGGCTCCGCTGACGCACGCGACGCACGAGGTCCCGGTCGGCACGGACGACACCACGATCGACCGCGACGTGAAACCCGGGGGCGCCAAGACTGAACGAGCCGTACTCGACTCGGCCGTACTCGACTCGGCCGTCCGAGCACGGATCGCCGCGATCGCCGGAACCGAGCTGTCCGACGACGAACGTTCCATCGTGTGCCAGCTCATCGAGACATTCATCGACCGGACACCAACCGCGGTCGACGACCTCACGCACGCACTCGGTGACGGCGACGTCGAAGCAGCCGCGGCGCGCGCCCACGCCATGAAGGGATCCGCCGCCAACATCGGTGCCGTCTCGCTCGCCGGGCTGTCCGCAATCGTCGAGAACAAGCTGCGAGCGGGCACCATCCCCGATCCGCGGCAGACGCAGCAGCTCATGCGTCGGGAGGTCGAACTCACGCTGGCGGTCCTGAACGCCCTGCTAGACGAGCTGAGGACCTGACGCGTCTGGCATGCAGACGCTCTTCCAGCGTCGACACTGGCCGCGGCCCGCTCAGCCGAGCAGCTTGGCCTTGGCCTGCTCGTAGTCCCCATCGGAGAGCGCACCCCGGTCGCGCAGGTCGGCCAGCTTGGTCAGCTCGTCCGCAGTGGACACCTGGCTGGAGCCCGCGACCTCCTGGATGTACTGCCGCGACTGCTCCTCGTGCCGCCGGGCCTGCGCCCGCGCGCGCTCGTTCATCGCCCCGCCCCGCGCAGCTCCTGCCCAGGTCGATGCCCAGCGCCGGAGGTGACATGTGCGCCCGACGTCAGCGTGGGCTCCGTGCTCGCAGGACGACGATCGACCTGGGGCGGACGGTGATGTGGCCGCCCGCGGACAGCGGTGCGGCCGACGAGAGTCCGGTCGGTTCGTAGGTGTCGATCGCGCAGGTCCAGGTCTGGTTCGGGCGGGTGTCGGGGACGGTGAAGTCCAGCGGTTCCCACCAGGCGCTGGCCAGCATGAGGAAATCGTCGTCGGTGAGCGGGGTGCCGTCGTCCGCCCGGTCGGGGTCGTCGGCGCCGTCGAGGTACAGCGCCACGCCGCGGGCGCCCGGGTCGTTCCAGTCCGCTTCGGTCATCCGCGCACCACCCGGCGTGAACCATTGCAGTTCCTCGGCTTCCACGCCGGTGAGGAACCGGCGGCGCCGGAACACGGGGTGCTCGCGGCGTAGCGCGATGAGCGTTCTGGTGAACTCGGTGAGCTGTTTGTCGGTGGCCGACCAGTCGAACCAGCTGATCGGGTTGTCCTGACAGTAGGCGTTGTTGTTGCCCTGCTGTGTCCGGCCGAGCTCGTCACCACCGAGGAGCATCGGTACACCGAACGACAGCAGCAGCGTGGCCAGCATGACGCGGCGCTGCCGGGCGCGCAGGTCGAGGATGCCTGGATCCGTTGTGGGGCCCTCGACGCCACAGTTCCACGACCGGTTGTCGTCGCTGCCGTCGCGGTTGGCTTCGCCGTTCGCCTCGTTGTGCTTGCTGTCGTAGGAGACGAGATCGGCGAGCGTGAACCCGTCGTGGACGGTGATCAGGTTGACCGACGCGGTGGGTCGCCTGCTCGCGTTGCTGTACAGGTCGGACGATCCGCACAGCCGGCGAGCGAAGTCGTCGATCATGCCGTCGTGGCTGCGCCAGAAGTCGCGCATCACGTCGCGGTAGCTGCCGTTCCACTCGCTCCACAGCGGTGGGAACCGGCCGAGGTCGTAGCCGCCCGGCCCGATGTCCCACGGTTCGGCGATCAGCTTCGCCCTCGACACCACCGGGTCCTGCGCCACCAGGTCGAAGAACGCCGCCATCCGGTCGAAGTCGCCGTCCTCGCGCGCCAAGGTGGGGGCCAGGTCGAAGCGGAAACCGTCGACCCGCATCTCGGTCAGCCAGTAGCGCAGCGAGTCCATGATCAGCTGCAGGCTGAACGGGTTGTCGGCGTTGAGCGAGTTCCCGACGCCGGTCGTGTCCACGTAGTACCGCGGGTCGTCCGGGTTCAGCCGGTAGTAGGCCGGGTTGTGCAGGCCGCGGTGACACAGCGTCGGGCCGAGGTGGTTGCCCTCGGCGGTGTGGTTGAACACGACGTCGAGGATGACCTCGAGGCCCGCGCGGTGCAGCGTGTCGACCATCGCCTGGAACTCCGCGACCTGCCCGCCGCGCCGGCCGGCCCGCACCGCGGCCGAGTAGCCGGCGTGCGGCGCGAAGAACCCGATCGTGTTGTAGCCCCAGTAGTTCGACAGGCCGCGTTCGACCAGGAATCCCTCGGACACGTTGTGGTGCACCGGAAGCAGCTCCACCGCGGTCACCCCGAGGTCGACGAGGTGGGCGACCACGGCCTCGTGGGCCAGCCCGGCGTAGGTGCCGCGAAGCGCGTCCGGCACGACCGGGTGCGCGGCGGTGAAGCCCTTGACGTGGACCTCGTAGATGATCGTGTCCGCGTTGGACGTACGCGGGCGAGGACTGTCGCGCCAGTCGAACGACGTGTCCATCACCAGGCTCCGGGGCACGTGACCGGCCGAGTCGAGCGTGCTCGGGGTCTCCGGGTTGCCGACGGCGTATCCGAGTACCTCCGGCCCGAACCGGACCTGGCCGTCGATCGCCTTCGCGTAAGGGTCGAGCAGCAGCTTCGCCGGGTTGCACCGTACTCCGCGGTGCGGGTCGTACGGCCCGGCCGAGCGGTAGCCGTAGGCCTGTCCGGGCGCGACGCCGGGCACGAACCCGTGCCAGATCTCGCCGTCACGTTCCGGCAGCGGGGCCCGTGTCTCCGCGCCGTCGGCGTCGAACAGGCACACCGCCACCCCGTCGGCGGCGGAAGCTACGGCGAAGTTGGTGCCGTCGGGCCCGGGCGTGGCACCCAGTGGGAACGACGTGCCGGGCAGCGCCTGCGGCGTCATCGCCGCTCGTCCAACCCGAACACGATCTCGGCGATCGACGGCACCATGCCGTGCCGGCGGCGAATCACGTCCGCGACGATCCCGGTCCAGCCGGTCTGGTGCGAGGCACCCAGGCCGGCGGCGTTGTCACCGTGGAAGTACTCGTGGAACATCAGGTTGTCCTTCCATTCCGGATCGTTCTGCATCCGGTCGACCCAGCCGAAGCACGGCCGCCGGCCGTCCGCGCCGACGGTGAAGATCGACACGAGCCGCTCCCACAGGTCGGCGGCCACGTCGTGGAGGGTCAGCTGCTGGCCCGAGCCGGTCGGGTACTCGATGGTCAGGTCGTCGCCGAAGAAGCGGTGGTAGCGCTCCAGGGCGCTGGTCGCGAGGTAGTTCAACGGGAACCACACCGGCCCGCGCCAGTTGGAGTTGCCGCCGAACATCGCCGTGTTCGACTCGGCCGGCTGATAGTCGACAGTGGACCACACGCCGTCGACCTCGATCGTGTAGGGGTGGTCGCGGTGGAACGCCGACAGGGAGCGCAAACCGTGCGGCGACAGGAACTCCTCGGGATCGAAGAGCGTGGCGAACAGGCGAGTGACCCGGTCGACGCCGACAGCACTCAGCAGCAGCCGCCGGTTCCCGGGCTTCCCGCGCAGGAACCCGGCCTCGGTGAGCTTGACGGTGTCGCCCAGCCCGCGCCGGTCGAGGAACGTGGCGAACTGCTTTCCCGCCGCGACGGCCGGGTCCAGGGTCTGCTCGTCCACGAACGCGACCGCCAGCATCGGGAGGATGCCGACCATGGAGTGCACCTTCATCGGCACGACCCCGCCGTCGGGTGTGACGAGCCGGTCGTAGAACAGGCCGTCGGCGTCGTCCCACATCCCCTGCCGCTCGAGGGCGGCGCGGATCGCGGCGAAATGCTCGAGGAACTTGTGCACCAGATCCAGCGCGGGGCGGTGTCCGGCGCGGTTCAGGATCACCGCGATCGTGGTCATCGCGAGCGCGTACGTCGCCATCCAGCCCGTGGCGTCGGACTGCTCCAGGACGTAGCCGGGCGGCAGATTCGATCGGTCCACCGGGCCGATGTTGTCCAGCCCGAGGAAGCCGCCCTCGAACAGGTTCGACCCGTCGGCGTCCTCCCGGTTGACCCACCAGGTGAAGTTGACCAGCAACTTGTCGAACACGCGGCTGAGGAAGTCGAGGTCGTGACCGCCGTCGATGGCGAACACCTCGAGCGCCGCCCACGCCTGGACCGGCGGGTTGACGTCGCCGAAGTCCCACTCGTAGGCGGGCAGCGCGCCGTTGGGATGCTGGAACCATTCCCGGCAGACCAGCAGCAGCTGATCCTTCGCGAACTCCGGATCGACATGGGCCAGTGCCACGCAATGGAACGCGAGGTCCCACGACGCGAACCACGGATACTCCCACTTGTCCGGCATGGACATCACGTCGTAGGCGTCGAACGCGCGCCAGCGGGTGTTGCGGCCGCTGAGCCGCTCGACCGGGGGCACCGGCTGCCCGAGGTCCCCGTCGAGCCATCGCGCCACGTTGTAGTTGTAGAACTGCTTACTCCACAACATCCCGCCGAAGGCCTGGCGCATCACCATGCCCTCGTCGGCCGAGGCGGCCGACGGGGTGAGCGCGGCGTAGAACTCGTCGGCCTCGGCCCGCCGCGCGGTGACGACCCGGTCGAAGTCCTCCCCGAGCGCCACCTCCCGCGCCGGACCCGACCCCGCGGGCCGCAACCGCAGCCGAAGCTCCACTGTGGACTTCGGGTCGACGTCGACACGGTACCAGGCGGCGCATTTCGTGCCGCGCCGATCAAGGTTGACGCTCGCGGCGCCCGACACGACGTGGTCGTTGATGCCGTCCTTCGGGTAGCGCGTCGTGTTGGGGACGTCGTAGAGGTGCTGGGTGTTGGTCTCGTTGTCGCAGAACAACAACGCCGGGCCCGGGGACACGAGGAGCTCCAGCTCACCGAGGAACGGGTGGTCGATGCGGACGGCGGCGTCGCCCGTCGCGGCGAGCTCCGGTTTCGGCGACTCCGGGTCCCAGGTCCAGGTGTTGCGGAACCACGCGGTCGGCAGGACGTGCAGCGTTTCGGGCTCCGGGCCGGCGTTGGTGATCCGCACCGACATCAGCAGGTCCGCCGGGTCCGCCTTCGCGTAGTGCACCTCGACGATCCAGTACCGGTCGTCGTCGAACACGCCGGTGTCGAGCAGCTCGTACTCGGGGTCGTTCCGGCCGCGCCGGCCGGTCTCGGCGCGCAGGTCGTCGTAGGGAAACGCGGCCTGCGGGTAGTGGTAGCGCCACCGGTTCCAGGCGTGGGTGGGCATCGCGTCGAGGTACCACCAGTAGTCCTTGACGTCCTCGCCGTGGTTGCCCTGCGGGCCGGTCAGCCCGAACGGCCGCTCCTTGAGAGATCCGTCGCGCCCGTTCCACAGTGCGAGAGCCAGGCACAGCCGCTGCTCGATGTCGCTGAACCCGGCCAGCCCGTCCTCTCCCCACCGGTAGGCCTTGGACCGCGCGTCGTCGTACGACAGGTAGCTCCAGGCGTCGCCGCTCGCGCTGTAGTCCTCCCGGACCGTCCCCCACTGCCGCTCACTCAGGTACGGCCCCCACGTCCGCCAGTCACGTGCTGCTCGCTCCCGCTTCGGCGACGGCATCGACATGATCGGCTCCCTCGGTGCGACACAACAGGCCCTCGACGCTAGGACGGCGGAGACGGCCGGTCCTCACGTTTGGCAGGTGAGATGGCACGCGACAACGCCCAGGGCCGACAACGGCGCGATGACCTGTCAGCAGGTGGTGTCACCTTCCGCGGATGATGGCGGCGGCGCACTTCCTGGCAATCATGGAGGGCGACTGTCGACGGGGTAACCGATCGAGGAGAGCGCCATGACAGATGTGTCGCCGGCCGCGCGCGAAGAGATGTCCGCGGCGCACGACGTCGAGCACCAGCGTGAGGTCACCGGATGGGCGGGCTGGGTCACCTTCGGCGGGGTGATGATGATCCTGCTCGGCGTGTTCCAGGCGATCGAGGCGCTGGTCGCGCTCTTCAACAGCGACTACTACGTGGTCGGCGCCAGCGGTCTGGCCGTCAGCTTCGACTTCACAACCTGGGGCTGGGTGCACCTGGTGATCGGTGTGGTCTCGGTCGGCGCCGGTTTCGGCCTGCTGGCGGGGGACATGGCCGCCCGGGTGGTCGCGGTCGTCTTCGCCATGCTCAGCGCGATCGCGAACCTCATGTTCATCGCCGCCTTCCCGCTATGGGCGACCTTGGTCATCACCGTCGACGTCGTCATCATCTACGCGATCGTCGCGCACGGCCGCGAACTGAAGGCCTGACGATCCGGGTGCCGCGTCAGCTCACGTCCGCGGCCGGGACAGGGCGTCGAGCAGCTGGTCGACGGTGACGTCCGGGTCGTCCTTGTGCCGGCGCCAGTGGTCGAGGAACGTTGCCGCGGCGTCGAGCAGCTCGGCGGGTAGCCCGGCGTCGCGGGACGCTTCGGCGATCTCACGCATCTCGGGCGCCCACCGCCACGCGCGCTGGCCGGCCGAGGGCAGCTTGTCCGGGGCGGCAAGTGCGGTGCCGGGCAGGACGGCCGCCGCGAGCTCGCGCAGCTGGGTGTCCACGCCGTGCCGCCGGGCCAGCGCGTGTGCCTGCGCGGCGAGCACGCTGCTCACCTTGTTGTAGGTGGCGAAGGCCAGCTTGAGCGCGGACGCGGCGCCGACCGGACCGGGCACGGCGACCGGCGTGAGCAGGGTGGCGGCGAAGAGCGAGTGCACTCGGGACACCTCTTCGTCCGCGCCGGACAGGTAGAGGCGGGTGGTGTCCGGCCGGCGGGGTGGCGGACCGACGATCCCGCCGTCGACGACGGTGGCTCCCCCGGCGCTCAGCAGGGCCGCGATCTCCTGGCTGTGCCGCGGGCTGATCGCGTTGGCGTCGACGTAGCAGCCGGCGAACCCGGTCCGCGCCACCTGCTGGGCGACCTCGAGCGCGGCGGCGGGCGGGCAGACGCTCAGCACCACCTCGCAGGACGCCAGCTCCTCGAGACCGGAAACGGCGACCAGCCCGGCCGCCGAGGCACGCGCACGGGTCGCCGGACCGCGACCGCCGGGAACCCACACGCAGCGCTGTCCGGCCGCGACGAGCTGGGCGCCGACCGCCGCGCCCATGGCACCCGGGTGAAGCAGGCCGATGTTCACCCGCAGCATCGTAGGCGCCACGTCGGCTGCGCGAGATTCCCCGCGCCATCAAGGACTTCCGCGACGGCCCGAGCCGGACCCGCACGCCGCGGTGCATGCGGAACGGGATGGTCCTACTGTCTCGGGTATGGACCTTGGTGTCGGACTACCTTCCACCATCTCTTCGGCCACCGGCCAGAACGTGCTCGACTGGGCGCGCGAGGCGGACACGGCCGGCTTCTCCAGCCTCGGGACGATCGACCGGGTCGTGTACGGCAACCACGAGACGATCCCGACGCTCGCCGCGGCGGCCGCGGTGACCAGCAGGGTGCGCCTGCACACCGCGATCCTGATCGCGCCGTTCCGTGGCAACGGGACACTGCTCGCCAAGCAGCTCGCCAGCGTGGACAGCTTCGCCGGTGGCCGACTCACCGTGGGCATCGCGGTCGGCGGCCGCGAGGACGACTTCACCGCGACCGGGTCGGACTTCCAGGGCCGCGGCGCCGCGTTCGACGCGCAGCTCACCGAGCTCCGCGAGGTGTGGGGCGGTGCGGCGCGGGGCACCGCGGGAGCGGTCGGACCGGGTCCGGTCCAGCCCGGCGGCCCGCCGCTGATGCTCGGCGGCTCGGGCCCGGCGGCGCTCCGGCGCATGGTGACCCACGGCGCCGGCTGGATCGCCGGCGGGGGTGGCGCCGACATGTTCGCCGGCATGGCCGACCGGGTCCGCCGCGCGTGGACCGACGGGGGCCGGGACGGCGCGCCCCGGCTGGCCGCGCTCGGCTACTACGCGCTCGGTCCCGACGCGGACTCGCTCGCCTCGGGATACCTCCGTGACTACTACGCATTCGTCGGCGAGTTCGCCGGCCAGATCGCCGCGGGTGCGCTCACGACCGAGGCGGCGGTGCGCGACACGATCAGCAAGTTCGCCGACGCCGGCTGCGACGAGCTGATCCTCTTCCCGACCTCCCCGGACCTCGACCAGCTGCGCCGCCTCGCCGACCTTCGCTGACCGGCGCGGGTGCCGCCCCGCCCGCACACCGCGCCGGCCACCCGGTCAGCGTGGCGGGGCGGCGCCAAGGGCGACGTGGATCCGGTTCGCCTGTCGCCGGTAGGTCCGGCTCGTGTCCTCGTGGCCCGCGTCGTGGTGGGCGGCGGCGATGCCGTTCAGGGCACGGGCCTCCTCGTGTTGTTCCTGCGTGTTGCGGGCCAGGTCGAGCGCGCGCGTGTAGTGGGCCAGCGCCTCGGGCACCTCTCCCCTCGCCCGGGCGTTGTCGCCCAGTCCGTTGTGGACGAGTGTCTGCAGTGGACGGATGCCGGTGTCCGTCGCGATCCGCAGGGCGCCGTGCTGGTAGCGCCGAGCCTCGTCGAGCTCGTCGAGCTCGCCGTGGACGTAGCCGAGATACGCCAGTGCGTACCCTTCCGCCTCCCGGTGCCCGTTGGGCCGGCTCACCGCCAGCGACCGGTGCAGGTAGTCGAGCGCTTCGGGGTACCGGCCGAGGGCCCGGTACACGTCGCCCAGGTTGTGCAGGGCGATCGCCTGACTCGACCGGTCCCCCATCGTCTCGGCGATTCGCAGGCACTGCTCGTAGCTGTGCCGGGCGTCGGCCAGCCTGCCGAGTCGTTCGTGGACGAACCCGAGGTTGCTCAGCGCCCGGCTCTCGGTGAAGCTGTCGCCCGTCTCCCGGGCGAACGCCACCGACCGGTGCAGGTGGGTGGCCGCGAGCTCGTACCTGCCGAGCTGGGCGTGGACGATGCCCAGCGTGTTCAGCGCCCGCCCGGACACGAGCCGCGCGCCCTCGACGGCGAGGCATTCCTCCAGGTGGCGCACCGCTTCGTCGTAGTTGCCCAGCCGCGCGCAGGTGGCGCCGAGATCGATGAGCGCCTGGCGCACTCCCGGCGTGTCGTCGTGCCGTCGTGCCTCGGCCAGGGCCAGCGCGTGCAGCGTCCGCGCGGCGTCGTAGTGACCGTGTACCCGCAGGCCGTGCCACAGCACGGTCGACAGGTCCCGGGCGTGGGCGGCCTCGCCGGTCTGCCCCGCCTGTTCGGCGATCGTCAGCAGAGTGGGTAGCTCGGTGGCCAGCCAGGCCGACGGATCCGCGACGTCGGCCTCGGTGAGCCGGCCGAGTACGGGCCTGCGATGCGGGTCCCGCGGCGCGAGCAGGTCGGCCGCCACCACGGCCTGGCTCACGTAGTGGTCGAACAGCCCGCGCAGGGCCGCGATCCGGCTCGCGGTGCCGTCCTGCCCGGCCGCGGTGCCGGCGTAGGTTCGCAGCAGGTCGTGGAACTCGTAGCGACCGTCGTCCCGGCGCTCGAGCAGGTGCCGGTCCACGAGTACGTCCAGCAGCCCGCGTGCCTGCCGGGTGCCGGTGCCGAGCAGGACGGCGGCCGCGGTCAGGTCCCAGTGCGCGCCGGGGTGGGCGCTCAGCCTGCGGAACGCGGCGGCGGCCGTGCCGGGCAGGCTCCGGTAGGACCACGAGAGCACCGCCGACACGGAGGTGGCCTCCTCGCCGGTGGTCAGCACGTCGAGCCTGCCGTGCTGATCCTCCAGCTCCGCCGCCACGTCGGCGACCGTGCGGTCACGGGCCGAGCGCTCCGCGACGATGTGCAACGCCAGCGGCAGCCCCCCGCACCACGCGGCCACCTCCGCGACGGCCACCTCGTCCGCTGCCACGCGCACGTGGCCGAGTAGCCGGGTCAGCAGCTCGACGGACTCCGACTCGGTGAACTGGGCCAGGGTGAGCCGCAACGCCTCGTCGCTGACGGTCAGCCCGCGCAACGAGCTCCGGCTGGTCACCAGGACCAGCGAACCGGGCCGGCCGGGGATCAGCGGGCGCACCTGCTCGGCGGACCGGGCGTTGTCGAGCACGATCAGCACGGCCCGGGTCGCGAGCGTGCTCCGCAGCAGGGCCGACCGCTCGTCCAGCCCGGCGGGCACCTCCCCGGCCGGCACGCCCAGCGCGCGCAGGAACGAGTGCAGGACGCTCGCCGGGTCGACCGGGTCGCCGGGACCGTAGCCGCGCAGGTTCGCGAAGAGCTGGCCGCCCGGGAACCGGTCACGGACGCGGTGCGCCCAGTGCACAGCGAGCGCGGTCTTGCCGACGCCGGCCATCCCGTCGACGGCGACCACGACCACCGCGTCGTCACGGACGGCGAGCATCCGGTCCAGCTCGTCGAGCTCGCGACCCCGCCCGGTGAACATCGCGCCGCCGGCGGGAAGCTGCGCGGGCACGGTCGCCGCCGGGCTCACGTGCCGGCCGGGAAGGTAGGCCCGGACGAACTCGTCGAAGCGGTCCGCGGTCAGGCCGAGGCCCCGGGCCAGCGCCTCCAGCGAGTGCCGGTGCGGCCGCGCGACCCGGCCGCACTCGATGTTGCTGATCGCCCGCACGGTGAGGCCCGTGCGCTCGGCGAGCTGCTCCTGGGTGAGGCCCGCGGCCTGCCGTAACTCGCGTAACAGCGTCGACCACCTCCGGTGCCGTGCGTCGAACACCATTCAATAGCCCCGCCCGGCCTCGCGCGACATTCATACGCGCGGTAACGACGCAGATCACGGTGGGTGGCCACGACAAACCGGAACTTTGGGGACGCGAAAGTTCCGGCGGTAGTTCGTGGCTACCGCCTCGAGGACTGCCGTTGAATGTGGAATTCGAGCGGGTGGAGTCAGCTCGCCGGAATTGTCTCGCGAGGGAAAGAGGAATGCTCATGAAATCGGCCGGCAAGGCATTGTCGCGCTTCGGCATCGCCGGAGTCGTCGTCGCCGCGGCACTGACGACCGCAGTCGCGACGGCGGGATCCGCCAGCGCGGACCAGGTGAACGGCGGCTACTTCACCAATGCGGTCTCGTGCGCTCAGGCAGGCCACAACAGGGTCGAGCAGGGCTTCGCCCGCGACTTCACCTGCGCCCACTCCGACACCCACAATCCGCCCTGGCACCTGATTCTCTTCACCTGACCGGCACCCGCCCCTGACAGTCCGAAGTGGACCAATGAGGACCCGGGGGACCGCGTCCCTCGGGTCCTCGGTGCCGGGAGGTGTCAGTCGGCGGTGAAGGCGTCCGCCTGGGACCGGTACAGCCCGGCGTACCGGCCGCCGGCAGGGTCGCGTGCGGGCCGAACGGCCACGGTCGCCGAGCAGGTGCCGCTGCCGGTGGTCGCGTGCCAGGCGTGGCAGCTACTCGGCTCGCTGACCGATCCACGCGCTCGTGCGACTCGGGCTGGACGACGCGCTGCGGGACGGCGACATCGGCCGGCTCGAGCAGGCCAGGGACCTGGCGTCGCGGATCGGCGCGGTGATCGCCCGCTACCAGCCGGAGGTGAACATCGCCCTGCAACTGGTGCTGCGGGGCGAGTTGGCGGCCGCGGGGCGCCCTGATCGACGACGTCTCCCCGGCCGCGGCGCGCCTCGGGCTGCGCGAGATCCACCAGTTCATGTTGGTGCAGCGCGCGATCCTGGCCGGACACGGCGGCGACCGGGCCGGCATGGCCGCGGCACGGGCCGAACTGGCGGCGCTCGGCACCGACCACTGCCACCACAGCGCCCGGTTGCACGGGCTTGCCGGCGCGGTGTGCTCCCTGCTCGAGGAGGATCGCGAGCGGGCGCGCACGGACCTGGCCGCCGCGCTCGTCGCCGATCAGGCCGCCCCGACCACCTTCGCCCTCACCGGCAGGCTCGGCCTCGGACTGCCGCTGCGCGCCCTGGACGGCGACCTGACCACCGCCGAGTACGCCGAGACCGCCGCCAGCCCGGCCGCCGGGCTGCGCTGGGACCGGCACTTCGCCCGGCTCGCCGCCGCCGTGCTGGCCGGCGCCGATGGCGACGCGGCGGCGAGTCAGGAGGCCGGCGCGCCCTACCCGATCGCCCGCCACCTGGGCCCGCGCCTGGTCGGCGAGGCGGCCGCGCGGAACAGGTGGGGCGCGCCGGAGACCTGGCTGCGCACCGCCGAGCAGTACTTCCACACGGCCGAGATCTCCACGGTGGCCGGCGCCTGCCGTGCCCAGCTCCGGCAGATGGGCGTGCGGGTCGCGCAGCGCCGCACCGGGGCGCACGAGGTGCCCGACCAGCTACGGCTGGCCGGGGTGACGGTCCGCGAGCACGAGGTCCTCAAGCTGCTCGGCGCCCGGCTGACCAACCGGCTGGCGCTGATCAAGCTGGCCACCGAGGACCTCTGACGTCCGTTGCGGCGAAGTAGGAGCCTATTCGGTGAGGGCCGTGGCGGCGTCCGGCTCGAGGACGTGGAAGCTGAAGCTCTCCTCGAGATAGAGGGTCACGGCGTCGGCGTCGTGGTGGCTGTAGCCGACGGCGATGTCCTGTCCGAGCTCGAAGACGAAGTGCCCGCCGTCGAGGCTGGCGACGACCGCGCCGTCGACGCCCGGGGCGCGCAGTACCTTGCCACCGCCGAGGATCCGCCGCAGGTGATCCAGAACCAGCAGACCGCCACGCTCGGTGCTCTCCACGATCCGCCGATGACCGAGCGGCCCGATCACCATCGCGTAGGGCCCCTTGATGCCGGCCTCACGCAAGACGTCGACCGCCGCGGCCGCTGCGAGCGGGTAGTCCGCCGCCTCGGCGCCGAGCTCGGCGGCCGACGTGGCGGCGAGACCGGTGAAGCCGACCTCGTCCCATCCGTGGAACACCGCCCGGTTCTCCAGAACAGCGACATCGTGGGCGGCCCGGTCCAGATCGCCGAACGCCAGGTCGGTCGCACCACGCTCGGCCGAGTCGAGCTCGTCCCGCGCGATGGTGAACGGCACCCGCACCTCCACCAGAGAGAGCACCTGCCGCTGCCGCACCAGCGCCGTGCCCGGACCGGCGTGGTTGACCGGCTGCACCCGCCCGAGGTTCGTCGCCGAGTAGTCCCAGCCGTGCGGGCCGGACACGTCCACGACGCGACGGGCGGCCAGGTGCGGAGTCAGCCGCTCTCGTGCTTCCTCGTCGATCTGCTTCCAGGCCGCCGCCGAGATCGGTGCCAGCTCTCGCGTCAGGTGGTCCATCCGGTCACTCCTCCTTGAGACTGCCGATGCGCAGTGACGGGTCCATGTTGAGCTGCCCCGCCTCCATCTCGCGTTGTTCGACATAGCGCCGCGGATCGACGTCGCTGGTGTCCAGTCCCCGGGTGCCCGCGTGCTCGGCCTTGAACGCGAGGAACCGGCGGCCGAGCTCGTCACGCAGGTCGAGGCCCGCGTTGCGGCGGAAGTCGGCGAGGCCGTCGTCCTCCTCCTCGGCCATGTGCTCGCTGTTGGCCGTCCTGGCCCTGCGCACGGCCGCATGCCACTCCGTGCTGCCCACCGGCAGCCGGGCGGCGTCGCGCACGCCGTCGCGGATGTCGTTGTGATCGCCGATCGCGTCGAGCGTCTCGGCCTCCGGATCGTCGCCGCGGCGGATCAGCTCGGGGTAGAAGACCGCCTCCTCGGCGGCGGCGTGCACATCGAGGAGGTCGGCGAGCGGCCCCCACACCGCGGCCAGCTCCTGCGGATCGTCCAGCTCGTCCAACGCCGCGAACTGGCGTCGAAACCACGTGTGGTCGTCCAGGATCAGGCTCGTGATGTCCGGCATGCCCTCACGGTAAGACCGTTCGGCGCACTCCGCCCGTTCTCGGCCGGAGTCGTATCTCACCCGGCCCGCAGGCTTGCGCGGCGCGCGCCCGGGTACCTCGACCTGTCCGATTCAGCGGGAGGTCACTCATGTCCGTGCTGCTGTCCCCCAACGCGCCGAAACCACTTCCACTGCCGAGGTCGGCCCGTGCCGTCGCGGTGGAGGTGCGCCGCCTCGCCGACAACGGCGAGCTGGCATTACCGCTGCCCGGCACCGGCACGAGTCGGCGGTGGGCGGCGCTCGCCACGCTCGGGCGCGCCCGCCGCGACGGCCGCGCCCTCGGCGGCCTCGCCGACCTGCTCGCCGCGCTCGGCGACTAGACAGACCCGGGCGGACTCAGCTGGCCGGCACATCCGGGAACGTGCGAACCTTCACCCGCAGCCGCCCCGCCGTCACCTGCCAGTCCAGTACCGGCTGCGGCGCGGTGGCCGGGCCGTGCACGACCGTGCCGTCCCGCAACCGGAACACGCTGCCGTGCCACGGGCACTCCACACAGGACTCACCGGCGACCTCGACCAGGTCGCCCTCGTGCAGCGACGCCGCCAGGTGGCTGCACCGGTCGTGCAGCACCACGAAGCCGTCCCCGGACGACACCACCATCACCGGGATCAGCCCGGCCTGCCGCCCAACCGGCTTCCCGTCGGCGAAGTCCGTCACCGGCCCGAGATCGCACCACTGTTCCGGCCCGGTGTGCGCGACCTCGGCGGCGTGGTTGGCGCCGAGCGCGTGCCGGAAGGCGAGGTCCCCACCCAACGTCGCGCCCAGCGTGGCGCAGGCGTAACCCGCCAGACCGGCCGCCACCCCGCCTCGCTTCCGGCCGGAACGCCGCAACAGCAGGGAAACCGTGTAACAGGCCAGCGCGGCCGAGTTCGCCGCCGCGTGGACCACGCCGATCCGCTGCTGCTCCTCGTGGCCGTCCGCGTAGTCCGCGAGCCCCGACATCGCGGCCGGCACGCTGCCCGCCAGCCCGAGCCCGATCAACCGGCTCGCACCGGGGTCGGGCGCGCCGGTCAGGTCCAGCAGCGCGGCCCCGGTGAAGCACCCCAGCGGAAACTGCGCCAACGCGGGATGCAGCGGGTGCCCCAGCCACACACCGTGCGCCGCGTCCTTGACCACCCCCGGCCGGAGCACGGCGTGCACCGCGTCGCGGACCGCACCGGCCACCCGGTCCAGCACGCGCGCTCGAGCGAGCTGGTCCACCACGTCTCCCCACTGCTTCATGCCGTGCGGATAACCGTGCGAACGCCACCGAAACCCACGTGGTCCGGATCGCGCCGCGCCTCAGTCTTCGAGGAGGCGGATCACCGCCTTCTCGATGGCGCCGCGCAGGTCGCCGGACGCGAGCTCGTCAGGATCGTCGGGCACCCGGTCCGGTGCGATGGTGTCGCCTCGTTCCCACGCCGCGAGAACCCGTGGGTCCACATAGGAACGACGGGCGACGGCCGGGGTGTTGCCGAGCTGCTCGGCGACGTGGACCATCACCGCTCGTTCCACCCGCTTGCGGGCGCGCTCGGACGCCGGCCGCGCCATGCCGGCCAGCTGGACGGCGGCCAGCACGGTCGCATGCCAGGTGCGGAGGTCCTTCGCGGTGAAGTCCTCGCCCACGATCTCGCGCAGCCGGTCGTTGATGTCGTCGGCGTGCAGCTCGCGGCGATCGCGACCCACCCGATAGGTGAAGAGCCGCTCGTCGTCCTGCCGACCCCGGCGCAGGGCCGACACCAGAGCGGCCAGGCCGGGGTCGCGGACGCGCACCTTCCGCTCGACACCGCCCTTGGCCGGGTAGCGGAACCGGATGGCACCGCCGCGGACGACGACGTCGCCGCGCAGCAGGGTCGCCACTCCCCTGGACCCGTTGTCCTGGGCGTACTCCTCACCGCCGGTGCGGAAGACACCGCGGTCGAGCATCCGCAGCGCCCCGGCGAGCACCCGCCGGCGGGTCAGCCCGGACGTCGCAAGGTCCGCCTCGACCACGTTCCGCAGCTCGGGCAGGCATGCGGCCAGCTCGACCACCCGACGATGCTTCTGTTCGTCGCGGCTGCGCCGCCACTGCTCGTGGTACAGGTACTGTCGGCGGCCCGCGTCGTCCATGCCGACCGCCTGGACGTGACCGTTGACGTGCGGGCAGATCCACACCTCGCGCCACGCCGGCGGAATCACCAACGCCCTGATGCGGTCGACGGTCTCCGGGTCACGCACCGGGCTGCCGTCGTGGTCCAGGTAGCGGAACCCCGTGCCGGACCTCTGCCGCCGGATGCCCTTGCCCCGGATGTTGCTGCGCCGCAGTCGCACGAGGCGGGGAGTACCCGCTGACCTCAGCGGAAACGCGGTCGGCCGGGCGCGGCCGCCGCACGGCGGGGTTTGCCCGGACCTGAGCGGGTAACCCACCGTGCACAGCAATGCGGGTGTGCGGCACTCGGCATCCGCGACCATGACGATGAGCAGCGGAGGAGACAGTGACCGTTACCGGAGTCATCATGGCGATCGTCGTCGGTCTGGTCGTCGGCGCGCTGGGCAGGCTTCTCGTGCCCGGCAAGCAGAACATCCCGATCTGGTTGACGATCGCGGTCGGTATCGTCGCCGCTTTCGTCGGCACGGCACTGGCCAGGGCGATGGGCGTCCCCACTGCCACGTCCGGCATCGACTGGATGGAGCTGCTGGTGCAGGTGATCGTCGCCGCCGTCGGTGTGGCGCTGGTGGCCAGCCTTACCGGCCGCCGTCATCGAGGGTGGCTCAGGTCCTGAGCCCACCGGACTTGACCGAATACCGAGGACGCACAAGGAACTCGACGCGACCGCTGGATCGTCAACCAGCGGTCGCGTCGTCATGTCGGTCCCGCCCTGTGCCCCTGTGCCCCTGTGCACTGTCGCGATGCACCTGTCGCGATGCACCTGTCGCGATCCAGCGTTGCCGGGCCCGGCCTGGCCGTGCGGCAGGCGGCTCAGCGCGAGATCTTGCCGCGGCCCCGGCGGCCGACCTGGGCGCTCTTGCCCATCGCCTTCTGCGACTGCGAGAACGGCTTGCGCAGCCACCGGCCCAGTCGCCCCGGCGCCTTGCCCGCCACCTGCCCGCCGACTCCGACGGTCCGTTCCGCACCTCGCTCGGGGCCCCTGGACAGGCGCGGCAGCAGGAACGCGAGTATCAGCAGCAGTACACACACGCCGACAACGACACCGATGATCATCGTTACCTCCAACGTCGAGAATTCGGTCAAACAGAGGGCTACCCGGCGCGGGCGACGTCATGCAAGAACACCGTGGGCACAGAAGCGGCGCGGCCCTACGCGTGCCGCCAGTGACCGGGCCGCTGGACGAGAACCTGCTCGCCCTGTCAGGCGCCGTCTCCGCGCAGGAGTGCCTGCGTCTCCGGCAGGCCGAAGAACTGCGCGATGTCCAATGGAGTGCACGCCCAGCTTCGGCTTCCAGTGGAACTTGGCGAGCATCGTGTCCCCGTCGGCATCCCCGTCGGCGTTGACGAGGCGGAACGTGTGGACGCCGAAGCCCTCCATCGTCCGGTAGGTCAGGGGGATCGCACGGTCGGACATCTGCCACATGACGTGGTGGGTTGCCTCCGTGTGGGTCGAGACGAAGTCCCAGAACGTGTCGTGCGCGCTCTGCGCCTGCGGGATCTCCCGGTCCGGATGCGGCTTGGCCGCGTGAATGATGTCGGGGAACTTGATCCCGTCCTGGATGAAGAAGACCGGGATGGTGTTGCCGACGAGGTCGAAGTTGCCTTCCTGGGTGTAGAACCTCGTCGCGAAGCCAGGGGTGTCGCGGACGGTGTCCGCCGACCCCCGCGACCCGACGACCGTCGAGAAACGCACGAACACCGGCGTCTCGACACCGTCCCCGAGAAAGGCGGCCTTGCAGACGTCCGCGGCCGTGCCGTAGCCGACGAACACGCCGTGCGCCCCGTACCCGCGCGCGTGCACGACCCGCTCGGGGATGCGCTCGTGGTCGAAGTGCATGACCTTCTCCCGCAGGTGGTGGTCCTGCAGCAGCGTCGGTCCCCGCTCGCCCGCCTTCAGCGAGTGGTCGGTGTCGTGCAGCCGCGCGCCTGCCGACGTGGTGAGGTACTCGCCCTGCTGCCCCTTCGACAGCTGCGGGGCACCGGTCGGCACACCCGTCGGCGACACCGGGTCCGGTCCTGTCTGGTCCGGCTTGGGCGTCAGCGGCCCGCGCGGTTCGGCCGGTTCCTCGAGCGACGGCGGCTCGCTGCCCGGAGCGCCGGGGATGGGCGGGTTCACCAACTCGGCGACCTTCTCCACGGCCTTCTCCAGTGCCGCTCTGACTAGAGCGCCCGGCTTTCTCGTTGCCACTGCATCCTCCTCGCGCTTGGCGTGCCAGACGCAGTACCCGTGCACGTGCCGCCTACTCCGAGGCAGCGCGACGAGGGCCGCACCTGGTTACCGGAGGTTGTGCGCTTCGTGCAGCATCTGCCGGTCCTCACGGGCGTGCACGACGAAGGTGCGTGCCGTGGCGCCGGGGGCGCTGATGTCGAGGATGTCGAGGACGTCGTCGGTTGCCGTGCCGGCTGGTTCGGACAGTGTCGTGCCGAGCCAGGCCAGCCGGTCGCACACCATGGCGCGGATCGCCGCGGAGTGCTCGCCGATGCCGCCGGTGAACACCAGCGCGTCGAGGCCGCCGAGGACGGCGAGGCAGCCGCCCGCCTGTCTGAGGAAACGGTGCAGCCAGACCGAGAGCGCGAGCTCGGCGGCGGCGTCGCCCGCGCCCGCGCGGTCGAGAACCGTCGCCATGTCGGACGTGCCGGCGATGCCCTGCAGTCCGCTCTCGTGCTCGAGCACGGCGTACAGGTCCTCGTCGGTGTGATCGGCGAGCCACAGGAGCGCGCCGGGGTCGACGGTGCCCGAACGGGTCGCCATGACCAGCCCGTCCAGCGGCGTGAAGCCCATGGTGGTGACCACGCTGCGCCCGTCCAGGACCCCGCACAGCGACTGGCCGCCGCCCAGGTGGGCGATGAGCAGCCTGCGGGCGGCAGGGGCCGCCTCGGCGACGCGGCTGGTGGACCAGGCGTGCGACAGGCCGTGAAAGCCGTAGACCTGAACCTTCTCCCGCAGGCGGGCCGGCAGCGCGTAGGTGCGCGCCCCGGGCGGCATCGTGGTGTGGAACGTGGTGTCGAAGCAGGCGATCTGGGTGGCGTGCGGCCACTTGCGGCGGCACTGTTCGACGATGTCGAGCGCGTGGGACTGGTGCAGGGGCGCAAGCTCGGTGAGCCCCCGCAGCTCGGCCATGACCGCGTCGTCGACGACCGTGGCGCGCGTGCGGTGTCCGCCGTGCACGACGCGGTGCACGACGACCCGGGGCCCGGCCCGGTCGGCGATGGCGGCGTCGAGATCGGGTGGCGAGGTCTCCCGGCCGTCGACCAGCCGCGTGAGCTTCACCGACGTCGACCCGGCGTTGACGACGAGGACGTCGTCGAGCGAGTCGAGGGGTTCGAGAGCGGTCATGCCGGCCAGGTCCAGTTCGCGACCTCGGGGATGTCCGCGCCGTGCTCGCGCGTCCAGGCCCGGGCGCCCCACCGGGCGTCGACCATCTCCTGCCGGAGGCCGGCGACCCGTGCCCCGAGGCTCGGCACCCGGTCGATGACGTCGATGACCAGGTGGTAGCGGTCCAGGTCGTTGAGCATCACCATGTCGAACGGTGTGGTGGTGGTGCCGTTCTCCTTGTACCCGCGCACATGCAGGCCGGCGTGGTTGGTGCGCCGGTAGGTGAGGCGGTGGATGAGCCACGGGTAGCCGTGGAAGGCGAAGATGACCGGCCGGTCGCGGGTGAACAGGGTGTCGAACTCGCTGTCGGGCAGCCCGTGGGGGTGCTCCTCCGCGGGTTGCAGCCGCATGAGGTCGACGACGTTGATCACGCGCACGCGCAGCTCGGGCAGCCGCTCGCGCAGGATCGCCGCGGCGGCGAGGACTTCGAGGGTCGGGATGTCGCCCGCACAGGCGAGCACGACGTCGGGCAGCGTGCCGGGATCGTCGTTGTTGCCGGCCCAGTCCCAGATGCCGAGGCCGCGCGTGCAGTGCGCCGCGGCGTCCTCGACGGAGAGCCAGTCGGCCTGGGGCTGCTTGCCGGCGACGACGACGTTGACGTAGTGCCGCGACCGCAGGCAGTGGTCGTAGGTCGAGAGCAGGGTGTTGGCGTCCGGCGGCAGGTAGACGCGGACGACCTCGGGCTTCTTGTTGAGCACCACGTCGAGGAATCCGGGGTCCTGGTGGGTGAAGCCGTTGTGGTCCTGGCGCCACACGTGGGAGGACAGCAGGTAGTTCAGGCTCGCGAGGGGACGCCGCCAGGCCACCTCGCTGCTGGCCTCCAGCCACTTCGCGTGCTGGTTGAACATGGAGTCGACGATGTGGACGAACGCCTCGTAGCAGGTGAACAGGCCGTGCCGGCCGGTGAGCAGGTAGCCCTCGAGCAGTCCCTGGCACATGTGCTCGGACAGCACCTCGATGACGCGCCCGGCCGGGTCGAGCCTGTCGTCGAACTCGCCGATGTCGGCCTGCCAGTCCCGTCCGGTGACCTCGAGGATGTCCTGCAGGCGGTTGCTGGCCAGCTCGTCGGGGGCGAAGGTGAGGAAGTTGGCGGGGTTGGCGGCGGTGACGTCCCGCAGCCACCTGCCGAGCACCCGCGTCGCCTCGTGTTCGGTGGCGCCGGGGGCCGCCACGTCGACGCCGTGGGCCCGCCAGTCCGGCAGCCGCAGGTCCCGGAGCAGCACGCCGCCGTTGGCCACCGGGTTCGCGCTCATCCGCCGGTCCCCCGAGGGCACGGTCTCCAGCAGCGAAGGCAGCGGCCGACCGTCCTCATCGAACAGTTCGCCCGGACGGTAGGAGCGGAGCCACTCCGCCAGGACCTGCCGGTGACGGTCGTCGGTCCGCGCCCCGGGCAGCGGCACCTGATGCGCCCGGAAGGTGCCCTCCACCTGCTTGCCGTCGACCACGGGCGGGCAGGTCCACCCCTTCGGGGTCCGGAGCACGACCATCGGCCAGGCCGGCCGGGTGGCCGGGCCGCCGCCGCGGGCGGCGTCCTGGATCTCCGCGACCCGTTCGAGACAGCGGTCGAAGGTGGCGGACAGGGCCTGGTGCACGGTGGCCGGGTCGTCGCCGGAGACCACGTGGGGGTCGTACCCGTAGCCGCGGAACAGTTCGAGCAGCTCGGTTTCGGGGATGCGGGCGAGGATCGTGGGGTTGGCGATCTTGTACTCGTTGAGGGCGAGGATGGGCAGGACAGCTCCGTCGCGTGCCGGGTTGAGGAACTTGTTCGCGTGCCAGCTGGTGGCCAGCGGACCGGTCTCGGCCTCGCCGTCGCCGACCACGCAGAACACCGTGAGGTCGGGGTTGTCCAGGGCGGCGCCGTAGGCGTGCAGCAGCGAGTAGCCCAGCTCGCCGCCTTCGTGGAACGAGCCGGGGGTCTCCGGGGCGCAGTGGCTCGGCACCCCGCCGGGATAGGAGAACTGCGCGAAGAACGCCGCCATCCCGCGCGCGTCCTGCCCGATGTGGCTGTACAGCTCGGAAACCGTGCCCTCCAGCCAGGCGCAGGCGTTGGGTCCCGGGCCGCCGTGGCCGGGGCCGGCGAGGAAGACGGCGTTGAGGTCGCGCCGCGCGATCTGGCGGTTCGCGTGCGCCCACACCAGGTTCAGGCCGGGCACCGTGCCGAAATGCCCCAGCAGCCGCGGCTTGATGTGCTCGGGCCTCAGCGGTTCGGCGAGCAGCGGGTTGCCGCCGAGGTAGATCTGGCCGACCGCGAGGTAGTTGGCGGCCCGCCACCACGCGTCGATGCGCTCGAGCTCGCGGCGGTCGAGCGGTCCGGCGGCGTCGCCCAGTGCGTACGGCCGGGGGGCGCGGGTCTCGCCGCCGCTGTCGTCGCTGCCGCCGCTGCCGCCGCTGCCGTCGCTGCCGTCGCTGTCGTCGTACGTGTCTCCACCCATGCTGGCCAACTCGGACATCGGAGAACCTTTCCGCACCGGGGACGGATCGGCCCGACGCTAGCCCGCTGTCCCGCCGCCCGCAGCGTGACGGCCGCGATCGTCGTGGGGTAGCGCATCGAGCTTGCCCCGCAGAGCTGTCGCGATGCTGCCGGCACTTTCGGCGGCCTCCAGATGCTCCGCCGCGGCGTCCTCGTCGGGCGCGTCGCCGACGCCGTGCCGGGTGGCGAGGTGACCGCGCAGCGCCGCCTGCTCGTCCAGGGCCGCGACCGCGGCCCACATCTTCTTCTCCACCTCTTCGGCTTGCGCCGCGGCCAGCGTCCGCGGCGACCACTGGTGGCCGACATGGCAGCGGTAGTAGCTGATCGAGGGGAGCTCGGCCTGCGCGAGGGACCCACCGCGGTCCGGGCAGACCAGACGGGTCAGGCCCGTCTCCTCGGGCGCCAGGTACATCGGGTCGCTGCTCTCGAACATGGGCAACGGTGTCCCGCCCTCCGCGCTGGCCACCCGGAGCACGGGAACAGGCGCGGCACCAAGGGCCGAGGTCAGCAGCCCGGTCATCGCCGCGACGGGTGCGACGGTCGCGGCCGGCACGGCGGACAGCGCGGCACACGGCATACCGGCGAAGGCCGCCTCGGCCGGATCCTGCACGACCACCGCTCCCCCCGCCTTGGCCACCAGTGCCGCGCCGACCGCGCCGTCGTCGAGCGAACCCGACAACACCACCGCGACCAGACCGGCGCCGGCCCACCGCAGCGCGCTGGTGAACATCACGTCCACCGACGGCCGGTGCCGGTTGACCATCGGTCCGGCACTCAGCCGGACCCGGCCCCCGAGCGTCAGCAGATGCCGGTCCGGCGGCGCGACCACGATCGTGTTCGGCTGCAGCAGCTCCCCGTCGCGCGCGTGCGCCGCCGGCAACCGGCCGGCCCGAGCGAGAATCCGCGGCAACGCGCTCCGCGCCATCGACGATATGTGCACGGTCACCAGCACACACGCGCCCAGGTCCGGCGGCAGATCGGTGACCAGGCGCTCGAGCGTCTCCACGCCGCCCGCCGACGCTCCCACTGCCAGTACGCGCACACCCATGCGGCGGAATGCCCCTGTGGACCCCGTCCAATCCCGCCGCGCGTCAGGAGTTCTCCGGCTCCAGGATCTTCATGGGCACGCGGCCTGGATCGAGCGGGTCCTGGCTTGCCTCGTCGGTGAGTGCCAGCCAGACCAGTGCCGCGGCGCGGGACACCGCGTTCGCCTCGCGATCGGCGGCGTCGGGTTGCTGCCCTGGTGCGTGGCCCACGTGGTCGATCAAGGCGCGCGCAAGTTCCCGGAGTTTGATGTTGAACTCCTGGCTGGCACGCCGCAGTACTGCCCACGCCTCGTCCGCGTCGCAGCGCCGTACGGTCATGATCGCGCCCTTGGCCTGGTCGATGACCGCGCGCGAGGCCAGTGCGTCCAGCACCTGGTTGGCCTCGGTCGCGTTGCGGGTGGCGACGTCGGCGATCGTGATCGCGCTCGTGACGAGCCGTTCGTGCCGGGTCAGTACCGCCAGCGTGTCATGATCGGCCGGGCGGTCCAGGTAGACGGAGAGCACCACGACGCCCCGGTCGTCCCACATGCCCGGCAATGCCGCCACACCTAGGGAGCGGGACACCGCTTCGTGGTGCTGCGGGGACAAGTGCGCGCGTACGGCGTCGGGCGTCAGGTGCGGCCACCGGGCGTCCTGCCACAGATCGGCGGTGACGATCGGTTCCTCACCGCCCGCGGCCATCAACGACGGGCCCCACAGCCGCCCGGTCGTCACCGGTGTGAGTACGTTTCCGAGGCCGGTGGCCGCCAGGATCTGCAGTTCACCGCCGCCACGCTCGGGCGCTGGGTGCGCGATGGTCACCGCTGTTCCCAGTTCGCCGGGCACGTCGCGTCTCATGCCGGTGAGCACGCCGTCGAGCAGCGCCGCCAAGGGCGCCACGACGGCTTCCACTGGTTGCATGTCAGTCATCCGATCTCACGGCCCGGGCCGTCGAGGCCCGACGAGTTCTCGGGGGGCCGGTCACCAGGAGGCTGTGGGGTTCGGATGACCCTGCGACGGCACAAGCATCGCACACGCTGTCATCGGGCGGCATCGCCTCGCTAGTAAAAATCACTTTGCTTTTAGGTTAGCCTAACTCCGCTGCCACACGGCTGGAGGCGACTGACATGGCGCGGGACCAACATGGCGACGTACTGGACGGCGTGGCCGCGACGTGCCTGTGGACGCTGCGCGGCCGGGCGCTGGAGGCCCTGCATCCACGGTCCCGGTTCGACGACCCCTGGGCGGTGCGCCTGTACGAGTCGATCGACTACGACTTCGACCGGTTCGGCAAGGTCCTCCAGGCCCACCCGCTGCGCGCGATGGCCATCGACACGGCGCTGCTCGCCTACCTGTCCGGCCACCCGCGGGCCACCGTGGTCGGGCTCGGCGAGGGTCTGCAGACCACGTACTGGCGCACCGGCCGGCCGGCGGTCGACTGGCTGACCGTGGACACCCCCGCGGTGCTCGAGCTGCGGCAACGACTGCTGCCGGCCGAACCGCGAGTCGTGCCGCTGGCCGTCTCGGCACTGGACCGCGGCTGGCTGGACCGGATCGACCCGGCCCACGGCGTGTTCATCACGGCCGAGGGGCTGTTCATGTACCTGCCACGCGACGAGGTGTTCGCGCTGCTCGCCGACTGTGCGCAGCGGTTCCCCGGCGGCCGGCTGATCTTCGACTCGATTCCGGCGTGGTTCAGCAGGCGCACCATGGCAGGGCTGAAGCTGACCGACCGCTACACCGCCCCACCCATGCCGTTCAGCCTCTTCGTGTCGGAAACTCTGCGAATCCCCGGCCAGATCCCCGGCATCGCCGACGCCACCGACGTGCAACTGCCCTACGGGCGCGGCTTGTGGGGCCTGCGCGCGATGCGGTGGCTGTCCAACCACCCGCCGCTGCGGGACAACCGGCCCGCGCTCACGCTGCTCACCTTCGCCGGCACCCCGCGCTGAGCCCGAACACACAGCGCCCGCTCAGCGAGATCCGTGCGCCGAGAACGCCGGGTACAGCGGCAAAGGCTCCACTCCCCAGCCGGCCGACGCGGCGAGGAGGCGGTCGGCCAGGTTCGCGAACGCGGGCAGCTCTGGCCACGCCACGTCGGCCAGGGTCTGCCAGCGGTGGCGCAGCAGGCCGCGGATCGTGGGTACCGGGGTGCGGCGCGGGTGCAGCGGCCGGTCGCCCGCGGCGGCGCGGGTGCCCAGCGCGACCGTGGCGTCCACGGTCCACGCCGCGACCGCTCGCCGCACGCCGTCCCGCCACACCTCGTCGTCGGCCAGCGCCGGGTACACCGGCGCGACGTGTGACCGGTACACAGCGTCCACTTCGGACACAACGGCCGGGGGCAGCCGGAACACGCACCAGCAGGTGGCGAACGGCATCGTGACGTAGGCGGCGTCGAGGAACACCGGGCGGTAGCCCGCGCCCTCGAAGTCCAGCAACCGCATGCCGTCCGCGCACAGCAGGTTGTTGTCCGGGCAGATGTCACCCGGCGAGAACACCGGGAACTCGTCCAGCCGCAGCGACACACCGGCCGCGCCGCGCACGCCGAGCGCCTCGAGCGCGGCCGGGAGCGCGGCGATCCGCGCGCCGATCCAGTCGCCCGCGTCCCATGGCGGCGCGCCCCGGTCGTAGCGCGCCCGCAGCGCGGCGAGCTCGGGCTCGCGGCCCGCGGTCTCGGCGGCGAGCGTGCCGTACGCGGCGGCCCAGGCGAGCAGCCCGGCGCGCGCGCCGGCCGCCGAGGTGCCGGTGAGCACGTCGGCCAGGCTCGGCGCGCTGCCCAGGTCCGACAGCACGAGCAGCGCGGCGGCCGGGTCCACGGCCAGCAACTCGGGGCCGTGCCTGCTCAGCCGCAGGCCCGCCGCCTCGGCGGTGAAGCAGGCGAGCGCGTCCGGCCGGTCGGCGAACTGCTTGAGCACGACCGTGCCGCCCTCCGCGGTCCGGCAGCGCAGCACCGTGCACCGGGTGCCGCCGCCAAGGTCGGCCACGAAGGACAGGCCCGTGCCCACCAGCGCGCCGCCCGCCGCGACGAGCTCGGCGTGGGTCACGAGCGCAGCCGCAGTTCGCGCCAGTGCAGGCCGTCCGGGGAGTACACGATCGGTTTGCTAGGCGACGGCACGATCACGTAGCCGGTGCCCGCCCAGTACGCGTAGCCGGGGTACTGCTCGTCCGTCGTGGTGAACGTGTGGCCGTGGTCGCGGCTGATCCGCGTGTCGCCGACCTCGGTACCGGTCAGCAGCGTGCCGTCGGCCGCGGCGACCAGCGAACCCGTGGTCTGGAACGGCACCTGGCCGCTCGTCCGCCGCCACGACCGGCCGCCGTCCGCGCTGTGGAAGATCGCCATCATGGCCCACTCACCGCTGCTGGCCTCGCCCATGCCGTAGGCGTACAGGTCGTCGCCGTACGCGACCACCGACCACACGTCGCTGACGTTCTTCCGCGACGGCACCAGCCGGCTCACCGTCCACGTGCGACCGTTGTCGTCGCTCACCCCGACCGCCCACTGCAGAGTGCCCGGCACGATGCCGGTGATCCACCAGCGGCCGTCCTCGAGGGGCACCCGCCCGGGAATGACCTGCCGCAGCCGGGGTGCCGACGGGAGCGACGCCGACTCCGCGGTGCCCGGCACGACCACCGACAGCGTCTCCTGGTCGTCGCACCGGCCGCCGCGCCCGTAGCAGGGTTCCTGGAGCGACCCGCCCGCCGGGATCTCCGCCACCGAGCGGCGCTGCTCGGTGGACACCCGCTCCCACGTTCGCCCGCGGTCGGTGCTGTGCACCCGGTACACCTCGCCGCTCAGCGGGCTCTGCGGATACCAGTCGACCGCTACCTCGTCGGGTCCGAGCACGACCAGCTGGCCCATCGCCCCGGCCTCGGTGCGGGGCTTGCGCACCGGCCGCGACACCCAGCGCGCACTGTCGACCGACACGAGCAGCTCGAGGTCGCAGTCCGAGCTCGTACAGCTGGCCCGCAGCGCGTACCCGTGGCGGTCGTCGGCGAACCGCACGTCGTAGACGAACCTGCGATCCCCCGGCGACAACCCCGGCGAGGCCGACGGCAAGGTCGGCGCGGTCGCCGGCGGCGTGGTCGCCGCGGACGGGCCGCTGCCGACCCGGAGCAGCGGGACCGCCACGGCCAGCATGACGACCGCGACCGCCGCCACGGCCAGCATTCGCGTGCGGGTCCTGCGCTGTGCGGACCGGGCGAGCACCCGGTCCACGACCGGTTGCCGAACGCTCGCCCAGGACACCGGCCCGGCCTCCGCGACAGCCGCCACCACCGCCGCGACGGGGAGGTCCACAGTGGACGCTATGGCCGCCGGCGGCAGTCCGGCCAGTCGGTGCAGCCGGACTGCCTCGGCCTCGCGGTCGATCACCGGTGGCCGGTGCGGCAGGGCCCGCCACCGCTGCCGCCCGCGGGCACGCCGCACGACCTCCGCGCGCACCCACTCCAGCGGGCTCTCCTCCGCCGCGAGCCGGACCCGCCGCTCGTACCCGACGGCCAGCGCGTCCCGGGTCACCGCCTCCGCCTCGCCCACGTCCTCGAGCAACGCGTACGCGGTGAGCAGCAGGCCGCGGTAGCTCTCGGCGTAGAGCCGGCCGAACCAGTCCTCCCCAGTGGTCACGGCGTCAGGTTGCTACGCCGGCCGGTATCGCACAAGCACGACACCGGAACGGAACGATCGCGCCTCGACCAGCCGGAGGCCGGCGGGCGGGGTGTCGCCGTCGAACAGCCGCCGGCCGGTGCCGACCACGACGGGGCAGACGAACAGGCGGTACTCGTCCACGAGCCCCGCCGTGATCAGCGAGCGCACCAGGCGGATGCTGCCGGTGGCGACGATGTCCTTGCCGGGCAACGACTTCAGCCGGCGCACGTCCTCCTCGGCCGGTCCGCGCAGCACCGTGGTGCCGGCCCAGCCGGGGTCGCCGAGCGTGCCGGACACGACGTATTTGGCGACGGCGTCGAGGTAGTCGCCGACGCCGGTCGTGTCGTCGGTCTGCTTCGGCCAGTAGCCGCGCATGTCCTCGAACGTCTGCCTGCCGACGAGGAACGCGTCCGCGGCGGCCCGGTGCTCGGCGATGGCGGCGACCATGTCCGAGGTGTCGGCATCACCCCCGGCCGGGTCGAACCAGCCGCCCGCGGCGTCGATCACGCCGTCCAGCGTGACGTTCTCGGTGACGACGAGCGTGCGCATGGTGAAACCTCCCTGCTGGGCAACCTTTCCACCATGTGACGGCCCCCGCCGGGAGAACTCATCGGTCCGCGCGCACGAACGGCTGGTTCAGGTGTGCCGTCGCGAGCCACGTCGGCAGGCCTTGCGCCCGCTCGAGCAGCGCCCGCCGGGTGCGCCGCGCGACGTCCTGGTCGCCCTCGAACGCGTAGCCGACCGCCGGCGCGACCAGTTGCACGGCGTGCACGAGCACGTCGCCGGTGATCACGACCTGCTGCCCGCCACCCCGGACCATGACCGACTGGTGGCCCGGCGTGTGCCCGGGTGTCGGCTCGGTCGTCATCCGGTTGCCAGGTCGTTCGGCCAGGCAGGACCGTCCGTCCACAACAGACAGTTGGCCGGTGCGGCGGAGCGGGTCCACGACGTAGGGCAGCACGACGTCGTCGCCCGCCTGCTCGAGCGCGGCGATCTCGGTTCGCTGGACGACGTAGCGGGCGTTCGGGAACGTCGGCACGCCGTCCAGCGACACCGACCAGCCGAAGTGGTCCTCGTGCAGGTGGGTGAGCACGACCAGCTCCACGTCGGTGCGCGCGATGCCGGCCTCCGCGAGCCGCTCGAGCAGGTGGCCAGGCACCGGGGCCCACGCCGACGCGGGGCTGCCGACCGGCCCGATCCCGGTGTCCACCAGCGCGAACCGGCCGGACGGCAGGCGCACGGCGAACGCCCGGAAGTCCAGGTGCCAGGCGTCTTCGGGGCCGAACGCGGCCGGGTCCACCCGCCGGGCCCGCGCCCAGTCACGCTCGCTCGCCCCGCTGAACGTCTCCCGGGCGGGCTGGAAGAACGGGCCGCTGGCGTCGAGCAGCGCGATGATCTCGAACCGGCCTACCGACCTCGTCACCGCCACCCCCTTCGACGCGTGCGCCACGCCCGCGCCCAGCCCGGCCACGGCGAGACCCGCCGCCGCGCTGCCGAGCAGGAATGTGCGCCGCCCCAACGGCTTCGTTACCTCGTCCACGACGAACTCCGATCTGCCCCTGCGATACTTGCGACGGACGCGAGTCGATCAGGGGGCGAGCAGGCGTGCCAGGGATTCGAAGAACGTCGAAAGTCCGGCCGTGCTGACGCTGCGGGTCGACCCGGCGCGGCTCGTCCGCTCGCGGTTCGCCCTGTCCCGGCTGGCCGAGCTGTCCTGCGCGCTGGAGGTGCTGACCCACCCGGACCGGGCGCCGTACGCGGCGGGCTGGGTGGCGGCGACGCGCCCGCGCGCCGACCCGGCGGCCTACCCGCTCGTGCGCGCGCTTGTCGAGCACGAGTCCTGGTACGTCCCCGACTTCGTGGTGCCGCTGCCCGCGGGCTACGAGCCGGCGCTCGACGACGAGCTGGCCGCGGTCGCGGCGACCCCGGAGACCGTCGTGGCCGACCAGCTGGCGATGGCGTTCCGCATCGGGCCGCCGCCGGCCGCGGTCCTGGAGCGCAGCCGGTCCGCGACCGACCCCCGCGCGCCACTCCCGCCGGTCGTGGCCACCGCGCTCGACCGCGGCGCGGTCGCCGAACGGACCGCGGCGGAGCTGCGCCGGGCCTGGCACGCGGTACTGGCCGACTCGTGGCCGGCGCTGCGCCGCATCCACGACGAGGACGTGCGCCACCGGGCGGCGCACGCCGGGCGGGCCGGGTTCGGCGAGATCCTCGACGGCCTGCACCCGGCACTGCACTGGGACGGCACGAGCCTGACGATGGACGCCGCGTTCGAGCTGACGTCCGAGGCCGCGCCGGGGGTGGTGCTTTCGCCGTCGGTGTTCCTGCCCCGCCCGGCGCTGTGGGCCGGTGTGCCGGGCGAGGTGCTGCTGGGCTACCCGGCGCGCGGCCGCGGCCAGGTGTGGGCCGCGCCGTCGGTGCTGGGCACGCCGGTGCTGGGTGAGCGGCGTGCCGCGCTGCTCACCGACCTGGCGGTGCCCCGCTCGACCTCGGAGCTGGCCGCCCGCCACCGGCTCAGCCCGGCCACGGTTTCCTACCATCTGAACCGCCTGCGCGCGGCCGGCCTGGTGACGAGCCGGCAGGCGGGACACAGCGTCCTGTACGTCCCGACCGAACGCGCCACCGCGCTGCTGGCGGCGATGGACGGTTAGGAACCTCAGCCGTCGGTGAAGGGCTGGATCGGGATGCCGTGGTCGGTTTCGCGCATGCCCAGCTCGTAGGCGGCGAGACCGGGGGCGCGCAGGTCCAGCGGGGCGCGGTCCGGGCGGGCCACCCGGATCGAGAGGTCGGCTATCGAGCAGTTCGCGGTGTGGTGGACCGAGCCGTCCGGGTCGCCGTAGACCCAGCCGACGATCCGCTCGCGCGGCGCGGACACCCGGGCCGCCACCACGATCTCCTGCCCTGGCACCGCGAGCTCCAGGCGGTCCGCCGCCTCGCTCACCCGGGGCCGGCGGGTGCGGCCGAGCCCGCCGAGCCGCAGGCGGGTGCCGTCGACGCAGATCGCGCCGTTCGCGAGCCACGGGGTGAGCCGGCCGCCGACGAGGATGCGGCCGACGGTCAGGTCGAGCCAGGTCGACTCCCCCGCGCCGCGAAACGCCATGCCGTGCAACCAGATCCACCGCTCCGCGTGCTGCGTGCCCCAGTTGTGCCCGACCATCCCCGGCCACCCGGCCAGCGTGATCTCCCGCCCGCCCACGCGCACCCGGCCGTCGAACCGGGCGACCGGGTGCAGGCTGACCGGCTTCGTCCTCGGCAGCGGGGCGCCGTAGAGCCAGCCCGCCGGCAGGTGGCGCAGCGCCTCCGCGCCGGTGAACCGCAGGTCCCACTCCACGTCGTTCGCCCGGCCGGTCGCCACACCCGGGCCGAGGTGCGCGCCGGCGATCCGGATCCAGCCGGCCGCCGACACGTCCGGGACGGTCAGCTTCGTGGCGGTCGGGCCGGTCTCCTCGAACAGCGTGAACCACAGCGAGCCGGTCGGCGGCAGGCCGGGGCGGCAGGCCACGGTGTAGCGGATCCACACGCCCAGCCCGCCGTCCGGGTGGCAGGCCCGCAGGTAGAAGCTCTCGTACCCGGCCGCCATCGCCGGGAACCGGGGCTCGGTCAGCGCCGCGCTCACGACGCCGCCACGTACAGCCATGCGCCGTCCTCCCGGACGAACCTGCTGTTCTCCTCGAGCACGCCCGACCGTCCGCCCGCCGCGTAGTGCGCGCGGAACTCGACGGTGCCCTCGGTGTCGAACGGCCCGCCACCGGTACGGCCGACGATCTCCAGGTGCGTCCACTCCTGCACCGGGTCCAGGCGCAGCCGCTTCGGCCGGGTCGACGGGTGCCACGAGGACAGCAGGTACGCCTGCTCGCCGAGCGCGAACGCGCTGAACCGGGAGCGCATCAGCTGCTCGGCCGTCGCCGCGCGGGCGTGGCCGGCGTGCAGCCGCCCGCAACACGCGGCGACCGGCTCGCCGCTGCCGCACGGGCATATCGGTGGTCGGGCCATCGCGCCATTCTGCTCCTGACGGGCCCTACCGGTGCGGCGGCGGTGGTGGGATCTCGGCGACCGGGGGCGGCACCCGCGGCCACACCAGCAGCACCGGGCAGGGCGCGTGGTCGACCACGAACCGCGCGTGCGGGCGCAGGCTGTGCGGGCCGAGCCGGGTGGGGTCGCCGTCGCGGGTCACGACGAGCAGCGCGGCGCCCTCGGCCGCGGCGACGACCTCGCGCTCGACCCGCCCGTGGCGCTGCTCGAGCCGGGCCGGGCGGCCGAGCCGGTCGGCGGCGGCGCGCAGCAGCTCGGCGCCGGACGTGTCGGCGAGGTCCTCGATGTGCCGGCCGGGGTCACGCTCGGGGTGGCCGCGGCCGAGCAGCCCCGAGAACGCCCCGTGCGCGAGGCCCGGCACGTCGTCGTCGCGGACGTGCAGCAGCACCACGTCGTCGCTCCCCGCGTGGGCGCGGGCCGCGTCGACGCCCGCCTGCCAGGTGCCCTCGGCGACCCAGACGAGCACGGTCGTGATCCACCTCCGATGACGTGCAGACCGCCCCACAGCGCGAGCACGGCGAGGACGACGGTCCCCGGCACGGTGAGCAGGCCGAGCCGGGTGTACTCGCCGAGGTCCACGCCGCGGTCGTGATCATGCAGCACGCGCCGCCACAGCAGGGTCGCGAGCGAGCCCACATAGGTGAGGTTCGGCCCGAGGTTCACCCCGATCAGCAGCGCCAGCACCGCCCCCGCACCGGCCGGCGCGACCAGCGGCAGCAGCACCAGCACGGCCGGCAGGTTGTTGACCAGGTTGGCCAGCACCGCCGCCACCCCGGCGATCGCGAGCAGCGCGAGCAGGCTCGTGCCGGCCGGCACCAGGTGGCCGACCGCGGTGTCCAGCCCGTTGTCCACCACCGCCCGCACCACCACGCCGAGCGCCAGCACGAACACGAGGAACGGCAGGCTCACCGCTCGGGCGAGCCCGGCCGCCGTGGTGCGCCGCCGCGCGAGCCCGCGCACCGCGAGCACCGCCGCGCCCGCGACCGCCGCCCACACCGGCTCGACGCCCACGAGCGACGCCACGACGAACTCGGCCAGTGTCGACGCGAGCACGACGAGCGCGAACACCGGCACCGGGTGTCCGCTCGCCGCCCGCGGGGTGGCCGGCACGGTCAGGTCGCCGGCGAAGAACCGGCGGAACACCAGGTACTCGGCCACCACGACAACCAGCCACGGCACGGCCATCAGTGCGGTGAACCGGGTGAACGACACGCCGGCCGCCGCGAACGCCAGCAGGTTCGTCAGGTTCGACACGGGCAGCAGCAGCGACGCGGAGTTCGCCAGGTGGGTGCAGGCGTAGACGTGCGGCCTGGCCCGCACCCCGAGCCGGCCGGCGGTCGCGAACACCACCGGCGTCAGCAGCACGACCGTCGCGTCCAGGCTCAGCACGGCCGTGGTCACCGCGGCCACCACGAACACCAGCGCCAGCAGCCGGTGCGGCCCGCCGGCCCGGGCCAGCCAGCCGCCGGCCGCCTCGAACAGGCCGTCGTCCGCGCACAGCTGGGACAGCACGAGCACGGCGGCGAGGAAGCCGGCGACCGGGGCGAGGCGCACGACCTCGTCGACTGCCCGCGCGAGCGGGAGCGCGCCGGTGGCCACGACCAGCACGGCGGCCGGGACCGCGGCGACCACCTCGGGCCGGCCGCGCGGCCGGGCCACGGCGAAGGCCAGCACGCCGAGCAGCGCCAGGACGGCGACGGACTCGGCGAGGGCGGACGGCACCGGTCAGGCCGGGAGCCGGATCTCGACGGACAGCAGGCCGCGCAGGTCGAGCCAGGCGCGCTCCTCGACCCGCACGAGCCGCAGCACGACCTCACCGCACTGCGCGCAGCGCGCGACCGCGCCCGGTGCCTGCGTGTAGACCTCCGCCTCGGCGAGCGGTCCGCTGGCGCGGCAGTGCGCGCAGGTGCCGATCGCGGCGGTGAGGTCGACGGCGAAGATCTCGCGCAGCGGGCCGGCGAGCACGTTCCCGTCGAGATGGTCGGTCATGTCAGCCTCCGGTGGGGCCGAAGCGTTCGGTCCTGATGCGGGCGGGTTCGTGGCCGAGGTCCACGAGCAGGTCTGCGGCGGCCTCGACGAAGCCGGTCGGGCCGCACACGAAGCAGTCCGACGGCGCCACGCCGGCCAGATCGGCGCGGGTGAGCCGCCCCGGCGGGCGCGGCTCGCCGGGCGGCGCGGACCGCGTGTACAGCATCGTGGCGCCCGCCAGCTCCGCCGCGTACAGCCGGTCCGCCGGGGTGCGCACGGAGTACACGAGCCGGAACGGCGCCGTGGCGCCGGTCGCGCGGCGGGTGCGGACCATGGCCATCAGCGGCACGATCCCCGAGCCGCCGCCCACGAGCAGCACCGGCGACGGGTCCCCGGGGCGCCAGACGAACCAGCCCCCGACCGGCCCGCGCAGCTCGACCGGGTCGCCGGCCTCGAGCACGTCGGTCAGGTACGGCGACACCTCGCCGTCGTCGACCCGCTGGACGGTCAGCTCAACCAGGTCGCCGCCGGGCGCGGACGCGATGGAGTAGCTGCGCTGCGCGCGGTAGCCGTCCTCGGCGGTCAGCCGGACGTCGACGTGCTGGCCGGCGAGGTGGCCGGGCCAGCCGGGCACGTCGAACGCGAGCGTTACGGCCGACGGCGACTCGGCGCGCCGCTCCCGCAGCGTCGCCACGCGCCAGGCCAGCCGCCGGCCTAGTCGCCCTGGTACCGCTGCTCGCGCCACGGGTCGCCGTAGTCGTGGTAGCCGATGCTCTCCCAGAAGCCGGGCTCGTCCTCGGCCAGCAGCTCGATGCCGTGCACCCACTTCGCGGACTTCCACAGGTACAGGTGCGGCACGAGCAGCCGGACCGGACCGCCGTGCTCGGCCGGCAGGTCGTCGCCGTCGTAGTCGTAGACGAGCCACGCCTGCCCGTCCAGCAGATCCTCCAGCGGCAGGTTCGTGGTGTAGCCGCCGTAGGAGTGGATCATGGCGAAGTCGGCCGCGCTCTCCACGTCGGAGAACAGCACGTCGAGCGACACGCCGCGCCAGGACGTGTCGAGCTTGGACCACTTCGTGACGCAGTGCAGGTCGGCGGTCGGCTCCTCGGCGGGGAGCGCGGCCAGCTGCTGCCACGTCCACGTGTACCGCGTGCCGGCCTCGGTGGCGACGGTGAACTCCCACCGATCTCGCGGCACCCGCGGCGTCGGGCCGGCCGAGAGGACGGGGAAGTCCTCGGTCAGGTACTGGCCGGGCGGCAACCGCACGTCGGACCGGCGCGGCCGGCCCTGAAAACCCCTGGACACGATGCCCACCGCGACAGCGTAGTCCGGACCTGCGCCCCTCGCCCGGGCGCGACGGGCGAGGTCGACACCCGATCGGTAGGTGACCTACGCCGCGATCGGCACCCGCCGACGGTCGTTTCGATTTCGCAGCGTGGTGCAATACCCGGACGGGTGGGATCGAATGGGGTGTGTTGATGAGTGGTGTGTGTAGATGAGCGCTGACCAGGTCGTCGCCGGCCGCTACCGCCTTGGCGAACGGCTCGGCGGTGGTGGCATGGGCGTGGTCTGGCAGGCCCACGACGAACGGCTCCGCCGCACCGTCGCGGTGAAACAGCTCATCCTGCCGCCGAGCCTGGACGACGCGCGGCTCGAGGAGATCCGGCGCCGCACGATGCGCGAGGGACGGATCGCGGCGAAGCTGCACCACCCGCAGCTGATCACGGTGTACGACGTGATCGAGGACGAGGGCCGGCCGTACCTGGTCATGGAGTACCTGCCGTCCACGAGCCTGTCGAAGAAGCTGGACGAGGACGGCGCGCTGCCGCCCGCGGAGGTCGCGCGAATCGGTGCGCAGGCCGCGGCCGCGCTGGCGGCCGCGCACGCGGCGGGCGTGGTGCACCGGGACGTCAAGCCCGGCAACATCCTCGTCGGCGACAACGGCACGGTGAAGATCACCGACTTCGGTGTGTCCCGGGTCGTCGAGGACGTCACCGGGACCGCGACCGGCACGTTCGTCGGCACACCCGCGTACCTGGCGCCCGAGGTTGCGCAGGGCCGCGACGTCACGTTCGAGTCCGATGTGTACTCACTCGGCGCGACGCTGTACCGGGCCGTGGAGGGCACCTCGCCGGTCGGGACGAGCGACAACCCCATGCGCATCCTGCACCGCATCGCGTCCGGCACGGTGATCCCGCCGGTGAAGGCGGGACCGCTCGCGCCGCTCGTGCTGCGGATGCTCGGCACGGACCCCGCCGAGCGCCCCACGATGGACGAGGCGAAGGCGGTACTGGAGGAGATCGCGGCGGGAGCGACCGCCGCCGCCCCGACCTCCCCCGCGCCGGCCGAGACTCCGCCCGCGAACCTGCCCGCGAACCCGCCGGCGAACCCGCCGGCGCCGCGGGCCGAGCGCGAACCGCACCGGCGGCGCGCGGCGCTGCTGCTCGCCGTGGTCTGCGTCCTGGTCGCGGTCACCACCACTCTCGTCGCGCTCAACACCGGCGACGCCGGCGAGCCCACCGCGGCCCCGCAGACGACGTCCGCGAAGCCGAAACCCGGGCCGGCGACCGAACCGTCCACGGAGGCGTCCACCGAGCCGTCCACCGAGTCGAGCGCGCCGGCGACGAGCACCTCCGTGTCCGCGCCACCCTCGACGCCGGGCGGCACACCGGCGAAAACCCCGCAGCAGCCGGGAAACCCGGTCGCGGCGGTCTCCGGCTACTACGCGCTCATGCCCGGCGACCCGGACGCGGGCTGGCAACGCCTGACCACGAGGTTCCAGCACAGCCCGGCCAGGAGCCTGTCGTACTACCGCGGCTACTGGGGCTCGATCAGCTCCGTCCGCGCCTCCGGCGCCACCGGGCAGGGGTCGACTGTCGAGGTGACGGTGAACTACACGTTCAAGAGCGGCCGAAAGGTCCAGGAGCGCCACCGCTACCAGCTGGCGAACCAGGGCGGCCGCTGGCTGCTCGACTCGGTCGCCGTGCTCAGCAGCTCCAACCTCTCCTGACGCGTCCCGTAATAAGTCGCCACCGCGGGTCGATTCTCTGGCCAGACGGCGCCTCGTGAAGACGCCCACGAAGCGTGTGGAGGCCAAGGGATGGGTGCGGACCAGGCGGCGCGTTCGACCATGCTCGTCGCGCAGGCCGGACGTGATCTGCGGGACGCGCTCGGCGATCCGGAACGGGCCGCCCGGGCGGCGGAACGGCTCGCCGGGACCGCGGAGGCCGGCATCGTCCTGCTCGGTGCGGCCCCGGCCGAGGGCATCGCCGTGGTGCCGGAGGACACGGAGGCACTGCTCGCCGCCGCGCTGAGCCAGCTCGGCGTGGCCGGCACGCTGTTCGCGGCCAGCGAGGCGGTCGGCGAGCACGGGCCCGCCGAGCCCAGCGCGCTCGACGAACCGCTGCGCCGCCTCGACGCGACCGCCGCGCTGCTGACCCGCCCGCCGGTGCGGGGCATCGCGGCGCCGCCGCCGTCGGCCACCGCCGCCGACGCGCTGGCCGGCCTGCGCCGCCAGGTCGACCGCACGGTGGACGCCCTGATCTCCCGCTCCACCAACGTGATCAGCGGCTCGCTCACCGGCGTCCACGAGCGCGGCCCAGCCGAGGTGCGCAAGGCGTGGGACACGATCAACGACACGCTGCACCTCGACGAGTTCGGCGGCAAGCTCGCCAGGATCGGCCTGCGCGCGTTGCGCGGCGCGCTCGCGCTGCTGGCCCGCATCGTGCCCGCGTCCTGGCTCGCCGGCATCCGCACGAGCGTGGACCACCTGATCGAGAGCACCGACGGCCGCGGTCCGGCCAAGGCGATCGTGGGCGCGGCGATCGGCGCGGACCGGCTGGCCGCGCCACCCGCCGCCGATCTGTCCACTCTGGACTTGTCGAAGCTGGACCGGGGCGCGGCCGACCTGGCCGAGCTCACCACGAAGTACGGCAAGCTCATGGACCTCTGCGGCGGCGTCGGCACGGCGATCGGGGTCGCCGCGAAGCTCACCGGCGTGCTGCGGCTCACCGCCCCGCAGCTGGGGGTGCTGATCCTCGCCGGGCACGTGCTCGTGATCGGCGGCGTCGTCGTGCTCGGCCGCGACCACGTCGACGCCGGCCTCGACCCGGGGGACGGCGGCCGCGGCCTGGTCCGCGGCGTGCGCACGATCGTCGGCGAGGCGACCGCCTGAGCCGTCAGCCCGCGGCGACCTCCGGCGGGGCAACCTCCGCAGGCGCCACGTCCAAGGGGACGACTTCCACCGGGGCCGCCACTTCCGGGGTCGCCCGGCTCCTGGCCAGCTCGTCGGACACCAGGGCGGCGAGCCGGTCGAGGCCGAGGTCGATGTCGGCCGCGGTGACCGTGCTGAACGACAGCCGCAGCGACCGCACGTCGCCTGCCGCATCGTAGAAGTGGTGCATCGGCGTCCACAGCACGCCGTAGTCCCGCGCGGACCGCTCCAGCAGCGCGTCGTCGACCGGGAACGGGACGTTCACCACGACGAAGAACCCGCCGCCCGGCACGTTCCAGGTCACCGGCAGCCCGGCGAAGCGGGCCGCGAGCCCGTCGGTCACCCGGGACCTGTTCTGCGCGTACACCTCCCGCTCGCGCACGGTCGCGGCCACCAGGCTGCAGCCGTGCTCGAGGAGCTTGCCGCCGACGATCGCCTGCGCGAGCGCGGGCGTGTTGACCGTAAGCATGCTCTTGATCTTCGACAGCTCGTCGGCGAGCAGGCCGACCGTGCCGTCCGCGCCCCGCACCCGCTGGTCGGCCACGACGTAGCCGACCCGCGCGCCCGGCAGCACGGTCTTCGCGAACGACCCCAGGTACACCACGCGCCGCCGCTCGTCGATCGCCTTGAGCGTCGGCACCCGGTGCTCCCCCGGCGAGAGCACGTCGTAGAACAGCCCGTACGGGTTGTCCTCCAGCAGCAGGATGTCCTCCTCGTCCGCGAGCGCCAGCAGCCTGCGCCGCGTCGGCGAGTCCATGCTGAGCCCCGACGGGTTCGCGAAGTCCGGCATCACGTAGCACGCCCGCGGCCGCAGGCCCGCCGCGCGTGCCCGCCGGATCGTGGCCAGCAGGTCGTCGAGGTCGATGCCCGCCTCGCCGCCGGACACCGGCAGCACCGGCATGTCCACCAGCCGCGCCGCGCCGGTCAGCCCGACGTAGGTGGGCGACACCGCGAGCAGCACGTCCCGCGGCCCGGCCCGCAGCGCGCGCAGCGTGAGGACCATCGCCTCCTGGCAGCCCACGGTGACCACAATGGACTCCGGGTCCACCCGGATCGCCTCGTCCAGCTCGAGGTTCGTGGCCACCAGGTCGTGGATGATCCCCTTGGTGCGCCCGTACTGGAAGAGCGCCCGGCGCGCGGCGGCCTCGTCGTAGCCGCGCTCCTCCAGCAGGTGGCGGTGGAAGCGGTCCAGGTACCGCGGCAGCGCCTCGACCTCGTAGAAGTCCTCGTAGGGCCGGCCAGCGGCGAGCGAGATCGCGGCCGGGTAGTGGCCGGCGATCTCGTTGAGGAAGTTCATCGAGTTCAGCGCGGGCTCGGTGAGCGACGGGTGCAGGTCCGCGGTGCTCAGCTCGACGATCTGGGCGCCGGCGGCGGGATCGACGTCGGCCATGCTCATCCGGGCCCTCGCATCCAGACGGTGGACAGGGACCGTGCCGCGGCGATGTCGGCGCAGCCGGCGAGCGTCAGATCCTCGCGCAGCTCGGTCGCCAGCAGCGACAGCACCTGGCCCGCGCCACGCGTGCCGTCGACGGCCAGACCGTAGAGCACCGGCCGGCCGACCAGCACGCCCCGGGCGCCGAGCGCGAGTGCGCGCAGGACGTCGGTGCCGGACTGGATGCCGCCGTCCAGCAGCACCTCGCACCGGTCACCAACCGCCTCGACGACACCCGGCAGCGCGGCGATGCTCGGTGCCGCGCCGTCCAGCTGCCGGCCGCCGTGGTTGGACACCACGACCGCGTCCACTCCGGACTCGACGGCAAGGACGGCGTCCCGCGGGTCGAGGATGCCCTTGATCACCAACGGAAGCGTGGTCCGGGCGCGCAGCCACTCGACGTCCGCCCAGCCGAGACCGGACTCGAACGTCGCCGCCGCGTGCGCCGCGAGCGCCGACTCGCCGGGAGCGGCGTCGTGCGCATGACTCGCCGCACCCTCGAGGTTTGCCGCGACGATGCCCGCCGGCAGGCTGAACGCATTGCGCATGTCGCGCAGGCGCCTGCCAAGGACCGGCAGGTCCGCGGTCAGCATCAGCGCCTGGCAGCCCGCCCGCTCCGCTCGCGCGACCAGGTGCTCCACGACGGAACGGTCGCGCTGCCAGTACAGCTGGAACCAGGTGTCCGCACCGACCTTCGCGATCTCCTCCAGCCGGACGCTGGCCACCGTGCTGATCACGTACGGGATCCCGGCCACGCGGGCGGCCTCGGCGGCGGCGAGCTCCCCGTCCGGATGCACGAGGCGCTGGTAGGCCATCGGCGCCACGGCCACCGGCATGCTCGCGTGCGTGGCCATCAGTCGGCAGGTCGTGCTCGCGCGCGCGAACCCGGCGAGCATGCGCGGAAGCAGGGCGATCGCATCGAGCGCGGTCCGATTCGCGGCGAGAGTGACCTCTCCCCCGCTGCCGCCGGACACGTAGTCCCACACCTCCGGCGGCAGCGCGGCCTCGGCCAGCCGCGCGAAGTCGGCCAGGCACACGGGTTGCGAGTCACCCATCGGCGAGGTTCTTCCGCAGGTACCCGGCGGCCTGCGCGACGGCCTGCCGGGCGCCGTCGAGCACGCCGGACATCGTGAAGAACCCGTGCGCCATGCCGTCGTAGCGGGTCAGCTCGACCGGCACGCCCGCGTCGCGCAGCCGGTTCGCGTACGCCTCGCCCTCGTCGCACAGCGGGTCGTACTCGGCGGTGATCACCAGCGCGGGCGGCAGGCCGGCGAGGTCGGCGGCGAGCAGCGGGGAGACGAGCGGGTCACGCCCGTCCTGCGGCGTGGACAGATAGTTGCGCCAGTACCAGTCGACCGAGTGCTGGTTGAACATGTAGCGGTCGTCGTTGTCCCGCAACGACTCCGTGTCCGCGTGGTAGCAGGTGTTGGGGTACACGAGCAGCTGGGCGGCCAGCGCCGGGCCGCCCAGGTCGCGGGCCCGCAGCGACACGACCGCGGCCAGGTTGCCGCCCGCGCTGTCGCCGCCGACCGCGATCCGGTTCCGGTCCGCGCCCAGCTCGGCGGCGTTGTCCGCGACCCACGCCGCGGCCGCGAGACAGTCGTGCACCGCGGCCGGGAACGGGTGCTCGGGGGCGAGCCGGTAGCCCGGCGTCACGACCTGGCAGCCGGCGGCGTTGGCCAGCGCGCGGCACACGCCGTCGGAGGTCTCGATGCTGCCGAGGGTCCAGCCGCCGCCGAAGAAGTACACCAGTGTCGCGAGTGGACCGTCCAGGTCCGGCCGGTAGATACGGACCGGCAGCTCGCCCTCCGGGCCGGGGAACGTGCGGTCGGTGACGTGGTGCACGGGCTCGGCGTCGCCGCCGCCCGCGCGGATGTCGGCCAGGTCGGCCGCCCGCGCCTCGGCCAGCGTCATCTCGTAGAGCGGCGTCGCACGGGCGGCGAGCCGCCGCTCGCGCATCGCCGCCAGCACGGGGTCAAGCGGCACCGCGCCGCCCGGTGGTCACGAGGATCTCGCCGTAGCCGCGTACCAGCAGCAGCCTGCTGCGGGTCGGTTCGCCCGCGATCGCGAGCTCCGGGAACCGGCGGAACAGCCGGGGGAACGCGAGCCGTCCCTCCAGCCGGGAGAGCGCGGCGCCGAGGCAGAAGTAGGCGCCGGCGCCGAAGCTGATGTTGGTGACGTCGGCGCGGTCCGGGTCGAAGGCATCCGGGTTGTCGAACTTCCGCGGGCAGTGGTTGGCCGCGCCGAGCGAGATCATCACCAGGCCGTCCTTCGGGATCGGCACCCCGAACAGCTCGGTGTCCTCGGCGGCGATCCGGGTCAGCAGCTGCACCGGGTTGTCCCAGCGCAGGATCTCCTCGACGCAGCGCGACGCGACGTCGGCGTCCGCGCGCACCCGCTCCAGGAGGTCGGGCCGGGCGAGCAGCGGCGCCAGCCCGTTGCCCAGCAGGTTCATGGTGGTCACGAAGCTCGCGTTGAGCAGGATGATGAGGTTGGCGACCAGCTCGATGTCGGTCAGCCGGTCGTCACCGGAGTCGATGAGCCGGACCAGGTCGCTCACCAGGTCGGTGCCGGGGTTGGCCCGGCGCTCGGCGATCAGGCGCAGGTAGTAGTCGGTGAGCTCCAGGACCGCCTCGTCGGCCGAGTCCAGGTTCCCTTCGCTCTTGCCGCCGAAGTCGAGGTAGCGGTCGATGCGCCGCGCCCGGTCCCGGAACCAGACCAGGTCGGAGTCCGGCAGGTCCAGCAGCAGTCCGATCACTTTGATGGGGAACTGGTAGCCGAACTCGTTGACGAAGTCGACCGGATCGCCGTCCGCACCCAGCTCTTCCATCCGGTCGAGCAGGCCGTCGATCGCCGTGATCAGGTCCGGCTCCATCGCGGCGATCCGCCGCGGGGTGAACGCCTTGTTGAACAGCCGGCGCATCCGCCCGTGGTCCGGCTCGGTGATGAACATCATCGAGCGCGACAGCGTGGCGAGCACGGGGTGGTCGAGCTTGTCCAGCGGACCCAGGACCTTCTGGAACCGTTGGTGGCGCAGGACCTCGTCGGCGGCGTCGAACCCGTTCGCGACGGCCGAGTAGACCGCCGTCTTCGGGTCGAGCGCGGACGCGGGCCCCAGCTCGTGCAGCTTCGCGTACCACGGGTACGGATCGTTCCGGGCGTCCTCGGTGTACAGCTCGGCAACGATCGCGTCGGCGTCCATGTGGTTCTCGTCCTTTCCTTCTTGCGGTGTAACGCGCTGCGGTCCCGGTGGCCGCGCCGTGCGCGACCACCGGGACCACCACGCCTTTAGCGAACGATCAGGTCCAGCGGAATGGCCTCGGCCATGGCCTTGGAACCGGCGTCGTTCGGGTGGATGTGGTCACCGGAGTCGAACTCGGCCTTGAGCTTCGTCGGGTCCGCCGAGTCACGGAGGATCTTGTCGAAGTCCACTACCGCGTCGAACTCGTAGCGGTGCTCGCGCAGGTACTGGTTGACCGCGTTGCGGGTCGCCTCCTTCTCCGCCGTCCACACCGCGCCCGGCACGGCCAGCCCGTTGAACGGGCCGAGCGTGCCGATGATCACCTGAAGGCCGCGCTGGCGGGCCTGCTGGTTGATCTGCCGCAGCGAGGCGATGATCTTGTCGGCCGGGTCGTTGGTCATCCAGATGTCGTTGATGCCCAGGTCCACCACGACCACGTGCGTGCTGGTCTCGGAGAACACGTCCTCGTTCAGCCGGGACAGCGCGTTGGCACCGAGCTCGAAGAAGCCCGAGAAGCCGCCGTCACCGGGCTCGGGGCCCTCGTGGTTGAGCCGCGAACCGGCGAGACCGAGGTTCAGTACGCCCGGGATGTCGCCGTGCTTGACCTTGAACAGCCGGTCGGCGAGCTGGTCGGGCCAGCGCATGTTGCCGTTGAACGTGGTGCCGTTGCCGTCGGCGATCGAGTCGCCGAACACGCCGACGGTGCCTGCCGCGTCGGAGCGGAGCACGTCCACGCTGGACAGGAAGAACCAGCAGCAGGTGCGCTCGGTGGTATAGCCCTCACCGCCCGGGGCCGTCGCCAGGTCACCGTTGCCGACGAAGTTGCTCTGCCTGGTCGTCGAGTGGAATGTGGTCAGGCCGGTGGGCGTCGGGAAGTAGACGCTCACCACGAGGTCCTGGTCGTCGGCCAGCCGCATGTCGATCGGGTCGCTCAGCAGCTCGGCGCCCTGGTGGATGGTCGCCGTCGCGGAGCCGTTGAAGCGCAGCTCCTTGGTGGTGGTGGCGTCGATGTCCGACAGGACGGGCGTCGACGTGTTCGGCTTGGCGACCGTGGCGCGGCCGACCTCGACGGCCTTCTCGCCATGGATGTTCGTCAGTCGAATCCGGATCTTGGCGCCCCCGACGGACGTGTGCACGATCATGCGCACGCTCTGGTTGTTCAACCCGGTGAAGGTCGAACCACTTGAGTTGCCCCGGGTCACGGACGTGGCCCAGGTGCCAACCCACTCGGGAGACGAGTGTCCCCGAGCCCCTTGCTCGGCCGCTTCACCCGAGTTGGCCGCGACCAACGCGGTCGACACGACTGCGGCGAGCAGTCCCGTGGCGATCAGCGAGCGCGAACGCCACTTCTTGGGAATCGTCATTCGGTGGAACCTCCAGAAAACGACCGAGAGCAGACGGGACCCGGCCATGAGTTAGTCGCGGGGAACGTAGTACCGCCACCGAATCCACGTCAATCGCGTCGGCAAACTTGGGCGCGTTGTTCGTATGTCCAGCCCAACGTTTTATGACCATCCGGGCCACCCGGCAACACAGCGCGATCTCCCGGTCGCGCGGTGCTACTCCGCTGGTCGGCCGCCGTGTCCATACTGTTGCCGAATCCCCTGCCCGGCAACGCAACCATGCTGGCCTCCACTCGTGTCGGGCGGTAGTGTGCACCGCTGTATCGGCCACGGTGGCACAAAAACAATATCTAAACCGCGAATGGTTGCGTGGAGTAGTGGGCATGGATTTCGAGAACGGCCGGCCGGTTACTTATGTCGTGCGCGCTCTGGAGCTGTTCCAGAATTATGGCGAGCGTGCGGCATTGGTCGGCGGGGAGCTGCGGCTCACTTATTCCGAAGTTCGTAACGAAGTACTCCGAATGGCCCTCTCTTTGCGCGCGTTTGGCGTCACCCCCGGCTCGAACATTCTGGTCATGGTCGCCAATCCGGTCGAAGGGCCCATCCTGCAGCTCGCGGTGCACCTGATCGGCTGCCGGTCCTTCTGGGTCGCGCCGGTCACGGCGCGTCGCGAGATCGACGAGTACGTCCGGCTCTCCGGCGCGGACCTGTTCCTCTACGACGCCCGCACGCAGGGCGCGCTCGGCGCCGAGATCACCTCCGCGCTGTCGGTGCCGGTGCTCTGCCTCGGCCCGGACGGCGTCGGCCCGGACCTGCTGGCGGTCCCGCCGGGCGAGCCGTTCCCGCCGGACCTCGACCCGGCGGACGTCGCCGCGGGTGGCGAGCCCGAGGCGGTGTTCCAGACCAGCGGCACCACCGGGACGCCGAAGCTGGTGCACCTCCCCCACGACTTCTTCCAGCAGGTGCTCGCCATCGCCGAGCAGCAGTTCCTCGCCGCGAGCGCGCCGCTGCTGCGGCATCTGTCCAGCTCGCCGATGTGGCTGGTGAGCGGGCAGATCACCGCGTTCGTCAACCTGTTCACCGGCGGCGTGCTGTTCCTCGAGGACGCCTGGACGCCCGGGAAGTTCCTGGCCACCGTGGACCGCGAGAAGATCAACTCCACGTTCATGTCGCCGCCGATGCTCTACGAGGTCCTCGACCACCCCGCGGCCGCGACCACGGACATGAGCCAGATGTTCATGTTCAACATCGGCGCGGGCCCGGCCGCCCCGTCCCGCCTGCGCCAGGCGATCGGCCTGTGGGGCCCGGTGATCCGCATCGTCTACGGGCTCTCCGAGTCGGTGGTGACCACCGCGCTGCCCGGGCTGACGGAGGACCCGGCCCACCCCGAGCGGCTACGGTCGGCCGGCACTCCGTACGGCGACGTGCGGCTGGAGATCCGCGACGAGGAGGGCAAGCCGGTCGAGACCGGTGTGGACGGCGAGATCTGGATCTCCAGCAGATTGAACTTCGCCGGCTACTGGGGCGCCCCGGAGCTCACCGCCGAGACGCTGGTGGACGGCTGGGTGCGCACCTGCGACGTCGGCCACCTCGACGAGCACGGCTTCGTGTACATAGTGGACCGCACCACCGACATGATCATCACCCACCGCCGGTCGTGGAACATCTACTGCCGGCCGATCGAGGACATCCTCGCCGCGCACCCGCAGGTCCGCGCGGCCGCGGTGATCGGCGTGCCCGACCAGGGGGTCGGTGAGGTCGTCCACGCGTACGTCGTGCGCAGGCCGGACGCGACGGTCACCGGCGAGGAGCTGGCGGCCATGGTGGGCGAGCAGCTCAACGACATGTGGCAGCCGCGCGCCGTGGACTTCCTCGACGCGCTGCCGCTGACCCGGGCGAACAAGGTGGACAAGAAGGCGCTGCGCGAGCGGTACGCGGCCGGGCGACAGACCGAGCCCGCGGCCGCCGGCATCGGCGTCAACGCGATCGGTGACGGCGGATGAGTCCACGCGCCCGCTTCGTAGCGCTGTTCGCCGCGGACGTCATCTCGGTGCTCGGCACCCGGGTGTCGATGCTCGCGATCCCGTGGCTGGTGCTCGTCACCACGGGCAGTCCGACGTACATGGGCCTCGTCGCGGGCGCGGAGATGCTGCCGTACGTGATCTCGGGCGTGGTGGCCACCCCGTTCGCCGACCGCTTCGGGCTGCGCCGCACGACGATCGTCACCGATGCGGGCAGCGCGCTCGCCATGGCAGCCATCACGTTCGCCCCGCACATGGGCTTCGGCACGCTGGTCGTGCTCGTCGCCGTCGCCGGACTGCTGCGCGGGCTCGGCGACCGGGTCAAGCACGTGCTCCTCCGCCCGCTCGCGGAGGAGGCCGGCGTACCTATGCTGCGGGTGACCACCGCGTACGAGGGCTTCTCCCGCACGGCCATGCTAGTCGGCGGCTCCATCGGCGGGCTGCTGATCTTCTGGTTCGGCGCGGCAGGCGCGATCTGGCTGGACGCGGTGACGTTCGCGCTGTGCGCGGCCATCGTCGCGGCGGTCGTGCCCGCCGCGGAGCCGACCGCGGCGCCGCCGGACAAGGCGGACCGCGAGCCGTACCTGGTTGCGCTGCGTGGCGGGTTCCGGGCGTTGTGGGCGGACCCGCTGCTGCCCAGCATGATCGCGATGCTGTTCGTGCTCAACCTTTTCAACCAGGCACTCGTCGCGGTGTTCATCCCGCTGTGGGTCGAGGACGCCACGCACACGCCGGCCGCGCTGGGCCTGCTGTTCGGTACGTTCGCGGCGGGCGCGGTGCTCGGCAGCATCGCGTTCACCGTGCTGGCCCCGCGACTCAAGATGTACAAGGTGTTCATGCTGGGTGCCGCGCTGGCCGGCGCGCCGCGGCTGCTGATCCTCGGTGTGACCCAGGACCTGGTGTTGGTGTGCACGGTGACCTTCCTGTCCGGGCTCGCGATGGCCGCGGTGAACCCGGTCATCGGCGCGATGCTCTACCAGCGGATTCCGCCGAAGCTGCAGACCCGCGCGTTCGGTGTGTGCATGGCCGTCACGTTCACCGGCGTGCCGATCGGCGGCGTCCTCGCCGGGCTCGCGGTCGCCGGATTCGACCTGACACCGGCGATCCTCGTGGGCGGGGCGCTCTGTGCGGCCGCAACCGCGGTGGTGTGGCTACGGTCCCGGTCGATCGCCGACGTGCCGGCAGAGGCGGTGGCGGAAGCGGCGGCCGAGACCGAGCCGCCGGCAGCGTCACAGCCGGCGTCACAGCCGGCGTCACAGTCAGCTTCGCAACCATCGTCCTAACCGGACAGAACGGTCACGGCCGCCACGCCGGGTCCCGGCCGAGGAAGCCGAGCATGCGGTCGGCCACCGGAGCGTCGGCTGGCACCTCCACCCGGTAGCCGAACGCCGTGCCCGGACCCCAGATCCGCGGCGAGTCGAGGGGCCAGCCCGCGCCGATCTCCAGCACCGCGCGGCAGGACTCCTCGTCCAGCGCGGGGTCCTCGCCGATCGACACGGCCACGTCCCAGCCGTGGGTGAGGTAGTCGATGAGGTGCATTCCCACGGCCCGCGCCGCTGGGACGTCGCCGTAGCCGAGGATGGCGAACGTGCCGGCGAGCGGCTCGACCGAACGGAACGCCTCGGCCACCCGTGCGGCCGACGCCGCGAACTCGAGCTGCGGTTCGTCACCAACGCCCGCACCGTCCCAGACGTCCGCATCGCCCGGCCTGCCCCGCGCCGCGTCGGCGAAGCCGTTGTTGTTGCCGACCATGTGCACCAGCAGGTCGCGCAGCGTCCATCCGGCACACGGCGTCGGGCCGCCGAGCTGGGCCGGCTTGACCCGCTCGACAATCCGTTTCGTAGCCGCGATCGCCCGCATGTCCAGTTCGCGCATATCCATCTGTGGCACGGTATCCGAGCCTCCGTTCGCTCCGGAATTGAGTTATCGTGCGGCCATGCCCACGTTCGACGAGACGACCGACCCCTACTGCCTACGCCAGGGGGAGAGTGCCCGGCTGCTCGCCGGTCACCCGTGGCGCCGGTTCGTGGTCGTCGGCGACAGCGTCGCCGAGGGGCTCGCCGAGCCCGTCGCGGGCTACAGCGAGCTGCAGCTCGCCGACCGGCTGGCCGCCGAGCTGTCGGCCGCATGCCCGCACCTGGAGTACCTGAACCTCGGCCACCGTGGGCTGCGCGCCCGCGAGGTCCGTGCCGAGCAGCTGGGTCCGGCGCTGGAGTTCCAGCCCGACCTCGCGCTGGTGGTCTGTGGCGGCAACGACGCCTTCCCCGCCACCTACAAGCCCGAAGCGGTGGACGTCGAGCTGACCGCGATGATCACCGCCCTGCAGGACGCCGGCGCGGACGTGATCACCGTCGGCATCTACAACGTGTCCTACAGCCCGGTCATCGCAGACTGGCTGCGGCCCGGTCTGCGCAAGCGGATGCGCGCGCTGTCCGAGCGCACCGGCGCGCTCGCTACGCGGCTCGGCACGCTGCACCTCAACCTGTCCGCGCACCCGGCGGTCACCGACCCGTCGCTGTACTCGAGCGACGGCAGGCACGGCAACGCCCGCAGCGACGCGATCGCCGTCGCGGAGGCGGTACGCCTGCTCGGCGCCCACTTGCCCGCCTCCCCGGAATTCAAGGTGTCGGTCGCGTCCCGGCGAAACGTGCGGAAGTCCGGTTGATCGTGGCTGGCTGCCGTTACGGTCCCCTGAGCTCCCGTTGATCGGCACAAGACCTATTCCACCAGGAGCAGGCCGCTGGTCAGCGCGCCCTGCCCGAGGTTGACCACCGAACCCGCGCCCGGCACGGCGAACCGCATGTATGCGCCCGCCGCGGTGCCGCCCCACAGGTACGGCGCGACGCAGTAGGGCACCGCCTCGCGGTGCACGTCGCCGGTGGCCATCTCCACGAAATGCATGTCGAGCCGGTCGGCCGCGACGAACTCCTGCACGATGTGCCCGCCCGCGGCCACCCCGGCCGCGACGGCCGCGCGCCAGGTGTCCGCATCGACGTCGCGGCCGAGCACGACGCCGGAGCCGCCGTAGGTCCCGGTCGGCTTCAGCACCAGCGTCGGCTGCCGCTCGATCGCCGAGGCGGCCGTGGTGTCGTCGAGCAGCTCGGTGCGCGGCACGTGCCGGCGCAGCAGCTCGGCGTCCTCTTCGGACAGTTCGGCGATGTCCTGCCACAGCCAGGCGAACGTCGCCTTGTTCGCGAGCAGCCACGCCGCGGTCGAGGTGAACATCTTCACCGTCCGCTTGCCGAGGGCGGTGGCGAGTGCGTCGAAGCCCGCGCCGTGCGGCACCTCCTGCGGGATGAACATGCGCAGCACGGAGTCCAGCGCCACATCGCCCGCGTGCAGCCGGTTGTCGGCGTCGAGCGTCAGCCACTCCAGCGGATACACGACGACCTCGAGACCGCACGCGCGACCGCGGTCGCGGACCGGCTCGAGCAGCTTGATCAGCGTGTGGCCGTCCTGGGTGTCCGGGTAGTCGCTGCCCATGTGGAACAGGATCAGCGAGGTCGACCCCTCGGGCAGGTCCAGCTGGTCGCGCATCACCCGGAACCGTGTGTCCACAGCGGACCCGCAGCCGCCGATGCCGACGCGGTCGGTGAGGCCCTTCGCCTCGTACGCGGCGAGAAACCGGCGGGCAAGCCCGTCGGAGTCGAAGGCGCCGCCCAGCGCCGAGTCGATGTTGCACTCCACGAAGTGCGGCACGCCGTGCGAGAGCAGGACGTCCGGGCGCATGGCCGCGAGCAGTTCGGCGGTCAGCGGCTCGGACTCGTTGAGGAACTCGATGTAGCCCTCCGGCACGCCGAGGAGCCTGCGCAGCTCGCCTGCCGTGCTCGCCCGGCGCAGGCACGCGGCCAGGATCAGCTCGCCCAGCCGCGCGGTCAGGTCGGTGACCTCGCGGTATGCCGCGCGGGTCAGTACCGGCGGGCGCAGCGGGCGCCACTTCTTGTTCTTGGTCGCGACGCCGCGGTAGATGTCCGCCCACGACTCCTCGCCACACGCCAGCATCGCCGCGCGCACGTCGTCGGGAAGCGCCTCCCAGGCGCCCGGCACGACTCGATCAGACATCTCGGTCCTTCTTCTTCATGGGTTCGGGTCCGCCACCAGGATTTGCCTAGTCCGCCGAAAACGCAACATCCGCCGCGATCGGGCGGCCGATGCCGGTCGGTGCCTCCGGCTCGGTCGCCGCCTGCACGGCGGCCTCCTCGATCGCCCGCGCGAGGATTTCCAGGTCCGCGCGCGAGAAGTACCGCTCGTCGCCGGACAGCACCAGCTCGATGGCACCCTCCGGGTCCTCGACGCAGAGGTGGAGCTTGGCCCCCGAGACGTGCGCGTCCTGCTTCCACGAGAGCTCGCTGCCGGCGAGGGCGGCGCGGATCTGATCCGCCGCCGGCGCCACCAGCCCCGCCTGCACCCGGGGCCGGCGCCTGCGGTCGTTGAAGTAACAGGACAGGTCGAACTCCTCGCCGCGCTCGCGTTCGACCCGGCTGACCACGTCGTCCTGTTCGTACGCGTCGTAGTAGGCGTTGCGGTACGCGTTGAGCGCCCTGCCCGAAGCCCGGGCGACCACCTCTCCCACGGACAGGTCCGCGACGTCGAGCACGAAGGGCACGATCTTGATCAACGCGCTGACCGAGTCCGCGTACCCGGGCCGGAACCTGTTGCTCACCATCATCATCGTGAGCAACGGGTTGACGCCGGCGACCCGGCCGACGGCGACCAGGAACGACGCCACGAGCGAGGGCGACTCGTGCAGGCGGTCCCGTGCGGCGACCGCGTGGACGGCCAGACCGATCGCGGGTGACCGGTAACGCAGCATCGAGAAGCGGCGCTCGCCGCCGTACCGCGGTTCGCCGAGCGGCCGCGCGGGCGCGCTGCGCAGGACCTGTTCCTGGTACCGCAACGACTGCTCGTTCTGGCGCCGTCCGGCCGGTGACTCCTCGAACGCCGCCTGCGCGAGGGGTGGCAGTGCGGTGACCGGGCCCGCGGGCGCACCCGTCTCCGGGTCGCGCGCGTCGATGTCGGCGAGCAGCGCGGCCAGCCCGAACCCGTCGATCGACGTGTGCAGGAAGACGGTGACGACGTGCGTGACGGTGCGGCCGCCGGTGCCGGTGCCGGTGCCGGTGTCGTTGCCACCGTCGGCCACGATCGCGGCCATCCGGACCGGCCACTCGGTCTCGTAGGCGAACGGGGCGACCTTCCAGTGCGCCGCGAGCGCCTCGGCCACCTCGGCGGGACCGTCGGCCCCGGCGGCCACGACGAGGAGCGGGAGCTTCCCGGCCGCGAACACCCGCTGCCGCGGCGGCCCGGACTCCCGCAACATCAGGCGGGTGCGCAGTGCCTGGTGCCTGCCGACCATGAAGCCGAGCGTCTCGGCGACGGCGTCGACGGTCGTGCCGGGATCGGCCGCCACGAGGTGCGTGACCGTCGCCGCGCCCGACAGCTCGATCGACTGCCAGAGACCGCGCTGCCCGAACGTCAGCTCGCCCTCGCCGGCCCCCTCCCCCTCGAACGCGACCAGCACCCGGTCCACGACCCGGCCGCGCGGGATCTCAAGATCTGGCATTCCTTGCCCACCTCGTGTGTCAGTTGCGGCCCGCGGGCTCGGTCCGGCCGGCCGGGGCGTCCTCCGATGTGCTGTCCTGCGGGTCGTCGGTACCGAGCTGCTTCGCGGCCGCGGCGACGGCGGGCCGGATGAGCAGGCCGGTCGCGACGAATACGGCGGCGAGCGCGAGCCAGCCGAGCGGTCCGCGTTCGACGACGCCGGCGGTGATCAGCAGCGGGCCGACCATCAGTGCGGCCGCGGAACCGAGCCAGAACACCGAAAGGTACTCGCCCTGCCGGTCGCGGGGCGCCAGCGCGTAGGAGACGGACAGCCGGCCGGCGAAGTGCCACAGCTCGCCGAAGGTCAGCAGCACGGTCGCGGCGACCACCGCGATCACCGCGCCGACCGCGTCCAACAGCCCCGACAGGGCCAGCAACGCCATGCAGCCGGCGAACGCAAGTGCCGCCCGGCGCAGCGCGCGGACCGCACCGTCGCGGGTCTCGGTGCCCTTGCTGAGCCGGACCTGCAGCACGACGACGAGCACCGTGTTCAGCACCACCAGGGGCGCGACGACCGCCAGCGGCGCCTCGGTCCGCGACGTCACCCAGAGCGGGATGCCCATGGTCAGCACCGTGACGTTCAGTACCAGCACCGCGTTGAGCCCGGTGACGATCAGGTACCGGCCCTGGCGCAGCGACCGCGGCCAGCCGCGGGCCGTCCTGCGGTTCGGCGGTTCGTCGGCCAGCAACGGAACTCTCGCGAGGAGGAGCCCGGCGAGCAGGAACGTCGCTCCGTTGCCGAGCACGATCACCAGGAACGCCGGCCGGGTGTCGATCAGGAAGATCAGCGTCGCGAAGAGCCCGCCGATGCTGAAGCCGAGGTTGTAGACGACCCGCATCACGGCCATCACCTGCACGCGCAGGTCCTTGCCGATGTGCCGGTCGACGTACATCTGGCTGACCGGGTCGATGGCCCTGGTCGGGATGCCGACGACGCAGGACACCACCAGGAACGTGGTGAAGTCGTGGACGAAGGCGAAGGCGATGAACCCGACGCCGCGCCAGTAGTGCAGCAGGATGGACGCCGCGCGTGGTCCGATCCGGTCCGCGAGCATGCCGATCGGGGTCATCAGGGCCAGCCCGCACGCGTTCGCGACGGTGAACCCGATGCCGACCTCGACGGTGCTCATGCCGGCGCTGCGGGTGAAGAACACCGCGAAGCCGGCGATGTACAACCCGGTGCCGATGGCGTCGACCAGGCCGATGAACACCAGCAAGCGGCTTTCCCGCGGCACGTCGAGACCGGGAATGCGCACCGGCTAGCCCCTTCCCGCGCGCGGCCGGCCGGCCGGCGGCATGATGAGTGAGGGGCGTGCGGGGACGGGTGTCGCGTCCCCGCACGCCTCGCTGTCTCCCGAGCCGGCGACTGCGCCTATGCGTCAGAGAGACATCCTGGACGTCTGATCAGTTCAGGGCTTGTCCGCAACGGGCTTGTCGGCGACGGGCTTGTCGGCGACGGGCTTGTCGGCCACGGGCTTGTCCGCGATCATCTGGCACCTCCTTCCGCGACGGGCGATCCGGGACAGCGATGCCCCGGATGCTGGGACGAACTCGGTGGCGCCGCCCGGGTCGTGGCGCGGCCCTGCCGCGCGTGGCTGACCGGTCGGCGTAGTGCGGGTGCGCAATCGGCGGAGTCCGCAGGTGCGAACAGCGGCAATTGTTCGCGCACGAATTCTCCCCAGGGTAAGTACGGTTTTACCGTCTTGACCGTATTTGACGGCGAGGTGGAGCGTACGACAGTTTTCCCTTGCTGAGAAGACGAAAAATAGGGAAGCGCTCAGTGTAGTCAGCGGGCTACTCCTTGTTTGACCGACCGTCGCGCGAGATCACAATCCGTTGCGGTTGCACGGTTTCTCGTCTCCTTCCGTACTGCGTCCGTCCGCCTCAGCACATGGGTCGAATGGAGTATCGACAACGGCGCGCTCAATAGCTAAGGCTGTTTCCCCCGCCTTCCACAGCAATTGAGATGAACGGAAAAGCTCACCGGACGCGACCCGGCGGCCGCCCCGATGTGGGACGGCCGCCGGGCCGCACGAATGATGTCAGCGAACGATCAGGTTCAGCGGGATGGCCTCGGCCATCGCCTTCGAGCCCGGGTCGTTCGGGTGGATGTGGTCACCGGAGTCGAACTCGGCCTTGAGCTTCGTCGGGTCCGCCGGGTCGCGGAGGATCTTGTCGAAGTCCACGACCGCGTCGAACTCGTTGCGGTGCTCACGGATGTAGGTGTTGACCGCGTTGCGGGTGGCCTCCTTCTGCTCCGACCACACGCTGCCGACGACGGTCAGCCCGTTGAACGGGCCGAGCGTGCCGATGATCACCTGGATGCCGCGCTCGCGGACCTGCTGGTTGATCTGCCGCAGCGAGGCGATGATCTTGTCGGCGGACTCGTCGTTCATCCAGATGTCGTTGATGCCCAGGTCCAGGACGATCGTGTGCAGGCCGGTCTCGGAGTACACGTCCTCGTTCAGCCGGGCCAGCGCGTTGGTGCCCAGCGCGAGGTTGCCCGGGAACTCGCCGTCACCGTGCTCCTGGCCCTCGTGGTTGAGCCGCGAGCCGCCAAGGCCGAAGTTCAGCACGCCCGGGACGTCGCCGTGCTTCACCTTGAGCAGCCGGTCGGTCAGCTGGTCGGGCCAGCGCAGGTTGGCGTTCAACGTGGTGCCGTGGCCGTCGGCGAGCGAGTCGGCGAACACGCCGACCGTGCCGCCGGCGTCCTGGCGCAGCACGTCCACTCCGGACAGGAAGAACCAGCAGCAGATCTGCTCGGTGGTGTAGCCCTCGCCGCCGGCCGCGGCGACCAGGTCGCCCGCGCCGACGAAGTTGGTCTGCCGGGTCGTCTGGTGGAACGTGGTCGGGCCGGTGGGCGTCGGGAAGAACACGCTGACGACGAGGTCCTGGTCGTCGGGCAGCCGCATGTCGATCGGGTCGCTCAGCAGCTCGGCGCCCCGGTTGATGGTCGCGGTCGCGGCGCCGTTGAAGCGCAGCTCCCGGGTGCTCGCCACGTCGATGTCGGACAGCACCGGCGTGGCGGTGTTCGGCTTGGCGACCGTGGCGCGGCCGACCTGCACCGCCTGCTCACCGTGGATGTTGGACAGTCGGATCCGGATCTTGTTGCCCCCGACGGACGTGTGCACGATCATGCGGGTGCTCTGGTTGTCCAGTCCCACAGCGGACGGACCGGCCGCGTTGCCGTGGGCCACGGACGCCGCCCAGCTGCCTACCCACTCAGGGGACGTGTGCCCCCCGCCTCCTTGCTCGGCCGCTTCACCCGAGCCGGCGACCAGGGCGGTGGAGACGACTGCGCCGAGCAGTCCCGTGGCGATCAGCGATCTCAACCGCCACTTCTTGGGAATCGTCATTCGGTGGAACCTCCAGAAAACGACCGAGAACAGACGGGACCCGGCCACGAGTTGGTGGCCGGAACCTAGTTCTCGCCGGATTCCAGGTCAATCATGCCCACGCACTTGGTCACATTGTTCGTATGACCAGCCCAACCATTATGACCATTCGTACCACCCGGCAACGCAGCGCGATCTCGTGGTCGCGCGGCGCTATGGTTGCGTGGAGTAGTGGGCCGACTGCTACCCGGCGTCGGCGGCCTTCGCCGCGTCTCGCAACTCCTCGGCCATGGTGACCACGAAGCGCCTTACCGGCTCGAAGTCGTCGATCGAGGACGACTCCTGCAGGGAGAGCATGAGCTCCTCGCCGGCATGTGCGCGCAAATAGAACGGGCTCTGGTTGTTGCGTTCCGATGACGAGGTCTCGACATTCCAGTCGCTTTCCGCGGAGGCTCCCGCGATCACGGCCGGAATGGCGGCCTGCGCCATGTCGCGGAAATTGTAGAAATAGCGGAACCCGCCGCCGACGCCATCTTTTCCGTACTCGCGCACCGCGTCGGCGACCGCGTCGACGTCGAAGACTCCGTGCCGCAGCGACCGCAACGACTCCCAGTGCAGGCGGCGCGCGGCGGCCGGCAGGTCCTCCCCCTCGACGCAGCGGGCGATCATCGGCGCCAGCTGGTTCATCGAGGTGACCAGGGTGCGCCAGCCGGGCTCGAGGCGGTTGCCGGCGAACAGGCCGACGAGGTGGACGTCGCGACCGGTCCGCGCGCGCAGCGCCTCCGTGTACGCCGCGAACACCACGGTGGGCAACGGGATCCCGACCTGCCCGGCGAGCAGCTGGGCGTCGCGCAGCGAGGACGCCGAGCGCAGCGTCGCCCATCGCGTACGCGCGTCCGCGGACAGCTCGTCGGGCGGCTCCGGCGCCTCGGCCACCACCCGCCGCCAGTGCTCGACGGCCGCCGTCCGGCGGTTCGCCCAGGCGTCGGAGTGCTGCTCCTCGGCCAGCTCCCGGCACGTCGGCGCCGGCGCGCCGAGGTCCTTTCCGGCGACGAGGTCGAGGAACTCCGTGCCGAGCTGCAGCATCGACCAGCCGTCCGCGGTGATGTGATGCACCGACACCACGAGGCACGCCGGCCGGCCGGCCGTGGTGATCAGCTTCGCCCGCCACGGCTTGTCCACGGCCAGGTCGAACAGCTCGTCGCCGAGCTCAGCACTCACCTGCCTGGCGAGCGCCGTGGCGTCCGCGCCGCCCTCCTGCACGTCGAGCGCGACCGGCTCCGGCGCCCAGACCAGCTGCTCGAGCTCGGCACCGGGGTCGAGCCGGTAGCGGGTGCGCATCGCCTCGTGCCGCTCCTCCAGCGCCTCGAGCGCACCCCGCACGTCGGCGACCGTGACCCCGTCCGGCAGCGGCCAGACCTGTCGCAGGTTGGCCCCGCTCAGCTGCTCCAGTGAGAAATGTTCGATCGAGCGCCACAGGGACAGCTGGCCGAAGGTCAGCCTGCATCTGTCGATCACAGTCATCGGTCCTCCTTGCCGGAGCGGCTCACCGTAGCAGCGAACCGAGCGCATTCCGATGATTCTGCTTGGGCGCGAAATGAGCCCACGGATATGACATGGAGCAATCGATCACGTGCGGTACGCATTCGATTACAAGGTCCACTCACTCGCGAGTGTGATCCACGCCACACCTGTACCGGTGTTGTCTCGTTCCTCGTTGACGGCCACCGGCGCCGATCCTTATTGTCTCGTTTGCTCTCCGCATCGCGCACGCTCCGCGTGCGCGGGCAATAGCGAGCGCTGTGTGCGTGCAGAATATTGGAGGAGCTCACCCGATGAGTGACTGGGATGACCGGTTTCCGGCCCTGCTTCGCGAGAACCTGCCAGAATTCCCAGAGGAAGCCACCCTCGATTCCGATACCGATCTCGCCGCGGCCGGACTCGACTCGGTTCAGCTGATCAGTCTGGTCATGGCGCTCGAGGCGGAATACGGCGTGACATTCGCCGACGAATATTTCTCCAGTGCCACTTTCGCCACCGCCGGCGCGGTCTGGCGCGCGGTGCGGCAACTGCGGGAGAAGACGGGGTTGCCGCAGTCCCGCTGACTATCCGCCAAAACGGACGGCGGCGGAGAACAGCTGTCCCACCGCCGGGTCGTAGTCCGCGAGCAGCACCTGCCCGCCGCTGTCCTGCCAGCCGGACAGCCCGCGCGACAGCTCGAGCCAGACACCGGTGAACGGCTGACTCTCCCCGCACACCCGTAGGTCGCCGCCGGCGGTCCGTACCCCGGCCACCTCGGCCAGGCGCGCACCGAGCAGCACGGTCGGCGCCGGCCCGGCGCCGGAGAGCCGGGCCACCTCGGCGGCCAGCACCTCGGGCACCTGGTCCTGTGCCAGGTTCGCGTGCCGCCGGACCGACAGCGCGTCCGGTGTCCCGTCCGTCTCCAGCACCACGCCCACCGCCGCGGCGCGGTCCGGAACCGGTGCAGGCACGGGAAGTTCGTGGTACAGGGTCGGCTGCTCGGCCACCAGCAGCACCGCTCGCGTGCAACCGCCGGTGCGTACGTAGCCGTCGATGAGGTGCAGCGCGGTGAACGCGGCCAGCGGCCCCTGGTCGCTGACCGCGAACGCCAGCGGTGCACCCGGGCAGTGCCAGCCCAGGTACGTCGCGGTCGCACGGCCGAGGCGGATGTCGGGGATCTCGGTGGCGAGCACCAGCAGGTCGGCCGGCCGCTCCTCGGACACCAGCTCGGCGAGCAGCGGCGCGCACATCTCCCCGTAGGAGTGCCCGGCGCCCTGCTCGATCAGGTCCGTGCGCACCGCGACCCCGTACGGCGCGGCCATGTCCGCGACGTAGCCCCGCAGCGTCGGGTTCAGCTCCTGGCCGGTCAGCTCGTCGAAGGTCCGGCTCACCGCGCCGCGCACCCGCAGCCGGCGGCCGGCACCGTTCGGGTCACCCGCGCCCGGTGGGCCGGTGACGAACATGCCCCGCATCACCAGTCGTAGCCCAGGCGTTCCACGAGGTCGCCGTAGCGCTTGCGGAAGAGCTTGAGGTGGTCCTCGGTGAGATGGTTGCGCCAGTCGCCGGCGACGCCCTTGCGGTAGTGGCTGGTCTGGTCCTCCTCGCCGATCTTCCTTGCCCCGCCCGCCATCCGGTCGAAGGTGTGGGTCTGGAGCAGCTCGTCGAGGTAGCCGTCGGGCAGCAGGTCGAGCACCTCCCAGTGCGCGAGCATGCGCCGCCACTGCTCGGCCGAGTCGCTGACCAGATCCTCCATCCGGACGGGCAGCACGTTCGGCGCGTCGTAGTTCCACGACAGCATGTGATCGAGGAAGTACCCGCTGAAGTCGACCTCGGCCATCATCCCCGCGTCCTCGTCCAGCTTGAGCAGGTTGATCCGATGCCGGATCAGCTCCGTCCACCGCACTCCGTCCACATTGATCGGATGGGAGTTGCGATGGCTGAAGTAGCCGGACACCACCATGTCCCGCGGGTCCCGGAACACGTGCACCCCACGCGACTCCGGCAACGTGTCGACATCCACCTGCCTGGCGTTGGTCAGCATCACGAAGTCGAGCCCCTGCGCCGCCACCGCGTCGCCGAGCGAGCCGTACTCCGCCCACTGGTCGTCGACGAAGTAGATCTGGAACCGCATGTCGAGCGCCGCCGCGATGTTCTGCACGATCGCCTTGGACCACATCGACGCCGCCCGATGTCTTGCATAGAACGCACGAAGCACGTGCCCCTCCTACAGGTCCTGGTCGGGCCATCCAACCGGACCCCGGTTGCTCCATGGCGCACCGCGGCCAACAGTAGCCTCCCCGGCAACCACGCCACGCCCGTGCGACTCGGCGAACCCGCTGGTCCGTTCGGCCTATGCCATCTCGGTGCGGTATTGGTCGTTTTGCCCCACCATCGTCGATGGCCGCGAAGGTACAGTTCACCGACGCCGCAACGATTTCGGCGACCGAAGCCTGGGGTGACTCGCGGTAGTGAAGCGTGTGGAGAACGAGATGTCAGCCGAGCCGGACCTGCGGCCGAACTATGTGTGCACGGCGCTGGAACTGTTCGCCGGGTACGGCGACCGAGTGGCGATCGTCGCCGGCGACCGGCGGCTCACCTACGCCGAGCTGCGCGCCGGTGTGCTGGACGTCGCCGCGAACCTCGCCGAGCACGGCCTGCGTCCCGGCACGACCGTCGCGGTACTGGTCGGCCAGCCGATCGAGGCGCCGATGCTGCAGTTGGCGTTGCACCTGCTCGGTTGCCGCACGGCGTGGATCTCGGGCAGCGGCACTCCCGTCGAGCAGGACGCCTACCTCGCCAGGGTGCGGCCGCAGGCCTTCGTCTACGACACGCGGACCCACGGCCAGCGGGGGCGCAAGCACGCGGAAAGCCTTGGCCTGCCGGCGTTCTGCCTGGGACCGAACGGCGGCGGCCCGGACGTGCTCGCCGCTCGCCCCGCCGGCGCCGTACCGTTCGATGTGGACACCGCGACCGGCGCGCCGGAGTCGGTGTTCCAGACCAGCGGTACCACCGGAATACCGAAACCACTGCTCCACACGGCAAACCTCTACGAGCAGGTCCTCACCCTCGCCGGGCAGATCGTCGCCGCCGGCGAGCCGCGCTACCGCCACCTCACCGTCACACCACTGTGGATCGTGTCCGGGCAGACCTCGGCGTTCCTGTACCTGTTCACCGGATCCACCCTCGTCCTCCTGCGCTTCCTCGGCGCGCGCGAGTTTCTCGGCATCATCGAGCAGGAACGGATCAACTCCGCGTACGTCTCCCCGTTGATGTTCTCCGACCTGCTCGACCATCCGGACTCGAAGAAGTACGACTGCTCGAGCCTGCACACGCTCAGCGTCGGCAGCGCGGCGATCACCCCCGCCCGGCTGCGGCAGGGCATCGAGCGCTTCGGACCGGTCATCCGCATCACCTACGGGCTGTCGGAGTCCCCGTTCATCTCCGCGTTTCCCAACATCGGCGACGATCCCGCGCGGCCGGGCCGGCTGCGGTCGTGCGGCACCACCTACGGCGACGTGCGACTGGAGATCCGCGGCGCGGACGGCACGGTGCTGCCGCCGGGCGAGAACGGCGAGCTGTGGGTGTCCACCAAGCTCAACTTCGCCGGCTACGTGGGGATGCCGGAGCTGACCGCGGAATCCCTTGTGGACGGCTGGCTGCGGACCCGCGATGTCGGCCACGTCGACGACGAGGGCTACATCCACCTCACCGGCCGGGCCAGCGACATGATCATCACCGGCTCCGGCAGCATCCACATCTTCCCCCGGCCCATCGAGGACGTCCTCGCCACGCATCCCGGTGTCCGGGAGGCCGCGGTGATCGGTGTGCCGGACGCCGACCGCGGCGAGACCGCCCACGCCTACGTCGTGGCGGCCGAAGGCGCGGCGGTCACCGAGAAGGAGCTCGGGGACCTGGTCGCCGGCAAGCTCAGCCGCACCTGGACGCCGCGCACGTTCGAGTTCATCGACGCGCTGCCGCGAACCGACAGCGGCAAGACGAACCTCAAGCTGTTGCGGGCCAGGTATGCCGCCGAGCACGCGGACGCGTCACGTGCGGCGGACGAGCGGCCCACCGTCAGGATCTAGCTCAGCCACTCCGCAGGATCCGGGCGGTCGCGGACCCCACGGCGACCACCCGGTCGGAGTCGTCCAGCAGCTCGCCGGACAGGAAGGCGATGGTGCTACCGCTGTGCACGACCCGTCCCCGGCCCACCAGCCGCCCCGGTGCGGCCGGCCGCAGGAAGCTCACCTTCAGTTCGAGCGTGGCCGCGTAGAAGCCTGGTTCCAGCATGGCCGCCAGCGCGGGACCCATGGTGTCGTCGAGCATCGCGGTGAGGAAGCCGCCCTGAACCGTCCCGGCCGGGTTGAGGAAGTCGTCGGTCGCCTCGAAGGAAACCTCGATCTCGCCCCGCTCGCGGTCCGCCCGGAGCAGCGACCAACCCAGCGTCCGCGCAGCCGTCGGCATCGGCGCCCGACCGTCCACAGCGTCCCAGAAACCGTTCCCGCGTTCGCCCGTCATGCGCCGACAGTAGTACGCCCGCGCCGCGTACTCTCGGCCTCATGACCGCCCTACAGGAGGTCGCGGGCCACCTGCCGGAACGCCGCGTACCGCTCGAGGAGCTCCTCGCCGGCTGGCGGATGCCGGCCGCCACCCTCGATGCTCTCCGGCGGTCCTACGGCTACTCGGAGGTTCGCCGCCAGAAGCCGGGCGAGACGCTTCTCGACCTCCTCGTGCCCGCCGCCCGCGGCCTGTCGACGCTGCCCGGCAACGAAAGCCGGGTCCGCTACGTGCTCTACGCGCGCACCGTGCCGGTGTCACTGCCCCATCCATTGACCCCCTTGCCGGAGCTGTGCCGGCTGCTCGAGCTGCCCGAGGCGACCGCGTTCGCGGTCGGCCATCACGGTTGCGCCTCCGGCCTGCTCGCGGTAGACATCGCCGGCCGGCTGTTGACAGTGGACGGTGACCCGGACGCACTCGCGCTCGTCGTCGCCGGCGAGCAGGTCTTCACCCTCGACCAGACGCTGCGGCCGGAGGCCCAGATCTTCGGCGAGGCATCGGCCGCCTGCCTCGTGTCCGCCGACGGCCCACGCGACCGGGTACTGAGCTACGTCGCACTGCAACGCGGCGACCTCGACCACTGGGCACCCGACCGCACCGACTTCGCCGAGCGCTTCGCCAAGGAGTACACGACCCTGATGGGCGAGGTGATCGGCACCGCCGCCAAGCGGGCGGGGCTGCGCGTCGACGAGCTGGCGCTGATCCTGCCGCACAACATAAACGTGCGCTCCTGGCGAAAGGTCTGCCAGCGGCTCGACCTGCCGCCCACGATCGTGTTGCTGGACAACGTCGGCCTGATCGGCCACACGTTCGCCGCGGACTCGTTCCTGAACTACCGCACCGCCGTCGACAACGAGCTGCTCGCCGAGGGCGACCGCTATCTCATCGTCTCGGCCGGATACGGCGCTATCTTCTCGGCAATGGTCCTCGAACGTTAGATTTCCGGCTTACTACGAATGGTCGCACGCCACTTGGCGCAACGCGTTTGAGCGAATGCAGCTTGCGGTGGAGAACCGAACTTTAGATAATTTGTCTGTATCGGTCCCTTAGCAAGGAGGTTCACATGGTGAGCTTTGGTGGCGGCGAAGCCGAGCGTGCTTTTGGTGGCGGCGAGGTCGCAGCCGGTGTCAGCTTCGGTGGCGGCGAGGTCGCAGCCGGCGCCAGCTTCGGTGGCGGCGAGGCCGAAATCGGCGCCGCCTGACGCACACCCAATAGGCCCGTACCGCGGAAACGCGGTGCGGGCCCTTTTGTTATGGGTACCGGTCAGTGCTTCGCGGCCTCGACATCTGCTTCCGCATCGACTTCCGCATCGGTCTCGGCATCGGCGTCGGTGTCGTCGGCGAGCAGCCGGCCGTGCACGCTGGGCCGGTAACGAAGAAGTGGAACAATGGTCACCAACAAACACACGCTGCCGGAAATAAGTATCGCTTCCCGCAAGCCGAGTCCGGCGACCAGCCAGCCCGCCATAATTCCGCCGAATGCCAGTCCGGCCCGGCACACCGCGGCCACGAGACCGAATACCCGGTTCTGCAGCTCGACCGGAACTCGCGCATAGAGCATTGCACCGAGTATCGGGCGGATGGCGGCCGCCGTGACCCCGGACAGGAACGTTATGACGACCACGTACACCAGTTCGTCGGTAAACCCGAGAATGAGCTGGCGGGGTGCCGTGCACAACGCGATGCTGACGAGGAAGGTCAGGTACTGGGGCACCCTGGTCGCCACCACGGTGAACACGACGTTGCCGAGCACCACGCCCACCGAGTACGCCCCGAGGATGACCCCGATGGCCGGCGCCGCACCGTACACATCGGACACCCACAACGGCACGAACACCGCGGAGTTCGCGACGCTGAACAGGTTGCCCAGGGTGACCAGGAGCAGCATCCCGAACAGCAGCTGGTCGGCCCACAGGTGCCGGAAGCCCTGCAGCAGCGCGACCACGTACCGCTCGTTCGCGGCGGCCCCGCTGTCCGGAAGGGACCCCTTCGGCGGCCGGACCAGGGTGGCCACGATCAGTCCACAGATCGCCATCGCCGCCGCGTCCGCCCAGAGGGCGCCCTGCGCGCCGACCCAGAAGATGAGCAGGCCGCCCAGCGGAGCACCGGTCAGCATGGCGACGTTGTTCAGCCCGTCGTAGACGGCGGTCACCCGGATCATGGGCATGCCGGCCGCTTCGCCCATCGGGCGCAGCAGCACGTGCTGCGCGCGACCGCCGACGCCGTTCAGCCCGCCGCTCACCGCGACCATGGCGAGCAGCACCCCGAAGTTGATGTCCGGGACGATCGCGACCACCGCCATGGACAGCGCGCCGCCCAGGCTGGTGAGCACGACCGTGGCCTGCGTGCCGAGCCGGTCCGCGGCCGGGGTGGCGAACACGCTGGTGAACAGGAAAGGCACCGTCGTGGCCGCGGCGACCAGACCCATCTTGGTCGCACTGCCCGTGGTGGTGAGCACCAGCCAGGGCACGGCCACGATGGTCACCATCGAGCCAAGGGCGAACAAGGCGTAGGCGACCAGCAGCATGGCGAGCCCGGCCCGGCCACCCGGCTGCCGCTGCTCGCCGGGATTCGTCGGTTCGCGGAGATCGGTCACCGGTCTCAGTCCTTCTTCAGCGTGAGGTTGATCGCCGCCGCGAGCTGCTCGCGGGTCGGCTGCACCGCGCGGTCCAGCTCGAGGGAGAACGGCAGCACCGCCCCGTCCGGGCGGGTCACCCGCGCCGGCGGGGCCGCGAGCGGCAGCTGTTCGGCCGCCGTCGCCAGGATCTCCGCACCGACGCCGGAGAACCGGTTGGAGTCGTCGACCACGACCAGCCGGCCGGTCTTGCGCACCGACGCGGCCAGACCGTCCCAGTCGAACGGGTACACCGAGCGCGGGTCGAACACCTCCACCGACACCTCGTCGGCCAGCTCCTCGGCGACCGCGAGCGCGTCGTGCACCAGGTGCCCCACGGCCACGACCGTGATGTCCGTCCCCTCGCGGTGCACCCGGCCCGAGCCGAGCGGCACCGCCGCGAGCGTCGCGAAGTCCACGTCGTCGCGGACGGCCAGCGCGCCGGCCGGGGCGAACACCACCACCGGGTCGTCGTCGCGGACGGCCGAGACGAGCAGCCCGTACGCGTCGGCCGGGGTGGCCGGCACGACGGTCTTGATGCCGACGTGCGCGAACAGGCTGTACGGGTTGTCCGAGTGCTGGCCCGCCCAGCCGGTACGCGAGCCGGCGCCGGTCACGACGTAGGTCACCGGCACCCGGCACTGCCCGCCGGTCATCAGCGAGAACTTGTGCGCGTGGTTGACGATCTGCTCGAACGACAGGAACAAAAGGGCCGGGATCTGGAACTCGATCACCGGCCGCATGCCGGCGAGCGCGGCGCCGGTGGCGAAGCCGGTGAAGCCCTGCTCGGACAGCGGCGTGTCGATCACCCGGTCCGGCCCGAACCTCTTCACCAGGCCCGCGGTCAGGTTCGACGCGGCGACCCGCACGTCCTCGCCCATCACGAACACCCGCTCGTCGGCGGCGAGCTCGTCGGCGAGCGCGCGGTTGAGCGCCTTGAGGTAGGACAGCCGGGGCATCAGACACCACTCCCCTGGCGCGGGCGCAGCCCGCTCGCGTAGAGGTCGTCGAGCGCGCCCAGCGGGTCGGGGAACGGGCTCTCGAGCGCGAACGCGACCGCGTCGGCCAGCAGCGCCTCGATCTCGTGGTCGACGCGCTCGCGTTCGACCTCGGGCAGCCGCGCGCCCTGGATGTCCACCGGGTCGCGGGAGCGAGCCCGCCCGAGCTCCTCGGCCGAGCGGTAGTCCAGCCGCGCCTTGTGCTCGAACGTGTGGTGGGCGTCGAAGCGCTCGGTGTGACACTCGAGGAAGCTCGGCCCCCCGCCCGCCCGGGCGCGCTCGACGGCGGCGCGGGCCGCGTCGTGCACCGCCTCCGGATCCTGGCCGTCCACAGTGGACGCCGGGATGCCGAACGCCTCGGCGCGGGCGGTGATGCTGCCGGCCACCGCGTCGCTGACCCGCATGGTCGTGGCCCAGCCGTTGTTCTCGCACACGAACACGACCGGTACCTGCCACAGCGAGGCCAGGTTGAACGCCTCCAGCAGCACGCCCTCGTTGACCGCGCCGTCGCCGAAGAAGTTCACCGCGACGGTGGGGATGCCGAGCCGCCTGCGGGCCCACGCCGCGCCGGTGGCGATAGAGCCCGCCGCGCCGACGATCGCGTTCGCGCCGAAGATGCCCACCTTGAAGTCCGCCGCGTGCATCGAGCCGCCGCGCCCGCGGTTGAGCCCCGTGGCTCGCCCGCACAGCTCGGCGAGCATCCGCGCCGGGTCGGCGCCCTTGGCGAGCACGTGCCCGTGGCCGCGGTGCGTGGACGTGATGAGATCGTCGGGCCGCAGCGCCGTGCACACGCCGGCCGCGACCGCCTCCTGCCCGATGTAGGGGTGGATGCCGCCGACGATCTCGCCGGAGCGGACGAGCTCTATCGCCCGCTCCTCGAACCGCCGAATCAGCCGGACCGCCCTATAAAGCTCCAAAGTGGACACTTGTCCGCCTCCCCGGGATTCAAAGTCTTGGTCGCCTTGGGCCGGTACCGTCCTGTTGGGCGCGTACTTGTGGCTGGGCTGCGTCCCGGTCCCCTTAGGTGCGGTTGAGCTGCGGGCTGTCATGACAGCGACACTGGCAGGGTGTCGTAGCCGCGAAGCATTAGTGTGTGGCGCTCCCCCGGCTCGGCGGCCAGCGCCAGGTCCGGGAAGCGGCGCAGCAGCATCGGCAGCGCGGCCTGGCCCTCGATGCGGCTGAGCACCGCGCCGAGGCAGTAGTGCACGCCCAGCCCGAACGACATCGGCTGGCCCTGGTCACGCCCCGGGTCGAACGTGTCCGGGTCGGGGAACTGGCGCGGGTCACGGTTCGCGGCGCCGAGCAGCACCAGCACCCGGCTGTCCCCCGGCACCCGCACGCCGGCCACCTCGGTGTCCCGTGCGGCGTAGCGGATGCTGAAGTGGGTCGGCGGCTCGTAGCGCAGGACCTCCTGCACGAAGCTCGCCGCCCGCGCCGGGTCGGCCAGTACCCGCTCGATCTCGTGTGGACGGTCGAGCAGCAGCACCAGCCCGTTGCCGATCAGGTGCGTCGTGGTGACGAAGCCGCCGTTGTACATGGTCAGCAGGTTCGCGATCAGCTCAGCGTCGGCCAGCTCGCCGTCACCGTGCACGATCGCGCTCACCAGGTCGTCCCGCGGCGCCGCCCGCCGCTGCGCGACCAGGTCGGTGAAGTAGCCGGACAGCTCCTCGGCGGCCGTGTCGGCGGCCTGCTGGTGGCGCCACACCCCGACACCCAGGTCGAGGATCGCGCCGAACGCGCGCACGCGCTCCGGGAACCAGTCCCGGTCGGACTCGGGCACGCCGAGCAGCTCGCCCACCACGTCGCTCGGCACGGGCAGCGCGAACTCGGCGAGCAGGTCCACCGGCTCGCCCCCGGCGCCGAGCTCGGCCAGCCGGTCCAGCCGCCGGTCGACGATGCGGACGACCGCGGGCTCGAGCGCGGCGACCCGCCGGGCGCTGAACGCCTGCGAGAACAGCCGCCGCACCCGGGTGTGGTCGGGGCCCTCGGTGAAGAAGATGGACTTCACGAGGGTGCACAGCGCGGCGTGTGCCTTCCACCGCTGCGCGCCGCGGCGGTCCGGGTACTCGCTCGTCATCACGTGCATCGCCGGGTCGCGCAGCGCCTGCTGCACCGCGTCGTAGCCGTGCACCACGACGTCGAACCGGTCGGCCGGGTCCGGCAGCGCGCACACCGGGCCGAGCCGGTGCAGCTCGGCGTAGTGCGGGAACGGGTCGAGCCTGCCCTCCTTGGACAGCAACGCCTTCAGCGACGCCGCAGGTCCCGTGTGGACGGACGGGTGGGCCGCGGTCATGCCGGCACCGCCTCCAGCATGCTGTCCGCGTCGGGAGTGGCGCCGTGCCGCACCGCCCGCAGCGCGAACCCGGAGCGCTCCAGCAGCCGCCGGTAGTCCTCCTGCGTCCGGTCGTGGCCCTCGAGCAGCACGAGCATGAGCAGGTCGACCATGCCCTTGCCGGGCCCCGGCTCGTCCTCCTCGTCCGGCTGCAGCTGTTCGAGCACGATCAGCCGCCCGTCCGGCGCCATCGCCTCCCGGACGCGGCGCAGGATCGTCTCGGCCCGCTCGTCGGTCCAGTTGTGCAGGACCCTGGCCAGCACGTAGGCGTCCCCGCCGGGCGGCACCGCGGCGAAGAAGTCACCCTCGACCAGTTCCACCCGGTCGGCGACGCCCGCGTCGGTCACGGTCGCCTTCGCCTGGCGCACGGTCTCCGGCAGCTCCAGCAGCACGCCGCGCAGCCGCGGGTAGTGGGTGAGCGCCGCGACGAGCAGACCCGCGCTGCCGCCGCCGACGTCGACCAGCAGGCCGGCCCCGGTCAGGTCGCACAGCGCGAGCGCGGCCGACACCTGCGCCCCGCTCATCGCGTCCGCGAAGGTCGCGGCGAGCTGCGGCTGGCCGGCGAGGTAGGCATAGAACGGTTCGCCGTAGATCGACTCGAACGCCGGCGCTCCCGTCCGCACCGTGTGCATGATGTCCGCGAAGGACCGGAACACCTCCTCGCCGTCCAGCACGGCCATCTGCCGCAGCGACGCGGGCACGTCGGAACGCAGCAGCTCGGTGACCGACGTGAGCGCGTAGGTCTGCGGCGCGGTCTGCCGGAACAGGCCCATCGAGACCATGGCGCGCAGCAGCCGGTTCAGCACGCGCGGATCGGCACCGCACTCCGCGGCCAGCTCGGCCACCGGGCGCGGGCCTGCGGCCATCGCGTCCGGCAGGCCGAGCTTGGCCACGGCGTAGCAGGACTGTGCGACCCAGCTGCTCGACAGGATGCCGAGCAGCTTTCGTCGCGCGAATACGCTGCTCACGGGTGCGGTCTCCACGGGTCGTCAGCCGTTGCGCCGGTTCTTGATCGCGGACAGGATGTCGTCCCACAGCTGGGCGCGGGCGGCCAGCGCGGTGTTCACCGTGTTCGCGGCCTCCTGCCACTTCGTGTCGTCGTCGCCGCACAGGTCGGTGACCATCTGCATGGCCATCGGGGTGTGCTGCTCGCCGTCGACCTCGATGTGGCGCTCGAGGTAGTCGACGAACGTGCCCAGCTTCTTGCTGCGCTCGTTGATCGCGACCACCTGGGTGAACATGTCGGGGATGAGGTCCTCGCGGCCGAACGCGAACGCGGCCGCCTGGCAGTGCACCGGCGCGCTCTCGATGATGCTCCAGGTCGTGCCGGCGAACATGATCGACGGCTTGGGCACGCCGGCCTCGCGCAGCGCGTCGGTCACCGGGCGGCCCTCGCGCAGCAATGAGACCAGCGAGTCGACCGCGGAGGTGTCCGCGCCCGCCTCGCGCATGCCGTTGACGTACAGCTCGAAGTGGCTGATGAAGCCGTCGCCGAGCTCGTCGGACTCCTCGACCATCACGATGTCGTTGATCAGCCGGCGGCTGCCCGTCGGCCCGGTCGGGATCCACGGCACGTTCACGCACGTCAGGTTGCGCTGCAACGACTTCAGCAGCGACATGAAGTCCCACACCGCGAAGACGTGGTGCTCCATGAACGTCACGAGGGACTCGTGGCTGTCGAGGTTCGCGTACAGCGGGTGGGTGACGACCCGGTCGCGGGCAGGGGTCACCTGCTGCTCGAGGCGCTCGATGCCCGGGTGGGTCTTACCCCAGTCGTATCTGGACAAGGTGGTTCTCCTTGAGGTGTTTACTCGTTGGCCGGATCAGTCGCGCCAGAGGGTGGGGCAGTAGTCGGGGTCTGCGTAGTCGGGGCGCCCGTCCGCGGTGCGCCGCACGAGTGAGTCGTGGTTGTAGAACGCGGGGCTGCCGTCCGACAGCCGGAACTCCTGGAACGCGTTCGCGCCGTCCTGCAGGTGCAGCGACACCGCGCGCCGCGGGCGGTCGGACATGTTCGGGCCGCTGCCGTGGTAGGTCCGGCAGTGGTGGAAGCTCATGTGTCCCTTGGGGATCACCATGGGGATCTTGCGGACCCCGACGCCGTTGTGCGTCGCGTTGGCCGTGAGCATCTGCTCGAGCTCGCTGCGGTCCCGCTCGGCGAAGTGGCGCGTCTGGCTGTCCTCGGCGCCGACCTCCGCCCACCGGTGGCTGCCGTCCACCATGGTGATCGTGCCCATCTCCTCGTCACAGTCGTGGAAGGGGATGAACGCGGTCAGCATACGGTCCGAAGAGGACGATGACCAGTAGTGCTTGTCGAAGTGCCACGGCACGATGTTCGACGGCTCGCCGGCCACCGGCGGCTTGTAGATCAGCGTCGACTGGAAGACCCGGATCTCGTCCGCCTCGGCGAGCCGCGCGGCCACCGCGCCGAGCACCGGCTTCAGCAGCAGCTTGGCCAGCGCGTCGCTCTCGTAGTGCACGTAGTCGTTGTGCCGCTGGACGTTCCCGCTGCCCGGCTCCCAGTAGGCCAGCCGCGGCGGGCGCGACGGCAGGCGGCGGGCCCGCTCCCCGGCGTAGTACCGCTCGCTCGCCTCGACCAGCTCGTCGACCTCGTCGTCGGTGAACAGCTTCTTGCTCAGGTACCAGCCGTGCTCGGCGAAGGAGGCCACGTCCTCGTCGGAGGGCAGCAGCGCACGATCCCGCTCGGAGAGCGCGAATCGTTCCGTCGTGGTCATCAGGCGACCCCCGTCAGCTCGCGGTTCTTGGCCTCGTACAAGGCCTTGATGTTGCCGCTGCCGAAGGTGAGCGCTCCCCGGCGCTCGATGACCTCCAGGAACAGCGTGTGACGTACGTGCATGGACTGCGTGAAGATCTGCAGCAGGTGGCCCCAGTGGTCGCGGTCCACGAGCACGCCCACGTCCTGCAGGTCCGACACCGGCACCACGAGGTCGGTCATCCGCTCGCGCAGCGCGTCGTAGTAGGTGGCCGGCGTCTTGGCGAACGTGACGCCGCGCTTGCTCAGCGCCCGCACGGTGTCGACGATGTCCTCGGCGGTGAACGCGACGTGCTGCACGCCCGCGCCGCCGTGCCAGCGGATGAAGTCGTCGATCTGCCCGGCCTGGCGCGCGGTGTCCGGCTCGAGCAGGGTCAGCGTGATGAGCTTGGACTCGCTCTGCACGACCTTCGAGAACATCCCCTGCTCACCGACCTGGATGTACTCCTCGAAGATCTCGGTGAAGCCGAACACGTCCTCGTAGTACTTCACCGTCGGCGCCAGCGTCTGGCTCGGCACGCACACGGCGAAGTGGTCGATCACGCCGAGCGCCGGGCCGTCCGCCACGACGTCCACTTCGGACATCGTGAACACGCCGGGCAGGAACTCCGCGCGCGGGCCCTCGCGCTGCACCAGCCGGTGCACCACGTCGCCGAACCCGCCGACCTCCGCCGTCGTCACCTTCGCGTCGCCCACCTCGTACCTGGCCGGCGAGGACACCGGCGAGGCGCCGCGCTCCACGTACTGCTCGTAGGCCGCCTCGACGTCGTCGACCTCCATCGCGATCACCGCGACGCCGTCACCGTGCCGCTGGACGAACTCTGCGGCCGGGTGGTCGGGGCCGAGCGCGGTGGTGAGCACCATCCGGATGTCGCCCTGCGCGATCAACAGCGACCGCTGGCCCTTCAGCCCGGTCTCCGGGCCGCCCTGCGCGTGGAGCTGGAAGCCGAAGGCCGTGCAGTAGTAGAACGCGGCCTGGGGTGCGTCGCCGACGTACAGCTCGATGTGATCGATCCCTGAAAGTTTCATCGTTCCTTTAACCATTCCGCTTGTTGACAGTGCTCGCGTCACCGAGCACGACGCTGACGTTCTGGCCGCCGAAGCCGAAGGAGTTCGAGAGGGCGAAGCCCGGGCGGACGTGCAGCGGCGCCGCCCGGACGTGGTTGGCCGGGCAGGCCGGGTCGACCTCGTCGAGGTTGTAGGTCGGGGGAAGCACGCCGCGCGCGACGGCCAGCGCGCTCGCCGCCGCCTCGACCACGCCCGACGTGCCGAGCATGTGCCCGGTCAGCGCCTTGGTGGAGCTGACCGGCGGTCCGTCCGCGCCGAACACCGAGGCCAGTGCGGCGGTCTCGGCGATGTCGCCCAGCTTGGTCGACGTGCCGTGCGCGTTGACGTAGCCGATCGCGCCCGGCTCGACGCCCGCGCTCGCCAGCGCCCGCCGCATGCACTCCGCGGCGCCGGAGCCGTCCGGGCGCGGGGTGGTCGGGTGGTGCGCGTCGGTCGTGGCGCCCCAGCCGGCGACGTCCGCGTAGCCCGCGGCGCCGCGGGCGTCGGCGTGCCCGGCTCGCTCCAGCACCATCATCGCGGCGCCCTCGGCGAGCACGAACCCGTTGCGGCGCTTGTCGAACGGGCGGCTCGCCGCCGTCGGGTCGGCCCAGCGGCGGGCCAGCGCCCGCGCGTTGCCGAACGTGTCGGCGAACGTCGGGAACAGCGGTGCCTCGCTGGCGCCGCAGACGACGACGTCCGCGTCGCCCGACCGGATGAGCCGCAGCGCGTCGGCGATCGCCTGCGCGCCGGACGCGCACGCGGTGCCGATGCTCGCGCTGTAGCCGCGGATCCCGTGCGCGATGGCGATCCGCGCGGCGCCCATGTTCGGCAGCACCCCGGTCAGCAGGTACGGGCTGACCGCCGTGCGCCCGCGGTCGCCGCGGGCCAGCACCTGCTTCTCCAGCATGGCCATGCCGCCGACGCCGCCGACGATCACACCGATCCGGCCCGGGTCGACGTCGCGGCCGACCTCGATGCCGGCGTCGGCGAGCGCGTCGGCCGCGGTCAGCAGCGCCAGCACGACGGTCTTGTCCACGACGGACGCGGCGGGCCCGGGCACCACCGTGCGCGGGTCCACGTCGGGCACGAACCCGCCCACGTCGACCGAGTCGGCGGCCGGGTGGTCCGCGGCGGGGGCGGCCAGCCCGGACTTGCCGACGCACAGGGCGTGGAACACCTCGTCGACGCCGCGGCCGACGGGCGTGAGCATGCCCATCCCGGTGATGGTGGCGGCGGTGTTCATGGGTCGCTCCGCTCCGCCGCTCCCGGCGGCGGTGGTACTCATATCCGGACCGTGTTCGCGTGCTCGTGGCGCAGCAGGAACTTGCGCACCTTGCCGGTGACCGTCACCGGGATCTCGTCCGTGCCGACGACGGCGACCCGGGCGAGCGTCGCGCCGACCTGCTCGCCGAGCGCGGCGCGGACCGCCTCGGTGCGGTCGAGATCCGTGTCGGCCGCCGGGTCCAGCTCGAGCATGACCTCGGTGTGCAGGCCCGCGTCCTCGCTGGTGATCACGACCGTGCAGTCGATGACCTCCGGCATCGTGGCGAGGATCCGCTCCTCGGACAGCGCCGTGTAGAAGCCGTCCGCGCCGACGGCGTCCGGGGTGCGGTCGACGTGGTAGTAGTTGCCCTCCTCGTCGCGGTGGACGAGGTCGCCGGTGAGGAACCAGCCGTTCAGCCGGGCCCGGTTGGAGGTCACCGAGTCGTTCCAGTAGCCGGGCGACATCGTCGGCGAGCGGAACCCGAGCCTGCCGACCCGCCCCGGCGGCAGCTCCGTGCCGTCGTCGTCGAGGACGGCCGCCTCGGCGAAGCTGTACGGACGTCCGATGCGCCTGCCGTAGTGGTCGGAGTCCACGGTGTGCGTGACGTGGAAGCCGTTGTGCCCCATCTCCGACGAGCCGAGCCCGTCGAGGAAGTGCGAGCCGGGCACCCGCTTGCGCCCTTCCCGGGTGACCACCTCGCGGGAGCCGACCGCGACGAGCCTGCGGATGTGGGCCTCGTGCGCGCAGTCGCCGGTGTTGAACCACAGCCGCACGGAGTCCAGCGCGTGCTCGTGGAGGTCGTACCGGGCGAGGCCGGCCCACGTCACCGCGAACCCGTACACCGACTCGGGCCGCCACCGCTCGATCGCGGCCAGCACCGTCTCACCGTCCTGTTGGGACAGACACAGCATCTCGGCGCGGTTTCCCAGCACCTGGTTGACCATCAGGACCGTCGCGGTGTGCGGGATCGGCAGGCCGTTGAGGATGCGGCCGGTGCCCTGCGCCTGCGGCATCATCAGCAGGTGCCGGGTGGCGGCGAACAGCGTGCGGTGCAGGTGCAGCACGGCCTTCGGCACCCCGGTCGTGCCGGACGTGTGCGTGATCGACACCGGGTCGTCCTGGTGGTGGCGGTAGGCCGGCGGCGCGGCGGCCGGGTCGCCGGTGCCGAGCTCGGCCGGCTCGCCCAGCAGCTCGGCCCGCATGCCGAACCCCGGCGAGCTCAGGTCGTACCCGGCGAGCAGCTCCGCGTGCGGCGCGTCGGCGAGCACGCCGCGGGCGCGCAGCCTGCGGATGTACTCCGCGGCGATGTCCGGTGCCATCTTCCCGTTCATCAGCGCGGGGATCGCGCCGATCCGGGTCAGGGCGAGGAAGGTCAGGATGATGTCGGCCGCGGAGGTGGCCCACACGGCCACCGGGTCACGCCGCCCGATGCCCCGCGCGTGCAGCCACGCCGCCCGCGCCGCGACCATCGTGTCCAGCTCGCCGAGCGTGAACGGGTGCTCCGCGGACCGGCCGTCGACGTCGGTGTCGAACATCAGGCCGGGGCCCGCCGGGTCGGCTCCGTGGGCGAGCACCGTGCTCAGCACGTTGCCCGCGCCGATGTCCGGGTCGGCGGCCAGGACCGCGCGCAGCCCCTTGCTGTTCATCGTGACTCTCCTCTGCTCACCAGGAACGCCGACCCCGTGGGCCCGTCCCCGGTCTGTTGCCCGGCAGCCTGTTCGGCAGCTTGTTCGGCAGCTTGTTCGACAGCTTGTTCGACGCAGACCACCAGGACCTCGTCCGCGTCCCCGTCGTCGATCAGCAGCCGCGCCCGCGCCAGGCCGGTCGCCCGTGCCTCGCCGTCCGGGCCGACCGGGCTGACGCACAGCACCGGGCCGCCCAGCCCCCACCGGGTGGCCACGTGCCCGGCCACGCTGTTCGGCACGGACTGGAAGAACAGCAGCGGGCCCACCCGCGCGCCGGTGTCGACCGCGTACGCCACGTGCGCGGCGCTCTGCGCGTCACCGCTCGCGGTCACCAGCAGCACCCCGGTGCGGGCACCCACCTCCGCGGGCGCGGGGGCGCCACCGTGCCGCTCGGTCAGGCAGCGCCGGGCCAGCTCGGCGACCAGCGGGCTGAACGAGGACACGACGAACCCCGGAACCGCGGGCGGCTCGGTTCCCCGAGGCCACTCCACCTCGGCAAGCACGGGTAACTCGGCAGTCGTCATGCGGCCGCCCTCACCAACAGCGCCGTGTTGGCGCCCCCGAAGGCCGCGTTCAGGCTCAGTGCGTACGGGCTCGCGGCCTCGCGCGGCGCGCCCACGATCACGTCCAGCGCGCACGCCGGGTCGCCACCCAGGTAGCCCGCGTTCACCGGCAGCTTGCCCGCCTGGATCGCCAGCGCCGTGACGATCAGCTCGAGCAGCCCGGAGCCCTCGAGACCGTGGCCGTGCACCGACTTGGTGGAGCTGACCGGGACCGTCGCCGCCGCCGCGCCCAGCGCCCGGTGCAGCGCGGCCGCCTCGGCGGCGTCGCCCTCCGCACCGCTCGCGTTCGCGTTCACGTAGCCGACCTCCGCCGGCAGCACCCCGGCGCGGCGCAGCGCCGCGGTGATCGCGCGGGCCAGCCCCGCGCCCCCGGGGTCGGGGCGGACGGTGTGGTACCCGTCGCCCGCGCGGCCCCAGCCGACCACCTCGGCCCGCGGGTCGCGGGCCCCGGCCTCGAGCACGACAGCGGAGACGGCGTCGCCCAGCAGCAGCCCGCCGCGGCCCGCACTGAAGGGGCGGGCGGCGCCGTCGGTGGCGAGCGCGCGGCCGGCGTCGAAGAGCGCGAACTGGTCCGGCTCCACGAGGTATCCGGCGGCCACGACCACGCGGTCGGCCTGCCCCAGCCGCATCAGCGCCGCGGCGTCGGCGACCGCGCTGCTCCCCGACACGCAGGCGCAGGTGTACACGCCCGCGACGCCGCCGAGGCCAGTGCTCGTCGCCAGCTCCGCGGCGAACCCGGCCGCGGTCGGGACCGAACTGTCCTTTTCGGACATACGGCCGGCGGCCGGATGACCGTGGACGGCGAGCAACAGCGGGGTGGCGGCGCGCCGCGCCGGGGTCAGCCCGGCCTGCTCGCACGCCTCGCGCACCACGCCGGCCAGCTCGTCACCCAGGGAGCCCGCGTCGGGCAGCGTCGCCGCGACCCGCACCCGGCGGCGGTCCACGTCGAACCGCCGGACCGGCGCGAACCCGGCCGCACCACCGAGACCACCGGCCAGCTGTGCCTGCGCCCCCCTGCCGAGCACGCTGACCGCGGCCATGCCGGTGATCCCCGCTCTCTCGGCAGGGTCACGCATCCTCGACCACCATGACTGCCTCGCGTAACACCTCGACGGCCCCTGAGATCGTGCTCATCCGGCCGAACTGTGCGTCGTCGAGCTCGATCTCCACGCCGTAGCGCTGCTCCACCTGGTGCACGAGCCAGGCCAGCTGGATCGAGTCGATCCGCTCGGCCACCTCGTCCACCGGGCGGTCGCCGAAGCTCGCGACCATCTCGACGACGTCCTTGCGATCCAGGACGGGCTTCTCGCTCACGCCTGACCCGCGCCGGCGACGTTGCCGGCTCGCTCGGCGACCGTCCGGGTGAACTCACCGACCGTCATCAGCGCCAGCTCCTCGGACTCCTCCTCCGCGAAGCGCACCCCGAACCTGTCCTCCACCCGGACCGCGAGCTCGGCCAGCGCCAGCGACTCGAGGTCCACACCGGCGGGCCCGAGCGTGCTGTCGTCTTCGACCCCCTCGACGTCGTAGTTCATCTCCTGCAACGTCTCGAGGACGAACGCACGGATCTCCGCAGCCTGCATTGCCTACCTTCTCTCTCTGTGCGACCCACGCACGCTTTGTTTGTTCGCCCCGGCGCGACAGATCGTGACGCGCGGAGCGAAATCCGTTCCTGCCAACGGGATCATGAGGCTGCGCCGCGCAACACCGTCCGGTCGCGGACGAGCTTGCCGGTCGTGGTCCTGGGCAGCGCCTCGACGACGTGCAGCGTGCGGGGCCGCTTGTAGCCCGCGACGCGGTCGGCCAGCGCGGCCTCGACGTCCGCGCCGGACGTGCCGGCCGCCAGCTGGACGTAGGCGGTGATGTCCTTGTCGTACAGCACAACCGCACCGACGACGCCCGTCACCTCGTTGAGCGTGTGCTCGACCTCCGTCAGGTCGACCTTCAGCCCGCCGACGGAGACCTGCGAGTCGAGCCTGCCGAGCACCGTCACCAGCCCGGTGTCCTGATCGACCCGGCCGGCGTCCTTGGTGTGCAGCCAGCCCTCCGCCCAGCGGGCCGGGTCGGACAGACCAACGTACGGCGACTCGGGCCTGCCGATCAGCAGCTCGCCGCCCTCCTCGCGAACCTCCAGGCCGGGCGCAGGGCGCAGCGACGGACGGTGCTCGCCGAACAGGTCGGTGGCGATGACCCCGACCTCGGTCATGCCCCACATGTTGCCGAGCGGCACGCCGTACCTGTCGTCGAACGCGGCGGCGACCGCGGCTGGCACGAGCTCGCCGCCGGTGGTCATCCGCTTCAGCTGGGGCAGCTTCGGCGGGTCGGCCACCGAGGCGAGAAGTCCGATGTGGAACGGGACGCCGAGCACGGTGGCCGGCGTGTCCGCCGCGGCCACCGCCTCGAGGATGCTGTCGCCGGTCAGCCGCCGCGGCGGGACCAGCTGGACGCCCGCGTGCAGGCCGTAGAGCAGGCCACCGACCAGGCCGAGCACGTGCACCATCGACGGCAGCAGGATGATCCGCTCGCCGCCGAGGGGCACGCCGTCGATCCGGGTGTAGCGGTGGATCTCGGCGACCAGGTCCGCGGCCGTGCGGCCGATGACCTTCGACGGCCCGGTGGACCCGGAACTGAGCTGCAGCACGGCATGCGGCGTCCGGGCGGGCTCACCCGCGTGAGTGATGACCGTCTCGGTGACATCGGCGAAGACACTCAAGGGGCCACTCGCCGTCCGGTCTACGGCGACGACCATCTGGACGCCGAGTCGCTGCACCGCCTGGTCCACCTCGTACCCGGTGAGCCGGTGGTCGAGCAGGACCGCCTGCGCCCCGATCCGCCACACCGCAAGGAGATTGGCGACGTAGGCCAGGGACGGCGGCAGCCGCAGGGCGGCGCAGCCACCCGCCTTCAGCCCCGCCGCGGCCAGTGCCTCGTGCCGTTCTGCGACCAGTTGGCGCAACGCGGCGCGAGCAATCGGACCAGTCGGCAAGTGCAACGGGACCTGATTGTCCGGGCCGGCAAGTAAGACGTCGTCGACCCATTCCGGACCGACCTCGGAAGTCGACTCCGCCTTCATTCCCGCGAGCACGCCCGCCCCCAAAAAATCGCAGCCCAAAACAACCCGTAACGGGTTGAGGAGTACCGGGCTGTTATGCCTCACGACCTGACAGCGGTGGACTGTACGTCAATTGCGACCCGCTGAGAAGCACAAGAATCAACAAAGCTTTACGTAATTGGGTGCTGACGCTACGTCAAACGCCGCACGTCGCGGATACGGCCGGACGGGGGAATGGCTTGGCAACAAAGGGCTATCGACGGGGGTGCCTCGGGCGCCTCCGCGCGCGCGTGCGCGAGACCCGGCGCTCCGCCGGACGCGCCCCGGCCTGCGAAAAGATCGGACAATTCGGCACTGTGCGTCGTCGGATTGTCCGGTGGCGAGCCTGTCGGCGGTTGGCGTTCGGGTTAGTGGCCTGTCCGCCGTTCGGCCATCCGAGTGAAGTCGCTCCGCGCGGAGATCGGAAGTACTTCCGGCCGTTCATCACGCGCTGTGACGGTCGAGAGGACGACAAACCGGGATTTCTGTAACACACTTCGAATTTCTTCCGACAACATTTTGGGGCCGGGGAAGCCGGATTTAGCAGTGTTTATGAATGCCGATGCATCCGCCGCCGCGCCGCCCGGCGGGCGCACCGGCACGGCACCTCGGCCCCGCCGACGCCGTGACCGGCCAGGGTCAACGGCCCGGAGCAGCGCAGCGGCCCCTGGCACGGATTCACATGATCGATTTCGGGACGGAAAAATCGGACCGACGGAACGTTTCGTTCATCGGAAACATGCAGATCGCTCATTTGCCGGTGCACGCGCCAATTCCGCCGTACACCAGCGACGCCACAGCGGGAACGGACCGTGAACACCGGGGATACCGCCTACCGGCCCAAACCCGCTGGTGCCGTCCGGACGAACGGCCGCCGGCCCGCCGAGGGCTGGGCCGGCGGCCGGGTGCGGAGCTGACCGCCCGGTCAGAAGATGTCGTAGCCGGGCGTGAGCACGTGGCCCGGGTCGTAGCGGCGCTTCGCCTCGTCCAGGCGGCCGAACGCGTCGCCGAAGTGCTCCCGCCACTCCGCCTGGTCCAGCGGGACCGCGCTCACCGGGTACAGCACGCCGCCCGCGTCCCGCACCCGCTGGTACATCGCCTTGTTGGCCTCGACGAGCCGGCCGGCGGCGGCCGCGTCGTCCGAGGTGGGGACGCGGACGTAGTTGAACGCGTAGCAGAGGTCGTCGGCCGGCAGCCGCACGAGCGGGCTCGTGATCCCGCCGCGGCGGATCGGGGACAGCACGACCTGGCCGAACTGGCCTAGGTCGACCGGCGGGTTCAGCCGGGACACCTCGTCGGCGACGACGGCCTCGACCTGGGAGTCCCCCACGAAGGTCGTGATCCACGGGTGCGGGAAGAACCACTGCCCGTTCTTGCGCAGCAGCCCCTCGAGCATGGCGAGCCGGTTGAGGTACTCGAAGTACGTCTGCGTGGTCACCTGACGTTTCGCCGGATCGTCGGACAGCCCCGCGAGCAGCGCGTCGTCGTCGGGCTCGTCGCCGGTGAAGTACTTCGCCACGTCCAGCCGGTACACCAGGCCGCCCTGGGGTGAGGGCATGATCGCGCCCTGGACCGCCTCGAAGCGGTCGGCCCCGCCCCCGTTGCCGAGCAGCCGGGCGTCGGCGAGCATCGTCGCCAGGTCGGGGTAGATCAGCAGGTAGCGGCGCGCCGACTCGGGCGCGTCGATCAGCCTGAGCGTGGCGCTGGTGATGACGCCGCACTGGCCGAGGCCCGCCCGCGTCGCGTCGAACAGGTCGGCGTTGTCGGTGGCCGAGCAGGTGACCTTCGCGCCCTCGCCGGTGACGACGTCCATCTCGACGATGTTGTCGGACTGCACGCCGTGCGCGGACGTCGTGCCGCCCACGCCGCCGACGACGATCGTGCCACCGATCGACAGCTCCAGGTACTCGGCGAGCACCGGCGGGGTCTTGCCCTGCGGCAACGTCTTCGCCAGCACCTCGCTCCACTTGGCACCCGCGCCGACGACGACCGTGTCGTCCCGGACCTCGCCGATCGACCCCAGCGCGGTCATGTCCGCGACAACGCCGTTCTCCGCCTCCGCCCGGCCGAAGTTGGAGTGGCCCTGGCCCTGTGGGGCGAACGTGCGGCCGCACTGGGCGGCCCAGCTGATCGTCGCGGCGATGTCGTCGGCGGACCCGGGCGTCAGCACGGCTTCCGGTGTCTTGTGGACGATGTGACCGAAGTCGTCCGCGGCCGCGTCACGCGCCGCCTGGTCGAAGCTGAGGTCGCCGTCGAGCTGCGGCGGCGGCACGTCCTTGGTCTGAGCGGCCGGCTCCATCCGGTTTCTCCTTAGGATGTAAGGCTAGAATGGGGGTCGTGAGCTCTGTACTTCTGGTCCTGGACATGATGAACGACCTCGTCCATCCCGATGGCAAGCTGGGCAAGGGATTCGCCGGTCAGGTCGCCAAGCGGGACGTACTGTCCAATGCGGCCCGTGCGATCGCGCGCGCCCGCCGCCGTGGCATGCCGGTCATCTTCGTGGTGATCGGCTTCTCCCCCGCCTTCGAGGAGTTCCCGCCCAGCTCTCCGCTGCTGAACGAGCCGCCCGAGACGCGGCCGATGCTCGGCACCTGGGGCACCCAGGTGCACGACGCGATCAAGCCGGAGCCGGGCGAGTCCGTCGTGGTCAAGCACCGGGTGAGCCCGTTCTACGCCACGAACCTCGAACTGTTGCTGCGCAAGCGAAACGCCGAGGAGATCCTGCTGGCCGGCGTGTCCACCGACCTGGTCGTGCTGTCCACCGCGCGGGAGGCGCACGACCGCGACTACCGCGTGACCGTCCTCGAGGACGCCACCGCGGCCCGCAACCAGAAGCTGCACACCGCCGCTGTCGCGCTGCTCGGTCACACCGCGGATGTTTCCACGGTGGACGGTGCGTTGCCGGACGACCGGTGACGGACCAGCCCATCGGGTCATGAGGCGGACAGCACCTCCGCCATCCGCTCCAGTGCGGACTCCAGCTCGAGGGTCGGCACCGCGAACGACAGCCGCACGTGTCCCTCGCCGCCCGGCCCGAACGCCGGGCCGGGCACGGTGGCCACGCCCGCCTCGCGCAGCAGCCACTCGGCGAACTCCGCCGAGTCGCCGTGCCCCGCGCCGCTGATGTCGGGGAACGCGTAGAACGTGCCGTCCGGCGGCGGGCAGGAGACGCCCCCCATGCCGTCCAGCGACGACACCACGAGGTCGCACCTGCGCCCGTACTCGGACACCATCAGCGCCACGTCGTCCTCCGCGCCGGTCAGCGCGGCCACCGCGGCGTGCTGCACGAACGAGGTGGCGCAGCTGACCGTGTGCTCCTGCACCTTCAGCGCCACCGACATCAGGTCCGGCGGGCCCGCCAGGTAGCCCAGCCGCCAGCCGGTCATCGCGTGACTCTTCGACAGCCCGTTCACGGTCAGCGTGCGGTCGGCGCACTCCGGGCGCGCCGCGACGCTCAGGTGCGGACTGCCGCGGAACCGGATCGCCTCGTAGATCTCGTCGGTGACCACGAACAGCTCGTGCTCGGTGACGAACTCCGCGAGCGCGTCCAGCTCGGTCGCGTCCAGCACCCGGCCGGTCGGGTTGTTCGGCGTGTTCACCAGCACGGCACGGGTGCGCTCGGTCAGGCAGCCGTCGAGGATCTCCCTGGTGAGGCGGAACCCGTCCGCGCCGCGCAGCCGAGCCGGCACCGCGCGGGCACCGACGAGGTGTGCCATCGCCCGGTAGCTGACCCAGCCCGGCGACGGCACGATGATCTCGTCTCCCGGGTCGAGCAGCGTCATCATCGCCACGAACAACGCGTGCTTGGCCGACGGCGTCACCACGATCCCGTCGTCGGGGTCGGCCTGGATCCCGTTGTCCCCGGACAGCTTCCGCGCGATCGCGGCCCGCAGCTCCGGGAGGCCGCGGCTAACCGTGTAGCGGGTGTGCCCGTCCCGCAGCGCCGCGACCGCGGCGTCGGTGACCACGGCCGGCGTCGGCTGGTCCGGCTCGCCCTTCGCGAGGTCGACGATGGTCTTCCCGGCCGCGCGCAGCTCGGTGATGACGTCGTGCAGGGCGATGGTGGCCGATCGCTCGAGGCCGTCGAACCTGACGGCCGCTCGGGACCTTGCCGGGGCGGCCATGTCAGCTGCCTTCCTTGAGCAGGTGCGCGGCGATCGCGTCGCCGTCGTGGACGAAGTCGCCCCACAGGCCGGGCCGGTTGCTGCCGACCTGCATGAACCACCGGGTGTGCTCGGTCGGGATGCCGACGACGTACATGCCCTCGTCCGGCGTGCCGTTGCGGCCGATCGGGTGGTACGGGCTGGTGGTGACCGCGACGCCCCCGGTCGCGAACGCCTCCGGGCCGTCGCCGTTGACGTAGGTCGTCCAGATGCCCCGCTCGCGCAGCCGCCGGGTGAGCTGGCTGCGGTCGCGCGCCAGGTTCGGGTCGGGCACCCGCGCGTCGATGACCACGTCGACCTGCTCGCTGGCCCCGGCCACCTGCGGTGAGGACACCCGGAACCGGCCGGACGTCCCGTCGGTCTCGAACACCGTACCCGGCCCGATGATCCGCAGCACGCCGCTCTCCATCAGCGCGAGCACCTGGTGCAGCCGCACCGGCGGCGGGCCTGCCGCGAGGAACGCGCAGCGCGCCGCGTACCAGCCGACGAAGTCGCGCCGGTGGGACACCGGGTTGAACCCGGAGAAGTCGGCCATCTTCATGATCGCCATACGGCAGTCACGCAGCACGTCGAGTGCGGCCTTCAGCGGTGAGCTGACGTTGCCGTGCGCGGCGTGCGCGAGGTCGTCGGTGGTGGCCGCCCGCAGGGCGGCGTCGAACTCGGCGCGGTCGGCGAACGTCCGGCCGGAGAACGGCATCGCCAGCTCGTCGAGGTCGAGCGGCGGGATGCCGTCGAGGCCGTGGCCCGCGGCGATGGCCGTGACGTCCGGCGCGACCGAACCCTCCGCGGCGGCTACCACCTCGGCGACGAACCGCTCCTCCGCCGCGTCGCCGTGGTCGCGGCGCAGCATCGTGGCGTAGTAGACGAGGTTCACCTCGCGGATCAGCCACGGGTAGACGTCGCCGAGGAAGTCCAGCGGCCCGGCCGGGGTGCGGCTGCGGATGTTGGTGGGGGTGAACAGCCGCGGCCGGTAGGAGTACCGCGGCGGCTTCTGGTTGCGGCCGCGCGCCGGCACCGGCATCCCGCTGCGCGAGCCGGCCACGATGACCGGCTCGTCGCCGCTCGGGAGGTAGCGCAGGCCGCCCCCGGCGGTCGTGTCGAACTTGCCGCCCCGGCCGATGGTCAGGGCGGCCATCACGTCGTAGAACGACAGACCGAGGCCGATCACGCCGACCGGGGTGCCCGCCGCGATCTTGTCGAGCGGCATGTCGGCGGGCGACTCGCCGCCCAGGTAGCGCAGCCGCGGGCGTGCCGCGGCGAACTCGGCCAGCTCTAGCTCCCGGCCCACCGGGTCCACAGTGGAGTGCCCGGTGGTGAGCACGACCTGGTCGGCGAGCAGCTCGTGGCCGCCGGACAGGGTCAGCCGGTACCCGTCGCCCGCCCGCACGATGTCCTCGACGTGGCCGTGGGTGCGCACGATCAACGCGTGCTCCGGCAGGTTGGCCTCGACCGCGTCGAGCAGCATCCGGGTGTACCGGCCGTACTCGGCGCGCGGCGCGTACCCGTCCGGCGAGGCGCTCTCCGGGGCCCGCTCGCGCCACCACTCGTACAGCGACGGCCCGGAGCCCGCGCGGGTCGGGCCCTCGTCCGGCACACCGGAGAACGCGGACACCATGCCTGCCACGGTGTTCATCAGGAACCAGTCCGGCTGGTCGGTGCGGTAGATGCGGCCGGCGCCGACCTCGACCGCGTCGATGAGGTTGATCTCGATGGGCCTGCCGGTGTCCTCCTCGGCCAGCCGGGCGGCGAGCCGCTCGACCACGATGAGACCACGCGGTCCGCTGCCCACGACCGCGATTCTTTTCACATCAGCCCCTCGCAGACCCGGTGCTGCCGTTCACGGTCGCCCTGCGTTCGATGGCTCGCTCCGCAAGTTCCGCGCACGACTAGTCGCCCACCCGACCGGGCACGCCGTCCAGCCACCGATCGGCGAACCCGTCGGCCACGGCGCGGTCGCGGAACGCGTAGGTCTTCATCAGCCAGCGCGTGCGGGCACGTGCCGGGTCGTTGATCTCGATGTGGTCGCGGCTGTGCAACCCGTGCTGGTTGGCGAACGTGAACAGGTCCCCGTCGAGGATCCGGTGGCGGGCCTTGGGAATCCGCACGAGCACGTCCTTCAGGGCGATCAGCGCGTCCTTGGCCTCCGGCGGCGCGTCGGGGGCCACGGTGGTCTGGGTGTCCACGTAGCGCACGCCCTGCTCGTGGTAGAAGATCGAGTGGTTGTCCGAGACGGACAGGCTCTTGTTGTTGTCCTTGGACATCACGTCGAACGGCGTGTAGAAGTACGGCTGCCCGAGCAGCTCCCGGTCGCGGTCCTCCAGCGCCTCGCGTACGGCCAGGCCGGACACGAAGCTCGTGTAGGTGAGGTCGCCCTCGGGGCAGCGCATGCCGAGCAGGGTGATGTAGTCGGCACGCACGGGGTGGGCGGTGCGGTCGTTGTGGAACGCCAGCTCGCCGTCGCTGTACCCGGTCGCCTTGCCGATGTACTTGTTGATGGCGATCACGTCGATGAAGAAGTCACCGTTGAACCGGGTGCCGTAGGACATCAGCGGCGTCTTCACCAGGTGCCCGAACAGCTGAAGTAAGCCCTCGGAGACGAACGTGTGCTTCTTCGCGTACTTGTCGGCGAGCGGATCTTCCTGGTCCAGCAACGGAATCTCGTCGTCGACCGGGCAGTTGCGCAGCGCGTGCGCGAACGCGGTGCCGGCCTGCCGTTCCTTGCGGATCTGGTCGGTCACGTCGACGAGCGCGTCCGGCACGTCGCCGCGGTCGAGGACGCCCGCGACCTCCTCGGAGAACGCGATCGGGTCGTGGTAGGGATTGGTGCCGACAGCGTCCAGCACCGCTTTCAGATCGCCACGCTCGGCATCGGTGAAAACATGGGAAGGGAGCATCCCAGCCTCTTCTCGAAATCGTCGCGTGCGGGACGTGCCCGGTCACCACACGCTGTGGCGCTAGGCGGGTCCTCCCGCGCGGGACGCGTAGCCGCGCGCCGCGCGTAACTCGGGAGTCAGCCGCTCGCCGACCTGCTCGACGAGCAGCGACATCTCGTAGGCGAGCAGTCCCATCTCACAGTCGGGGGCGGCCAGCACCGCGAGTCCGGAGCCGGGGCCCATGGTCATCATGAACAGGTAGCCCTGTTCCATCTCGACACACGTCTGGACCATGTTGCCCGCGTCGAAGGTCCGGGCCGCCGCCTCGCTGAGGCTCGCCAGCCCGGAGGCGACCGCGGCGAGCTGCTCGGCGTTGGCCGGTGGCAAAGTGGACGAACGAGCGAGCAGAATCCCGTCCGCCGACACCACAATCGTGTGAGCGACGTCGGCGACACGCAGTACGAAGTCGTCGAGGAACCATCCGAGGTCGTCCTGCCGGGCGAGTGTCATTGCTGCTCCTCCCCGTTCGGGCCATGCTCGTTGCGGGCCCGGGACAGACCCTGCTGGAAGCCGGAGAGCCGGGACCGGACGTACTCGGCCGTGCGCTTCGAGGGCGGCTCGGCGGCGGGGGCGAAGCCGGTACCGGTGGCCTCTCCGTTCCCACCGCCGTTCCCACCGCCATTCCCACCGCCATTCCCACTGCCGTTCCCCGCGGTCATCTGGCGGGCGACGGCGGAGCCGGGCACCAGGTGCTGGCCCGGCGTGCGGCGCGGCAGCCCGTCGTCGCCGACCTTCTCCTGCTGCGCGGTCTCGCCGAGCTTGCGCCGCACGGCGCTCCACCCGTCCTCGCCGGCGGTGGCCCAGTTCAGCGAGGAGGGCGAGGCGGCCTTCGGGTCCTGCTGGCCCTTGGCATTCCCGTTCCCATTCCCGTTCCCATTCCCGTTGCCACTGCCACTGCCACTGCCGTTGCCACTGCCATTCCCGTTGCCGTCGGGCTTGTCGGCCGCCACGCCCTCGACGTTGACCGGCGCGGTGCGCTGGAACCAGGCGGAGCGGCCCATGCCCTCGGGGGCGGCGTGCGCGGGCTGCGGATCGACCGCGGGGTGCGAACCGGTCGGCGGGCCGGCCGGCACGCCCGTCTGCGGGCCGGTCCTGGTCATCGGCTGCTGCCCGGTGTGCGGACCCGCCTGCGGCATGCCCTGCGGCCCCGTGTGCGGACCGGTCTGCGGCATGCCGTACGGCCCGGTGTGCGGCCCGGTGCGCGGCCCGGACTGCGGGCCGGTCCGGGTCACCGACTGCGGGCCGGTCTGCGGTCCGGCGTGGACGATCGCGGTCTGGCCCGTGTGGATGCCCGGCTGGGACTGGTACAGCTCGGTCGGGCCGGTCATGATCGCCGGCACCGGGGTGGTCGGGCCGGCGACCGGGGTGTCGCCGGTCAGCGCGCGCGGCAGGATGACCACCGCGGACGTGCCCGAGTTGAACTCGCCGTGCAGGCGCACCCGGATGTCGTGCCGCTTCGCCAGCCGCGCGACCACGTAGAGGCCCATCCGGCGGGAGACGGCGAGGTCGAACGGCGGCGGGTCGATCAGCCGCTTGTTGATGTCGGTCAGCTCCTCGTCGGACAGCCCGAGGCCCTTGTCCGAGATCTGCACCGCCAGCTCGCCGGACCGGATGTGCGCCGAGGTCACGGAGACCTCGGTGTCCGCGGCGGAGAACTTCGTGGCGTTGTCGAGCAGCTCGGCCAGCAGGTGCACGACGTCGTTGACGACGCGGCCCTGCACGACCGTGTCCGGGCCCTGCCTGATGATGACCCGGGCGTAGTTCTCGATCTCCGACTGCGCGGCGCCGATGACCTCGGTGACCGACACCGGCTGCGACGAGCGCCTGGCGACGCCCACACCGGAGAGGATCAGCAGGTTCTCGCTGTTGCGCCGCATCCGGGCGGCCAGGTGGTCCAGCACGAAGAAGTGCGCGAGCTGGTCCGGGTCCTGCTCGCTCTGTTCGAGCTTGTCCAGCTCGGACAGCTGGCGCTCGACGAGCGCCTGGCTGCGCCGGGACAGGTTGACGAACATGTCGTTGACGTTGTCGCGCAGCACGGCCTGCTCGGTCGCGAGCCGCACCGCCCGCTCGTGCACCACGTCGAACGACCGGGCGACCTGGCCGATCTCCTCGCTGGTGTCCACCGGCATCGGGGCGACCGCGTTCTTCGCCGCCTCCACCGGGTTCTGGTCCGCGAGGATGCGGTCGATCGTCGCCGGCAGGGTGATGTTGGCGACCTTGAGCGCCCCGCGCCGCAGCCTGCGCAGCGGGTTCACCAGGGACTGCGCCATCGCGAGCATCAGCAGCAGGGCGACGAGCATGGCGGCGACCACGATGAGCCCGACCTGCCAGGCGGTCGTCGTGGCCTCGGTGGCCAGCGTGGACGCCTGGGTACGCAGCGACGCGATCAGGTTCGTCTCGACGCCGCGCAGCTTGTTGTTCGCGGCGGTGCTCGTGTCCTGGAGCGTCTTCAGGTCGATGTCCAGCGGCGCGGTCGGGTCGGAGCCGAGCAACGCGGACTGCGCGAAGCCCTTGCGCCGGTCGACCTCGGCGCCGCTGTAACCGTCGTTGTACTGCTGCTGTTCGTCCGGGGTGGCCAGCGCGAAGAAGTCGGCCACGGACGCGTCGAAGCCGGCCGAGGAGGCGGCCGCCTGGTTCTGCACGTTCGAGGACCGGAAGCTGTTGCGCACCGCCGACACCTCGAGCAGCGCGTCCAGCTGGGACGCCCGCTCCTTGGCCTGGCCGATGGACTGCACCGCGGCGCTGAGGCGCGACGGCGACTGGCCGGTCGCGTTGCCCGCGGTCGTGATCTCGCGGCCCAGCTGGACCAGCGGGTCGATCACGGCGTTGTAGGCGCTCAGCACGGCGAGGTCGGGATAGGTCGACGACCCCGCGAGGTTGCGCAGCGGCGTCAGCTGGCTGAGCTGGTTGAACGCGTAGTTGTAGCGGTCCTTGCTGTCGCTGTCGGCGAGCTCGAGGCTGCCGATCTTGTCCCGGAGCTCCGAAATGGACGCGTCGGTCTGCCGGTACTGGTTCTGGACCTGCTCGTTCGCGGCGATCGTGCCGTCGGCCACCGCGGCGGCCACCGAGCTGCGCTCACCCTGCAGCTGGTGGACGACCTCGGTGATCAACATGGATGCGTCGACCTGGCTGACGATCCGGTTGAAGTCGCTGGCATCGGACAGCTCTGCCTGGATACGCAAGCCGGCGAAGGCGAGAGCGGTGAGCGCGGGGACGAGCACGACCGCGGTCATCTTCGTGCGCAGCCGCCAGTTCCGCGGCTGCCACTTCTCCGTCTTGCTGAGCAGTCGCGATTTCCGGCGCCTGCCCTTGGTGTTGTGGGCTTCCCCAGCGTCGCGACCAGACATCAGGCACTTCCCCCATGAAGCGCCCACTGTCCTATCTGCGGCAAGGCGCGCATGAGATAACCACCCCGACTCGATCGCTACCGATTGGTAGGCAGGAAGTTAGTCGAGGACGGCTGAATTGTCAGCGTCGAACGGGACCAAAGCGGCTGCATGGACGCGAGGACCCAGACGATCTTCACCTCTTCGGCGCAAAAATGATCCAAACGGCCTACATCGATCGCCGCGTGTTGCCATTCCGTTGCTTTCGGCTAGTCTCGCCTCACGATCCGGGCAACCGGCTCTACATCGCGCCGACCCCCCGGTCCGTTACGGCAGAGCGTAGATGACCCGTGGAAATGGGGACGGAAGTTGACCCGGCGTAACCACGCACTTGTACCGGATTCCCGCCTGTGGCGACGGATGCTCGTCGCGCTCGCAGCAGTGACGATGCTCCTCGGCTCTGCCGGGTGCAGCCTGCTCGGCGGCTCGTCCGACGAACCGGCGAACGCAGACCCAGCGGCCAAAGTGGAGAAACCCAAGATCAAGATCGGGGTTATCCCATCGACGGACATGGCGCCGTTGTTCATCGCCGCGGGCCAGGGCCTGTTCAAGCAGGAGGGCCTCGACGCCGAGCTCGTCCCGCTGGGCGGCGGCGGCGAGGCGATGACGAGCCTGCTGGGCGGGGACGTCGACATCACGTTCGCCAGCTACCCGTTGCTCGTCCAGGCCCAGGAGAAGGGCAAGGGCAAGGTCAACATCAAGGTCGTCGCGGACGCGTCGGCGGCCAAGCCGGACACCGCGGCGGTCGTGGTGAAGGGCAACTCCACGCTGCGCGGCCCGAAGGACCTGGAGGGCAAGAAGATCGGCGTGTCGTCCACCGGCAGCATGGCCGACCTCGCCGTGATGGCCGGCATGAAGGCGGCCAAGGCGGACACCTCCGGGATCCAGTGGAAGGTCATGAAGTTCCCGGACATGCTGCCGAAGCTGCAGAGCGGTGAGCTCGACGCGGCGTTCCTCGTGGAGCCGTTCCTCACCGTCGCGCAGGCACAGCTCGGTGTGTGGACGGTGTTCCAGCCGCTGATCGGCCGCCTGGACGGCATCGGCCTGAACGGCTACGCGGCGCTGGAGAAGACGACCTCCGCCTACCCGAAGACGATGGCCGCGTTCCAGCGGGCCGTCCTCAAGGCACACCGCATCGCCGCCACGCCGGCCGGCCAGGACGCGATCCGCAAGGCGCTGATGGCGAAGGCCAACGTGAAGCCGGAGATCGCACCGGTGCTGCACCTGCCGACCTACCCGCTCACGACGGACCCGACGCGCCTGCAGCGCGTGCCGGACCTGATGCGTGAGTACGGCCTCATCAAGAAGCCGTTCGACATCCGGCCGATGATCCTGAAGAGCAAGAGCTGAGCAACCCATGTCGGCAGTGGCGCTCCGGCTCTCCGGACTGGTCGGAGCGCTGCTGGCCTGGGAGGCGATCGGGCGGTCGGGGATCTTCCTCGAGGGCTACTTCCCGCCGCCCACGGAGGTCTTCCCGCAGGTTGTCGCCATGCTCGGGGACCGGACGTTCCTGGTAGACCTGATCGCCACGACGCTGTCCGTCGCGATCGGACTCGCCATCGCCACCGCGGTCGGCGTGCCGCTCGGGCTGCTGCTGGCGGCCAGCGCGCTGCTGCGCACCGCCAGCCGGTCGGTGCTGGAGTTCCTCCGGCCGATCCCGCCGGTGGCGATCGTGCCGCTGGCCGCGATCTGGATCGGCGGCGGGCCGCCGACCAAGATCGGTCTCGCGGTGTTCGCGTCGCTGTGGCCGATCCTCTACAACACGATGTACGCCGTGGACGAGGTCGAGCCGCTGCACGTGGCCACCGCTCGATCATGCGGATACGGGCCGGTCCGTGTGATGCTGAGAGTCGTGCTGCCATCGGTCACCCCGTTCGCACTCACCGGCATCCGGCTCGCCGCCCCGATCGCGCTGGCCGTGGTGATCAGCGTGGAGATGCTCACCGGCACCAGCGGCGGCCTCGGCAGCCAGATCCTCGTGGCCGCGAGCGGTGTGACCAGAATGGACAAGGTGCTGGCGATCGTCGTCCTCGCCGGGCTGCTCGGCCTCGCGGTGCACGCGGGGCTGGAACGCCTGCAGCGCGGGCTGTTCGGCTGGGCGGTCGCCGAACGGGAGGCGGCCGCATGAGAACCGTGCGCGGCTTCCTCCTGCGGTGGACGGCGTTCGCCGCATTCGTGGTCGTCTGGCAGCTCCTCGCGACCGCCGCCGCGCACCCGTTCTTCCCCGCCCCGACCGAGATCCTCGCCGCCGCCGGTCACATGTGGTTCTCCGGGCCGGCCGCCGACGCCTTCCTCACCGACGCGGCGCGGGACAACCTGGCCACCACCATCGGCCGGGTCCTGGGCGGCTGGGCGATCGCGGTCGTGGCCGGCGTGGTCGTCGGCACCGCCTGCGGGCTGTCCCGCACGGTGCTCACCGTGGCCGGGCCCGTGTTCGCGTTCTTCCGCTCGCTGCCGCTGCCGGCGCTGGTCCCGGTGTTCGTGCTGATCTGCACACTGGGCACGCCGATGGTGCTGACGGTCATCGTCTGCGGTGCGGTGTGGGCGGTGCTGCTGAACACCGTGGACGGGGTGCGGACGGTCGACCAGGTGAAGATCGAGACGGCGCTGGCCTACCGGCTTCCGTTCCCGCACCGCCTGTTCGGCATCGTGCTGCCCGCCGCACTGCCGAAGATCTTCGCGGGACTGCGGGTCAGCCTGTCCCAAGCACTGCTGCTGACCGTCGTCGCCGAGCTGTTCGCCGCCAACGGCGGCCTCGGCGACCAACTGCGCGACGCACGCAACCGGTTCGAGTTCGCCGAGATGTGGGCGGTGGTCGTGATGCTCGGAGTACTGGGGTACCTGTTCAACATGATCTTGCTCGCGGTGGAGAAACGCGCCCTCGGGTGGCATCGCGCCGCGGGACTCGCCTATCGGTAACCGGAAGTGAAAGTCGGGGTTCACAGTGGACACATTGGACACAACAGCCACGCCCTTGCCGCCCAAGCCGGAGTGGGTGGAGGTGATCGACTGCACGCTGCGCGACGGTGAGCAGACCCCCGGGGTCTGGTTCACGGTGCCGGAGAAGGTCGAGCTGGCGCTGATGCTGGACGCGGCCGGCGTCAGCGTGCTCGACGCGGGCTTCCCGGCGGCCTCCCCCGCCGACATGGAGGCCATGCAGGAGATGCGCCACCGCGGCGTGCGCGCGAAGCTCGGCGCGACGGCGCGGCCGGTGCACGGCGACATCATCGCGTCGGAGAAGGCAGGCGCGGACGAGGTCTTCATGTTCATGCCGACCAGCGACCTGCGGATCAGGGAGACGCTCGGCGTCACCCGCGACGAGGTCTCCCGCATCATGCGGTCCGGTGTGGACGACATCGTCGCGCACAACATGATCGCCAGCGTGGTGTTCGAGGACTCGACCCGCGCCGACCCGGAGTACATGATCCGCCTGGTCAACGACGTGTGCGAGCCCGGCACCGTGGCGCGCCTGATCCTCGCGGACTCGGTCGGCTGCGCGCACCCGGCCAGCATGCGCCAGCTTGTGCGCACGCTCGCCGAGCAGCTGGACCCGTCGATCGCGATCTCGATCCACGCGCACAACGACTACGGCCTCGCCGCCGCCAACGCGCTCGCCGCCATCGAGGCGGGCGCCCGCTCGATGAGCGTCACGGTCAACGGGATCGGCGAGCGGGCGGGCAACGCGGACCTCGCGGAGTGCCTGGCCGCGCTGACCCACCTGCACGGCATCGAGCACGGCATCGACGCCACGGCGCTGCCCGCCCTGGCACGCTTCGTCGAGCGGGTCAGCGGGATCCACATGAGCGCCACGAAGCCGGTCACCGGGTTCAACGTGTACCGCCACGAGTCGGGCGTGCACGTGGACAGCATGCTCAAGAACACCCGCAGCTACGAAGAGCTGCCACCGGGTTGGACCGGCAGCAACCGGGGCTACGTGTTCGGCAAGCACAGCGGCGCCGCGCTGGTCCGCCACGTGCTGACCGAGGCCGACCCGCCCCGCGAGGTCGACGACGAGCTGGCCCGGCGCGTGGTCGCCTCGGTCAAGCAGATGGTCGAGGACACCGGCAAGATCCGGCACGAGGAAGCCTTCGCGGCCAAGGAGAAGTTCACCGAGGCCGCGCTCGCCGGCGTGCCGGCCGACGTCGTCATCGCCGAGTACGACCGGCTCGCCGCCGAGGCGGCATCATGAGTGGGAGAACGCTCAGCGACAAGGTCATCGACGCGCACGCCATCGACGACGACTCGGCGCTCTACCGCAAGGTCAACGTGGACGCCGTGCTCGGTCCCGACGCGACGATCGCGCTGCTGATCGACGGCTTCGAGAAGCGCGGCCTTTCCGTGTGGGACAAGGACAAGGTGCTGCTGGCGAACGACCACTTCTCTCCCCCGGCGACCGCAGAGCACGCCGACATCGCCAACCGGTTCCTGGCCTTCGCGCGCGGGCTGAACATGCCGAACCTGTTGCTGGACCGCGGGATCTGCCACCAGCTGATGATCGAGCACCGGCTGTGCCAGGCCGGCGGGCTGATCGTCGGCGCGGACAGCCACACGATCATGGCCGGCGGCGTCGGCGCGTGCGCCACCGGCATGGGCGCCACCGACATCACGTTCACCCTGGCCACCGGCACCACGTGGCTGCGCAGGCCGGAGACCATCGCGGTGCGCTTCCACGGCGAGCTGCCCGAGCAGTCCAGCGGCCGCGACATCGTCCTGGAGCTGCTGCGGCTCCTCGGCGAGAGCGGCGCGCGGTACCGCACGCTGGAGTTCCACGACGAGTCGGTCACCCGCCTGTGCCAGGACGACCGGTTCGCGATCTCCAACATGGCGGTGGAGATCGGCGCGAAGTTCGGCGTGTTCGTGGCCGACGAGGTCACCGAGGCCTACTTCGTCGAGCGGGACGGCGAGTTCCTCGGCACGGTGGTCCGGCCCGACGCCGATGCCCGCTACGAGCGGGTGATCGACATCGACCTGGGCGAGCTGGACGCACGAGTGGCCAAGCCGTGGTCGCCGAGCAACGTCGTCGCGCTGCGCGAGCTGGAGCCGGTCAAGATCACCACGGCCTTCCTCGGCTCGTGCGCCAGCGGCAGGCTGGGCGACATCGAGGCGGCGGCGGAGGAGCTGGCCGGCCGCCAGGTGCACTCCAACGTCCGGTTCGTGATCATCCCGGCGTCGGTCGAGGTGTTCAAGAAGGCGCTGCGCGCGGGCCTGGTCGAGACGCTGACCGACGCCGGCGCGATCTTCAACCACTCCAGCTGCGGCGCGTGCGGCGGCATCGACAAAGGCGTGCTCGGCGCGGACGACGTGTGCGTGTCCAGCTCGAACCGCAACTTCCGGGGCCGCATGGGGCACTGGGAGAGCCGCACCTACCTGGCGAGCCCGCGGACCGTGGCCAAGGCCGCGCTGCGCGGCGAGCTGGCCCCCGACCTGTATGCGGAGGCGCAGTGACCGAGACCCCAGTGACCGAGACCCCCACCCGGAGCCGCACGATCACGGGCCGGATCTGGCTGTTCGGCGACGACATGAACACCGACGTGATCCACCCGCCGGCGTTCTTCAGCCTCGACCCGGAGAAGGTCAAGCGCGGCCTGTTCCACGGCTACGACCCGACGATCCAGCCGAACATCCAGCCGGACGACATCATCGTCGGCGGCCGCAACTTCGGCTGCGGCTCGAGCCGGGAGACGTCCATCCGGGCGATCAAGCTGAACAAGATCGGCGCGATCATCGCGCTCGACTTCGCGCGGATCTTCTTCCGCAACGCCACCAACAACGGCCTGCCGTGCCTGCCGCTCGCGGACCCGGCGGACCTGGCGAAGCTGACGGCCGGTCGGCGCATCACGGTGGACCCGGTCGCGGCGACGCTGACCACGGAGGAGGGCGAAACCGTGGCGCTCGAGCCGCCGGGCGAGTTCGTGAGCCAGATCTGGGCGGCAGGCGGTCTGCTGCAGATGCTGCCGGGCAGTCCCCCGGAGTGACAAGATCCGGGGATGCGTGAGTTCACCTTCCCCGGCCGAGACGGACAGACGATCACCGCGTACCGGTGGGAGCCCGCGGCGGCCGCGCGCGGCATCGTCCAGCTGACCCACGGCATGGGCGAGCACGTCCGCCGCTACGACGCCCTCGCCGGTGCGCTCACCGGCGAGGGTTTTCTCGTCGTGGGCCAGGACCACCGCGGCCACGGCTCCACCGCGACCACCCTCGGCGAGCTCGGCCCGGGCGGATGGGACGCGCTGGTCGACGACATCGGCGTGCTGGCCGGGTTGACGAAGGCCGAGCATCCCGGCCTGCCGCACGTGCTCGTCGCGCACAGCATGGGCTCGTTCGCCGCGCAGCAGTACCTGCTGGACCACAGCCGGGACGTGACGGCCGTGGCGCTGACCGGGACCAGCCTGCTCGACCTGCTCGAGCCCGCGCTCGAGCAGGTCGACGCGCCGCTGGAGCTGTCCGCGTTCAACGCCCCGTTCCTGCCCGCGCGCACCGACTACGACTGGCTGTCCCGCGACGAGGAGCAGGTCGACCGGTACGTCGCCGACCCGCACTGCGGGTTCGGCATCGACCCCGCCTCGACCAGGGCGATGTTCGCCGGTGCGCGGGCCGTGGCCGACCCGGCGCGCCTCGCCGCGATGCGCGCCGACCTGCCGGTGTACGTCGCGGTGGGCGAGCTGGACCCGGTCGGCGGGCAGACCGCGCTCGCGCGGCTACTGGTCGACCGCTACCGCGCGGCCGGGCTCACCGACGTGACGCTCACCGTCTACCCCGGCGCGCGGCACGAGGTGTTCAACGAGACCAACCGCGACGAGGTGGTCGCCGCCCTGCTCGCCTGGCTCGCGCGGGTGAGCGCGTAGTTCCTTGTTGGGGTAGAACGGCGGGCATGACGACGAAGATATCCGTGCTCGGCACTGGGATCATGGGTGCCGGGATGGCACGCAACCTCGTGCGGGCGGGGTTCGACGTGACCGTGTGGAACCGCTCCGCCGAGAAGGCCCGGCCGCTGGCCGACGACGGCGCGACCGTGGCCGAGAACCCAGCCGCGGCGGTCGCCGGCGCGGACGTCGTGCTCACCATGCTGTTCGACGCGGCCGCCGTGTCCGACGTGATGAACGCCGCGCTGCCCGCGCTGTCGCCGGACGCCGTCTGGGTCCAGTCCAGCACCGTCGGGCTGGAGGCCACCGACCGGCTGGCCGAGTTCGCCGCCCGGCACGGCGTCGCCTTCGTCGACGCGCCCGTCCTCGGCACCCGCCAGCCCGCCGAGCAGGGCAAGCTCACCGTGCTCGCCGCCGCGCCGCAGGCGCTGCGCGAGCGGGTCACCCCGGTCTTCGACGCGGTCGGCGCGCGCACCGTCTGGGTCGGCGAGCGGCCCGGCGACGGCCACCGGCTCAAGCTGACCGCCAACGCGTGGGTCCTGTCGATCACCACCGCGACCGCGCAGAGCATCGCGCTGGCCGAGCAGCTCGGCCTCGACCCGCAGCTGTTCCTCGACGTGATCTCCGGCGGCCCGACCGACAGCGCCTACGCCCAGCTCAAGGGCCGGAACATGATCAGCGGCGAGCTCGCGCCCGCGTTCGCGCTCGGCGGCGCGGTGAAGGACGCCGACCTCATCCTGGGCGCCATCCGCGCGGCCGGCATCGACGATCGGCTCATGCACGCCGTGCACGCGCAGCTCGACGCGGCGGACCGGGCCGGCCATACCGACCAGGACATGGCCGCGGTCATCCACACCACCCGCCCGGACCGCTGATCCCCGGGGTCCCCCCGTTTCGAACCGGGGGTCTCCCCGATGTCCCGCCCGGCCGACGGCCATAGCGTCTGAGACGTCCATCACAGACGTCGAGGAGGCGGCCATGATCACCACCGCACCGAGCCGGATTCACGAGCGGTACGCCGACCTCGCCGACGGCCGCCTCGCCGCCGCACTGTCCACAGAGGACGCCGCAGAGGAGCAGGGGATGGACCCGCTCGAACGGACGACCTGCTGGACCCACCGGCGCTGGCTGCACCACTGCGTGTCCTCGCCGTTGCACGTCATCGTCGTGACCGGGCACCGCTGGTGCCGCCGGTGCATGTGCGCGGTGAACGTGGCGATCGACGAGCTGACCGGTGACGTCGCGCTGACCTGCCCGCGCTGCCACGAGGCGCCGGCCGGCGCCGCGAACCGGCAGCTGGTCCGCTGCTGCCGCGCGAGCCTGGCCGCCGCCCACGACGCCCCGCCGAGCATCCGGTCGCTGCCCGCGGCGGCCTGAGTCCTACTTGCGCCCGGCGGCCTCGCGGCGCGCCTGGACCTTGCGGTAGCTCCAGATCAGCAGCGCGAACAGGATGACGCCGGACAGGATCAGGCTCGACCCGGCGCTCCAGCCGCTGAACGGCAACCAGGGCACCAGGCCCCACACGACGCCCGCGGCGATCAGCCCCAGCCCGGCGCACACCGACCCCGCGATCCGCAGCGGCGAGGACACGCTGTCCTCGGCGGCCTTCATGGCACGGTCCCGCACGGGGTCGACGTAGCGCTCGAGCGAGGGGAACTCCGACGCGAGGATGAGCAACCCGGCCAGCACGAGGAGCAGGCCGGGCCCGGGCAGGACGAGCAGTGCGACCCCGATCAGGACGACGAGCCCGCCGACGATCGCGATCGACACGCGCTTCAGTTGGTTGGATGCGGCCATGGTGCTCGCCATTGTGGCCCGGTTCGTTCGATCATGCCTGCTCAACGCGGCCGGGCGGGCGCCGGTTCCGCCGGGTCCAGCGCCGCGGCCGCGGCGGCGGCCACCGCCTCCGCCGTGGCGGCCAGCGGCGGCGAGTCGAACTTCCACTGCTGCCAGTACAGCGGCACGTCGACCGCGCGCCGCGGGTCCAGCCGCACCAGCGCGCCCGCGCGCAACCGGGGCTCGGCCTGCGCGGTCGGCACCATGCCCCAGCCCATGCCGGCGGTGACCGCGTCCGCGAAGCCCTCCGACGACGGGACGTAGTGGCGCAGCGGGCCGGCGTCGCGGCCGCCGGCAAGCAGGCGGGCGAACGAGTCCTGCAGGTCGTCGTGGCGGTCGAACAGCACGACCGGGACCGAGCCGACCCGCGAGTGCAGCGACCCGTCACCGAGCCACGACGCGACGAACTCCGGGCTCGCGACCGGCAGGTAGCGCATCCGGCCGAGCCCGCGCACCGAGCAGCCCCGCACCGGGTCGGGCGACGAGGTCACGGCCGCCATCACCACGCCCTCGCGCAGCAGCGTCGTGGTGTGGTCCTGGTCCTCGCGGTGCAGCTCGAAGCAGGTCCGCAGCGCGGCGGGCACCCGGCCGAGCGCCGGCAGGAACCAGGTGGCGAGCGAGTCGGCGTTCACCGCGATCGGCAGCACCGTGGGCTCGCCGGAGTCGGTCATGCCCAGCTCGGCGCGCGCGTCCAGGTCGAGGCGGGCCAGCTGGCGCGCGAACCGGACCACGACCTCGCCGGACGCGGTCAGCCGCACCGGCTTGGTGCGCAGCAGCAGCACCCGGCCGATGCCCTGCTCCAGCGCCTTGACCCGCTGGCTGACCGCGGACGGCGTCACGTGCAGCGCGGCCGCGGCGGCGTCGAACGTGCCCTCGTCCGCGACCGCGAGCAGCGTCCGCACCTGGTCCACCGGCATCACAACCGCTAATGATACGTAAGAATCATTAGTTCGACTATTGACACCACCGTGCCTAGCGTGGACGCATGCTGCTCGCGATGATGGCCGGGTTCGGCACCGGCCTCTCGCTGATCGTCGCCATCGGCGCGCAGAACGCGTTCGTGCTCCGCCAGGGCATCCGCCGGCACGCGGTGCCGGCGGTCGTCGCGATCTGCGCGGCGTCGGACGCGGTGCTCATCGCGCTCGGCATCGCCGGGGTCGGCTCGGTCGTCCGGGCGCGGCCGGCGGCACTCACCGTCGTCGCCTTGGCCGGCGGCACGTTCCTGGTCTGCTACGGCGTGCTGGCGCTGCGCCGGGTGCTCCGCCCAGCCGCGCTGACGGCCGGCGGCGCCCCGGCGGTGTCCACCCGCCGGGCCGTGCTGACGTGCCTCACGATGACCTGGCTCAACCCGCACGTGTACCTCGACACCGTGCTCCTGGTCGGCTCGATCGCCGCCACGCACGGCGCGCTGCGCTGGGACTTCGGGCTCGGCGCGGTGTTCGCGAGCGTGTGCTGGTTCGCCGCCCTCGGCTTCGGCGCGCGGCTGCTGAGCGGGTTCTTCGCCCGCCCGTCCGCGTGGCGCCTGCTCGACGCCCTGGTCGCCGCGACCATGATCACCCTGGGCGTCACCCTGCTGGCCGGGTAGCCCGCGAGTCCAACGTTCGGCACCCGCGAGTCCATCGCCTGGCACGCCTCGGTCGGTGGACGACCGTTGGACTCACCAGCCCGGAGCGTTGGACTCGCGAGCTGTGGCTCGCCGAACGCGGCTCTAGGCGGAGACGATGGCTGTGCACGGGGGCAGCTCGCCGTCGTCCGGACCGGCGGGGCCGGAGCTGAGCAGCACCCTGCCCCGCTGCGCCACGGGGACCGGCACGTCGGTGAAGTTGGCCCGCACGGCGAGCGCGCCGCGGCGGTAGGCGAGCACGCCGTCCGGTGCGTCCAGCAGCGTCAGGTCGCCGTCGCGCAGGGCGGGTTGCTGACGCCGCAAGGAGATCAGCCGCCGGTACAGCCACAGGATGCTGCCCGGGTCCGCCCGCCGCGTGGCCGCGTTCCTGGTCGCGGCCGACGGGGGCCACGGCAGCCACGGGTCCGGCGACGCCCACCCGTGCCCCGGCCCGGGCGTCCACGGCACCGGAGCGCGCGAGCCGTCCCGGCCCAGCGGGTCCACGCGCTGCGCCGGGGACAGAGCAGGGTCGGTCAGGCCCAGTTCCTCCCCCGCGTACAGGAACGGCGTGCCGCGCAACGTCAGCAGCACGCACGCCGCCACCCGCGCGCGGTCGGCCCGGCCGCCGTGGCGGGTGCGGTGCCGTGGCTGGTCGTGGCTGGACAGCGCCCACGCCGGCGCGCGCTCCGGGCCGTACGCCGCCTCGGCCGCGGCGATGGCCGACCGCCAGGCCGCGGCCGACCAGTCCGCCTCCATCAGCGAGAAGTCGAACGCCCGGTGCAGCTGCGTGGAGTCCACATAGGACGGTATGGCGGCCGCGTCCGCCAGTGGCACCTCGCCGACCAGGAAGCGGTCCGGGTAGGCGTCCAGCACCGCGCGGATCTCGCGCAGCAGGTCGTGGGTGCGCGGGTCGCGGTAGCGGCCGACCAGGTCGTTCGGGTTCGCCGGGTCCGGGTCGGCCAGGTCCGGCAGCGCCGGGTCGCGGCCGATGAGGTGCACGACGTCCGCGCGGAACCCGTCCACGCCGCGGTCGAGCCAGAAGCGCAGGCCGTCGAGCATCGCCGCGCGCACCCCCGGCCGGTTCCAGTTCAGGTCCGGCTGGGCCGGGGTGAACAGGTGCAGGTAGTACTGCCCGCGCACCGGGTGACGAGTCCACGCCGGGCCGCCGAACGCGCTCCGCCAGTTGCTGGCCGGCTCGTCGGCCCACCAGTACCAGTCGCCGTGCGGCCCGGCCGGGTCGCGGCAGGACGAGACGAACCACGGGTGCGCGTCGCTGGTGTGGTTGGGCACCCAGTCCAGCAGCACCCGCAGCCCGCGTTCGTGCGCGGCCGCGAGCAGCCGGTCCAGCGCGGGCAGCCCGCCGAACGCCGTGTCCACGTCGCGGTGGTCGGCCACGTCGTAGCCGCCGTCGACGCCCGGGCTCGGGTACACCGGCGAGAGCCAGAGCGCGTCGACGCCCAGCCAGCGCAGGTGGTCCAGGCGTGCGGTGACGCCGTCCAGGTCGCCCACTCCGGACCCGGTCGTGTCCAGGAAGGACCGCGGATAGATCTGGTACACGACGGACGGTCCACTTGACACCCCTCTAGTAAAGCGGTTTAGTACAGCGCAGTAAACCGGTTTATCACCGACCGGGAGGACTTCCGGTGAGTGAGCTTACGAGCGAACCCATGTCACGGGGCGACCGCGAGCGGCAACACCGAGCTTGCGAGGGGTTGTCGTGAGTAATCGCCGCCCCACCATCGCCGACGTGGCCCGCCACGCCGGGGTGTCGAAGGGGGCGGTGTCCTTCGCGCTCAACGGCCGGTCCGGGGTGAGCGACGAGACCCGCAGGCGGATCCTCGACGCGGCCGCCCGGCTGGGCTGGTCGCCCAGCCACCGGGCCCGCGCCCTGTCCACGTCACGGGCCTTCGCGCTCGGTCTGGTCGTCGCCCGCGACCCGGAGCTGGTCGGCGCGGACCCGTTCTTCCCTACTTTCATCGCCGGCGTGGAGAAGGTGCTCGCCGAGCGCGACCAGGCGCTGGTCCTGCAGGTGGTCACGAACCCCGCCGCCGAGGAGGCCGGCTACCTGCGGCTCGCCCGCGAGGGCCGGGTGGACGGCGTGTTCCTCGTCGACCTGCGCCGGGCCGACCCGCGAATCGCGCTGCTCGAGGAGATCGGGCTGCCCGCGGTCACACTGAACCGGCCGGACGTGCCGACCAGGTTCCCCGCGGTGATCCTCGACGACCGGTGCGGCATCACCGCAGCCGTGCGCCACCTGGCCGGCCTGGGCCACACCGCGATCGCGCACGTCTGCGGTCCCGAGCCGTACCTGCACGCCATCGCCCGCCGGGAGGCCTTCGCCGACGCGATGACCGAGGCTCGCCTGCCGGCCGGGCAGGTCGAGCAGGGCGACTTCACCGCGGCGGGCGGGCGCGCCGCGACCCACCGCCTGCTCACCGGGCCCGACCGGCCCACCGCGATCGTCTACGCCAACGACCTGATGGCCCTGTCGGCCATCGCGGTGGCCGCCGAGCTGGGCATCCGGGTCCCGGACGACCTGTCGATCACCGGGTTCGACGACACCGACCTCGCGGGCTACGTGCACCCGGCACTCACCACCGTGCGCGCCGACGCCCGCGGCTGGGGGGAGGTGGCGGCGCAGACGTTGCTCGCGCTGATCGACGGGCAGCGCGCCGCCGACACGACATTGCCACCGGCCGAGCTGATCCTGCGCAGATCGACCTCGGCTCCCTGACCCACCCCCCAACCAGTTCGGAGACGCAATGAAGCGCACCCTGACCGCCCTGCTGGCCGTCCTCCCCCTGGCCCTGACCGTGGCGTGCAATGTGGACAGTGGCGGCGGTGGTGGCGACGCCGCCGAGTCAGCGGGCAAGCACGGCCCGGTCAAGGTCTGGTACTCCAACAACGCCGACGAGGTGGCGTGGGGCAAGGACATGGTGGCGAAGTGGAACGACGCCCACCCGGACGAGAAGGTCACCGCCCAGGAGATCCCCGCTGGCAAGACCGCCGAGGAGGCCATCGGCGCGGCGATCACCGCCGGGACCGCGCCGTGCCTGGTGTTCAACACCGCGCCCGCGGCCGTGCCGCAGTTCCAGAAGCAGGGCGGCCTGGTGGCGCTGGACGACTTCCCGGGTGCGAGCAAGTACATCGAGGACCGCACCGGGGCGAACGCCGAGCAGTACAAGTCGCCCGACGGCAAGTACTACCAGCTGCCGTGGAAGTCCAACCCGGTGGTGATCTTCTACAACAAGAAGGCGTTCACGAAGGCCGGCATCGACGCGGACAGCCCGCCGCTGTCGACCTATGACGAGTTCCTCGCCACCGCGAAGAAGGTCGTCAAGAGCGGCGGCGCGAAGTACGCGATCTGGCCGGCGCCGTCGAGCGAGTTCTTCCAGTCGTGGTTCGACTTCTACCCGCTGTTCGCCGCGGAGACCGATGGCAAGCTGCTCGTCGAGGACGGCAAGTCGACCTTCGCCGGCGACGAGGGCAAGCGGGTCGCGGCGTTCTGGCAGTCGATGTACGCCGAGGGACTGGCCGGCAAGGAGAAGTACAACGGCGACGCGTTCGCCGACGGCAAGGCCGCCATGGCCATCGTCGGCCCGTGGGCGATCCCGGTGTACAAGGGCAAGGTCGACTGGGGCTCGGTGCCGGTGCCGACCTCGCAGGGCAAGCCCGCGTCGGACATCCACACGTTCAGCGACGCGAAGAACGTCGCCATGTACTCCGCGTGCGAGAACCGCGGCACCGCCTGGGACCTGATGAAGTTCGCCACCAGCAAGGAGCAGGACGGCGCGCTGCTGGAGGCCACCGGTCAGATGCCGCTGCGCTCGGGCCTGAAGGACGCCTACCCCGACTACTTCGCCAAGAACCCGGCGTACGAGACGTTCGCCGACCTGACCGCCCGCACGGTCGAGGTGCCGAACGTGCCGAACTCGATCGCCATCTGGCAGGCCGTCCGGGACGCGTACAGCGACTCGGTCATCTTCGGCAAGTCCGACCCGGACACCGCGCTGAAGGACGCCGCGGCCAAGGTCGACCAGCTCGCCGGCCAGTCCTGAGTGGACGATCATGACACTTCGCCAACCGCGCCTGAGGGGAACGGGGCGCAACCCAGCCACAAGTACGCGCCCAACCGGACGGCACCGGCCCAAAGCGACCAGAAGGGTTAGGTCGGGGGAGGCGATCGGCATCGCCTTCGTCGCGCCGTACGTGGTGTTCCTGGCGGCGATCTTCGCCTACCCGCTGGGCATCGCGGTGTTCATGTCCTTCTACGACTGGTTCTTCGCCGCGCCGGGCGCGGTCGTGGACCGGCCGTTCGTCGGGCTGGACAACTACGTCACGGTGTTCACCGATCCAGCCGTACTCCGGTCGTTCCTGAACATCGTGATCTTCCTGGTGATCAACGTGCCGCTGACGGTAGGACTCTCGCTGGGACTCGCGTCCGCGCTGAACGCGGCCATCCCGCTGCGGACGTTCTTCCGGGTCAGCTTCTACGTGCCGTACGTGACCGCGAGCGTCGCGGTCGTGGGCGTGTGGTTCTTTCTGTTCAGCTCGGACGGGATGGTCAACTCGGTGCTCGGCTCGCTGGCGCCGGACCCGTCGTGGCTGGTCAACAGCACGCTCGCGATGCCGGTGATCGCGGTGTTCGTGACCTGGAAGCAGCTCGGGTTCTTCATCCTGCTCTACCTCGCCGCGCTGCAGAACGTGCCGACGGAGCTGTACGAGTCGGCGGCGGTGGACGGCGCGTCGCGGTGGCGCTCGTTCTGGGCGGTGACGGTGCCGGGCGTGCGGCCGGCCACCACGCTCGTCGTGCTGCTCGCCACGATCACCGGCGCGAACCTGTTCACCGAGCCGTACCTGCTCACCAACGGCGGCGGGCCCAACGGCGCCTCCGCCTCGCCGGTGCTGGTGATGTACCAGCGCGGCATCGAGCAGGGCAAGCCCGGGCTCGCCGCGGCGATCGGCATCGTGCTGGTGATCGGGGTACTGATCATCTCGCTCATCAACCGCCGGCTGCTGGAGCGTGACTAGATGACCCGCAAGGTCAGTCCACTTCGGATCTTTGCGCTGGCGGTCGGCGCGCTGATCTTCCTGTTCCCGTTCTACTACATGCTGATCGGCAGCCTGCAGTCCGAACCGGACACCTCGGTGGCCGGCGCGCTGCCCAACCCGGGCAACCTGACGGGGAGCAACTACGCCGACATCGACGAGCGGCTCGACCTCGGCACGACGCTGCTCAACTCCGGGATCTTCACCGGTGGGGTGCTGCTGTGCACGGTCGTGTTCGGCGTGCTGGCCGGCTACGCGCTGGCCCGCCTGCACTTCCGCGGCCGCACGCTGCTGTTCAACGTGATGCTGCTGGTGCAGGTGATCCCGTTCCAGCTGCTCACGATCCCGCTGTACGTGCTGATCGTGCGGACCTACGGGCTCGCCGACTCCTACCTCGGGATGATCCTGCCGTTCGCGATCAACTCGGCGGCGGTGTTCATCTTCCGGCAGTACTTCCTGCAGCTGCCCCGGGAGCTGTTCGAGGCGGCACAGGTGGACGGCGCCAGCGAGCTGAAGATCCTGTTCCGGGTCGCGCTGCCGCTGGTGCGGCCCGCGCTGCTCACCGCGGTGCTGCTGACGTTCATCGGGCCGTGGAACGAGTTCCTCTGGCCGTTCCTGATCACCAAGGACGCGGACATGCAGCCGCTCGCCGTCGCGCTGGCGAACTACATGAGCAACGTCGCGGCCCGCGCGGCCAACCCGTTCGGCGCGCTGCTGGCCGGGGCGTGCGTGCTGGCCGCGCCGGTGATCGTGCTGTTCGTGGTCTTCCAGCGCCACTTCGTCGCCACCAACGTCGGTTCCAGTGTGAAGGGCTGATCTCTTGACTCCTCCGTACACCCTGACCCGGGTCGGCGTGCTGATGACCCCGGAGCCCGGCAACGAGCTCGAGGCCGAGGGCGTGCTGAACCCGGCGAGCGGGTTCGGCCCGGACGGCCGGCTCTACCTGCTCCCCCGGCTCGTCGCGGCCGGCAACGTGTCGCGCGTCGGGCTGGCCGAGGTCGAGCTGGACCGCGGTGTGCCGGCCGGGGTGTCCCGCCGCGGCGTCGTGCTCGCGCCCGACGAGGGCTGGGAGCGCGGCAAGAACAACGCGGGCGTGGAGGACCCGCGGGTCACCTGGATCCCGCGGCTCGGCGTGCACGTGATGACCTACGTGGCCTACGGACCGCTCGGCCCGAAGCTGGCGCTCGCGGTGTCGAAGGACCTCGCCGAGTGGCGGCGGCTCGGGCCGGTCCACTTCCGCTACCAGCCGGACCTGGACACCGACCTGAACCTGTTCCCCAACAAGGACGCGGTGTTCTTCCCCGCGCCGGTGCCCGGGCCGGACGGCGAACCGGCGTACGCGATGCTGCACCGGCCCATGTGGGACCTCGGCTGGTTCCGCGAGGGCGAGGGCGTGCACCTGCCGGCCGGCGTCACCGACGACCGGCCCGGCATCTGGGTGTCCTATGTCCCCGCCGCGGACGTCGAGCGCGACCTCGACGCCCTTGTACAGCTCGGGGACCACCGGCTGGTGGCGCTGTCCGAGTACGGGTTCGAGGAGCTGAAGATCGGCGCCGGGCCCGCCCCGATCCGGGTGGACGAGGGCTGGCTGCTGCTGCACCACGGCGTGACCGGCGCGATCGACGACCCGTGGGAGCCGCACCAGCAGCGGGTGTCCTACGCGGCCGGCGCGATGATCCTCGACCCGGCCGACGTGAGCCGCGTCCTGGACCGCTCGGCCGAGCCGATGCTGACCGCCGAGACCGACGACGAGAAGGCCGGCACCGTGCCCAACGTCGTGTTCCCCACCGCCATCGAGGAGATCGACGGCGTCCGCTACGTGTTCTACGGCATGGCCGACACCAAGATCGGCGTCGCCCGGCTCGACCGGGTCTGAACGAGGAGCCACCCATGCGCTTACCTGCCATCGCCGTCACCGTCCTCATCGGACTGTTCGTCGTGGTGCCCGGGTCGGCCGCGGCCGACGCCCCGGTGCCACTGACCAATTTGGCCCACCTGAACTTCCTCGGCGACGCGGTCACGCCGCCCGCCCAGGCCGGCCACACCACCTACCGGCTCGGCGCCGAGCCGTCGGTCGGGGTGCTGTGGACCTACGCCGACCGGCGCGAGGACGGCCACTACGACCGGATCGGCGGTGGCGCCTACGACCCGGCGACGAACACCTACTCCCAGGGCGCGTTCAACGCCGACGACGTGGCGCGGGCGTCGGTCGTGTACCTGCGGCACTGGCGGCAGACGCACGATCCGGCCAGCCGCGAGCACGCCTACCAGCTGCTGCGCGGGCTGACGTACCTGCAGACGACCGGCGGCGCGAACGCGGGCAACGTGGTGCTGTGGATGCAGCCGGACGGCACGCTGCACCCGAGCGCCGAACCCGTCGAGCTGCCCGACCCGTCGGACTCCGGGCCGTCGTACTGGCTGGCGCGGACCGTGTGGGCGCTCGGCGAGGGCTACGCGACGTTCCGCGGCACGGACTTCGGGTCCTTCCTGCGCACCCGGCTCGACCTCGCGGTCGCCGCGCTGGACCGGCAGGTGCTGTCGCGCTACGGGCACTGGCAGACCGTCGACGGCGTCCGCGTCCCGGCCTGGCTGATCGTGGACGGCGCGGACGCGTCGGCCGAGGCGGTGCTGGGCCTGTCCGAGTACGTCTCGGCGGGCGGCGGCGGGGCCGCGCGCACGGCGCTCGCCCGGCTCGCCGAGGGCGTCGCGGCCATGTCCGGCGGCGACCGGGCCGGTAACTGGCCGTACGGCGCGATCCTGCCGTGGGCACTGTCCCGTTCGGACTGGCACGGCTGGGCGGCCCAGATGCCCGCCGGGCTCGCGCGCGCGTCGGCCGCGCTGCACCGGGCGGACCTGCGCAGGCCCGCGGTCGCGGACGCGGCGACGTTCACGCCGTACCTGCTGACCGCGGGCGGGCCGGACAACGGCTGGCTGCCGGCGCCGATCGACCGAACGCAGATCGCGTACGGGGTGGACGCCCGGGTGCAGTCGCTGCTGGCGACCGCGGAGGTCACCGGCAGCGACGGGCTGCGCGAGCTGGCCGGGATGGCGGCGGGCTGGTTCTTCGGCGCGAACGCCGCCGGCGTGCCGGTGTACGACCCGGCCACCGGGCGTACCGCCGACGGGGTGAGCGGGGACGGCGTCGTCAATCCCAACGGCGGCGCGGAGTCCACGATCCACGGACTGCTCACCATGCTGGCCCTGGACGCGTCGCCGTCGCTGGCGCGGGCGGCGCGCGCCGCGTCCGAGGTCGGCCACCGGGAGGCACCCGTGCTCGTCGAGGGCGAGTCGGCGACCGGCGGCGAGGTCGTCACCCCGGAGTCGGCGTGGACCGGCGAGTCGCAGTGGAGCGGCGGGAAGTACGTCCGGCTCGGCGCGGGCGACCGTGCCGAGTGGACGGTGCCGGCGGCCGACCAGCCGCGGCTCGTGCAGGCCGTCGTGGACGAGGTGCCGGGCCACGGCACGACGTCCTGGTCGGCCGGTGACATCCGGCTGGGCACCGTCGACCACGACGGCGCGCCGCAGGGCGCCTCGCCCGCACCGGGCGCGCTGCTGCCGGTCACGCTGCGCACCGCCCTGTCCCCCACCGCCACCACCATCACGGCGTCGGCCACCGGCGAGTCCACTGTGGACGCCGTGCTGCTGCGCCCGGAGGTGACGCAGGTGGTGTACGGGCACGCGGCGCTGCTGCAGAGCGCGGCACCGGGCGCACGCGTCCGGCTCGTCGAGGTCCCGGCCGGGGCGAGGGTGACGGTGCGCAGCTACGACGGCGCGGGCCGCCCGGCCGGCGCCACGACGGCCACCGGACCGCGGGTGTCCGCGCGCGTCGTCGCGGGCGGCTTCACCGTGCTCCGCTGGTGACGGCTGTCAGCCGAGGTGTAGCAGCACCTGCAGCGGCAGGTGGTCGGACGGGAACTGTCCCTTGCGGGCGAACGTGTTCAGTCCGACGGCGTCCACGCCCACCTTGCCCCGGGTGAGCACCCAGTCGATCCGGCTGCCGTTGCGCTGCAGCGGGTGGTAATCGTGCCAGGTGCGGTACACCGGGGTGCGCCTGGTCTTCGCGACGAGCCACGCGTCGGCGAGGCCGGTGCCCTTGGTGAGGACGTCGTAGGGCACGGAATGCTCGGCCGCGTCGTTGAAGTCGCCCGTCACGATCACCGGCAGCTCAAGGGGAAACGAACCGATCCGGTCGCGGATCAGCTCTGCCGCCCGCTGCCTGGAGTACGCCGACTCGTCGTCGAGATGGGTGTCGAGGACGACGAACTCCTTGCCGGTGCGCCGGTCGCGGAAGCGGACCCAGGTGACCATGCGAACGGAGTCGTTGCCCCAGGTGTCCGAGGCGACCACGTTCGGTGTGTCGGAGAGCCAGAAATGGTCGTACTCCAAGGGTTCCAGGCGCCGGGTGTCGAAGAAGACGGCCATGAACTCGTCGCGGCTGCCGCCGAGGCGCCCCTCGCCGATCCAGTCGTAGTAGGCGGGCAGGCCGGCGGCGATGTCGCGCAGCTGACCGTAGAGCCCTTCCTGCGTGCCGATGACGGTCGGCAGCTCGCGGCGGAACAGCTCGGCCATCACCGGACGGCGCTCGGGCCACGAGTGCGCGCCGCGTGCCGCGGCGAAGCGCAGGTTGAACGACATGACGTGCAGCTCGTCGCCCTGCGCCGGCCCCATCAGCGGACCGGTGCGATCCCGGGCAGCCGCCATGGGCTGCGCGAGCGGTAGCGGCAGCCCGCTTCCCACCACCAGCACGCACAACAGGCCGAGCAGGCGTGCCCACCGGCGACGCATGGCGACCTCCGATCACGCGGCGGCCAACCGGCCTGGTGACCATTGTAGGGACGTGTCCCCATCGGGTGATCTTTCGTATCAGGGCGGAAACACCTCGTAACGGACCGACCGGTCGCAGCGAGTAACGAACCGTTGTGCCGTCGCGGGGGTCGGCTGTTTCCGCGATCCGGATGGAGTCCTGTCTATGAGACTGCCTCGATTTGCCACCATCGGTGTGGTGGTCACCGCGGTCCTGTTCGCCGTGCCCGCCGCGGCCGGCGCGGCGCCGCCCGATCCCAGCGCCGTGTCCGCCAGCGCCACCACCCTCGACCGGGGCCAGACGTTCACGGTCACCCAGGAGGTGTACAACGCGAACTCGTTCTCGATCATGGGCGCCCGGCCGACCCTGATCGGGCTCGTCGACGTCGCCGACATCGTGTCCTGTGACGGCAGCGTGTTCAGCTGCGACGTGTCCCTCGACAGCTTCCGCTCGTTCGCCGGCAACCTCGCGCCGGGCGCCACGCACACGATCACGTGGACGCTGCGGATCAAGGACGACGCCGCCCCGGGCGCCGTGCAGCTGCGCCACCAGCTCGACGGCGAGGACTTCGCGTTCCCGTCGGTGGCCGGGCCCACGCTGACGATCACCGGGCCGACGCTGGCCGACCTCGGCGTGTCGATCAACGCCACACCTCGCCAGGTGAACACCTCGCGGATCACGTACTCGATCACCGTGCACAACGCGGGTCCGGCCAACGCGACCGGCATCCGGCTCGTGGCGAACTACGCGAAGGGCCTGGTATTCGTCAGCTCCGGCGACTGCGCGAGCGTCGGTGCGACCCGCACGGTCAACTGCGACATCGCCTCGCTCGCGTCGGGCGCGAGCGCCACCGCGACGTTCGTGGCACGGGCCCAGCTGCTCGCCATCGGCGCGCTGACCACCACGGTCCAGCGGACGCAGAGCACGCCGGCCGACCCGAACGCGGCCAACGACCGCGCCAGCAAGACCTGCACGGCCCTCACCGGCCTGCTCGTCCGCTGCTGACCCGGCCGTTCACTCGTGGCGGGTCCCGCAAGAGCGGGGCCCGCCACGGTCATGTTCAGGCACGGTCATGTTCAGGCACGGTCATGTCCGGGCGCGGTAGGCCTGCGGGCTGCGGCCGTACTCCCGCTTGAACGCCGTGCTCAGCGCGAACGAGCTGCCGTAGCCGACCTGCCGCGCGACCGCGCCGATCGTCAGCTCCGGCCGCTGGCGCAGCAGGTCGGCGGCGAGCGCGAGGCGCCAGCCGGTCAGGTACGTCACCGGCGCCTCGCCGACAGCGGCGGTGAACCGGCGGGCCAGCGCGGCGCGGGAGACGCCGGCGTTCGCGGCGAGCTTCCCGACCGTCCACGGCTCGGCCGGCTGGTGCTGCAACAGCCGCAGCGCGTGCCCGACCACCGGGTCGGCGTGCGCGCGGTACCACGCGGGCGCTTCCGGGCGCGCGAACCACGTGCGCAGCGCGCTGATCAGCAGCAGGTCGAGCAGCCGGTCGAGCACGGTCTCCTGGCCCGGCACGTCGCGGACGATCTCCGCGGCCAGCAGCGGCACGAGCGGGCTCGACCACTCGGCGGCGCGCAGCACGATCATCGCCGGCAGCGCGGCCAGCAGCCGCAGGCTTGCCTCGCCGTTCATCCCGTACGTGCCGGTCAGCATGATCGTCGGGCCGTCGAGGTCGTCGCCCCAGGTCCGCACGCCGAGGTCCGTCAGCCCGGTGAGATGCCCGCCGTCCGGGGTGCGGCACTCCTCGCCCGGCAGGATCACCGCCTGGGGCGGGGTGGCCGGGTCGTCGGCGACCAGGTACGGGTCCGGACCGCGAGCGATCAGGACGTCGCCCTCGGCGAGCGGGATCGGCTCCTCGCCGTCGGGCACCACCCAGGCCGTGCCACGAACCATCGCCACCACGGCCAGCGGGGCCCGGTCCTCGATGCGCAGCGACCACGGCGGCGTGAGCACCGAGCGGAGCAGGAACGCGCCGTGGGCACGCGGGCCGTCCAGCAGCGCGGCGAGCGGATCCATGCGCCGAGTGTAGACGCTGGAACATGGATCAGAGCCGCACGACTATGGAGAGTCTCAGTCCGGGCGGCTTCACTCGAGTTCATGACGACATATCTGGTTCTGGGTGGCACAGGCAAGACAGGCAGGCGCGTGGCCGACCGGCTGCGGGCCCGGGCGCACCCGGTGCGGGCGGTGTCCCGCTCGACCGAGCCGCCGTTCGACTGGTCCGACGAGACGACCTGGGGCCCGGTACTCGACGCCGACGCCGACACCGGCGCCGACACAGGCACAGGCATCGAGGCCGCGTACCTCACCTTCCATCCCGATCTCGCGCTGCCCGGCGCGGCCGGGCGGATCGGCGCGTTCAGCACGCTGGCGGCGGCGCGCGGCGTGCGCCGCCTGGTGCTGCTGTCCGGCCGCGGCGAGCCGGAGACCGAGCCGGCCGAGCGGGCGGTGCGGGAGTCCGGGGCGGGCTGGACGGTCGTGCGCTGCGCGTGGTTCGCGCAGAACTTCAGCGAGGACTTCCTGCTCCCGTCCGTCCTGTCGGGCGACATCGCGGTGCCGGCGGGCTCGGTGGGCGAGCCGTTCGTGGACCTCGACGACGTGGCCGACGTGGTGGTCGAGGCGCTGGTCTCGCCCGCCCACGAGGGCCGGACGTACGAGCTGACCGGACCGCGGCCGCTGACGTTCGCGGACGCGGCGGCCGAGATCGCGGCGGTGTCCGGGCGCTCGGTGACCTACCGGCACGTGCCGGCCGGGCGGTTCGTGACCGAGGCGGCCGCGGCTGGGCTGCCCGAGGACGCGGCAGGCGCGCTGGCGGAGCTGTTCGAGCGGGTGCTCGACGGCCGCAACGAGCACCTGAGCGGCGACGTCGAGCGGGTGCTGGGCAGGCAGGCCCGCGACTTCGCGGAGTACGCCAAGGGCGCGGCACCGGCGTGGGCGAGGTGAGGCGGATGGGTACCGCGGGGCTCGTCGTGCTGGTGGCCGCGACCGCGGCCGCGGGGCTCGCCGCCGGGCTCTTCTACGCCTACGCGTGCTCGGTCATGCCGGGCCTCGCCCGCGCCGACGACAAGTCGTTCGTCGAGGCGATGCGCGGCATCAACATCGCGATCGTCAACCCCGTGTTCATGCTGTCGTTCCTCGGCGCACCGCTGCTGGCGGGTGTCGCCGTGGTACTGCACCTGCGCGGCGGGGCGACGCTGTGGTGGGCGGTCGCGGGGTTCGCCCTCCTCGCCGCGGTGATCGTGCTGACCGGGGTCGTGCACATCCCGATGAACAACGCGCTCGATACGGGCGGGAACGACTACGCGCAGGTACGTGCCCGGTTCGAGGCGTCGTGGGTGCGGTGGAACGTGGTGCGCACGGTGTTCGCGGTTGCCGGGTTCGGCTGCCTGCTCGCGGCGCTGGTGAGCCGTGCCCGGGGGTGAGCCGACAGCGCGTGGACAGCGTTGCGACAGCGCCGCGTGGTCGATTGGCCGGGTTCAGTTCCCGTGCGGCGGAGGGGGTCGGCATGCGTAGCAAGGACATCTGAGCACGTGGTCGATCGGCAGGGTCAGTTCCCGTCCGGCGAAGGGGGGTCGGCATGCGTAACAGGGACAACTGAGCGACCGGTCCCGTCCCCGGCCCCGTGCCGGGGACGGGCGGCGCGCAGGACAAGCCCGGCCGCCACCGCGCACCCGGACGCGAGGCCGCCGGACAGCGCCACCGTCGGCACCGGGCCCAGGCTTTCCGCGACGAGCCCCGCGGCCACGATCGCCACGCCCTGCGAGGTGTGCAGGACGGTGGTGACGCGGCCCATCACCGTGCCGCGCCGGGCGTCCGGCACCAGGTCCACGACGACGGCCTGCAGCCGGATCAGGTACACGGTCGAGAGCGCGCCGGTGAGCGCCCACAGCACCATCGCCGGCCACGCACCGGAAAGCACCCCGCACGCGACGAGCGGCAGCCCGGCCAGGACGGCGGGCGCGGTCACGGCGGCCGGGTTCCCGGCCCGGCTGCCGGTATGGGCCGCCCACCAGCCGCCGAGCACACTGCCGACCGGGTCCGCGGCCATCAGCAGGCCGACCCCCAGGGACGCGGCACCGACCGCGGCCGCGTACGGCGCTGCGATCCCCTCTGGCACCACGAGCAGCCCGACCATCCCGGTGAACAGGTACACCGCCGTCATCGCCCGGCGGTCCGTCCTAGATGGACAGTCCACATCGGAGCCCGCGGTGGCGCGTGCCGACGGCCGCGGGCGGACGAACGCCACGACCGTGCCCGCGCTCACCGCGAAGGTGGCCGCGTCGGCCAGCAGCGCGGCGCCCGGGTCCGCCGCGGTGACGAGCAGGCCGCCGAGCCCGAACCCGGCCACCTGCGCGGCCTGCGTGCTGATCTGCCGCAGGCCCAGGCCCACCTGGTACAGCCCGCGCGGCAGCACGTCCGCCAGCAGCGCCAGCTGCGCCGCCTTGAACGGCGGCCCCGCCAGCGCCAGCGCACCCACCAGGCACCACAGCAGCCACAGCGGCAGGCCCGGCGCCGCCATCGCGGCCGCGAGCACGGCGCGGACGGCGTCGGCGACCACGAGCACGGTCCGCCGCGGGTACCGGTCGGCGAGGCCGGCGAGCAGCACACCGAGCATCGCAGGCACGAACGTCAGCGCGTAGGTCAGCGCGGTCAGGGCCGCCGATCCGGTCCGCCCGTACACGAGGAGCGCGAGCGCGACCCGCGCCACCTGGTCGCCGAGCACCGACAACGCCTCGGCCAGCCACAGCGCCCGAAACTCGGGCACGCGCAGTGCCGCACCGAATCCCACCTGCACGCCGGGCAGTCAACTCCCCGCACGTTTCCGTTCGCCCGGACCGGCCGACAGCGACGAGAAAGGGTGCGGAAAGCGCGGCCGGGTTTCCTGCTCCGCGACGGGCCGGAAAGCAGGAAGGGAGCCGCGATGCGAAACAGGGGCTGGTGAGTCCGGCGACCGGACCGGACATAGCTCGCCTGCCGGGGTGATTCCGGCCGAGTTCGCGTTAGACCTGACCAGCGGCTCGGCCGTGAGTACCGTGCGACTGTGCAGGGATCGGAAATGACCGTCGGCCTACTGGGCCCACTCGAGGTCCGCGCCGACGGCATGCCGGTGACGGTGCCCCGCGGCAGGCCCGCGGCGGTGCTGGCCGCCCTCGCGCTGGCCGCCGGCCGGACGGTCAGCACCGACGCGCTCCTCGATCAGATCTGGCCCGGTCGTACCGGCGACGCCCGCAACTCCGTGGCGATCAGCGTGTCCCGGCTGCGCAAGGTGCTCGGGTCCGGCGCGGTGGTCGCGGACGCCGGCGGCTACCGGCTGACCGTGCCGCCCGACGCGGTCGACGCCACCCGGTTCACGAAGCTGCTCGAAGCGGCCGAGGGGGACGCTTCGGCACGGCTCGCCCGGGTCGAGGAGGCCCTGCGGTTGTGGCGCGGGGAGCCGCTGGCCGGCGTCGGGGTGGACCTGCCGGTCGCCGTCGGGCACCTGCGGGAGCTGCGGCTCGGCGCGCTCGAGCTCGCCGCCGAGCTGCGCCTGGAGCTGGGCCGCCACCACCAGGTGGCCGCCGAGCTGCCGGCGCTGGTGAGCGCCTTCCCGCTGCACGAGCGGTTCACCTCGCTGCTGATGGTCGCGCGGTACCGGGCGGGCCGGCAGGGCGAGGCGCTGCAGGCGTTCGAGCAGCTGCGCCACACGCTCGCCGAGGAGCTCGGCGTCGATCCCGGCCCGGCCACCCGCAGGCTGCACCAGCAGATCCTCGAAGCCGACCCGGCGCTGGACGCCGCGACGCCCCGCACGACGCCCGCCCAGCTGCCCGCTCCCCCACCACACCTGGTCGGCCGCTCGGCGCAGCTCGCCGAGCTCGGTGAGCTGCTCGGCGGCGACCCCTCGATCGCGGTGCTCACCGGCCCGGCCGGCGTCGGCAAGACCGCGCTCGCGCTGGCCTGGGCGCACTCGGTGCGCGCGGAGCTGCCGGACGGCCAGCTCTACCTCGACCTCAACGGGTTCGGGCCGGGCGAGCCGGTGCCGCCCGGTGACGCGCTGACCGCGCTGCTGCGCGCGCTCGGCGTCGCCGACATCGCCGACTCCGCGCCGCTCGACGCCCGCGCCGCGCTGTTGCGTACCGCGCTGGCCGACCGCCGCATGCTCGTGGTGCTGGACAACGCGCGCGACGGCGGGCAGGTCCTGCCGCTGCTGCCCGGTTCCGGCTGCGTCACCGTGATCACCAGCCGCGACCGGCTGGCCGGCGTCGCCACCCGGCACGCGGCCCGGCGGCTCGTGCTCGATGCGCTCGCGCCTGCCGAGGCCGTGCGGCTGCTCGGCGCCGTCGCCGGGACCAACCGGGTCGACGCCGAGCCCGCAGCCGCCGCGGAGCTGGTCGAGCTGTGCGACCGGCTGCCGCTCGCCACGACCATCGCCGCCGAGCGGGTCGCGCAGGCACCCGACGTCCCGATCGCCGAGGTGGCCGCCGAGCTCGACGTCGACCACCGGCGGCTCGACGTGCTCGAGACGGCGGGCGACCTGACCACGAGCATGCGCGCGGTTCTCGACTGGTCCTACGGCGCGCTGCCGCTGTCCGCGCGGCGGCTGCTCCGGCTCATCGCCGTGCACCCGTCCCGCGAGCTGGACCTGGCGGCCGCCGCGGCGGCCGCGGGCGTGCCGGTGACGCAGGCCCGGCGCGGCGTGGACACGCTCGCGGGGCTGCACCTCGCCCGGCGCGTGCCCGGCAACCGGCTGGCGCTGCACGACCTCATCCGCGCGTATGCCCGCGACCTGCTCGAGGCCGAGCCCGCCGCCGAGCGCGACGAGGCAGGGACGCGGCTGTTCGACTGGTACCTGCACACGGTCGCGCACGCGTGCTGGGCACTCGACCCGCGGACCCGGTCGATCACGCTGCCGCCACCGCCCGCGGACCTCGCGCCGCTGACGTTCGACCGCGAGGAGGCGCTGCGGTGGTGCGAGTCCGAGCGTCGCTCCGTGCGCGCGATCGCGGAGGCCGCCGCGGACGCGGGCCGCCACCGGGCGGTCGGCGACCTGGCCGCGCTGTACTGGGCGTACCTGGACCTGCGCGGCCAGCCGGCCGAGGTCGCCACCGTCTGCCGGCTCGCGCTGCGCTCCGCCCGGGCGCTCGGTGACCGCGCGACCGAGGCGCTGCTGCTGAACCGGATGGGCATCGCCGTCCTGCTGCTCGGCGAGTTCGACCGCGCGGAGGAGCACATGCTCGCGGCGCTCGAGCTGGACCGGCAGCGGGGCGACCGGACGGCGGAGGCGGAGACGCTGACGAACCTGGCCCGCGCGCTGGTCGCCGGGGGCCGGGCCCGCGACGCGGTCCAGGTGAGCGAGGAGGCGCTGGCCCGGCTCGACCGGCCGGAGAAGGGCTGGCGGGCGTGGAACAACCTCGCCACCGCGCTCCAGCAGGCGGGGCGGCCGCGCGAGGCGCTCGACGCCGTGGCGCGCGCGCTGGACGCGGCCGACCTCCACGAGCGGGAGCCCGGCGACCGGGACGACCGGCAGCGGCCCTTCGAGGTGGCGGGGATGAAGGCCTACACCCGCGACACGCGGGCCTGGATCCACCTGGACCTCGGCGAGTGGGACGAGGCGCTCGCGGACTTCCGGCACGCGCACCGCACGGCCGTCCAGCTCGGCGAGTGGCGGCTGGAGGCCGCGGCGCTGACCGGTGCCGGCCAGACCCTGCACGTCCGCGGCGAGCCGTCGAGGGCGCACCGGGTGTGGTCGAGCGCGCTGGACGTGTACCTCGACGTGGAGGCCCACGCGGCGGCGAGCGACCTGCGGCGGACGATGCGGACGTGTTGCGTGCGGGCGGCGTCGGCGTCGTGATCGCCACCGAACTCGACGTGCCGGCAGGCGACGGCCGCACCCTGCACGCGTACGACACCGGTCCGGGCGGCGACCTGGTGGTGGTGTGGCACCACGGCACGCCCAACATCGGCACGCCGCCGGAGCCGCTGTTCGACGTCTCGGAACGGCTCGGCATCCGCTGGATCTCCTACGACCGCCCCGGCTACGGCGGCTCGACCCCGCACCCCGACCGGTCCGTCGGCACGGCGGCCGGGGACGTCGCGGCGATCGCCGACGCGCTGGGCGTCGAGCGGTTCGCGGTCATGGGCCATTCCGGCGGCAGCCCGCACGCGCTGGCGTGCGCCGCGCTGCTGGCGGACCGGGTGGTGGCGGTGCTGACCGGGGCGGGCCTGGCGCCGTTCGACGCGGCGGGCCTGGACTGGTTCGCCGGCATGGCGCCGGCCAGCCTCGGCTCGCTGGGGGCGGCCGCGTCGGGGCGGGCGGCGAAGGAGGCGTACGAGGCGCGGACGGACACGCCGGAGATGGAGTTCACCGCGGCGGACCTGGCGGCGCTCGACGGTCCGTGGGGCTGGTTCGGCTCGGTCGTGCGCCCGGCCGTCGCCGCGGGCCCGGGCCCGCTGATCGACGACGACCTGGCCTACGTGAGCCCGTGGGGCTTCGACCCGGCCACGATCAGCGCGCCCATGCTGCTCACGCACGGCGGCCGGGACCGGGTCGTCCCACCCGCCCACAGCGAGTGGCTGGCGACCCGGTGCCCGACCGCCGAGGTTCGCATCCTTCCCGGGGAAGGCCACCTCTCCGTCCTCAATGGAGCGCCGGACGGACTGGCGTGGCTCAGCGCGGCAAGCGGCAGGTAGCACCCGCCGGCCCGTGGCTCAGGCGTTGAGGAGCTGGTCGAAGAACGACCGGTAGCGGCGCATCGCGACGCGCAGCTCCTCGGTCTCGCCGCCCTGCCACTGGGTTTCCAGCTCCTGCTTGTGGGCGTTGAAGACCTCGGTCAGCGCCTGCAGCACCTCGTCGACGAGGCGGTCGGCGCTCTGCACGGCCTCCGCCGGGTTGTCGACGAAGCCGGCCTGCAGGTCCCGCCACTGCCCGCGGAACCGCTCGACCTCCACACCGCCGAACAGGACGGCGCCGGAGTCCTCGTCGGACGGCGAGCCGGCCTGGCCGGGAATCGTTGCCGCATCGGCTGATCCGGGCTCGCCGTTCACGCGGCCGGTGGGCGGTGCGCCCCGATCCGTTGGGGCGTCGGCGAAACCGGGCTCGCCACTCACCGGGCCGGCCGGCGCCATGTCGGCATACCCGGGATCACGGTTCACCCCGCCCGCGGGCGGGACGTGCCGGCCGGGTGTCGCGTCGGCGTAGCCGGGCTCACCCGGTTGCGTTCTCACCTCGGCGAAGTCCGCTTCGCCAGGCACCGTCGGGATCGGGTCCGTGCGCGGTTGGTCGTAGCCGCTGGTGTTGTCGCGCATCGTGGCTCCCTTGTCAGGTGGTGTGCCGGGTCTCGTGGACCCGCACGTTGTCGGTGGGCGCGTTCGTCGCCGTGCCCGGCGGTGCGGTCGGCGGTGTGCTCGGCGGTGTGCTCGGCGTTGCCGTCGGCGTGGTCGCATCCGTGGGCGTGATCGTGGTGGCGGGACGGTCCTCGGGCAGGCCCGCCACGGACACGAACACCGCGCGGAGATGCGTCAGCGCCTGCCGCAGCTCCTCCGTCGACACGCCCGCACGCTCGTGGCGCATGCGGATGTCGCGGGCACCGCGGTAGCCGGCCACGACGTGGGAGTGCTCCACCGACAGGTCCGCGGCCTGCCCCTCCACGTTCTCGACGTTCTCCGCGGGGTAGCCGCGCTCGCGCATCACCATGTGCACCAACTGCTCCGCGGCCGCGACCGACTCGGCAGGCTGGTCGACGAACTGCTCCTGCAGCACGGTCCACTGCTCGGCGTACCGCGCGCGCTCCACATCGGACAGCGGGCGCAGCTTGTACCGCGCGTGCCGCTTCTCCCGCTCGGTCAGGTCGCGTTCGACGACCCGGCGGTCGCCGGACTCCTCGACGCGGCGGTCGTACTCCGGCCCGAACCGCTCCCGTAGCCGGCGGCGGCGGGACTGCTGCGCCACGAACCAGGCAGCCGCAGCCAGCACGAGCACCACGACAATGACCAGGACGATGACTGCTCCTGTTGACATCACGCGCTCCTTTCGCGGACGTAGGTAATCAAGCGTCGGAGGACGTGCCCGGTAACGGCCGATGGAAACCTGAGCCCGCCGAATCTCCCGGAGATGGCGGCAGCCCGGCCGGCTGCCCAGTTTTCGCCCGGGGTGGTACTCATATTTGCTCCGGCCCCTCGCGCCCGGGGCCGTGACCAGCGATGTTTGACGGCATGAGGATTGTGTTCGCCAGCCCGCCGTCCTATGGCCACATCTACCCGTTCCTGCCGCTCGCGTTCGCGTGCGCCGACCTCGGCCACGACGTGGTCGTCGCGACCGCCGAGCCGTTCCTCGGCCGGCTGCCACTGCCCACCGTGCGGTCGATGCCGGAGGGGGCGACGCTCAAGCAGCTACGCGACCTGACCCTGCGCAACCACCCCGAGCTGCAGACGGGGACGGTCGAGGCGATGTACCAGTTCGGCGGCCGGATGTTCGGCGAGACGCTGCCGCGGGTGGTCGCCCCGGTGCTGATCGAGGAGTTCTCGCGGGCCAAGCCGGACCTCGTGGTGTACGAGTGCTGCGACATCGGCGCGGCTGTCGCGGCCGACGTGCTCGGCGTCCGGGCGATCCCGTACGGCACCGGCGCGGCGACCGACATGTTCCGCAACTGGCACCGCGCCGCCGTGGCGGACCTGCGTGACCTGTGGCGGGGCCGGGAGCCCAGCGACCTCGCGTCCTACCCGGCCGGCTACCTCGACCCGGTGCCGGCATCGCTCTACGGCGAGCTTCCCTTGCCGCCCAACAGGATCGCGGTGCGCGCGACGGGGTGGTCCGAGCCGGCGGACCTGCCGGCCGTGCTGACCGGGACGGCACTGCGGCAGCGCGTGTACGTCACGCTCGGCACGGTGTCGTTCGGCGCGGTCGACGTGTTCCGACGGGCGATCCTGGAGGCCGCCGCGCACGACGTCGACGTCGTCGTCGCGGCCGGGCCCGACGGCGACCCCGCGCTGCTGGGCGAGCTGCCCGGGAACGTGCACGTGGCACGGTTCCTGCCGCAGCCGGAGGTGCTCGCGCGGGTGGACGTGATCGTGCACCACGGCGGCGCGGGCACGGTGCTCGGCGCGCTCGAGCACGGGGTGCCGCAGCTGGTCCTGCCGCAGGGCGCGGACCAGCCGTTCAACGCCGAGCTGGTGGCGCGGGCCGGCGCCGGGCGGCGGCTGGCCAACGACGAGCAGCCCCCCGGGGCGATCGGCGCCGCGGTCGGGGCACTGCTCGCCGACGGCCCGGAGCGGGCGACGGCCAGGATGTTCGCGTGGGAGATGGCGGCGCTGCCCGGTCCGGAGGAGCTGGCGGCGGGCCTGGGCTGAAATCGGGAGGCGGCCGGTCAGCCGGGCAGTGCCAGCAGGTCCTCGTGGCCGATCGTGGCCCGCAGCTCCCCGGCCGTGCACTCGGAGAGCCGGCGGCGCAGGTACGGCATGGCGTCGCGGGTGAGGTCCGGTTCGTGCTCGCACGCGGCGGACACCCAGCCCTGCAGCCACTGCGCGATCAGCGCGGTGTCGCCTGGACCCAGCTGCCACGGGCTGGGCCTGCGGTACACGGTCGCGCCGAGCCCCTCGAACGCGCGGGTGGCGATGTCGGCCGAGTCCGGGCCGAGCAGCCGCCGGTCACCGGTCGTGCGCCGCTGGTGGGCGTTGAACGCCGCCCGCAGCGGCTCGTCCAGCGGGTCGGCCGGGTCGAGCGCCACCTCGCCCACCACGGACAGCGCCAGCAGCGCCGGGCAGCCCGCGCCGGTGCACGCGGAGGCCAGCGCGACCACCTCCCCGGCGGTCAGCAGGTCCAGCAGCGCCGAGCCGGTGACCAGCGAGGTGCCGTCCAGGTCGGCGGCGCTCAGCAGCGTCAGGTCGCGCTCGTCGATGGCCGCGGTGGCCGGCGCGGGCAGGCTCGCGGCGGCGCGGGCGAGCAGCGCCGGGTCGCGGTCGGTGAGGATCCAGTGCTGCGGCCCTGGCAGCCGCGCGGTGAGCCACCGTCCCATCGAGCCGGTGCCGCAGCCGAGGTCGCGGATCACGAGGTCGCCGGCGGGCAGGCGCTCCCGCAGGGGTTCGAGCAGCTCGGCTGAGCGCGCGGCGGCGTCGGCGCCCTCGCGTAGCGCGAGCCACTCCGGCGCGAACTGGGTGGCGGTCACCGGCTGCGGCCCTCCCGTGATCTTTTGTCCCGAACGGTCACCTACTAACACGCAGCCCGTGCCCGGTAAGTTCACCGGGCGGGAAAGCCAGGTCAGGGCGGCAATGGCCAGGGCCGTAGAACCATCTGGAGCAACGAGACGTATTCACCGCAGAAGTCGAACCCATCATGGAGGACAGCGTGGCCGTGTTGACAGCATCCCCGGTGCGAACCTTGATCGCCGGGGCCGCCGCGCAGTTCGCCTTGTTCGTCGCTCTCGCGCTGGCCACAGGCCTTGGCCCGTCCGGCTGGCTGACCGGAATCGCCTACCTCGTGATCGGCGTCGCGGCCATCACGACCGGCCTGCGCCGCTACGGCGTTTCCGCGTTCGGCCCGGCCGATCTCGTCACGCTCGCCCGCGCCGTGCTGATCGGCGGGGTCACCGCCCTCATCTCCGACATCCCCGAGCCGGTCGCGGTCACGCCGATGGTCGTGCTCGCCGCGGTGGCGCTGTCGCTGGACGCGGTCGACGGCCGCGTCGCCCGGCACACCGGCACGGTCTCCCCGTTCGGCGCGCGGTTCGACATGGAGACCGACGCGTTCCTGATCCTCGTGCTCAGCGCGTACCTGGCCACCGTGGTCGGCCCGTGGGTGCTGGCGATCGGCGCCATGCGCTACCTGTTCATCATGGCGGGCCGGCTGCTGAGCTGGATGCGCGCGGAGCTGCCGCACAGCATGACCCGCAAGACGGTCGCCGCGGCGCAGGGCATCATCCTCGCCGTCGCCGCCTCCGGCCTGCTGCCCGAGACCGGCACCGTGATCATCCTCGGCCTGGCGCTGGCCGCGCTGGTCTGGTCGTTCGGCTTCGACGTCGTGTGGCTGTACCGCAACCGCGAGACCGCGCCCGCGGAGACGCCGGAGACCACCGAGGACGTCCCGGCCCGCTCGACCGGCCGCCGGATCCTGGCCGGCGTGGGCACCGGGTTCGCCGCCGCGCTCGTGCTGTTCGCCCTCATCGCCCCGAACCGGCTGGGCAACTTCACGCCGGCCGCGTTCGCCCGCATCCCGATCGAGGCGCTGATCCTCGCGGCCATCGTGCTGGTGCTGCCTGCCGTCGCGCGCCGGGTGGCCGCGGTGATCGTCGGCGCCGCCCTCGGCCTGCTGCTGGTCGTCAAGCTCACCGACATCGGCTTCAACGAGGTGCTGGCCCGGCCGTTCGACCTGGTCTTCGACTGGAGCTTCCTCGGCCCCGGCGTCGACTACCTCGCCGACTCGATCGGCCAGTTCGGCGCGATCCTCGCGGTCATCGGAGTCTGCCTGCTGATCGTCGGCGTGCTCGTGCTCATGACCGTCGCCATGCTGCGGCTCAGCAGGCTGCTGGTGTCCCGGCGGCCCACCGTGACCCGCAACGTGGCGGTGCTCGGCGTGGTCTGGCTGGTGTGCGCGGTGCTGGGCGTGCAGTTCGTCCAGGGCACCGCGGTCGCCTCCCGCGCGGCCTCGGACACCGTGTACGACGAGGCGAAGCGCGTCCACGCCGGGCTGCTCGACCCCGAGCAGTTCGCCAAGGAGGCGTCGGTCGACAAGTTCCGCTACACGTCCGGCGAGGACCTGCTGACCGGGCTGCGCGGCAAGGACGTCCTGCTCAACTTCGTCGAGAGCTACGGGCGCGTCGCGGTCGACGACCCGCTCATCGCCCCCGGCGTCAACGCGAAGCTCGACGCGGGCACCGCGAAGCTGAAGGCGGCCGGCTACCAGGCCCGCACCGGTTTCCTCACGTCGTCCACGTTCGGCGGCGGCAGCTGGCTCGCACACGCCTCGATGCAGTCCGGTCTCTGGATCAACAACCAGCAGCGCTACGACGAGCTGACCGCGGGCAACCGGATGTCGCTCACCAAGGCGTTCAAGCGCGCCGGCTGGAACACCTTCGGCGCCTCGCCGCAGATCAACCGCGACTGGCCGGAGGGCGAGTACTTCGGCTACGACAAGATGTACACCTGGAACAACCTGGAGTACCAGGGCCCGACGTTCGCGTACTCGAAGATGCCCGACCAGTACCTGCTCCAGCACCTGCAGGACGCGCAGCGCGCCAAGCCGAACCACAAGCCGGTGATGGGCGAGATCGACCTGACCTCCAGCCACACCCCGTGGGCGCCGCTGCCCTCGGTGGTCGACTGGAAGGCCATCGGCGACGGCAAGGTCTACGAGGACCAGTACAAGCACGGCAAGCACGGCAAGGACGTCTGGCCCGACGTCACCAAGGTGAAGAAGGCCTACGGCCAGTCCATCGAGTACGTCATCGACACGCTCGTGTCGTACGTGCAGAACTACGGCGACGAGAACCTCGTGCTGATCTTCCTCGGCGACCACCAGCCCGCCCCGATCGTGAGCGGCGACGACGCCACGCACGACGTACCGATCACGATCGTCGCGAAGGACCCGAAGGTGCTGGACCGGATCTCGCAGTGGGGCTGGGACGACGGTCTCAAGCCGAGCCCGGACGCCCCGGTGTGGAAGATGAGCAAGTTCCGCGACCGGTTCCTGACCGCGTTCGGCCCGGGCAAGGCCAGCCAGGCGCTGGCGTCGCCGCACCCGCGGTGACCCCCGCGGCACGCGCCGTCGAACGGGGTGGCCGGTAGCGCCCGGGGTTCCTACTGTTGACCGGTGCGCCTCCTCGTCACCTCGACGGCCGGGGCCGGGCACTACGGGCCGCTCGCGCCGTTCGTCCGGTCGTTCCTCCGTGGCGGGCACGACGTGCTCGTGGCCGGGCCGGCCGCGCTCGGCCCGTCGGTGCGGGACACCGCGTTCTGGCCGGTGGACGACCCGCCGGCGGCGGAGATGGCGGCCGTGTTCGACGGGCTGCCCGCGCTGTCCCACGAGGAGGCCAACGCGACGGTCGTCCGTGAGGTGTTCGCCCGCCTCGACCCGACGGCGGCGCTGCCCCGGCTCCGCGCGGCGATCACCGAGTGGCGGCCGGACGTGGTGGTCCGCGAGTCGGCGGAGCTCGGCGGCGCGATCGCGGCCGAGCTGCACGGCGTGCCGTCGGCGAGCGTGGCGATCGGCCTCGTGTCGATGGAGCACATGATGCTCGAGGTGGGGACGCCGAACGTCGACGCGCTGCGGGCCGCGCACGGCCTGACCGGGTCCCACCGGTTCGCCGGGGAGCCGTACCTGACGCTGTTCCCCGCCGCGCTCGAGGACCCGGCGGCGCCGCCGCGGTCGCGGGTGACGCGGTTCCGGGACCCGGCGTGGCCGGTGTCGGGGCCGCGAGGTGGGCGGCCGTTCGTGTACGTGACTTTCGGCAGCGTGCTGGGCGCGCTGCCGTTCGCGGCGGACGTGTACCGGGCGGCGCTGGCGGTGGTCGGGGACCTGGACGCCGACGTGCTGCTGACCGTCGGGCAGGGCGCGGACCCGGCGTCGTTCGGGCCGGTGCCGGCGAACGTGCGGGTGGAGCGGTGGGTGGACCAGGCGGCGGTGCTCGGCCGGGCCTCGGCGGTGGTGTGCCACGGCGGGGGCGGCTCGACGCTGGGCGCGCTGGCGGCGGGCGTGCCGCTGGTCGTGGTGCCGCTGTTCGCGGCGGACCAGCACATCAACGCCCACCGGGTGGCGGCCGTGGGCGCGGGCGTGGTCACCGACGTGGCCGGGATCCGCCCCGCGCTGGACGCGGTGCTGACCGACCGGTCCTACCGGTCCGCCGCCCAGGCGGTGGCGGCCGAGCTCGCGGCCCAGCCGACCACCGACGAGGCGGCTTCGGTGCTGACCGGCTATTGGTCCGGTGTGGACAGATAGCGCAGGCCGTCCTCCCGCGGGTACGGGATCTCCGGGTCGGACTCGGCAGGCAGCGGGGCGAGCAGTGGCCCGGCGCCGGCGAGCAGCTCCCGCGCGGCGCCGACCTGCTCGGCGAGCCGGTCGTGGACCTGCTGGAGCCGTTCGACCCCGCCGCGCGTGTCTCCCACGATCCGCTCGGCCTCGAACATGGCGGTCGCCACCCGCCGCTGCGCCTCGGCCGTACCGGCGCCGACCAGTTCGTCGGCGCGCCGGGTGCCCGCGGCGACCAGGTCGTCCGCGTGCCGGGTGGCGGCGAACACGAGCCGCTCCCCCTCGACGGTCGCGAACCGGAAGACCCGCGTGCCTTCCTCGGCGGCGGCCCGCTCGCGGTCCCGGCACTGCTCGCCCGTGGCCGCTTCCTGGTCCCGGCACCGCTGCGCCGACTCGGCTTCCCGCCGGCGGATCTGTTCGGCGGCGGCCGCCCTGTTGTGCGCACATTCCTCGTCGGCGGCGGCGATCCGCCGCTCGCTCTCCCCGGCGGCCGTGGCGATCCGCCGCTCGCTCTCCTCGATGGCCGCGGCGAGACGGCGATCGCAGTCGGCGGCGGTGGTCGCGAGACGGCGTCCGGTGTGCGTGGTGGCGGCGGCCACGAGCCGGGTGCTCATCGCCGCGGTCGCCGTGACCAGGCGGCCCGCGGTCCGGTTGGCGACGTCGACCCGGCTCCGGGCCTCGGCGGTCGCGTGGCGGACACGCCGCTCGGCCTCGCTGTTGGCGGCCGCGACCCGCCGGGCGGCGGCGGCGTTGGCGGCCGTCACGCGCCGGGCGGCGTCCTCGATCGCGGCGCCGACCAGTCCGCCGCCGATGCCGGCGCTCGCGGTCACCAGCCGGCCGGACGCCTCGTTGGCGGCCATCACCCGCCGCCGCGCCTCGGCCGACGTCGTGGTCACCCGCCGCTCGGCCTCCAGCGTCGCGGCGGTCACCACGCGCCCTCCGACAGCGGCCGTCGCGCGGAGCAGGCGACCGGAGGTCTCGTTCGCCGCCATCACGATGCCGCCACCCACCGCGGCCGTCGCGCTCAGCAACCGGCCGGACGCCTCGTTCGCAGCGGCGACCCGACGCCGCGCCTCGACAGTCGCGGCCCTGACGACCTCCCCGCCCAGGGCCGCAGTCGCGCTCAGCAACCGCCCCGACGCCTCGTTCGCCGCCACGACCCGCCGCTCGGCCTCGGCAGTCGCCGACGCCACCAGGCCGCCACCCACCGACGCAGTCACACCGAGCAACCGGCCTGACGCCTCGTTCGCCACGGCCACCCGACGCCGCGCCTCGACAGTCGCCGACGCCACGACATTCCCGCCCATCGCGGCCGTCACACCCAGCAACCGCCCCGACGCCTCGTTCGCCGCGGCGACGCGCCGACCCGAATCGGCGATCGCCGCGTGCACCAGGTCCCGGCTTGCCGCGGCGGTCACGCCCAGCAAGCGGCCCGACGCCTCGTTCGCCGCCATCAGGCGCCGGGTCGACTCCGTCGTGCCGGCCGCCACTACCTGGGCGTTCACCACTCCGGCCGCCCGCACCAGGCGGCCCGACGTCTCGTTCGCGCGGGTCAGGCGTGCGCGGGACTCCGTCAGCGCCGACGTCACCGCATCCGCCGACACGGCCGCCGCCGCGCTCACCAGCCGCCCGGCCGTCTCGTTCGCCGCGGCCACTCGCCGGGTGGCGTCCTCGCGTGCGACCAGGCGCAGCTCCGCCACCTCGCGCATCGCCCTCGTGCGGCGGGCGGCCATCGCCACGGCGAAGTCCGTCTCCACCTCCTCGCGGCGGCGGACGGCCTGTTGGTCCAGCTCAACGCGCCGCCGCTCGGCCTCGGTGGTCATCACGGCCACCTGCACGCGCGTCTCCTGCAGCAGCGTCCGGTGCTCGTCCTCCATCTCGCGGCGGCGCGTGTCCAGCTCGGTGATCGACGTCTCGTACCGCCTTCGCAGGCGCCCGGCGGCCTCCTCGGCCGTCGCCCAGCAGTGCTCCGCCGCCACGCTGGCACGCGTGGTGACCTCGCGCGCCTCGTCGTTGGCCAGCTCGAGCATCCGGCGCAGCCGCTCCTGCAGCGCGGCCGGCTCGATCGGCACCCGGCACACCCGGTCGTACTGCTGGCGTAGCCGCACGTTCTCCGCGCGCAGCTGCTCGATCTGTCTGGCAAGGGCCTCGGCGAGTCCGGCGTTCGCGTCACGATCGGCGGCCAGGCTGCGCAGCTCCTCCTCCACGCTCTGCACATACCTGCGCACGGATCCTCGCCGGTAACCACGCAGCACCACGTCGAACCCGGTGCGTAGCGGGACCAGGTCCCTGCCGTCATTCACTCGGCCCTCACTCCCTCCGCTGTCCTTTATGGACTGTTAAAGCGGCGCGGCCGAAAAACCTTGCCGTCCCACGTATACCGCAGGAGCCGCACGCAGAGAAGGGCTGGCGAAGCCTGTGATCGTTTTGTTCAGGTGCCCGGTTGGACACACACGTCAGTGCGTCTTCAGCCGGGCACGCAGGGCGGCCACCAGCTCGGCCCGGTTTCCCGCCTCGAGCTTCTGCCGCAAGCGCGCCACGTGTTGTTCCACGGTCTTCGGCGAGATGTACAGCCGCGCGCCGATCTCCTTCTGGGTGAGCCCGTCGAGCAGCAGTTCCCCGACCGAACGCTCCCGTTTGGACAGTCCGCCCGCCGCCCTGCGGTCGTCGGTCGACACGGTGGCGCGGAACGCCCGGCCCGCGGCCAGCAGCTCCCGGACGTCGGCCGGGTCGGTCAGCTTCGCGGCCGCCGCGCCGCACAGCGCCGCGCCCTCCCACGCGCGGCCCGCGTCGGCCAGTGCCTCGGCCGCGGCCAGCGCGGACGCCGGGTTCACCTCCGCGGCCAGGATCGACGCCCACACCCGCCCGGCGCAGGCCCGCTCGTCGCCGGCCAGCTCGGCCAGCTGGTCCGCCGCGACGTGCGCGGCGGCGGGCTCGGCGGCGGAGATCGCGCGCTGCAGCGCCCACCAGGCCAGCGTGGCCGTCGCCCACGTGGGCGATCCGGCCCTGGCCGCGGCCGCCGCCATCACGGCCACTATCGCGTCCCGCTCGCCCGGCGCGACCCGCGTGGCGGCCACGGACAGCTCGCCCCACGCGTCGAGCAGCAGCGGCTCCACATCCGCCCCGGCCAGCACCGGCGCGACCCGGTGCCAGGCGGCCCGCAGCGCGTCGTCGTCGCCCGCCCGGCGGGCCAGGCCCACGGTGACGGCCGCGGCGAGCACGGCGTCGCGGCGCAGGATCGGGGTGTCGCCCACGGTGGCGAGCCCGGCGCGGGCGTCGGCCAGCCGGCCGGTCCGCAGGTCGAGCCACGCCTTCAGCAGCCGGCGCCGGGGCGTCAGCGGCCGGTCCGGGTGCGCGGTGAGCATGTCCCAGGCGGTCCGGTCGTCGCCGGCGGCCACCACGACCGTCACGGCGAGGTCCGCCCACCGCTCCGACGCCATCGGGTCGGCCGGCACGCTGGCCACGGCCAGCCCGGCGAGCCGCCGCGAGGCCGTGTCGAACTCGCCGCGGATCGCGTCGAGCGTCGCCGAGACGCCGTCGAACAGCACGGCCAGCCCGCGCGGGGCCGCGCCGGAGACCATCTGCCGCGCCGCGGCCAGGTCCCGTTCGGCCGCCTCCACGTCGCCGACGACGGCGGCCGCGAGCGCGCCGCGCCCGCCGGCCAGCGCCCCCGGGGCACCGTCCAGAGTGGACGCGACGGCGCGCCAGCGCGCGGCCGCGTCGAACAGGGCCGCGTCGGCGGCCGCCGCGGCCGCCGCCACGCCCGCGGCCAGGCACTGCGGGTCGTCGCCCCGCGCCAGCGCGTGGTCCGCGGCGTCGATCGCGGCCGCGACGTCACCGGTGCGCCACGCGCGGTCCGCGCGCCGGCTGTAGGTCTCGAGTAAGTCGCCGCCGATCATGACTGGGATCTTTCGGCCTGGCCGGGATCCGCCGGCTGCTCCGCAGGCGGTTCCTCGGACGTGGGTGGCTCGGTCGGGGTGCTGGTCGTCGGATCCGTCGGCGTCGTGGTGGTGGACTCCTCCGGCGGCGTGCTGATGGTCGACTCTGGCGGTTCGCTCGGCGTCGTCTCCTCGGGCTGCGGCGGCTCCGCTTCGGTTCGGCGGGGCTCCGCGGTCCGGCGTGGCGTCGATGCCGGCCTCTTCTTACTGGTCGTCGGCGGCGTCGTCGTCGTAACGGTTTGTCCGGTACTGCTCGTCGTGCCGGCCGGCCGGGGGTCGGCGCCGGCGCCGCTCGGGCCGTTGTGCGCCGCGAGCACGATGCCGCCGCCGACCAGCAGCGCGGTGGTGACCGCGGCGGCCACCGCGAACGTTCGGGACAGCGTGAACCGCCGGGCCGGTGCGCCGGGCGCGGCCAGGCCGACCGCCACCGGCGGGCGGATCGGGCTCGGTGCGGTCGCCGGCGCGGAGCGCAGCACGATGCGGGTCGGCTCCGCCTGCGGCGGCGCGGCCGGGGTCTCGGCGTCCAGCCCGCCGATGGCGAGCGCGGCGCCGATCGCGGTGTCGCCCTTGGGGTTCGGCGCCACGACGACGGGGCGGCCGAGGACCTCCGACACCACCTGCGTGACCAGCGGGATGCGGGCCGACCCGCCGGTCAGCAGCACGACCGAGACGTCCTCGGGGGTGCTGTCCGCGGCGTCGATCGCGCGGTACAGGGCCGCCGCGGTCTCCTCGACGACCGGGCGGATCAGCTCCTCGAACTCGGCGCGGGCGATCCGCACCCGCGCGTCGATGCCCGGCAGCCGCACCGGGATCTGCACGTCGGTGTCGGCCGACAGCGCCTCCTTGGCCAGCGTGCACTCGCGGCGCAGCCGGGCGAGCGCGGGCCGCAGGGCCGGGTCGGCGGGATCCATCGCGGTCCAGCGCTCGCCGAGCGCGGTCCGCACGTGCTCGAAGACGAGCTCGTCGAAGTCCAGGCCGCCGACCTCCAGCTCCTCGGCGCGCCCTGCCGCGGCGAACCGGCCGTCGGCGGACCTGCGCACCACGGCGGCGTCGAAGCCGGAGCCGCCGAGGTCGTAGACGGCGATCAGGTCGCCAGCGGACACGGGCACGCGCTCGGCGTGGGCCCGCGCGGCCGCCTGCGCCCCGGTCAGGAACAACGTCGAGCCGAGTCCCTGCGTGGTGAGCGCCGCGTGCAGCGACTCGATCCGGTGCTGCCCCCAGCCGGCCGGATGCGTCAGCGCCAGCCGCGTGGCCGGCCCGCCGGCCTGGGCGGCGACCGAGCCCACCACGTGCGCGACGTAGCGCGCGGCGAGCGCGTCGGCGGTCATCGAGACGCCGCCGAGGCGCAGCGGCGTGCCGTCGCCGACGCGGCGGGTGAACTGCCGCGCCACACGGTCCGGCTCGGTCTGCGCACGCTGCTCCGCGGCCTCCCCCAGCACCAGCGAACCGTCCGGGCCCACGTGGGCGACCGACGGCAGGAACGCCGTCCGGGCACCGAACGCGACCACGTCGGCACGCCCCGCACGGCACACCGCCGCGGCGGTGAATGTTGCCCCTAAATCCACTCCGACCTGGTAAGACATCGCGCTTTTCCCTCTCGCTGACCAGCCCGAACGGATTCGATACGTAAATCGGCCCGGTTTGGTTCAACCCAATTGGGCTGAGTTGGTCAGCGACCACGATGTCCGCAGGTCGGGGGCACCGGCATCGGGGAAAACCCCTTAGCGGCCCCGCATCCCCATCCCCCCACCCCCGTACCCCTATCGAGACGGACGGGGATTGCCCGGATGGCACGGGCCGCCGGCGAACCTAACTTTGGTGTCAGCAGGACGGACGAGTCCGGCGGGGCGAGCGAAGTCGTTACGCCCCAACCAGATACCCACACAAGACCTCAGGAGTACACCATGTCGAACCCCGGTTTCGACCTCAGCGAGATGCTCAAGACCGTCGCGAACGTCGACCTCACCGCCGTGCTGGACGAGGACACCAACCAGGACCAAGAGGCCGCGCAGATCGACGAGCAGCACGCCAACGCGGACAACACCCAGGTCGGCGCGCAGGACAGCGACCAGGACCAGAACACCGACACCGACACGACGACCGTGGCCGGCGACGGCGGCAACGGTGGCGTCGCGGTGGGCGGGAGCGCCAACGGCGGCTCCGGCCTGGGCGTCGGCGGCGACGCGGGCGACATCTCGCAAGCCGGCAAGTTCAACATCAACTTCGGCGACTCGACCGCCGGTGACGGCGTGGGCGTCGGCGGCAGCGGTGGCGTCGGCGGGAACGCGGACGCGAGCGGCGGCAGCGGCGGCAACGCGTCGTCCGACGTGGACGTGGACGCCGACCAGAGCAGCGACCAGGACCTGGACCAGGACAACACCACCGACCAGGACCTCGACAGCGACCAGTCGCAGAACCAGGACGCGGACGCCGATCTCGACCAGGACTTCCGTGCCGACGTCGAGAACGACGTCCAGAACGAGCTCGACGACATCGATCTGTGATCGGAGATCGTGCGTGGCCGGAGCTCGTCAGCTGAGTTCCGGCCACGCACGCTCGTCTCCACAGAGGAGTGATCCACATGGCCTCCATCAACGCGCTCATCGACTTCCTGATGAGCCTGATGAGCGACGAGGACACGAAGCGGGCGTTCGCCGGCAACCCCGACCAGACGATGGCCGACAAGGGGCTGCGGGACGTCAGCGCGCAGGACGTCCGCGACGCCCGGCTGATCATGGCCGACCAGGGGAGCTGCCGGCCGCGGCCGGACGGCGGGTCGCAGGCCAACGGCTACCACGACGGCGGGCTCGCCGCCGGCGGCGGCAACAGCGCCGTGCGGGAGATCCTGCACACCACCAACACGTTCGAGATCGACCAGAGCAAGCACGTCGACCAGAACATCTTCAACATCGACAACCACCGCACGACGATCATCGACTCGCTCAACTCGCAGGACAAGGTCATCGCGATCCAGGACAACGACACGACCAACAACACCGATGTCGACGTCAACACCGGCGAGGACGACGAGGACAAGACCGACGACAGGACCGACGACAGGACCGACGACGGCAGCGAAGAAGGCACCGGGGACGGCCCGGAGGACGGCACCGACGTGCCGGACCCGGACGGATCCGACCTGCCCGAGCCGCCCCTGTCCGAGGAACCGCCGGAAGGCACCGATCCCGCCAACCCCTTCCCGACCGAGCCCGAACCGCCGACGGCCGAGGCACCTGTCGACGAGCCTGTCGACGAGGATCCCGGGCTCGACCCGGGCGATGGCACCGACCCGTTCCCACCGGAACCGGAGCCGATGCCGGAGCCCGAGCCGATCACCGAGGCCGACGAGCTCCCGGTTGCGTGAGGTGGCGTGATGGCGGCGAAGGCGGAGCCGATCGCGGCCGTGGACCTCGCGCTCGGGGCGCTCGCGAAGTACGAGCGCCCCGACCTCGAGGCCCGGCTGCGGCAGGCCAAGGACCGGTTGCTCGCCGACCACGTGCGCGTGCTCGTGGCCGGTGAGTTCAAGAAGGGCAAGAGCATGCTGGTCAACGGGCTCGTGGGGGCGCCCGTCTGCCCGGTGCTCGACGACCTGTCGACGGCGGTGCCGACCGTGATCCGCTACGCCGAGGCCCCCACGGTGACGCTCGTGCGGGTGCTGGACGGCGGCGGCATGGACGGCGTCACCGAACGCAGCACAGTCCCCCTCGACGACATCGCCCGCTACGCGACCGAGCAGGGCAACCCCGGCAACCGCGAGCGGCTGAGCCAGATCGAGATCGGGCTGCCCCGCGCCGTGCTGGCCGGCGGGCTCGTGCTCGTCGACACACCCGGCGTCGGCGGGCTCAGCTCCGTGCACGCCGCCGCGACCGCGGCCACGCTGCCGGCGGCCGACGCCGTGCTGCTCGTGTCCGACGCGTCGCAGGAGTACACCGCGCCGGAGCTGGAGTTCCTCCACCAGGCGATCGCCGTGTGCCCGAACGTGGCCTGCGTGCTGACCAAGACCGACATGTACCCCGAGTGGCGCAGGATCGCCGAGCTCGACCGCGGCCACCTGCGCCGCGCCGGCATCGAGGCGCCGATGTTCACGGTGTCCTCGACGATGCGCTGGCACGCGCTGCTCGCCAAGGACGACGAGCTTCGCAAGGAGCTGTCGGCCGACTCCGGCTACGCCCCGCTGGTGAGCTACCTGCGCAAGGACGTGGTGGGCCGCGCCGACGAGCTGGCCCGCCGCTCGACCGTGCACGACGTGGTCGCGGTGACCGACCAGGTGATGGCCGCGCTGCGCACCGAGCAGGCCGCGCAGGAGAACCCGGAGAGCGTGCAGGAGACGATCCGCAGGCTGACCGCGGCCGAGCAGCGCGCCGCGGGCCTCAAGGAGCGGTCCGCGCGCTGGCAGCAGACCCTCAACGACGGCGTCGCCGACCTCAACGCCGACATCGACTACGACCTGCGCGACCGGCTGCGGGAGATCGTCCGCGACGCGGAGGAGGTCATCCAGAACGGCGGCGACCCGACCCGCACGTGGGACCAGTTCGTCGCCTGGGTGGAGCAGTCCGCGGCGGCAGCGGCGTCGGCCAACTTCGTGTGGGCGACCCAGCGCGCCCGCTACCTGGCACACAAGGTGGCCGAGCACTTCGACGAGGAGCGCACCCACCTGCTGCCGGCGCTGCGCATCGAGTCGTCGGACTCGCTGCGGTCGGTGCGCGAGATGGCCATCAAGGACAACGAGCCGTGGACCGTCGGCAGGCGGCTGCTGACCGGGATGAAAGGCGGCTACTCGGGCCTGCTGATGTTCGGCATGCTCGGCACGATGGTCGGCTTCACGCTCATGAACCCGATCTCGATCGGCGCCGCGCTGCTGATGGGCAAGAAGACCATCGGCGACGAGCGGCGGCGCATCGTCGCGAAGCGGCAGAGCGACGCGAAGATGACGCTGCGCCGCTACGTCGACGACGTGACCTTCCACGTGGGCAAGGACTCCCGCGACATGCTGCGCGGCGTGCAGCGGGTGCTGCGCGACCACTTCACGCAGACGGCCGAGGAGATGAAGCGCTCGCTGCAGGAGTCGCTGAAGGCGGCGGAGTCGTCGGTGAAGGCGACGAAGGCCGAGCGGGACGCCCGGCTGACCGAGATCACGGGCGAGCTGGCCCGGCTGGAGAAGGTGGTCCAGCACGTGCGGACGCTGTTGCCCGGAGCACAGGCCAAGGCAGCCTGATGATCCTCTCCCACGCCGTCCGGCAGGTGCTGCACTCGGCGCTCGCCGCTTACCGCGACCAGCCCCGCACCGTGGACCTCCTGCGCCACCAGCTGCAGCGGCTCGACGAGCCGCTGCGGGTGGCGATCGCCGGGAAGGTCAAGGCGGGCAAGTCGACGCTGCTGAACGCGCTCGTCGGCGACGCGATCGCGCCGACGGACGCGGGCGAGTGCACGAAGGTGGTGACCTGGTACCGCGACGGGCCCGCGCCGCGGATCGTCATGTACCCCAAGGACGGCGAGCCAGCCGCGCTGCCGGTCGTGCGCCGGGACGGGAAGCTCGAGATCGGCCTGGGCGGCGAGTCCGCGGAGCGGCTGGACCGGCTCGTGGTCGACTGGCCGGCGCAGAGCCTGCGAGCCACCACGCTGATCGACACCCCGGGCGTCGCGTCGATCAACGACGGCGTCTCCAAGCGCACGGTGCGCTTCCTCGAGCCGGACGACGACACGCCGACCGAGGCGGACGCCGTGCTCTACCTGATGCGCCACCTGCACGTGGCCGACGCCGAGTTCCTCGAGGCGTTCACCGACCAGGGCGTGGCACGGGCGACCGCGGTCAACACGGTCGCGGTGATCTCACGGGCCGACGAGATCGGCGCGGGCAGGCTCGACGCCATGTTCGCCGCGCGGGCCATCGCGTCGCGCTACCGCGCGGAACCGGCCCTGCGCGGGCTGTGCCAGAACGTGGTCGCGGTAGCCGGCCTGCTCGCGTTCACCGGCCGCACGCTGCGGCAGGCGGAGTTCACCACGCTCGGCGAGCTGGCCGCGCTGCCCCGCGAGCGGCTGGACGCCGACCTGCTGTCGATCGACCGGTTCGTGCGTGTCCCGGACACCGCCGAGGCCCGCCGCGAGCTGGTCCACCGGTTCGGCCTGTTCGGCATCCGGCTGGCCACGTCGCTCGTCCGGCAGGGCGCCCGGACCCCGGCCGCGCTCGCCGACGAGCTGGTCGAGCGCAGCGGGCTGGGCGAGCTGCAGAAGGTGCTGCAGGTCCAGTTCGGCGAGCGCCGGGACCTGCTCAAGGCACGCTCGGCGCTGCTGGCGCTGGAACGGCTGGTGCGCGCGGACGGCGACGCCCGCGGCATGGGCCGCCAGATCGAGCGGATCCTCGCCGGCGCGCACGAGTTCGCCGAGCTGCGGCTGCTGGGCGCGCTGCGGTCCGGCGTGGTCGCGCTGCCGGTCCCGGTCGCCGAGGAGGCGGAGCGGCTGCTGGGCGGCACCGGCAGCGCCCCGGCGACCCGCCTGGGCCTGCCGGACAACGTGCCCCGCGAGGAGCTGCAGCGCGCCGCGTTCCACGCGCTGCGCCGCTGGCAGGGACAGGCGGAGAACCCGATTTTCGGCCGCCGCGCCGCCGACGCGTGCCGGGTCGTGGTCCGCACCTGCGAAGGCATCCTTTCCCCACACTGACACCGTGAGCGGAGCGACGGAGCGTTCGCCGTCTGGACTGACGCTCGCGCGCAAGCGCGCCAGCGCCGAGCATCACACGGAGGAAGACGGCGGACAGCGCAGGAACGAAGCGAACCAATGAACACCGTGAGCGAGAGCGACAAAGCGCCCTGCGCGCCAGACCCGTGAGCGGGAGCGACGTAGCGTTCGCCGTCTGGACTGACGCTCGCGCGCAGGCGCGCCAGCGCCGAGCACGGAGGAGGGAAGACGGCTCTGAGCGGAGCTTGCGGAGCGAACGTTGAGCACTGCGCGGAGGAGCGGAGCGAACCATCAACGCCCTGCAGTGGCCGCGCGAGGGTCTGCCGGACAACCCGCGCGGCTGGCTGATCCGGGTCGCCCACCGGCGGATGACCGACCACCTGCGCGGCGAGATCGCCCGGCGGCGGCGCGAGGACACCGCCGGCACCCGGATCCCGCGCGACCAGTACCTGGCGCCGGCCGCGGACGCACCGCGCGCGCCGGAGTCCGACGACACCCTGACCCTGCTGTTCCTGTGCTGCCACCCGGCGCTGACGCCGGGCGCGCAGATCCCGCTGACACTGCGGGCGGTCGGCGGGCTGACCACCGCGGAGATCGCCCGCGCGTTCCTGGTGCCCGAGGCGACGATGACCAAGCGGATCACCCGGGCGAAGCAGAAGATCACCGCCTCGGGCATGGGGTTCCGGACGCCGCCCGCGGCGGAGGCGGCGGCCCGGCTCGGCACCGTGCTGCACGTGCTGTACCTGATCTTCAACGAGGGCTACGCGAGCAGCTCCGGCCCCTCGGTCAATCGGGTCGAGCTCTCCGCGGAAGCCATCCGGCTGACCCGGATGGTGCACGCCTTCGTGCCGGACGATCCGGAG